>CACZZQ010000005.1:0-14827 GCA_902785695.1 uncultured Prevotellaceae bacterium | reverse complement strand
TGCTTTAGTTCAATGCCATTATACTGAATCTTAAGTTCTTTCTCTCTTTCGTATGGTATTCCCTGCTTTTGTAACTCAATCTCAAGGGCTTCTGGGAAAACTAATGTGATTATTTTGATTATTGAGATTATTTTCGTAAATTTGCCCCAAAATAAGATTAATAGCAACTACGAATAATGAACAACGCAGATTTTTGGGCTTCTGTCCGTGCCATTATTGCCAAGGGCTTCACGCCTGAAGGTCTGCTTGAACTGGATGGTTATGCAGAAAAGTTTATCAGTGGGAAATTGGTTTACCAACGATTTTCACCGCAAGAACAGCATGGCTGCTCAGCGGGAGGTACAACAAATGTCATTGCATCCTTGCTCGCGGGAGCAGAAACTGGCACAGATTCAGAGAATCAAGGAGCACTCAGCAACTACCAAAGAGAATGCCAACTTGGAGCGCAGCAAGAAGCTGTAATTTTTCAAGTCCTTCTTAAACTGAGTGGACTTCTTCAGCCGTTTCCGCATAGATGTACTTATCCAGTTCGTTTGGATCGAAGTCCTCCAGTTCTACACCAGACTCACATTCCTTCATTGCAGCCAGCGTTTCCGCATTAGGCTCATTATACAGCGATTTCAGCAGAACAACTTCAACGAGGTTGTTCACACTGCGGTGCTGCCTTCTGGCCTCAGTCTTCAGTCCCTCCAACAGGTAGTTTGGAAGTCGGAAAGACGCTGCTTTACGTTTAATTGTTGTTGCCATACTTTTCTATTTATAATGCATTTTGATTGCAATTGTATTGCACATTGCGGTGCAAAGATAAGAAATAATTGGCATATCAGCAAACTTTTCAGTCATTATTTAGCACACCTTTGTAAAATAGGCTGTCATTCAGCCTTTTAAGAACTCCAAAAACCATAAGTAACTGATTATCAACAACAAAAAAGGAAAGCCATCATCACGGCTTTCCTGTCATTTTGCGGAGAGTGAGGCTCCTTTTTGCGGAAGGTGAGGGATAATCCCATACTAACCATATCTCACTGATTTTCAACCGTTTTTATTTTTGCTCTCTACAAGAATTGCCATGTTGGTAAAACAATGGTAAAACGCTTTTTCAGGTCTTGAAATTCAATGTCATTGCTGTATTTTTAAGTAAATAAATGGTGTGGATTACGTTGTAAATCTGGGGCAAAGGTACGAAAAAATATGGAGATAGCAACTATTTTCCATGAAAAAATACGTTAAAATACAAAAAATCTGCTTGCAAATCCTTGCTCTATGACGAAAATTTCGTAACTTTGCATCAACTTTAATATATTTCGGTATGCTGATTAGAATTGTAACAACGAATTTTAGGTCATACGGACAGGAAACGGAGTTCACGATGTTGCCGTCATCCAATGTCCGCAGAAAGGACTGGCACGTGCATAGTCAGGGGCGTGGGGCCAATGTGTTGCGCACGGCAGTGATTTACGGTGCCAACGGTGCGGGCAAGTCGTGTCTGGTAAAAGCGCTTGGCCGACTCCAGACCATGGTGGCAACGGGAAGTCTGCCTCCCACGGCCTTCAGGGATGCCAACAAGTATAATGGCCCGGAGATGCCAGTTTCCATTGAGGTGGAGTTTGGCACAGAGTCAGACCAGTATTCCTACGGGGTGAGTTATCGTGGCAACCTCTGCATGGAGGAATGGCTGTATTCCACTATTAAGAAACCCGTGTGCGTGTTTGAACGTAAGTACGACGTACAGACTGGCAAGACAAGCATCAATCTGACGGCAGGAAAAAAGGATGCAGAGAAAACAAAGTTGCTGGTTTCGCTGTTAGAAGACAACCTGCTTAAGGGGAACGAACTGTTGCTGTCGAAGCACGATGTTGTGAAGAACGCCCAGATGACGGATGCTTTCCTGTGGCTGACCACCAAACTGCACGTCATCTTCCCTGAGACCCGTTCGACCTCTATCTTCGACAACAGGTATTCCGACGAAGGGTTTAAGTCGCAGTCCGAAGCACTTATTTCGGCCTTGGATCTCGGCATCAACGAACTGACCTTGAAGGACGAGGATATTGAGTCGTTCAAGCAGAGCATTTCGGAATGGCCTGAACTGGTGCAGGGCGTGGATGGCATTGTCAAGCGCCTTTCCCGTTCGCCAGAGGGACAGGAAGAGGTGATGATAGACACGGGAGCCTTCACCGTCAGTATGCGCCGCGAAGGCAACAAGTATTTCGTGCGCCGTGTAAAAGCTCTCCATAAAGTGAATGACATCCTCTATGATTTTGAACTGAAGGAAGAGTCGGATGGTACCCAGCGCATCTTCGACTTCGTGCCGATGGTGCAAAATGTCAAGAGCGAGGCCTGCACCTACGTCATTGACGAACTGGATCGCAGCCTGCATCCTACGCTGGTACGGACATTGGTTTCGCGTATTGTCAATGACAAGAACATGAAGGGCCAGTTGATTTTCACTACCCACGATGCAGGACTGCTCGACGGGCAGGTATTCCGCAACGATGAGATTTGGTTTGCCGAGAAAGACCGCGAAACACAGAGCACCCATCTCTATACGCTCGATGAGTTCAAGCCACGTGCAGACTTGGATTTGGAGAAGGGCTACCTCAACGGACGCTTCGGCGCCATCCCTTTCCTGGCACGTTTCAACGAATTAAACTGGGAGTAACATGGGATTCAAAGTTAGAGGTTATACGAGGGAGGTTCCCCAAGAGAAGGTCCGCGACTACTCCCTGTTTGCCATCGCAACGGAAGGAACGGAGCGTGAACCCGACTACTTCAGGCTTTTCGATGGCATAGACCGTATCAAGGTGGATATTATCGAGCCGGAAACATCGGACGACGAGGAGGCATCTGAGAAGCGAAAAGCCTCTTCTCCGTCGAAAGTGTTGGAGAAGGTGAAAGCATATATCGCCGAGAACCAATTGAGTGCCGAGGATGGCGACTCGCTTTGGTGTGTCATCGATGTTGACCGATGGCCGCAGAAGCAGATAGAGGAACTGCATGCGTTCTGTGCCCAAAAGGAAAACTGGCATTTGGTCATCAGCAATCCCAGCATTGAAATCTGGCTTCTGTATCATAAGCGGACAGACTTATCGGACCTCGGCATTCAGACCGCCAACGATGCCAAGCAGGCACTCGACAAAATTGAGAAGGGCGGCTATTACTACATCAAATACCTGCCGTTGATGCTCGATGCCATCGAGAACGCCCGCAATGCAGATTCAAATCCAAACGGCTATATGCCTGAACTATTACAGACGAAAGTCTATCAGTTAGGCCGTGCGCTCTACGACCGAATGGGCAAGGTACGTTTTGAGAAATTCGCAGCCTCGCTGCCCAGCATTGAGAAGGAAATACTGAAACAGAAGAATGGAAGTATTTATAACAGAGATGTTTATAAGAAAAAATAAGTAGATATGCAAATAGAACATATTTATATTAAGGGGTTTAGGAATTATAAGGAGGCTATTGTTAACTTCAACAAGAGTACGTTGATTATAGGTGCTAATGACGTAGGAAAGACAAATCTTATATACGCGCTCCAGATACTTATGGATCGAGGATTCTCTGACTATAGCTTTGAATTAAAGGATTCAGACTTCTATGCCTATGAAGACATCAAAGAAGTTGTCATCAGGGTTTATTTGACTGATGTGGTAGAGGATTGTGTTGTGGCTAGAATGCCAGGTTATATTAGTAATGACAGCAAAATGGTATTACAGTATAAGGCTTGGTATGAAAACGATAAGATCGAATATCAGTTCTATTGCGGAAAAAGTGACAGTGAAGAAGACTTGAAAGAATGTGCAGGACCGTTTTATCGCAAATATCTTAACATAAAATACATTGGCAGCAGAAGAGACTTCTGGGGCTACATTAACAAATCTAAAAAGGAATTACTGAATAAAGCTAAACAGAATCGTAGTGATGAAGTTCAGGCTACAGATGATTGTCTTTATCACGAAATTGAAGAGAAGTTACGGTTTGTGGATGAAAAGATTCCAGAACTATCATTTGTAAAAACCGCAACAGACCAACTGAATGGGGAATTGAGTAAGTTATCAATTCACAATAAGGAACAGCAAGTTTTGTTTGATACCTCTGCAATGAATATAGAGCAGGTTATATCAAATGTATCCATTTCGTCGAAGCATCAAAATAAGCGTCTTGTTATAGGTGGAGAAGGTCGAATCAATCAGATTTACCTTTCTCTATGGGCAACACAGAATCAGCAAACGGCAATTTCTAATGAGGTGTCAATAATCTGCATTGAAGAGCCAGAAGCCTATCTTCACCCACATCAGCAACGAGAACTTGCAAACTATTTAGGGAAAGCATTGCATGGGCAGATAATACTTACCAGCCACTCACCTTTTATTGTCAGTGAATTTAGCCCCAATTCTATTATTCGGTTGTATAAGGATGAGAATAGTGAAACTAAAGTTGCATCCGATGGATGCTCAAAAGCCATTGAAGACGGATTTGATGGATTAGGATATAGAATGAGTGTTC
The DNA here is from genome assembly GCA_902785695.1 of uncultured Prevotellaceae bacterium. Lineage (GTDB taxonomy): Bacteria > Bacteroidota > Bacteroidia > Bacteroidales > Bacteroidaceae > Prevotella. The sequence goes on along the minus strand of CACZZQ010000005.1, from coordinate 10,321 downwards.
TACCTGCCGAAGCATTTTTTGCAGATTATGTAATCCTAGTAGAAGGCCCCTCAGAGGAGATGCTATATAGAACACTTGCTAATCAAATGGGTATTGATTTAGACAGATTGAATATAAGTGTGCTTTGTGTGAACGGTGTTGATTTTGTGACCTATATCAAAATTCTAGAGGCAATGGAAATAAGATGGTCTGTTCGTACAGATAATGATGAAATACAAGTTCCAAGAACCACACAAACCAGATATGCAGGGATAGAGAGGGGGATTGACTGTTTCCTTGCATCTTGCGAATTCGACAACGAAGAAGATGAGCGACTGTTTAATGAGCATAGTAAACATCTGCGTTATACAGACACAAACAACATCCCACAAGATGTAAAAGAAGCTGTAGAATGGTTCAAGGACTTTCTTGATAGATATTATATTGAGATAGCAGATGTTGATTTGGAAACAGACTTATATAAAAGCTGCCTTCATGACACTTTGAATAAGTTTTATGACCCAGACGATAAAATGACAGAAGAAGAGGTTATAAAGGCCATGAAGAAGCATAAGGCAATTAATATGTATCAATTCTTAAAAGCAAATAAGAGTAAACTATATCTCTTGAAGGAGGATAAAATTGCCACTCCATTAGTAGATGCAAGGAATGTGATTGAAGAATTGTATGGAAGCGACAGCGATTCAGAAAAGCATAATTGAATGCATGGGAAATACCGTTGTGATGGCTTCGCCTGGCAGCGGTAAAACATTTGTTATCTCCGAGAAAATAAAAAAAATTCTTGGAGACGATGCTTTATTGAATTACCAGGGGGTAATAGCCATATCGTACACCAGGAAAGCATCAGGAAACCTGAAGCGGAGAACGCTTGTTGATGGCGTTTATAGTAAAAATTCATTTTTCGGAACTATTGACAGTTTTTGTTTGACCCAGATAGTTTTACCATTCGGAAGATTTGTAATAAGGCATTCTTCTTGCGATGTCGTGCCGGTTGCATATAATGATCTGAGTAAAGAGCTGAGAGAGAGTTTCAAATGGATTGTTGAGGGACATCCACCATACGAGAGTATAAGCAAACCAACATGGAAAATGTTATATGACCTCTATACTGAAGGTAAGGTCATGATAGAAAGTCTGGAACTAATGGCTTTGCACATTATAAAAGAATGTCCTGCTTGTAGGAAGTATGTAAAGGCCCGTTATAAGTATGTCTTTATAGATGAGTATCAAGATGCTGATGAATATACAAATGGAATCTTTCTAGAACTGTTAGGTCTTGGAATAATTGGAAATGCTGTAGGCGATGTAAACCAATCAATATTTGGATTCGCTCACAAAAGTAGTAAATATCTAGTAGCACTTGAAAAGCGTCAAGACTTTACTGCTTTTCGACTAGCAAGAAACTTCAGATGCTCAATACCTATTGTCAATTATTCAAATAGGTTGATGGATAAGAATTGTGCCTTGATTGATACAGATGAAGAGGGCGTAGAACTTATTTCCGTAGATGGAACTGAGGAACGTGTTGCTTCATACATAGACAAATATGTCAAAGAAGATTGTGAGAAAAATTTTGTGACTGACATGAGTGAGGTGGTAATTTTAGTAAAGAATAAACGGACACAAGAACTAATGAATCAGTACCTGGAAACACCTCATCGAGTTATTGAATCAACAGATTTGGATGCCGACCTAAATCCAAGGTCAAGACTCTATGGACTACTATTGCAGTTTTATTGGGATGCCTCAATGCGTTTTATGACAATAACAGATGAGTTCCTTGATTATGAAGTACTGACTGATTATGAACGTAACAGACTGAACCAGATTAAAGAGGAAATCAGATCTGTGAGTATTGTGAAAATTGAAGACGAGTTGCCGAGACTGTTCAATGCAGTAGGTGATATTATTCTTCCAGAATATGAAGAGGGAAAAGCGAAAACGCACCTTGAAGCAGTATTGGCTAATAAGGAAATGTTAGATACTTATAGACCTATTAGTGGGGATGAAGTTTTGATAATGACTTTGCATAAAGCAAAAGGATTGGAATTTGATATAGTGTATCATCTCAATATGAACCAATGGGAATTGCCGTATAAACAAATTGTGAATGGTGATTTTGACAATCCTTTGTACCCTAATTGGAATCAGGATTTGGATTTGCATTATGTGGGAGTAACAAGAGCTAAGAAGGCTTGCTACTTAATTTCAAGCAGTCAGAGACATAACCACGATGGAAATATAAAAAAATCTCAACCTTCTGAATTCCTATACTTAAATGAGGTGGAGAAACTAAGGCATGATTATACTTTTTGATTATTATTTCAAAACTGACGATAATATGACACACCAAACAAACAAGCACTTTAACACCTACAAGGAGGGACTGGACCTGGAGTTCCTGCGGGAGTACTGCATGGAGCACGGGGAGCGGCGCGTGATGGAGCGGGGCGAGACGCTGGAGGAGGCGGGAGAGCCGGCACAGTGGGTGGCGTTCGTGGAGCGGGGCTGCTTCAAGTACATGGTTCACAACGACGAGGAGGGCAAGGACTACTGCACGGGCTTCGCCTTCGAGGGCGAGTTCGTGGCCGACTTCCCGTATTGCCTGGACGGCGACGTGTCGGAGGTGAGCATCGAGGCCGACATGCCGTGCGTGGTGCGCGTCATCAGCGGACAGGAGCTGCAGGCGCTGTTCGACAACGACCCGAAGATGGCGAAGATGGACGTGAAGATACTCAAGAACCTGTTCAAGATGGTCTATGGACGCGACCTCGACCACTACCGCTACACCGCCCGCAGCCGCTACCGTCGGCTCATCGACCGCTGTCCGCAGGTGGTGCAGCAGCTCTCGCTGAAGGACATCGCCTCGTTCCTCAACATCACGCCCATCTACCTGAGTAAACTGCGCAGGGAGGTCACCTTCGGCAAAGAAGGATGACAGACATTTTGACTCAAGGAATCATCATTCTGAGCCAAAAATAGGATAAATTTCTAAAACTAGTTTTAGAGTTGCACCCTCGGTGGGCAGTTTTTGAGCCTCGCCGGGGGCTTTTTCGTGCCTTTTTGTATAACTTCGCAGCAAAAAACGCGAGAATTATGAATTACAAGGCACATTATTCCGAGGCCCTGGACTACCTGCGCGACTACTGTCTGCGCCACGGCCGTCCGACCCGCTTCACGGCAGGCCAGACCGCCGAGGCCGAAGGAGCCGCCGCCAGCCTCCTGGGCTACGTCGAGGCGGGCAGCTTCCACTACATGGTGCGCGACAGCCACGGCACCGGCCAGGTGGTCGAGACCGCATCTGCGGGCGACATCGTCGCAAATTACCCCTATTGCCTCGACGGCGACCCGGCGCCCACCGCCATCGTCGCCGCCCAGCCCGCCGTCGTCCGTCTGGTCAGCGGCCAGCAGCTCAACCGGCATTTCCGTCAGAGCAAGGAGGCCGCCCGGGTGGAGCTCCAGTTCCTTAAAATCCGCTTCGCCCAGCTCCATCAGCTCCGTCGCCAGTATTATTTCACCCATCAGCCCGAGGACGACCATGAATAAGACCATTACTACACTCACCCTCCTGCTGATGCCCCCTGAACCAGCGCCGCAACGATTACTCTGTTTTCAATGGCATCAACACCTACGACTACGTCCTCTGTAGCCGCACTGCCATACTAAGAATAACGTTTAAACAGTAATTCATGCGAAATAATAACAATAATTGTCGAACCTTTTAATAAAGAGAATAGCTATGAGTCCATAAGATATTTTGCAAATTGTATCGGAATGTGAAGGAAAATGCTTACCTTTGCACCCGATTACATATTAGACGAAGCAACCGCAGCTTTATCGAAGGTCTCTCGAACTGCAATTCCAAATAGACTTCATAGAAGCGAATGGCTGCCTGCTCACGCAATCCACTACGGAGGCGTGGGCTTTGGCAGTAACAGCATTCTATGAAAGGTAATTGCAGACCTGAGAGACTTTGTTGTGACACCAAAACACCTCACCCACGTCCTCCGTTTTTTCTTCTCTCCCGCCTCGCGGCGTGTTATATGTAATTATTAACAAGAATTTAACGGTAAACGTGAATATGAATCACAATAATGAAACCCCAGACTATCTGGACGGACTCGGCGACATGCTGCCCGCCGAACTCTTGAAAAAGTTGAATGAGCTATTGGAGCAACAGCAACGGTCGGCTCATCCACAGCAAGGCAGTAATGTAATCAACATCTACGCTTCTGGAAGCCAGCATGTAGATACCCAATACATCCTTGGCAACAATGTGGTGGGAAAACCGACCAATACGAATCAGACGGAAGTGGAACCCGATGTGGAAATTCCGTCTCCCGAAGTGATGGTAAAGGCTGTGGAAAAGACCATTGATGAAGGACTATGGGGAACAAACACTTGCTGGAGTGTGGTCTATGTTGTCTATCGGATTCTTGGCTATGAAGGAACGGTCACCGACTTTGTCAGGGATGTAGCATCGTGGAAGTTCACACGAAAGATCAAGTTCCATTGTAACCGTGACTCAGTAGGCAAGCCTCTTCGGGACAAAAGGATGTCGTTTCATCTTGATCATTGGGTGGCCGACGGCGTACAAAAGCCGTTCTATCAGTTAGCTATTGCCTTGATGAAAGAAATAAAAAAGACCTTCCCATCCTTCCCCTCTGACATTCCCAACATTCCCTAAATCATTCCTCAGTTTCCCTTTATAGTTCGAAGGCTCCGACATTGTTTGCCGGGGCTTTTCTTTTTGCTTACTTTTGCGCTTAAATGCAAAGAATACGGGCTGTGCCGTCCTTCGCATGTAGATTTGTAACAAATGACATAATGGCTTATGGAAATAGAACTTAGCAAGAGTTGTATGGATGAGCTGGCCTACAAAGTCGCCAAGATTTTGAAGCGTGAGCTTAAAAACAATGATGATTTACCCGAGCTGGTCACAACTGCCGAGGCTGCCAAGATTCTTCATGTCACAACCGATTACATGAGGACTATCGGTGAGCGTTTTCCACGTGTAAAGGGCGAAGGACGTAATGGGCGCGTCTTGTATGTCCGTTCTGCCCTTTTAGAACATTATTAGTATGCGAACATTGATGAGAAGTTCCCCTTCCGTCCAGACTAAGATTTCCAATGCGTGTGTGCAAAAGGAGTATTCACTGGACTGGAAGGGGTTGATTTTGCTGAACGAAGAGGGAATCAGCACGACCCATTTACCAGCACGTTTGCGTTCAGTGGAAGTGTTAGCGTTGAATGTTGTCTATTGTGGCATCGGCATCCGTAACGAAATGGGTGGCATGGAGTTTTATTCAGCTTCCCTATGCCGTTCGTCTTTTACCGTGAAGCCAGCCGGGATTACCTGTATTCCGCGTGTAGAAGGGCATCGGAGTGATGCCTGTTGTGTGTTTGCAGACATGATGGACTACCTTGCCTATCTGACGCTTCTTGAAAAGCAAGAAGTGCTGATACCGGCATGTGACTGTATCATTATGGGGGCAATCAGCAATTTCATGGATATGCTGCATGAATGTAAGATGTATGCCCATATTTGCTGCTTTCTTCCAAACACCATACCAGGGCGGACGATGTTTTTGACCATTAACAGTTTGAAAAACTGCGAAGTCAAGGATTTTTCCTGTATCTATGGCAAGACAATTTGTTTACACCAATATGTCAAAAGGCGATGAACATTCACAATATATATAATAAGGTATAAGCATGATGAAGAAAACAGAGGACAGGCTTGAGGTGCCCCAAAAGGGAACCAAGTACTGGTATGTCCGTTCCACTTTCGGAAAGAAATATTTTGATGTATGCGAATGCGAATGGATTGGCGGCATCAGCGATAAGTTCAGATACTGTCGCGGCAATTTCTATCTTGACAAGCAGACAGCCGAATGTATCTGCGATTCGTATAATGGCTTAATGGCCCGTCTATGAACAATTATCATTCAAACAAAGAAGATAAGCAATATGGTAGGAACCTCTCTACTCACATTCAACGAAACGCCAACCGACCTGTCCGTGTATGAAGACAGTTGGTGTGGCAATACCATAGAGGAGCGTGAGAAACGACTTCTTGATGAGATCAGGGAATGGCACATCAATGATTTGGGACTTGCAAATGAGGATGATATTCAAAAGCTGGAGCAACGCAATCCGTATGCATTGCTTCCATCCAAGAATATGCGTTTCATTCGTGAGATTTCTTTTCCCGTTATCGATGCCGTTACGGTTGATGACATCAGGGAGATTATTCCAAAGATACGGGACAAATTTGTCATAGACTGTTTCCAGATCGCCATCGACCGCGAGAACATGGTGGCCCACATGGTGTTCGACTGGTTTGACCGTTCCCATGGAAACTGCGTCTACCTCTACCCTAACAAGCGTGTCCGTTTCTCCGTTTTCCTTGTTAGGGAACTTGACCTTCCCCGGCCAGAAGGCTATGAGCTGTGGCTCCGTCATTTTCTCTTGGAGGAATACAAGGAAGACAAAGAGGTTTTCCGTATAATGTCAGAACACCTGAAGCATTTACGTCTTGGCCGAAGGGGCTACAATTTAGTGCGTGATGCTTTGCAGTATGTGGAACTTGTCTGCAGGAATCTTACGAAATAGAAAGCCATGAATACATTCGCATATATTTTAGGGTCTGGTATGATGGAGAATCCCTATATCCTTCCCTGTTACTTTCTTCTACTTCTTGCCTGTCTGATGGCATGGCTTACCTGTCGAATCCTGGATAATGGCAATGAGGGGAAGAAATATCTCGTATATGTTTTTGCCTTTTTGTCATCTGCCAGTATCTTATCGGGCATTTATCTTTTGAAGATTGGGTGGGATGAGAAGAAGGAAAAGCCTCCTTCGGAGCAGCTGGAATATGACAACCATTATCATGATTACAAAGGAGGGGTATTAACATGAAGAATGATATAACCCTATTCTGTACAGGCGATGGCTGCCTGTTGAAAACGCAATGCCACCGCTTCGTCGATGGCCAGAGAATAGACAAGAATGCAGCGGGCTATTCTTGGATGGCCAGCTGTGATATTGAAGAGAGGAATGGATATATGCCAATAAAAATTAAGCATCAGCTATGATACGTACACCTATCACCTACTACGGAGGAAAGCAGCAACTGGCCAGTGTCATCCTTGGGATGATGCCTTCTCACAAGATTTATTGTGAGCCTTATTTTGGCGGTGGCGCCGTGTTCTTTGCCAAAGGTAAAAGCTATCTTGAAGTCATCAATGACATCAACGACCGTTTGATCACTTTCTACGAAGTATGCCAGGATGAAACATTATTCCCCATGTTACTGGAGAAGGTGAAGAAAACACTTCATTGTGAGTCCAGCTACAAGAAGGCATATTCGTTCTGGAAAGAGCCGGACAAATGCCTTGAAAGCAAGGTGGACTTAGCCTGGGCCGTATGGATGGTGACAAACATGTCATTCGGCGGTTCACCTTCTGGCGGATGGAAATGGGACAACGGTACTGCCGGAAGTCACAGCGGCATAGTGACTGAGCACTACAGGCAATCGTTCTCGGCTGCCATTCATGAACGACTCAAAGAAGTGCAGATCAGTTGTCGGGATGCGCTGACGGTCATCCGTCAGCGTGACCGTGAAGAGACGTTCTTCTTTCTCGACCCTCCTTACCCTGAGACAGAACAGAAACACTATCATGGTTTTTCAGTGAAAGACCTTGAAGACTTATTGGCAATGCTTTCCAATATAAAAGGCAAGTTCCTTCTTTGTAACTATGACTCAGCCTTGCTGCGTAAGTATGCGAGAAAGAGCAATTGGAACACGACCGCCAAAGACCTGCCGATACATGTGTCCAACTTCAGGGGACATTCGCGCCGTAAGCAGGAGGTGATGGTCTATAATTATACCATTGAGCCCCAATTATTTGATATGTAAATAATTCAATATGTAAATAATAAAATAATGAATGAATCAATGGAAAGAAAGGTTTATGTTGCAAGCAGTTGGGACAATCCGATGCAGCCCTCGCTCGTAGAGGAGTTAAGGCGTCGCGGTCATAAAGTCTATGACTTTCGCCATCCGCATGGACAAAACTGCAAGTCCGTTTGGGAAGAGCTGAACGTGAAGATGAATGGTCTTTATGGTGAAGATGTAGCGGAGTTCCTTGACCACCCTTTGGCCCGAAAGAGATTCCGGGAACATCAAGAAGCCATGAGTGAGGTGGACACTTGCATCCTGCTCTTACCAGCCGGACGCTCTGCCCATATTGAGGCCGGCTATCTGAAGGGGCTTGGGAAAAAGGTTTATGTCGTCGGTTCCGTCTTCGACGAGCTAAGGCCGGAATTGATGTACCTTGCTTTTGACCGTTTCTTTTGCCTGTATGAGAATATGTTCGACGCTTTAGACGACGATGATGATGAATGACTGTCTTGAAGTGAGACTTGTTGTTGAGTCAACAGGCAATGTGCTGCAGGAGTTCATGGCCGCCTCTTTGGGTGAAGTTCCCCATCGGGGTGATATGATTGACTTCAGTTCGTATGGTGTACCTGGTGAGATTATCAGTCGGCAGCTTCAGTACAGAGAAGGAGATGACAGGGAACCCTATGTCTCCTCCGTCTCTCTCCTTGTCAGGTATCGGGTTGAGCGGTGGCTGTTCCTTTGGAAAGAGCTTGTCGAAGAGATTCGGGATTCGCTTTCCCTAAAAGCACTCCGGAAAAGCAACAGGTTTCTCTCCAGGAATGCAGACAGTAATGAGGTTTGTCTCCTTCTTCGTTATCCTGTTGCCTTTGGCATAGACAGGAATGGGCAGTATCTGTTAGAACAATATACGCAGAATTATTATGAGTAGCAGACTGATGGAGATGTCCTGTAGCGGACTGATGTATATGGTGATATAGTTATGGCAAGGCCACAGAAGACAGGGCTTGACTATTTTCCGCTTGATGTCGGCTTCTACCGTGACATCAAGGTTCGGAAGCTGATGCGCAGTAATGGCGGGGGCAAGGCTCTTGCCGTGTACACCGTCCTGCTTTGTAATATTTATGAGAACGGGTATTACATGGTGTGGGACGATGACGTGCCTTTCATGTTGTCTGAGATATTGGGCTTTGAAGAGGGTACTGTACACGAGGCCATCAAGTTCTGCCTGAGCGTCGGCCTGCTGGATAAGGAACTGTTTGCCTGTCACCATATACTTACCTCGCGGAGCATACAGTCCCGGTATCTTGCTGCAGTGAAGCGAAGGGTCAAGGATGTCAGCACCCTTCCCTACCTTTATTCTGAACTGCTGTCGGAAACGCAGGATGTGTCAACAGAAACCGAGTTTCTGCATACAGAAACCCCGTTGATGTCAGCAGGAAGTACAGTAAATAAAAAAAAAGTAAATGATAAATCTTCACTGCGTTCAGATTTACTCTCTCCGTCGTCGTCGCCGCCGACAACGCGCATTAATGAGAATGAAGAAAAGGGAATATTGTTATCAGGAACTGAGTTTCTGCATACAGAAACCCCGAAGATGCCGACAGGAAATGTCGATGTGGCAGACGCCGCAGGCCATCTGAAAAGACAGCGCGACTGGCTGCTGCAGATGCAGCAGCTGCATGGCATTCACGCCTCTGTCCTTGTCAACTGGCTGGATGTCTTCGTCAATGAATGTGCCTGCCGTGGCAAGACGGAACATAAGAGCATGAGCGATGTGATGCAGCATTTCAATGACTGGCTGAAAATCAAGGTCAGCCAGAGGAAGAAAGCATCCAAGAAGGGGGCCGGGGAGGTCTCTCCGCCTGACTATCAAAAACGGTGGACGATGTGCCTGGCCGAGCTGTGCCAGTCGGTATCTGCCGAGGAAGCGAGCAAGACCTATAGCCTGATGAGGTATGAGACCTACAGCCCGAAAGAGAGATACCTGCTTGTCCAGGTTCCCTCCAGCGAGGTTTATGAACGGCTGGAGAAGGATTGCATTAAAACGCTGACAAAGTTCGTACACAAGTATTTCGGGAGTTGTCAGCTGAAATACCGGATTACGGGAAATGAATGATTGACAAGTCCTGTTGGTTTTTATTGTCATGACAACATACCGTAATCTGGTGCAAAGCATAACAATTTTGGCAAATAGCAAGAGTTTTTTCCAAAATTGTTACTATTTTAGCAAGAGAATACGTTAAGCATTGATAATCAACAACTTATACATTAAACGGTAGAGAGGTGGATTGAGGGTTGGACAATGTCAGAAATAAAGAGGCAAAATTAACGTATTTAACCTTTGTTTGGGATATTCATTGGTTCGTCTGTGGATATTACTATGATTTCCTCAGGATCTACACCCTGATATAATCA
>CACZZQ010000004.1 GCA_902785695.1 uncultured Prevotellaceae bacterium | reverse complement strand
GAGGAAAGACATCATCATCTATAAGACGGGTGAACTGCTGCGGAAGCACTGTGAGGAGGCGCAACTATACCTGCAGCGTGACCTGTCGCTCAAAACGCTGGCTCAGGCCTGCCACACTAACCGTACCTACCTGGGCCTCTATTTCGCCTCGCAGGGCATCACCTATTATATATATATTAATAAGCTGCGCATAGACCACTTCCAGTCGCTCTACCGCGAAGCCATGAAAGAGGAAAGCACCACCTTCACCCTGCAGCAGTTGTCAAAAGACAGCGGCTTCTTAAGCTACAACACTTTCTCACGTGCTTTCGTCTCATGCACTGGCATCAGCGTCAGCAAGTGGCAGGAACAGGTAAACCTGGAAGGTTAGAAATGAATCGGTGAACGCAACGAGTTTGAAAACTTCATTGGGGAAAAAAGCATAAAAATATATACACATTCTGAAATCAACTGTTATCTCAAGAGTAATCTTGAATAGTTTTCCGATGGGTTATTATTTTATTTCTTCCCCTTTAATTAACCCCAACATTACCTGCGATGACCCAACAGGGCCGAGTTCTTAATGGCGACTAGTTGCGGACTTTAGGATATTACATTGGACTTTGGGCTTTAAACCCCGCTCTATAGTTTCTGCACTGCGTGCCTTTGTTCTGCTCTCGTCCTGAAGTTGGTTGGAAGTTTTTTCCTTTGCTAAAAGACCTATGGTCGTTTGCAAGGCAAGAACTCCCTCTATCTACAAGACAAGCGGAGCTTGCGAAAGTTGAGCTATTAATATAGAAGAGTATAGAAAGGAACCATTATCGGATACTTCACTCCTGCGTTTAGAGTAGGTGCTTCATTTTCAATAGAATTTTTTCTTAAAAAATAGTGAATAACGTCACTCTTGGTGCTATCTATCTGTAAATAAATGAGATAGCCTATGACGATGTGCTCAAAATAACATCACTATAACGTCACTTTTCGTCATTTTCGAGTCAAAAACATGGCATTTCACACCCCAAAACAGCTTGAAACGCCTTTAAATAAAGGGAGTTTCCGAATAACATCTGCGGTGGAAACTGTCAGTTCCCGCCGTGGAAACTGTCAGTTCCCGGCCAGAAACTGACAGTTCCCGGCCAGAAACTAATTGTTTCCGCTGTGGGAACCAGTGGAAACTAAGTTGGATGGGAGGGCGATGGAAGGTCTATCAGGAGGCAAAACAGGCTGAAAGAACCACGATAGTGGTCGTGGCAAGTGGTATGACGCTGGCATAAAAGCGTGCTTTTAATGACAGAGCCATAACACTTGTCGCAGATGCTCAGAATGAGCGTCAATCCCACAGAAGGGTTTTTTATGGTTTTTGTCTTCATAAATGAAAACGCTTCAACAGTATGTTGTGAGTGCTTTCTTCCAAAGCCTCTTTTTGAAGAAAACTATTGTAGTGATAAAAAATCATTTTACCAAATAAAAAACCACTTATTCCATATTTTTAAAGCTATTATTTATGACTTATTCCTATTTTTAACATAACAAAACGCCAACTTATTCCGAAATTTTATTTGACCTATACGCCTTTTAATTACTCCTTCTTAAATAAATCGTCTGCCGTTACCTGTTTATTGACTTTCCTCGCGTACATAATATTATTTAGTCCGAATGGGGTAACCTTAGTGAATTCAATTTATGCATCAATTCGCAATCAAGGATGTCCTGAAAATAGCAAATTCAGTGTTTGTTTTGTAGTTTTTTGCGCTCAAAATGTTTAAAAGTGTAAGTTTTTTATATTTTTCTTTGGTATTTTTAAAACTATTAAGTAATTTTGCACCTTGTAACAATTCAGAGGGGTGTTTTGCACCCTTTTTGTTCGTCGCTTTTTGCGAACTAATCCGCATCTTGGGACACTGGTATAAATCATAAATACGTACACGTACATAATTAAAATTATATAATGTTAAGCCTTAACAAAAGGAAAAAACAACAAACAATTAATAAACAACAAACAAAAAAACGAGAGAGATTTATGGAAAAAAGACTAATGATGTTTCTGGCTGCCCTCTTCCTTTGTGTAGGAGGAGCTTTGGCGCAGACAAAAGTTAGTGGTACCGTGGTGTCTCAGGACGATGGTCAGCCCGTTATCGGTGCTACTGTTCTGGTTGTGGGAACACAAGTCGGTACAGTGACTAATGCCAATGGTCAGTTCTCGCTGACCTGTCCTGCTGGCAAGAACATGCTTCGTATCACTTATGTGGGTATGGAGCCTCTGGAGGTAAGCGCACGTGCAAATATGCGCATCATGCTGACCAGCGACCAGAGAGCCCTCGACGAAGTGATTGTGGTGGCTTATGGTACTCAGAAGAAGTCGGCATTTACCGGTTCTGCAGCTGTGATTAATAGCGACGAGATTGGTAAGGTCCAGGTGACCAACGCCGTTGACGCTCTGAAGGGTAAGGCTTCTGGTGTGCAGATCAACACTGCTTCTGGTCAGCCCGGTTCTACGCCTACCGTTCGCATCCGTGGTATCAACTCTATCAATGCAGGCAATTCTCCTTTGTATGTGGTTGACGGTTCGCCCTTTGACGGTGACCTGAATACCATCAACCCTATTGATATTGAGTCGATGACGGTGCTGAAGGATGCTGCTTCTACTTCTCTTTATGGTGCACGTGGTGGTAACGGTGTCATTCTGATTACCACGAAGAGTGCCAAGAAGGGTAGGGATGCCACTATCACTTTCGATGCCAAGTGGGGTTCTAACCAGCGTGCCACTCCCGACTACGAGATGATTTCCAGCCCTGCCAAGTACTACGAGATGTGGTACAAGGGACTATACAACTATGCACAGGACACATGGGGCTACGACAACAACCAGGCTTGGAGTTGGGCAAACAACAACCTGACTGCCTATAATGACTACGGTCTGTCGTACAATGTTTACACCATTCCTGAGGGTCAGGCCATGATTGGTCAGAACGGCAAACTCAATCCTTTTGCCACTTTGGGACGTGTTTACACCTATAATGGTGAGGAGTTTATGCTGATGCCCGATAACTGGATGAACGAGACTTATCATAACAGCATGCGTCAGGAGTATACTGTCAGTGCTACTGGTAGCACAGATCGTTCAAACTTCTATCTGTCAGCCAACTACCTGAAGAACGAAGGTATCACAGATGCTTCTGACTATACCCGTTTCACTGGTCGTCTGAAGGCAGACTACCAGCTGAAGCCCTGGCTGAAGGCCGGTGCCAACATCAACTATGCCCACTACGAGCAGAACTCCCTGGATGACGACGGTGAGTCAGGTTCTTCCGGCAATGCCTTCGCCCTGCTTACCATTGCTCCTATCTATCCTATGTACATTCGTGACGGCCAAGGCAATATCCGCTATAACGAGAATGCTCATATCCATGAGTATGACTACGGTGATGCAACCATTAACGGTATGTACCGTCCTTACCTGAGCCAGGCCAACCCCGTTTCTGCCAACAAGCTGGATACACACAACACTTTGGGCAACACCTTTAGTGGCACTGGTCTCCTCGAGGCTCGTCTGCCTTTCGGCTTTACGCTGACCAGCATCAATACGTTCTATGTGGACGAATATCGTGGCACCGATGTGACCAATGGTTTCTTCGGCCCCTACGCATCGTCAAAGGGTTCGGTAAGCAAGAGCCACGGTCGTGTGTGGTCCACCAACTTCCAGCAGCGTCTGAACTGGCACAAGACTTTCAATATCCACGATATCGAGGCTATGGTTGCTCATGAGTATTACAAGCAGAAGACCTATTCTCTGAGTGCTTACAAGACCAATATGTTCTCGCCCGACAACAAGGAGCTGCGCGGTGCCGTCATCATGGGTTCTGCCGACTCTTACGATGGAGAGTATAACGATGAGCGTTGGATTGGCCGTGCTCAGTACAACTATGATGAGAAGTATTTCGTTCATGGTTCTGTGACCCGCGAGGCATCTTCACGCTTCCATCCCGACCACCGCTGGGGTACCTTCTGGTCGTTCGGTGCCGGTTGGTTGATGAACAAGGAGAGCTTCCTGAAGGATGTGAAGTGGATCGACGAGCTGAAGCTGAAGGCCTCTTACGGTGAGAATGGTAACGATGCTATTGGTTCTTATCAGTATGTTTCTTACTATGATATCGTAAACTCTAACGACAATGTGTCGCTGACTCCTTCTTCACTCGGTAACGAGGAAATCTCATGGGAGAAGGCCACCAAGTTCAATGCCGGTATTGACTTCTCGCTCTTCAACGGACGTCTCTCAGGTAACTTCGAGTACTATCGCAACAAGACCAACGATATGCTGTCTTGGTTCCCCTTGCCCCCCTCATTCGGTTTCACGGGCTACTATGCCAACATTGGTAACGTGGTGAACCACGGCTTCGAGCTGAGCCTGAACGGTGATATTATCCGTACGAAGGATTTGACCTGGTCGGTTTACGCCAATATCACTACTCAGAAGAACAAGATTGACTATTTGCCCGAGGAACGCAAGACCATGGAGGTCGACGGTGTGAGAGGTTACAGCTCTGACAACTATTTCTATGGTGAGGGTGAGCCTATCTATACCTATCGCCTGTACAAGTATGCAGGTGTCGATAAGACTACTGGTAAGGCTCTTTACTACTACAACGAGTATGAGCGCAATGATGACGGCACGGCCAAGACCGATGCTGATGGCAACAAGATTTACACTGGCGAGCTGGGTACCACCGATGTGGCTACCGATGGTGACTACTACCTCTGTGGTACTGCACTGCCCGATGCCTTTGGTGGCTTCGGAACCAGTCTGGCCTACAAAGGCTTTGACCTGAGTTTTGACTTTACCTATCAGCTGGGTGGTAAGGTGTATGACTCTACATACGCTGAACTCATGAGCTTAGACCGTGGTGATGGTATGCACGTGGATATGTTGAATGCATGGACTGCAGAGAACCCCAACTCAGCTGTTCCCCGCATCCAATTCAATGACAAGTATACTGCATATACTTCTGACCGTTTCCTGACCAGTGCTTCTTACCTCTCGCTGCAGAACATCACCATTGGCTACACGCTGCCAAAGAAATACACTTTGGGCTTCGGTGTCCAGAACATCCGTGTATATGGTGTAGCTGACAATATCTGGGTATGGTCAAAGCGTCAGGGACTGGATCCTCGTCAGAGCATCTCTGGAGCCAACACCGGTTCTTACTATGCACCTATCCGCACCATCTCTGGAGGTATCACTGTTACGTTCTAATCACTTGAAACAGATAAAACAGACAAACAATTATGAAAAGATATAATCAAGTAATATTAGGAATTGGAGTTGCTGCAGTCTGCCTCACGTCCTTCACAGGGTGTATCGATGAGACACAGCCCACGAGTATTGCAACCGAGACTCAGGTTGCAGCATCGACTTCAGCCAGCGAGGCACTGGTGATGGCCATGCCTGCCTATTTCAACAAAACCTGGACGCTCTCTTCTGAGCCCCACTACGACTATGGCTATTCTTCCATCATGCACGTTCGCGACGTACTGACTGGCGACCTGGCTGTTGTTTCCAGTGGTTACGACTGGTATTCACCTTGGGCTGAGGCCAGTGGCATTGACGAGAACAAGGCACGTACCCAGTACATTTGGAACTACTACTACCAGTTCATTCAGTCTATCAACAATGCCGTGGGTGGTGTTGACGCAAGTACTGCTACCAGCGACCAGTTGGGCTATCTTGGCACCAGTCTGGCATTCCGTGCGCTGGCCTATCTGGATATGGCTCGTATGTATGAGTTCCTGGAAAACGACAAGGTGAGCAGCGTGAACAAGGACAACCACGACGTGAAGGGTCTGACCGTACCCATTGTGAAAGCTGGTATGGATCAGGATTCTGCCCGCAACAATCCCCGTGCTACCCATGCACAGATGGCTGCATTCATCGAGAACGACCTGAACGAAGCTGAAGAATATGTTGTCAACCTGAAAGATACGAAGGGTCAGGTTCTTCCCGACTTGGCATGTGTCTATGGTCTGAAGGCCCGCCTCTATATGTGGAACGAGGACTATGCTAAGGCTCAGGAGTATGCACGCAAGGCTATCGATGCCAGCACCGTTGCACCTATGACTCCTACACAGTGTCTGAACACGACAACCGGTTTCAATGATGCTTCTGCCTTTATGTGGGCTGCCCAGCAGACCTCTGAGGACGAAAGCGTGCAGACCGGTATCGTGAACTGGACATCATGGATGAGCAATGAGGCTTTCTATGGCTATGCTTCTGCAGGTCCATACGTGATGATTGACAAGAGTATGTACGATCGTATCAGCAACAATGACTTCCGTAAGCTGGAGTTCAAGTGTCCTGACGATTCTCCTCTGGCTTCGCTGATTTCTTACATTGACAAGGACGAGGCAGCCAACTTTCCCACCTACGCTTCTCTGAAGTTCCGTCCGAACCAGGGCAATGGTGATGAGTATCAGGTAGGTTCTGCTGCCGCATACCCCATCATGCGTGTGGAGGAGATGTATTTCATTGAGGCTGAGGCTGCTGCCCATCAGGATCCCGCCAAGGGTAAGGCCCTTGTGGAAGCCTTCATGAAGAACTACCGCGATGCCAACTATGCTTGCAATGAGACGACAAAGGACGACGTTGTCGAGGAGATTGTGTTCCAGAAGCGTGTAGAACTCTGGGGCGAAGGTCAGTCTTTCTATGACATCAAGCGTCTGAACTATTCTGTTACCCGTGGCTACAAAGGCACCAACTTTGCTGATCTGACCCGCTATAACACCAACGGTCGTCCTGCATGGATGAACCTCGTTATCGTGATTACCGAGAAGAACAACAACAAGGCTCTTGATGGTTGGAACAATCCTGATGTGACCAGTGCCTATACGCCTTGGAAGGATCCAGATGAACAATAACCAATCAACAATTCTAAAAGAAATCGCATTATGAAAAGATTATTCAAATATACATTCGCTGTTCTTGCAGGCGTGATGGCAATGACCATCACCTCCTGCACGGAAGAGTACGAATATGATGCACCGTCAACTTCTGCTGCTGCGGTAGGCGGCAACTTCTTCCTTTCCGCAGATGCTACTTCTTTCACTTATTTGCCTACTGACGAGCAGTCTTTCTCGTTTGTGGTGAACCGTGTGGATAGCACCAAAGAAGAGACTGTCACACTGATAAGCAGTAACGCTAAGTTTACTGTGGCTCCCTTGAGTTTTGCCGCTGGTGAGAAGAGCAAGAAGGTGGTGGTGAATTTCGACATCCCCTCTGGCTCTACTGAGGTTACGACTATTGCTGTTGACTCCATTCAGGCATTCATCTATGGTGTTTCGAGGTATGACTTCAAGGTGACCCGCTTCAAGCAGTATACCGCTACGTTTGTCATGGGAATGTTCCAGGCACAGTACGAGACTCCCGTCTATCAGGTGGGTGATGGAAAGTATATGATTCCTGTGGTTTATGAAACTGATCCCGATTCAGGTAAAAAGTATGCTGTCGGCTATGAAGAGGACATCGTCTTTACTGTCAATGCCAAGAAGCAGGTTTTTGTTGATCCCCATCTGCACGCATGGTACAATAGCAACTACGGTTATGTAGGCATCATCGGTAATGCTGATGAAGATGCCAAGGTTACTGAGACTTCTGCCGTAGGTTCTGGTCTTGCTGGTACTTATGACGCTGAGAACAAGATGATAGAGCTCAACCTGTATCACTTTGTTCCTAATCTTGGTGCATTTGGTACTTTCAAGGACTATCTGGTATTCACTGAAGATCTTTAAACCTATAGGTATAATAGATTGAATAGACCGAGTTGGACGTAAATTCCAACCCGGTCGTTTTTCGGTTTTAAATATTACTATATGAAGAAGATTCTTTTTTCTCTTTTCCTTATGACTGTCCTGATGCCTGTAAATGCTGCGGAGCGCTCGCAAAGCGTGATGCTGCAGGCTGCCCATGATGTCTTGTTGCCGGCTTTGTCGCGTGGAGATAATATGCCTGACTTGAAGGTGCTCTACATCAATGAGAAGTTGCAAGTCATTGGAGCAGAGGGCTGTGGCTTTGCCGTGATAGCCTCTGATGACCGATACGATGCTGTCATAGGCTATTCTGAAACAGACTATGTGTCAACCCCTGGCAGTGGCCTGGATTGGTTTATTTCCGCGGCTACAGAGTCAATGAAGAGCGGTGTGGACCATGCTCCTGTAGCAGCCTCTTCTGATTATGCCACAAGTGTGTCACCGCTGCTGAAAACAGCCTGGAATCAGTCAAAGCCCTATAATAACTTTTGTCCTACCGACAGCCGCGGCTCTGCCTATTCCACAGGATGTGTGGCCACAGCCTGCTCACAAATCATGAATTATCATAAATACCCTGTACAGGGACAAGGTGAGAAGCAGTACTCTTTCAAACCTGCTGAAGGTGAAGGCCGTATCCTTAGGGCCAACTTTGGTGAGACCATTTATGAATGGGACAAGATGTTGGATAACTATGAGATAATGGCATATACTGACGAACAGGCAAAAGCGGTAGCTACGCTGATGTTGCATTGCGGTGTCGCAGTAGAAATGAACTATACACCCAGTGGTAGCGGTGCATATACGGCAGAGGCTCGTAATGGCCTGATAGATTTCTTCCGCTACAATGAGAACATAGGCTACTTTATCCGCGATTACTATTCACAGAAAGAATGGATGTATATGGTATACAGTGAACTCAGCAAGGGTCGACCTATCTTCTATGCCGGTGTTGATGCTAATGGTGGTGGCGGTCATGCTTTTGTCATCGACGGTTACAACTCAGCCGGACTGGTACATGTGAACTGGGGATGGGGACATAACGGTGGTAACGGCTATTATCGTATCTCGTTGCTGGATTCTCATAACGGCACCTTCAGTCAAGGTCAGGAGATGCTTTTGGGAATCACCACACCTTCAGAGCCTGTGGAATATACCACTCATGTAGTCAGTGACCATCCTATGTCAGCATCAGTTGTGGCTACTTTCCTCAATGTGGGATTGGGTGCTCCGCTATGGAATATGTTTGGATATGTTTGGAGTGGAGAACTGGGTGTCATCTTGGAGGGTGAGCAGACCTATGTGCTTCAGTCTACGGCAGTGACAAAAGTACCCAACCGTAAGAATGTGCTCGACTATATCGAAGGTACTATTGGTGGTATGCTCAAGGTACCCAGTGATATTGCCAATGGAAACTATCGTCTCTATATAGGTGTGAAGGATGAGAAGACATCCGACTGGCAGCTGGTCAGACGTCGTTCTGACGACATCAATAGTTATACGCTGACCATTAATGCTGGTAAAATAAGCAATTTGCAGGCTGTCAGTGATGACACTTGGCAGCGTACGACAACGGCTATACGTACTATAGAGAATGATGTATATTCCAAGAGTGATAAGATCTATACACTCAGCGGTCGCGAGGTGAAGTCGCCCCAAAAGGGCATTTACCTGCGTGGTGGCCGTAAGGTGGTGGTGAAATAATGTAAATTCGTTTGGTGGATTGATAAAGAGTTCGTATCTTTGCAGAAACTAATCATGGCAGGCTTATGATAACGATTGCTAACCCGATTTACGATATTGTGTTCAAGTACCTGATGGAGGATGAACGCATAGCGCGCACCATTCTCTCGGCACTGCTGCAAGAGAATATCATCAAGGTGGAGATCCGTCCGCATGAGTACAGCAACAACAAGCGTGATGCGTTGTCGGTGTTCCGTATTGACTTTGGTGCTACCATCCGGAAGGATGATGGTTCTGAACATCTGATATTGATCGAGTTGCAAAAGACGTGGCTGCCCACCGAGACACTGCGCTTCAGACAGTATCTGGGTGTTCAGTACGAGAATCCTCACAATATAGTCAGTGACAGTGATGACCAGCATGCACTGCCTATGGTGGCTGTCTATCTCTTGGGACATAAGGTGGGCGACATCGAGGAGCCTGTGCTTTATGTGAAGCACCAAACGTACGACTATAGTGGTAAGGTGGTTACAAAGGGATTGCCCAATCCCTTTGTCGATAGCCTGACGCACGACAGCATCATCGTGCAGATACCCCGCCTGCACGGAAAGATCAACAACCGGCTTGACGAGGTGCTGAGCATCTTTGACCAGACACAGAAAGACGAGCAGAACCAGCAGATGCTGAACATTGATGACAGCCAGTATCCTGAGGATGATATAGAGATGCAGCATATCATCCGGCGCCTGCTGATGGCTGCAACCAATGCCGAGATGCGCATGGACATGAATGTCGAGGACGAGTACTTCTCGATCATTGAGAAACGCGACACGGAGATCTTGCAGCGCGACCGGAGAATAGCGGAACAGAACGTAGAGATAGCAGCCAAGGCCAAAGAGCTGAGCCAGAAGGATGAAGAGCTGAGCCAGAAGGATGAACAGCTGAGCCAGAAGGATGAAGAGCTGAGCCAGAAGGATGAACAGCTGAGGATGTCAGTCAGACTATTGCTTGAATCAGGATTGTCCATAGAGGACATTGCCTCGAAACTGAATATAGATAAAGCTCAGATAGAGGATATGTGAAGTCAAAGCGCATAACCTGCGTGGATGGATAATGACACCAAAAGCTATTTATAGATCAAGGTAGTGATACGCTCAGGGGCGAACAGCTCCTGAGCTGTTTTTTTCAGGTCTTCTGCGGTCAGATTGTCTATATGGCGCATGATGTCGCTCAGGTCGCGCTCCTTTCCCTGATGCAGGAAGTTCTTGGCAAAGTCGAGGGAAAACTGCTCACGGCTGTCACTGGCAATGGCCAGTTGACCCAGAAGCTGCTGTTTGGCATTGCGCAGCTGGGTAGCTGACAGCGGTCGTTCCATCAGTTTGTCGAGCTCGCGACGCACCAACTGACAGCAGCGTTTCACATCGTGCGGGTCACATCCGAAATAGGTACACCAGCAGCCTGTGTCGCCATAGCATACCATACTGCTCTCCACGGTATAGACCAGTCCGTTGCGCTCACGTAGCGATAGGTTCAGGCGGGAGTTGAGTCCGGGACCGCCTATGATATTGTTTAATAGGTATAGAGCCCATCTGCGCTGGTCATCAGCAGCATAGGCCTGCGTTCCCATGATGACATGAGCCTGATGGGTGCCGCGTTGGCGGGTAAAAAGCCCACACCCAACCCCTCCCCAAGGGAGGGGGGAGTTTTTAGCCTCAAGAGTCCCTTGGGGCTCGTATGACTTCAGAGAGTTGTTGAGGGATGCCGTGAGGCGCTTGAAATCCACGTTGCCGCTGACAAAGAAGATGCTGTTGTCGGGGCGGTAATAGCGGGAAGTGAAGCGGCGGGCATCCTCGCTGGTGTACTGGCGTACCTGCTCGCTGGTTCCCAGAATATTGTGGCCTAAGGGATGTCCTTCAAAGAGGATGTTTTCTATCTCGTCGAAGATGAGTTCTGCGGGGGAGTCTTCATAGCTCTCAATCTCGTCGCATACCACCTCACGCTCTTTCTCCACCTCATGTTGAGGATAGGCACTATGAAACACGATGTCGCAGAGCACATCGACAGCTTTCTGTATATGCTTGGACTGGATGGCACAATAGAAGACGGTGTCCTCTTTGTTCGTGAAGGCATTCAGCTCACCGCCAAGTCCCTCAATGGCATTGATAATCTGAACGGCACTGCGACGCTCGGTACCCTTGAACGACAGATGCTCGCAGAAATGGGCCAGTCCCTCCTCGCCTGGTTGCTCATGGCGTGTGCCGGCTTTGACGGCGATGCCGCAGTACACAACCTGCGAATCTGAAGGCAGGTGGATGATGCGCATCCCGTTTTCCAGTGTAAAAGTATTGTATTTAGTCATTTTCGGTGCAAAGGTACAAAAAAAGTTTAGAGTTGAGAGTTGAAAGTTGAAAGTTTTTCTTATCTTTGCGCCGTTTAAAACAATTAAGGACTAACAATGCGAAAAGTAATAGGAATAGGTGAGACGGTCTTTGACATCATATTCAAGGACGACCAGCCTATAGCGGCAGTGCCGGGTGGGAGTACGTTCAACTGTCTGATATCGCTGGGACGATGCGGTGTCAGGGCATCGTTTATCAGCGAAACGGGCAATGACCGGGTGGGGCAGCATATCCTCCGTTTCTTGGACGAGAACGGTGTTGACAACAAGTCGGTGTCAGTCTATCCGGATTCCAAATCCCCCCTGTCGTTGGCATTCCTCAATGAGCGAAACGATGCCGAGTATATCTTTTATAAAGACCATCCCAAAGACCGTCTGGACTTTGATTTCCCTGAGGTCAATGAGGATGACATCGTGGTGTATGGGTCGTATTACGCCGTGAACCCCGTCATCCGTCCGCAGGTGCTGGGATTCCTGGAGTATGCCAAGTCGCATGGTGCTATTCTCTATTATGACGTTAATTTCCGTGCCTCCCACAAGGATGAGGTAGTGAAACTTACGTCAAATATCCTGGAGAATCTGGAGTTGGCAGATATCGTGCGTGGGTCTGCCGAGGACTTCAGTGTGATGTTCCGCAAGACGGATGCCGATGCCATCTACCGCTCCCAGATATCATTCTACACTAAGAAGTTTATCTGTACGAACGGTGCTGAACCAGTGGAACTGCGGGCCGATGGCGGTCTGAAGAAACAGTATCCCATTCTGAAAAGCGATGAGGTGGTGAGTACCATCGGTGCCGGTGATAATTTCAATGCCGGCTTTATTTACGGTATGATGAAATACGGCATCACCCGTGAACAGACGGAGAAAGGTCTCACCGAGAGTCAGTGGGACAAGGTGATTGGCTGTGCCCTGCAGTTCTCGGCCAATGTGTGCAAGAGCCTGAATAACTACGTAGACGAGGAATTTGCGAAAAACTTAAAACATTAAGATATTATGAAACAGATTACAGAAAACATCTATTATGTCGGTGTGAACGACCGCAACAAGACACTGTTCGAGGGCCTGTGGCCCTTGCCCAATGGCGTGAGTTATAATGCCTATCTCGTGGTCGATGAGAAGGTGGCATTGGTGGACACTGTCGAGGTGGACTTCTTTATGCCCTTCCTGGAAAACATCCGTGAGGTGCTGGGCGACCGGCCTATCGACTATGTGGTGGTAAACCACATGGAACCCGACCACAGCGGTTCGCTGGCTCTGATCAAAAAGTACTATCCCGAGGTGCAAATCATCGGCAATAAGAAGACATTTGACATGATGAAGGGCTTCTATCAGTTGGAAGACGGTCTTCTGGAAGTGAAAAACGGCGATTCTATCGAGTTAGGTGCTCGCTCACTGAACTTCGTATTGACGCCTATGGTGCACTGGCCGGAGACGATGGTGACTATAGCAGCCCCCCTTTCTGCCCCCGAGGGGGCAACGATAGACCCTTCACTTGATACTAAAGAAGCCCCCTCGGGGGCTGTAGGGGAGGCTTCTATCCTCTTCAGCGGTGATGCCTTTGGATGTTTTGGTGCGCTGAACGGTGCCATCGTCGACGAGAAGATGAACTGCGACGAGTTCTGGGCTGAGATGGAGCGTTACTATTCGAATATCGTGGGAAAGTACGGCACGCCCGTGCAGATGGCTCTGAAGAAGCTGGCTGGCGTGAAGCTGGACTATATATGCTCTACCCACGGTCCGGTGTGGCATCAGTATATTGATAAGGTGATGGCCATGTACGACCGTCTTAGTAAGTACGAGGCCGAGCCCGGACTGGTTATCTGCTATGGCACGATGTATGGTAACACCGAGCGTGCTGCCGAGGTCATCGCTCGTGCTGCCAGTGAGGCCGGCGTGAAGAATATCGTGATGCACAACGTATCGAAGACGCATCATTCCTATATCATCCGCGATGTGTTCCGCTATAAGGGACTCATCGTTGGTGCGCCTACCTATAACACCGGACTCTATCATGAGATGGATGTGCTACTCTCGGAACTGTCGAACAAAGACATCAAAGGACGCTTCTTCGGCTGGTTCGGTAGCTATGGCTGGGCTTCGAAGGCTGTGGCCGAGATTGCCCGCTGGAATGAAGAGAAACTGAAGTACGAGGCCGTAGGCGAACCCGTGGAAATCAAACAAAGCCTCACGCCCGAGACCTTTGCTCAGTGTGAAGCTTTGGGACGTGCCATGGCTAATGCTTTAAGTGAATAGTGATATTACTTCTTCGAGGCTGTTGGCTACTTTGATACCATTGCGCCAATCGCCACGAATCACCCCTTTTTGTTGCAAGTCGTCCATACAGGCGATGAGCGAGTTCCAGAAGCCTTTCATATTCCAAAGTATGATAGGCTTCTGATGATATTGCAGCGTGGCGGCAGCAGCGGTGGTGAAGAGTTCATCGAGGGTGCCAATGCCACCAGGCAAAACGATGAACGCATCGCTCTGCAGCATCATCAGATCCTTGCGGTCGGTCAGGTTTTCCGTGGGAATGTGTACATCGAGATAGGGACTCAGGCGTCCCATCTCCATGATCTTGTGTGGCACCACACCGATTACCTCTCCACCGGCTTCCTTCGCTGCTTTGCTCACAGCGTGCATCAAGCCCGCATCGTGGCCTCCGAACACAATGGAATGGCCGTTTTCAGCAGCCCACTTGCCCAACTCGCGGGTCATCTCGAAAAAATCCGGGTCAATATTTTTATTGGCCGAACAGAAAATACATAGTTTCATGGTGCAAAGTTACGATTTTTTTTGTAACTTTGCACACAAATTATTGAAAATGAAGACATTTGAAGAATTAGGTGTGAGCGTAGAGATACGTCGAGCCATTGAAGAGATGGGGTTTGTACAGCCTATGCCTGTACAGGAAGAAGTAATCCCCAGACTACTGACTAGTGAAAAAGATATGATTGCATTGGCACAGACGGGTACGGGAAAAACGGCCTCGTTTGGCATTCCCTTGCTGATGCGTCTTGACCTGAGTAATCGTGATACACAGGCGTTAGTGTTGAGTCCTACGCGTGAGTTGTGTCTGCAGATTGCCGATGACTTGCGTGATTTCTCAAAATATATGGAGGGTGTCCATGTGGAGGCCGTCTATGGCGGTGCAGCCATTGAACAGCAGATTCGTGCCTTGAAGAAGGGGGCTCAGGTCATCGTGGCTACGCCAGGTCGCTTGATTGACTTAAAGAATCGTGGTTATGCGATATTGGACAACGTGAGCAACATCGTGCTCGATGAAGCTGACGAGATGCTGAACATGGGCTTCTCTGATGCTATCAACGAGATTTTTGAGTCGTTGCCAGCAGATCATGCCACGCTGATGTTCTCTGCCACGATGAGTCGTGAGGTGGAGCGTGTGGCAAAGAAATTCCTGACTGACTATGAAGAGGTGGTTGTTGGCTCGCGCAACGAGGGTGCCGAGAACGTAAACCATATCTATTATATGGTGCAGGCCAAGGATAAATATCTGGCATTGAAGCGTATCGTTGACTATTATCCCAAGATTTTCGCTATTATCTTCTGTCGCACGAAGTTGGAGACGCAGGAGATTGCCGATAAACTGATTCGTGATGGCTACAACGCAGAATCGCTGCATGGCGACCTCTCGCAGCAGCAACGCGACCTAACGATGCAGAAGTTCCGTCAGCATCTGACACAGTTACTGGTGGCTACTGATGTGGCTGCCCGTGGTTTGGATGTGGACGATCTGACGCATGTCATCAACTTCGGATTGCCCGATGACATTGAGAACTATACCCACCGTTCTGGTCGTACGGGTCGTGCCGGTAAGAAGGGTACCAGCATCTCTATCGTACACTCGAAGGAGAAGCATAAGATCCGTAATATCGAGAAGGAAATAGGAAAAGCTTTCGTAGAAACACCTATTCCATCGGCAGAAGAGATTTGTAAGAAGCAGCTCTATAAGGTGATGGATCAAATCGTGAAGACCGACGTGAACGACGATGAAATCGCGCCTTTCATGCAGGATATCAGTCGTTACTTCGAATTCATCGACAAGGAGGAGATTATCAAGAAGATCGTGTCGCTGGAATTTGGCAAGTTTCTGGCTTACTATGCTGATGCGCCTGAAATAAGCCTCCCCCTATCCCCCTCCGAAGAGAGGGGGAGTAGGAAACCCCAATCAGACCGTGAGAAGCGCATGAACAAGGCTCAGAAGGGCTTTAAGCGTCTCTTTATCAATCTGGGTAAAAAGGATGGCTTCTTCCCTGGTGTACTGATGCAAACCCTGAATCGCTATGTAGGCGGTCGTCAGGAGGTAGGTCACATTGACTTGCTTGACACCATCTCTTATTTTGAGGTGCCTGAAAAGGATGCTCGCAAGGTGATGAGCCAGTTGACAGGCATCCGCTATAAAGGTCGCACCGTGCGCTGCAATTCTGAAGACGATAAGGATGTGCGTTCTACTAAAGGTGAACGTCCTGCCCAAAAGCGCGGTTCTAATGATAATCAAGAGTGGGTGCCTGCAAAGAAGAAGATGAAAAAAGATGACTGGCGCTCCTTGATGAATGCCCCTCGTGTAGATTTCAAGGGCGAGGAACCCGACTTCTCCGAAGAGGGCTGGGCCCGTCGAAAACCAAAGAAAAAGAAGTGATTCGCGTGAATCACTTCTTTTTCTTTGTATCCCTAAGTTAGGATTAAATCTTTCTCAGTCGGATAACTCTACTGGCAAACTGGCGACTTAAAGTGGCATCAATGCCTGTTTCCATCAGGAATTTACCTGAGAAGGTTTTGCCCTCGAAATTGTGGCTGCGCTCACTACTTTCAAATTCATTCAGACGATAGGTAGCGTTAGGGTCTAAGCCAGCCATGTGCCAACGAGGAGTCTCCAGTCCGATATAGTTCTCAAACTTATAGCAGAAGAACACGGCCTCACTTTTGTCTTCGGTAACAAACATCTCGCTGCAGAAGCCCTTGTTGTCGTAAGGCGAGAGCAGACGGTACTGGTCGCCCAACTGCACAATGGGACGAATCTCCTTATAGAAAGCGACGGCCTTCTTGGCATAGTCACGCTCTTGGTCGTTCAGGTCGCTTGGCTTCATCTCCATACCCAGACGACCTGTCATAGCTACGTCGAAGCGGAATTTCAGGGGAATGACACGACCCGTCTGGTGGTTGGGCGATGCACTTACATGCTGAGCCATTGCGAGGGTGGGGAAGAAATGGCTGGTACCCCATTGGATAAAGAGGCGCTGCTGGGCATCCGTATCATCGCTCACCCAAAACTCATCGAAATAAGGCAGAGCACCCCAGTTCACACGTCCACCACCACTTGAGCAAAGCTGGATGACGAGGTCGGGATAGACCTTGCGGATGCGCTCCAGGGCGTTTTTCAGTCCTAAGTGATAGTCCACAAAGAGATGACTCTGCTTGTCGGCTGTAAGATAGCTGCTGCCATAGTTCTGCATCGACATGTTACAGTCCCATTTGATATAGTGAAGCGTAGGATTCTCTTTCATCAGATTATCAACGATGCTTACTACGAAGTCTTGCACCTTGGGGTTCGAGAGGTCGAGCACCAGTTGCGTGCCACCACGACCTTTTGAGAGTTCGCGAGTGGGATGAGCCACCACCCAATCGGGATGGGCCTCAAAGAGTTCGCTGGCACTGTTGGTCATCTCTGGTTCTATCCAGATGCCGAACTTCAGACCGCGATCTTCAGCAGCCTTCACGAGGGCAGGCACACCCTTGGGCAACTTCACGGTATCAGTCATCCAGTCGCCCAATGCTTTGTCATCGTAGGTGCGACGATACTTGCGTCCAAACCAGCCGTCATCAACCACGAAGAGCTCGCCTCCCAGTTCCTTCAGACCGTCCATCATCTGCTCGCATACTTCTTGGTTGACATTCATATAAACACCTTCCCATGAGTTTAGCAGAATCTCGCGCAGGGCTTTTCCGTTGTGCAGTTGTACGTTGCGTCCCCAACGATGGAAAGCACGGCTCACGCCTCCCTTGCCCTCTTCGCTGTAAGTAAACGCCAGCTTGGGTGTTTCGAATTGCTCGCCCTTCTTCAGGGTATAGGCTGTATGCAAATCATCGATGCCAGCCAGAAGCGTATGGCGATACTTTCCACGTGTCTCGATGCGCAGCTTGTAATTGCCTGTCCAGCAGAGAGCAGCACCGATGATGCGTCCGCTGTTTTCCTGAGGCTTGCCGTCAAGTGATATCATCACTTCGGCACGGTCATCCATCGCTGTACGCACGCCGTCGT
This sequence comes from uncultured Prevotellaceae bacterium, assembly GCA_902785695.1. Taxonomy (GTDB): domain Bacteria; phylum Bacteroidota; class Bacteroidia; order Bacteroidales; family Bacteroidaceae; genus Prevotella. The sequence continues at coordinate 86,023 of CACZZQ010000004.1, read as the reverse complement.
GGTTGACAATCACCTTAAGACCAGCTGTCAGAGGCTCTTCCGTCATACCAGCTTCTTGACCCCATGAACCGTGGAAGTGAGTGAGCCAGGCACCCTCCTGACGAAGCGTCATCACACCGCTGGCATATTGCTCCAGCTTGATGGCCTTTTTCTCTTCGTTGCGAATCACCGTCCACGTTTCAATGACATCGCTTTTATTGTTTGCCTTATAATAAAGGTCCACGAAGAAATCGTATTTCTTATCTTTCAAGGTGATAATGGTCTGGTCACCTTCAGTCTTACATCCCGTTACCATCAGTTCTGTTGACATATTTCCGTCAGCATGAGTCACGCTCAGAGCTGTCTCATCGAAACTGTCACGTCCGAAAGCGGGATAGGCATCATAGTTAAGGCCCGTGGCATCATATACCTCATGAGCCTGATTGGCTTTGAGGCGTGAACCATAATATTGAATACGTGGTGTCTCCCCTTCATTTACAGCCAGCATCAGTGTGGTCTTTGGGGTGTTGATTAGCACGTCTTTCGCACTGATCGTTTGACTCATGATGAAAGTGGCTACGGTCAAAAGTAAATATTTCTTCATATTCATTCTTATTGCATGATGACGGTACCATGCTGTCCGTCGATGGCGGTAGCTTTTGTGATGATGACGCGTTTTACGCCGGCATCAACGGCGGCGAGTGCGTTTTCTATCTTTGGCAACATACCACCGCTGATAGTACCATCGGCCTTGTATGCTTCAAAGTCGGCATGATTAATCTTTTCAATCACGGAGTTGTCATCTTCGGCATCACGCAGTACGCCAGGTTTCTCAAAGGCATAAATCAGGGTGACGTCATAACCAGCAGCTGCCATGGCCTTAGCTGTCTCCGAAGCCATTGTGTCGGCATTGGTGTTGAGCATATTGCCCTTCCCGTCGTGGGTCAAGGGGGCAATGACAGGTGTGAGGCCTGCTTCGATGAAATGTGTAATTTTTGTGCCATTTGCCAGCTTTACATCGCCTACGAAGCCAAAGTCAATAAGCCCACCCCCGGCCCCTCCCGAAGGGATGGGAGGCCTTTTTGTGGAAAGTAGGATGTTGGCATCGGCACCGGTAAGACCAATGGCATCGCAGCCCAGTGCCTGAAGGCGTGCCACCACGTTCTTGTTTACTAGTCCACCATAGACCATTGTCACCACTTCCAGCATCTCCGCATCGGTGATGCGTCGACCGTCAATCATCTTCGTCTCGATACCCAGTCGTTCGGCTATCTTTGTGGCGCGGCGGCCTCCGCCATGAACCAGGATTTTGGCTCCCTGAATAGCGGTGAAATCACGTAGAAGTTGCGTTAGCTGTGCCTCGTCCTCGACAACGGCACCGCCTACTTTAATGATTGTTAGGCCCACCCCCGACCCCTCCCCAAGGGAGGGGAGGTGATTAGACATGTTATTTGTTTTAGACATATAATTTGATTTTTCAGAGTCGGAAATGTTTTCAAGTTTAGTGGAGATGGTTTCTATAACGTGGTCAATATTGCCAAGTACTTCTTCGTTGGTGAATCGGAGAATGGAGAATCCTTGTTTTTTTAGTTCTTCAGTTCTTTCCATGTCTCTCTCTGACTGTTCACCTTCAAAATGATATCCACCATCAATCTCAATGATAATTCTTTTAGAAAGACATACAAAGTCTGGTATATAATCAAGTAGTATATGTTGCTGGCGAAAATGTACGCCCATTATACCTCCTTTTAGATAACCCCACAAAACTCTTTCTGCTTCCGTAGGATTATTCCTATTGGCCTTTGCAAATTCTTCAAGCATGGTATAATTACAACTTGCAGTCTGGTACTTCTTTCGCATTTTTAGCCCCTCCCTTTGTGTTGTTTTGTGATGATATAGTCTATATTAGCCCCTCCCTTGGGGAGGGGTTGGGGTGGGCTTCTTACTCCAAATAAGTATATCCGTAGAGTCCGCTGCGGTAGTTGCTCAGGAACTCCTTTCCTTCTTCCAGGGTTATCTTGCCTTCCTTCACGCTCTTCGATACCCATATTTCCAACTGGCGAACCAGTTTCTTGGGGTTATACTGCACATATTCCAGCACCTCGGCCACCGTCTCACCGTCGAAGATCTGGTCAATATGATATTGACCGTCCTTCACTGATACGTGAACGGCTGTAGTGTCGCCGAAGAGGTTGTGCATATCGCCCAAGATCTCCTGATAGGCACCTACAAGGAACACGCCCAGATAGTAGGTCTCGTTCTTCTTCAGCGTGTGTACGGGCAGTGAGTGTGAGTTGTGGCGGTTGGTCACGAAACTGGCTATCTTGCCGTCAGAGTCGCAGGTGATATCCTGTAGTGTGGCGTTGCGTGTAGGACGCTCGTCCAGTCGCTGGATAGGCATAATGGGGAACATTTGGTCGATGGCCCATGAGTCGGGCAGGCTCTGGAACAGCGAGAAGTTACAGAAGTACTTGTCGGCCAGCAACTTGTCGATATTCATGAGTTCCTCTGGGATGTGCTTCAGGTTCTTCGCCAGGGCATTAATCTCATGGCATACGCTCCAGTACATGGCTTCAATCTCAGCACGTGTCTTCAGGTCAACGATGCCATGAGCAAAGAGGTCGAGCACCTCCTCGCGAATCTGTTCGGCATCGTGCCAGTCTTCCAGCACGTTGCGTGGCGACAGATTGTCCCATATCTCATAGAGATCCTTTACCAACTGGTGTGAGTTCTCATCGGGTTCGAACTCCTCTGGCATCTCAGGCAGCGAGGCAGTCTCCAGCACATCGATAACCAGCACCGAGTGATGGGCAGCCAGCGAGCGTCCGCTCTCTGTAATGATGTTGGGGTGGGGGATGCCGTTCTTGTTGGCAGCATCGACGAAGGTGTAGATACAGTCGTTCACATACTCCTGGATAGAGTAGTTCACAGAACTCTCACTTGAAGGTGAACGGGTTCCGTCATAGTCAACGCCGAGACCGCCACCACAGTCAACGAAGTCCACGTTATATCCCATCTTATGTAGTTGGATATAGAACTGTGAGGCCTCGCGTAGTGCTGTCTGGATGCGACGAATCTTAGTTATCTGAGAACCGATATGGAAATGGATGAGGCGCAGACAGTCGCGCATTCCCTTCTTGTCCAGCTGTTCCAGGGCTTCCAGCAGTTCTGCACTGGTCAGTCCGAACTTGCTGGCATCGCCACCGCTCTCTTCCCATTTGCCACTTCCTGAAGAGGCCAGTTTGATGCGGATGCCGATGTTTGGGCGTACGTTCAGTTGCTTGGCTACGCGTGCAATGATGTCAAGCTCGTTCAGCTTCTCCACGACGATGAAGATATGCTTGCCCATCTTCTGTGCCAGCAGGGCCAGTTCTACATAGCTCTCGTCCTTGTAGCCGTTGCATACGATGATAGAGTCGCTCTGGCACTGTACGGCGATGACAGCGTGCAGCTCAGGCTTTGATCCAGCCTCTACGCCGAGGTTGAACTTACGACCGTGGCTGATGATTTCCTCAACCACGGGCTGCATCTGGTTCACCTTGATGGGGTAGACCACGTAGTTCTCGCCTTTGTAGTCGTACTCCTTGGCGGCCTTCTTAAAGCAGCTCCACGTCTTTTCGATGCGATTGTCCAGAATATCGGGGAAGCGCAGCAGTACGGGAGCCGTCACATCTCGCAGTGCCAGCTCGTCCATAACCTCGCGGAGGTCTATCTGAGCCTCGTCCTTACTGGGTGTGACGTAAACATCACCTTTGTCGTTGATACCGAAGTAGCTTGTGCCCCAACCGTTGATGTTGTAAAGTTCCCGGGCATCATCTAAGGTCCATTTCTTCATAAAAGTGAAAAGTGAAAAGTGAAGAATTTACTACCGCTGTTAGGCATCTAATACCTCGCGGAGTTTGTCTATTGTGGTTTTTATCTTGTCGTTGTTGTCCATCAAACTGATGTCGAGGGTGTACTGGGCTTTCTCGTAGAAGGGTTCACGCTTCTCCAGCTGTTCGTGGATAAAGATCATGAGTTCCTCCTTGCTCTTCCCTTTCAGCAGGGGGCGTTCTCCTTTTCCCATCATCAGGTGCTGATAGAGCACCTCTGGTGTGGCTTTCAGATAGACTACCTGTCCTTGCTGGTTCATGTAGTCGATGTTGTCGTAGAAACAGGGCGTACCGCCTCCGCAGCTGATGATGACGTTCTCGAATTCTGCCACCTCGTGCAGCATATTATGCTCTATCTTCCGGAAGGCCTCCTCACCTTGTTCGGCAAAGATTTCCGACACGGTCTTATGTCTGCGGCTCTCTATATACCAGTCGAGGTCATAGAACGGTATGCCCATTTCCTTGGAGAGGGCTTTTCCCACGGTGGTCTTTCCCGCCCCCATATAGCCTATCAAAATTATTCTTTTCATCATAATTTTGAAATGAGAGCTATTTCTCATTTTTGTTGATAATCGCCATGCATTCCTCGTAGGTCAGGTTCTTGGCACGCTCGTGCATACTCTTGGGCATTCGGTAGTTCTGTCCGTCGTAGTTCAGATAGGGGCCGTAGCGTCCGTTGAGGACTTGCAGTTTGTCGTCTTCGATAAACGACTTCAGATGTTTCTGCTCGTTCTGTTTGCGTTTCTCCTCAATCAGTTTTACGGCATCAGCGATACCAATGGTCAGCGGATCTACATCTTTTGGCAGCGATGTGTAGAGCTTCTTGTGCAGTACGTATGCTCCGAAGCGGCCGGTACCCACGGTGATGGGCTCCCCTTCGTATTCTCCCAGCATACGCGGCAGTTTGAAGAGTTCCAGAGCCTGTTCCAGGGTGATGCTCTCCATGCCCAGTTCCTTGGGCAGGTGTGCAAACTGTGGTTTTTCCTTATCCTCGGCACTGCCAATCTGTATCACGGGTCCGAAGCGTCCTATCTTGACGAATACGGGCTTCTTGCTCTTCGGGTCGATACCCAGCTGCCTTTCTCCGGCCTTATGCTCGGCACGTGCGTTCATCGTTTCTTCTACGTTGGGCTCAAAGTCTTTGTAGAATTTCTTCATCATCTTGTCCCACTGCACTTTACCCTCAGCAATCTTATCGAAGTCCTGTTCCACCTTGGCGGTGAAGTTATAGTCCATGATGCCAGGGAAGTGCTCCATGAGGAAGTCATTGACCACCATGCCGATATCCGTAGGCATCAGCTTGCCCTTGTCAGACCCTGTCAGTTCCACGCGTGTCTTCATGCTGATCTGTTTGCCTTTCAGTGTGATCACGGCATACTGGTGCTCTTCGCCTTTCTTGTCGCCTTTCACCACATACTCTCGCTGTTGGATGGTACTGATGGTGGGGGCGTATGTGGAAGGACGTCCTATGCCCAGTTCTTCGAGTTTGTGTACCAATGATGCTTCGGTATATCGCTGCGGTCCCTGTGTGGTACGCTCTGTAGCCGAAATCTCGCGGCGTGTCAGCTCGTCTCCATTCTTCAATGGCGGGAGCACGTGAGCCGACTCTTCCTTGTTGTCGTCATCGTCGTCTACCGATTCGCGATAGACCTTCAGGAATCCGTCGAACTTCACCACTTCGCCCTGTGCGATGAAGGAAGCTCCCCCTACTGCCCCCTCTGGGTTTGAAAGGGGCGCAGTTATTGTTGCCGTGGTCTTTTCTATGTCGGCATCAGCCATCTGACTGGCCACCGTACGCTTCCATATCAGTTCGTAGAGTCGTTTCTCCTGTACTGTTCCTTCTATCGTGGGTTGGTCCATATAGGTGGGTCGTATGGCCTCGTGAGCCTCCTGTGCACCCTTTGAGCTGGTGTGATATTGTCGCACCTTGCTGTATTCCTCGCCATACTGACGGGTTATCTCTTCCTTGGTGGCGTTGATGCAGAGACTGCTCAGGTTCACTGAGTCGGTACGCATATACGTGATGCGTCCGTTCTCATACAGATGCTGCGCCACCATCATTGTCTGACTCACGGTGAAGCCCAGCTTGCGGGCGGCTTCCTGCTGCAGGGTAGACGTGGTGAATGGTGGTGCCGGTGTGCGTTTCATCGGCTTCTTCTGTACGGATTCCACGACGAAGGATGCCTCTTTGCACTTCTCCATGAACTGTTCCACCTCCTGTTCGGTCTTGAAGCGCTGGTTCAGCGTAGCTTTCACTTCGCTCTGCGAGCCGTCGGGATTGGTGATGGCGAAGATGCCGTTCACCACATAGTAGGTCTCGCTGGTGAATGCCTGCAGCTCGCGTTCGCGCTCAACTATCAGACGTACGGCGACGCTCTGCACACGACCTGCCGAGAGCTGTGGCTTCACCTTGCGCCACAGCACGGGCGACAGTTTGAAGCCTACTATTCTGTCGAGCACACGGCGTGCCTGCTGTGCGTTCACCAGGTTCATATTCACGGTACGTGGATTCTTGATGGCCTCCAGGATGGCAGGTTTGGTAATCTCGTGGAACACGATGCGCTTGGTCTTCTCTTCGTCCAGTCCCAGCACCTCGCACAGATGCCATGAGATGGCTTCTCCTTCACGGTCTTCATCGGATGCGAGCCACACCTGGTCTGACTTCTTGGCTTGTGCTTTCAGGTCGCTGACCAGTTTTTTCTTCTCGTCTGGAATCTCGTATTCGGGTTCCAGCGTCGTGTCGTTGATGCTCAGCTCTTTCTTCTTCAGGTCACGGATATGTCCGTAACTCGACATCACTTTGTAGTCGCTGCCCAGGAATTTCTCTATGGTCTTTGCCTTGGCTGGTGACTCTACAATCACTAGATTTTTCTGCATGATATATAATGCTTAATTCTTAATGCTTAATGCTTAATTATTAGCTTTGGGGCTGCAAAAGTAAGCAAAAAGTTTGCTTTCACCTTATATATATAGAAGATTTTTTATTTTCTTAACGATTCGGTGAGGTATCGCTCTACGCCCTGACTGATACTTTTCAGTCCGAAATCCTTTGGATTTACCTTCTCTAAAAGCATCCATCCTAATGCAGCGGCATCATCGTCGGCCACGGGTTTGACATCATTGTCCACCCTTACTTCATAGAACATATCGATGGTATGGATGAGCATATCGGAGTAGAGATACTGGTTGGGGATGGAAAAGAGATAGCTCACCTCACTCACCGTGAGTCCTGTCTCTTCCTGTATTTCGCGTCGCATCCCTTCCTCCACGGTCTCCTGCATATCCACGAAGCCGCCAGGCAGGTCCAGCGTGTCCTTGGCAGGCTCTTTTCCGCGTCGCACCACTAACAGTTCGCCGCGCTTATTACGGATGAAGGCGGCTGTGGCCGAACAGGGATTGGCATAGTACGTAAACCCGCAAGCCTCGCATTGCTTGCTTTTGAAGTCGTGAACTGTAAATGCTTTGCTGCCGCATACGGGGCAATACTGGAATTTGTCTAAGGGATGCATTTTTTGAGTGAAGAGTGAAGAGTGAAGAATTTGCTACCGCGTTAGGCGGGGTCTACATTTTGTAATTTCGATGGGGATGGGGGTGGTAGTGACGTTGTCTTTGGTGACGCTGACCTTCACCATGCAGGCTTTGCTGTTTAGGGGCTTTTGCTGGTCGAAAATGAAATTGCCGATGCTGTAGTAGATGTCGCGCCCTTGATAGTGCTCTATGGTTTGCAGGGTGTGGGTGTGATGGCAGATCAGGGCATCGGCACCGGCATTGACGAGCCGATGAGCCTCCAGCCGCTGACTGGCTACGGGTTGCAGTGTATGTTCCGCTCCCCAGTGCAGCGATACGATGACCACGGCCTGCGGGTCTTTCTGCTTAATCTGTCTGATGCGCTTGATGATGTCGGCTGTCGCTTCCTGGTTGACGCTGGCCTTATGGGGCAGGTACGCATAGTTCTCCAGTGCCATGCGTAGCGATGCGATGAGCCATACCTTTCGCGGCTGTTGTGTCAGCAGCACGGCTTTTGCCGCCTCGCTCATGTCCTTGCCAGCCCCTACGGGTGTCATCCCCGCACGGATGATGTTTTCGCGGGTGTCCGTCAGTCCGTCTCGTCCCTGATCCACGCTGTGGTTGTTGGCCATGTTCAGATGTGTAAAACCGTGCTCCTTAAGTGCAGACAACCAGATGGGCTCGCCTCGGAAGATGAATCGTTTCTGTTTGGGAGCCTTGACTTTGGTGGCCGGACACTCCAGGTTGCCCACCACCACATCTGAAGCCTTCAACAGCGAATCCATTTCCTGAGTAAAGAGGTAGTCGGTGCCGTGGTGCTCGATGGTCTTTCGGACACCACGATCCAAGAGGATGTCGCCAGTGAAGAGGATGCAAGCCCCCCCTACTGCCCCCGAGGGGGCTTCTATAGCCATAGTGTCCCCCTCGGGGGACGAAAGGGGGGCTGCAAAACTAGCAACCAGTGCTATAAAATACGCTCTCATTGTCTACCGGGGCTTTTTCTACGGGTGCTATGACAGGCTTCATCCAATTAGGTACGCCAGAGCGCGGATGCTGCTCCAGGTATTTCTGCCATTCCTCGTCGTTGAGCCTCTGGTCATTGACCGGCCGCTGGAACTCACGGTATGAGAAGACGGCTCCGCGCATTAGGTGCAGATAGCCTCCTATTTCCATGACTACATAGATCTCGTCGGCATTGCCGATAGCCTCATACAGGATGCTCTTGTTGGGGTTGTTGTCGGCATTAGCCGTATAGACATCGGCCACCAGTGCCACCTTCTTGTCCGGACTTTGGATGTCTTCCCAGCTCCACAACTGCAGATTCTCGTCGCGCAGTAATTCTATCGAGAGATTCTCGTAGGTGGCTCCGATATACTCCAGTTGGTCGTATTCCATATCATTCAAGAGTTCGCCTTTCAACTCTTTCTCGCTGAGTCGTAGCAAGAACTCTGCCTGTTCATGCAAGTCAGTGTTGATAGCCTCTGATTTATCCGATAACAGCCCGTAGCGGCTCAATACGTCTTTGGTCTGGTCCAGCAGCGTGATGGCCTTCTTCCAGAAGTTGACGTTGGGCTCAACGTATCCTTTTACGACGGGATCAGGGGGACCGCCACCGCCACACTCAGCACCGAAGGGCTGTTTGGCGTATAGGATGGCATCATGTTTCAGTTCTGCCCATGATGCCAGTGCGGTGTTCAGCGACTTACGGTTCCATTCGTCGGTCAGCATGAAGTAAGGTGCATCCTGTGGCGTCTCCGTCACCGTCTTCAAGGCTGAGAGCCACTGCACCGCGCTGTTCTCCGTCCAGTCGATCTCGTTCATGCGCTCTTTCATGTGCTGTAGTGTGGGCTTGTACTTGCTCCAGCGTTCAGGCTCGTTGAGCTCGTCGAGCAGTATCTTTTCTGCTGGCGTACATCCCATGGCGGCAAAGACATCGAGGCCCTTGGGTACATCGCGCTTGGTTGTCTCAGAATCATAGTCCACCATCTCCTGTAGCACCTCGGCATCGGGCTGATAGCGTTGCGGCATCAGGTTGATCTTGTATTTGCCAGAGTAGTTGAACTTCGGTTTGATGCGTGTCTGCTGCTCAGCAATCTGCTCCACTTGTTGGCGTATTGCCTGCATCTGTTGCTGGTCGGCTAACAGTTGTTTTATGCTGAGGTTCTTGTTCTTGATGATATCTGCCACCTGCGTGATGCTCACATTGTCAGGCTGTCCCATGAGGTATGTCATAGGCTCAGTGATGTTCTTGTAGATGGACAAAGCTTTCGCATTATTGTTCAGCCAGTCGGCCAGTATCAGGGCATTCGCCAGTTGAGTCTCGTTGTCTGTGCGGAAAGGCACAGTCTGCAGCCACATCATTGTGCGGAAATAGTGTTCTAGACGGGCGTTACGTGTGTAGTGGCCGCGGGGTTTAAATAGACTGTAGGCAAATTTGGTATCGGTATAGCCTAGGAAGTTGGAGAAATCGTCTTGGCTGTTCATAATCTTCTCTATCTCAACTAGTGCCGACTTGTTGGCGAAGCCCATATGGTGTTTCCCGTCCAGATTGAGGGCCACCGCAAAATAATCGCACAGCCAGCGCGCCCTCTCAACTATTTGCGGCTGGTCGGTCTGGGTCAGCACGTACATAGCGCGATAACCTTCCAGACAGAGCATTTCGACTAGTGAATCCATCTTCTGCTGTTCCACCTCGCGCAGCATACAGTCGAAATAGAGGTGGTAGAGCTGCAGGTAGAGGTCGGTGGTGACGAAGGCGGGAAATTCATGGTAGTCGTTCTGCTCGTAGATATGGAACAGCTGCTGGTGCTTGGCGGGCACGATGACAAAACCGTTGTTGCCCAAGTAGTTCCATAATAGGGGATCTGCCTCTTTGATGAGTCCGGGGTTGATGGTATTCTGAATATTCACCAGTCCTCCACCTTCGGGCTTGAAGTTCATTGTCATCAGTTCGGTTTCGCGCTCTTTGACACGATCGACAAAAGCTTGTTGCTCGTCGGTCAACTTTAGGATTTTGGGGTCGATGTTGTCGTAGTAGTTCTCGCGATAGCTCTTGTCAGGGTCATAATGATATTCCTCCTCTGGCATTTCTTCTATAATGGAATCAAACGCCCACATCAACGAATCGTACCAGGTGGTACTGCTGTAGATGCTGCGCAGATAGGAGTCCTCGAAGGGGTAGCCCTTTTGAGCCAGGAAGACGTTCTCCAGGATACGCAGGTCGCTCAGTGGCAGTTGCGAGATGTCCATGTCGAGGTCCAGACTGTCGAGCAGACTCTCTACGTTGAGTTTCGAGATAGGCACAGCCTGCTCCTTGGTCGCATTCTGACCGCAGCCTATCAAGAGGCAGGTCAGCAGCATAATAGCAATCCTTTTCATAAGTCAAAATATTTTATTGCAGTTTCTTGGTCAGTATTCTTGATGATGAATCGCTCGAACGTCATGCCGAAGTCGTTCCATCGGTAGTCTGTGACGCCATATTTCCCCTTTCCGTTGGTCTCAAGAGCCCTGACGCAACCGTCCACGAAACGGAAGTCCACCAGCGTGGCTCCCAGTCGTGATCCCAGCCACAGGGGTCTCACCTTCCCGTCCACCAGTTTGAAGATGAAGATGCGGCGGCCCATCTCCCGATGGAATCGCGTTTTCTTGATGACACCCACCAGTGCGTCCTCCTGTCCGTCACCGTCTACGTCGCCTGTGCAGAAACGGTATACGGGGTAGGGCAGCCGCCATTCGTTCAGCCGATGAAGTGAAGAGTGAAGAGTGAAGAGTGAAAAGTTTCTTCCTTCCGCATCCTTGTCGTTTTTTGCTTTCACAGGAAATGCGTTGCACAAAAAAAATGCGCATATCAGTAGTACGGTAGCAAATTTTTCACTCTTCACTCTTCACTCTTCACTTTAAGAGATTTTTAATCTCGGCCTCCACGTCGTTCATCTGCGACGAGCGTTTGTAGAGGGCGTTGCTACGGTCTATGAGGAAGAATTCCGGGATGCTCTGCACGTTATAGTTGCGGGCCGAGAGGGCCGAGGGGTCGTAGACGCATATCCAGGGCAGCTTCTCGGTCTGCTGCTTCCAGAAATGCTCGTTCTCGTCGAGTCCCACCTGATAGATCTCCAGTCCCTGGTCGTGGTATTTGCTATAGAGGTCGCGCAGGGTGAGGATGCGTGCTGCCGACTCCTTCATGTTGAACAGGTGGAAGTCGAGCATCACCACCTTGCCCTTCAGCTCGGTCAGCGTGCGGTTGCGGCCGCTGGCATCGGGCAGGTTCAGGTCGAGCAGGGTGACCGTCTCTATCTGACTGGCCGTCTCGGCTGCTATCATCTCCTGTGCGGCAGCCCGGCGGGTGTCGCTCATGCCTTTGATGGCGGTGTTGTGCAGGTGCTTGGCACGGTCGCTCTCAGGATAGAAGGTGTCCCAGCTGGTGGCCACGGCAGCAAAGACGCGCACGTCCTGCGGGTTCGAGCGGTCGTAGAGGTTCCAGCCGCCCATGGTCTGGAACAGGGCATAGTAGGCATAGATGCTGGCTGGGTTCTCGAAGATAAACTCCATGGCGATGTCGGTCTTGTAGCTGTCCACCATACGCTGCAGCGAGTCGGCAATCTGCTGCCGGCTCAGACCCAGGTCGCGCTCCACGGCCATGATGCGTCGCTGCAGGTCGTGCTGGCGCAGGGTGATCTGCCGTATCTTCTCGCTGCTTTTCGATCCCTTTACCTCGTAGGCCGAGGTCATGGTGGCATAGTCGGCATTGATGGTCACCGTCTCGGTGGAGTCGACACCGAAATACAACATCTGGTCGCCCACGATGAGAAAGTAGAGCTCGGGCGACTGCGGTGCCTCGCCGTGCAGGGTGAAGGTGCCTTCCTCGGTCAGTTTCACGGAGTCGACCTTCACGGCACCGCCCAGTGCGTTGTTATACAGGTACAGGATTTTTTCGTCGGCTCCCTTCACCGTGCCTTCCACGGTGAACGATGGTTTCTGGTCGTTGCAGGCGGCAATGGCCAGCAAAGTCATAGCGATTAAAATTAGTTTCTTCATGTCTTCTGTTTTGTTTTGGCGGCAAAGTTACAAAATTTTGGCCGTTATTTTTAAAATTCTGGCCAGAATTCATAAAATTTTGGCCAAAATTTTTTTTCGTCTCCTATCGTTCGCATCGTCGACACCGCTGCCTGAAATCATAATATTTTTTTAGATGTTTTAAACAAGATGAACGTAATTACAAAAACCCTTCAATTGGCTGATGGCAGAACCATCACCATTGAAACCGGGAAAGTGGCAAAACAGACCGATGGTGCTGTCATGTTGAAGATGAACAACACCGTACTCCTGGCCACTGTTTGTGCCGCAAAAGATGCAGTTCCCGGAACCGATTTCATGCCTTTACAAGTTGACTATCGTGAGCAGTACAGTGCTGCTGGCCGCTTCCCTGGCGGTTTCACCAAGCGTGAAGGCAAGGCCTCTGACAACGAAATCCTGACAAGCCGTCTGGTGGACCGTGTGCTCCGTCCGCTGTTCCCCGGCAATTACCACGCAGAAGTGTTTGTTAATGTGATGCTGCTCAGTGCCGACGGCGTTGACCAGCCCGATGCATTGGCAGGCTTTGCCGCATCGGCCGCATTGGCATGTTCAGATATTCCCTTCGAGTGTCCCATCAGTGAGGTGCGTGTAGCCCGTATCAACGGTGAGTATGTCATCGATCCTACTTTCGAGCAGATGAAGCAGGCCGACATGGATATCATGGTAGGTGCTTCTGCTGAGAACATCATGATGGTGGAAGGTGAGATGAAGGAGGTCAGCGAGCAGGATCTGCTCGGTGCTCTGAAAGCCGCTATGGATGCTATCAAGCCTATGTGCGAACTCCAGAAGGAGCTGAGCAAGGAGCTCGGTAAGGACGTGAAGCGCGAGTACAATCATGAGGTGAACGACGAGGAGCTTCGCGCACGCATGAATAAAGAGTTGTACCAGCCCGCATACGACATCACTAAGCAGGCCCTGCCCAAGCAGGATCGTGCCGATGCTTTCGAGAAGCTGCTCGAGGACTTCAAGGAGAAGTTCTTCGCTGAGCGCGCCGCCGCTGCTGAAAGTGTGCTCGACGGTTCTGCCGTCGAGATCAGCGACGACGAGTACAGCGCAATGATGGATCGCTACTACCATGATGTAGAGCGTGACGCTATGCGCCGTTGTATCCTTGACGAGGGCATCCGTCTCGATGGTCGTAAGACAACAGATATCCGCCCCATCTGGTGCGAGGTGTCGCCCCTGCCCATGCCTCACGGAAGTGCTATCTTCACCCGTGGTGAGACACAGAGCCTTTCTACCTGTACGCTGGGTACCAAACTCGATGAGAAGATGGTTGACGATGTGCTCGACAAGGGCTATCAGCGCTTCCTCCTCCACTATAACTTCCCCCCGTTCTGTACTGGTGAGGCTAAGGCTCAGCGCGGCGTAGGCCGTCGTGAGATTGGCCACGGTCACCTGGCATGGCGCGGATTGAAGGGCCAGATTCCCGAAGACTTCCCTTACACCGTACGTCTGGTTTCTCAGATCCTCGAGTCTAATGGCTCTTCTTCAATGGCTACCGTTTGTGCCGGTACCCTCGCCCTGATGGATGCTGGTGTTCCTATGAAGAAGCCCGTTTCAGGTATCGCCATGGGTCTGATCAAGAACCCCGGAGAAGACAAGTACGCCGTATTGAGCGATATCCTCGGTGATGAGGACCACTTGGGAGATATGGACTTCAAGACCACTGGTACTAAGGATGGTCTGACCGCTACCCAGATGGATATCAAGTGCGACGGCCTGTCGTTCGACATCCTCGAAAAAGCTCTGATGCAGGCTAAGGCCGGTCGTGAGCATATCCTGAAGTGCCTCACCGATACCATCGCTGAGCCTCGTGCAGAGTTCAAGCCTCAGGTTCCCCGTATCGTTCAGATCGAGATTCCTAAGGAGTTCATCGGTGCTGTCATCGGCCCTGGCGGAAAGATTATCCAGCAGATGCAGGAAGATACCAAGACTACCATCACCATTGACGAAACCGACGGTGTGGGCAAGGTTCAGGTGTCAGGTCCCGACAAGGAGAGCATCGACGCTGCACTGGCCAAGATCCGTGCCATCGTGGCTATCCCCGAGGTTGGCGAGGTCTACGACGGTGTGGTTCGCTCAATCATGCCTTACGGATGCTTTGTAGAGATCATGCCCGGCAAGGACGGTTTGCTCCATATCTCTGAGATCGACTGGAAGCGTCTGGAGACCGTTGAGGAGGCTGGCATCAAGGAGGGCGACCATATCCAGGTGAAGCTCCTGGAGATTGATCCCAAGACGGGTAAGTACAAACTCTCGCACCGTGTGCTGATTGAGAAGCCCGAGGGTTATCAGGAGCGTCCCGCCCGTGGCGAGCGTGGCGAGCGTCGTGAGCGCCCCGAGCGTGGCGAGCGTCGTGAGCGTCCGGAAAGAGGTGAGCGTCGTGAGCGCCCCGAGCGTGGCGAGCGTCGTCCTCGTCCTGAGCGTGGTGAGCGTCGTCCCCGTCCCGAGCAGGAGCAGGGTGAGATCTACCGCGATCCCGTAGAGCACAAGGAGCCGAAGGACTTCAGTGATGCACTCGATCACATGGACTTCTAAGCAAGAATCATCATTCTGATATATTAATCGTGCGAGACCAGCAATGGTTCTCGCACGTTTTTGTTCAAAACAGCGTGCTTTTAATAACAGAGCTTTTTTCTTTTTGGGGGTTCATTTTCTTTAGCAAAAGTGTTAAAAGACACCTTTTTGTCAGTCGGATGAAAAAAAACTTGAAAAAATGATACGTGTTATTAAAATTTTAATTAAATTTGCAGCGGATTATCTATCAGTCCGACTGAATTGTACCCTTTCCTATATTATATAATATGGTATATGGGCGCGATGACCAATAGAAAAGTAACCTATTTACGTTTTAAATATATTTTTACTAACTACAAATTTTAGATTATGAAAATCAAACAACTACTAGTTTTGGGAGGTTTCCTCCTCATGACTGGAGCTACTGCTAATGCCGAGTTGGTAAATGGCGTGCGTCAACGTCCCAACGTGGCTAAGGCTGAAGCGTTCCAGGTCGACACAGAGTATTACCTGTTTAACACAGGTGCTCGTATGTTCTTTGTAGGTGCCAACGATTGGAACACCCGTGCCAGTGTAGGTACCAAAGGCTATAAAGTGAAGATTCAAACTGCAGACTTCGCTCCTGATGGAGCCTATGAGTTTACCGACTGTGTAGAGACTCAGAACAATGAATGGAAGTGCGTGTTCTCTACAAATGATGCCGGTGCTATCTGGGTGGACAATTCCGGTGAGACATACCGCTATTGGGAGTTTACTGAGGTTGATGGCAAATACCGTATTTCCAACAGCGACCTGGCTACCGTAGCAGATGCAGCCAGCGGAGCCTTCTTGGGTTGGAATGGTACTGACGATACCCGTCTGTACTTTGTCAATCCTGCCACAGAAGGTGTAGGCGTGGACTGGGTATTCGTTACCGAGGAGACCTACAATGCTTGGCAGGAGACATGGGCATCTATGAAGGATCAGTTCAATGCTGCTGTTGAGTTGCTCACCTATCTGAAGGCTGCCAAGGAACAGAAGATTGACGTGAGTGCTGAAGAGCAAGTCTATTTGAACGAGGCTGCTACCGTGGAAGAAATTCAGGCCGCAGTAGCCGCCGTGCAGAAGAAGATCAACGATGCGCAGGTAGGAAATGCTACTGTTGACAATCCCTCGGACATGACAGGCTCGCTCATGAATCCTAACTTCGACAATGCCAGTTATGCTGGTTGGAAGGGTACGGCTCCCAACATGACGGGTGACGGCAATCATGCCAACGCCGACGTGGCCGAGCACTTCAACAAGACCTTCGACACCTATCAGCAACTTTCCAATATGCCGGCTGGCGTGTATATGTTAGAGAATACTGGTTTCCTGCGCGGCTGGTCGGACGACTACAAGAACCACACCAACTATACCGCTTACCTCTATACCATTGCAGATAACGACACCATGCAGGTGGCCATGGCTAATCCTTGGGAGGCATTGAACGATGTGCCCATGGCAGGTGATACGGATTTTGGTACTACTGCCCATGAAGAAAGTGGTGTTATTGACGGAATAACCTATTATATACCCAATGATCCTTCTGCTGCCCGCCTCTATTTCGAGAAAGGCTATTATAAGAACAAGGTTCTCTTCGCTATCGAAGGCGACAGCGTGAAACTCGGTGTGAAGAAAGGTGTGAACAGAACAAATGAGTGGGCTACGTTTGATAACTTCAAGCTGACCTACTATGGAAAGGCCGCTGAGGCTTATCAGTATTACATAGATAATGTCGTTGCCAAGAAAGAATATACAGATGTTAATGTGTCAGAACAATATCTGAAGGTTTATGAAGCTGCATTCAATGCTACTGTTACCAATAAGGCAGAGGCTAAGGCTGCTCTTGCTGCCATCGTTGCTGCCGAGGAGGCTGTAGAAGCCAATATCAAGGTTTGGAATGAGCTTAAGGAAATGCATGAAGCTGGTACTCAGATGGCTATTAACAACAATGAGTTACCGACGGCAGGAGAATTGAGTGAATATCTTTCGTTTACAGTAGAGGACGAGACAAGCATCATCAATGAGGCAGAAGTGAAGACTGATGGTGCTGACCTGACTAACGATCAACTCCAGGTTATGATTGAAAAAATCAAGGAATTGATGGCTGCTGTCGAGAAAGAGGCAAAACAAAGTCTGCAGCCTAATCAGGATGTAACCGAATATATGAAGAACCCCGACTTCAATGGCAATGCTGACGGTTGGACGGTAGTTAATAATGGTGGTGGTAACGTACATTACTCAGATGGTTGCTACGAGGCTTTTCATAGCACTGACTTCGATGTTTATCAGGAAGTGGCAGACCTGCCTCAAGGTGTTTATGAAGTAGAGTTTAACGGTTATGTTCGCCATGATGAGCAGACAACATCATTTGCTGAGGACTTGGTTTCTGCAGACGTGCCTATTTATGTTTACATGAACGACTCAAGGGCTTACGGCTTTGCTAACTGGGTGTCTTATCCAAAAGACGAGAGTTTCTATAAGGAAGATACAGAGGCTGGTACTGGCGTGAAGGGTGCATCATATACTAAAGACGATGCAACGGGAAACTGTTATCCCAATAATATGATTGCTGCATCGGCTGCTTTTGCTGACGGTGGCTACATAAACAAGCTTAAGTGTATCGTTTCAGAGTCTGGTGATGTAACTCGCATTGGTGTGAAGGGTATGCCTGAGGCAAAGTACTGGCCTATCTTTGATAATTTCAAACTCACCTATCTGGGCTATGAAATCAGTGTGGTGAAACCTTTGTTGGAAGAGAAGATTGCAGAGGCTGCTCTCTTGGAAGACATGATGTCTGCAAAGGATGCTAAGGCTGCTTTGGCTACTGCTGTTAAAGATGCACAGGATGTTCTGGAGAGTACCGAAAAAGTCGTTGTGTTCAGAGCAACGGCAAAACTTGACAAGGCTATCAACGAAGTGAAGGATGGCAATGCTCAGTGCTTGGCATTGCAGGCTGAGGCCCAGACCTTGTATGATTACGCTAATGGCGAAGGAGTTGAGTCTCCGAAGGCTAATGAAGCAACGACTTTGGCTGCTAATATCCTGATAGGAGTAGAAGGAAGTGATTATAACGCAAATGAACTGAAGGAAAAGTCTACAGAGATTAAGGAGATGACCCTGCTCATGAATCTGCCTGAGAACTATGCTCAGGGTTCTGCCGAGGGTGTTGATGTGACTGGCTTCATCCAGACTCCTAACTTCCAGAAGACTAAGGATGGTGCTGAGGTCAATGCTATCGATGGCTGGCATGGCACATCTGGTTACAACTTCGGTAATGATGCTACGCAGAAGGGCGCCCTCGCTCTGGAGTTCTACGAAAAGAAGTTCGATATGTATCAGGATTTGGCCGGTGTAGGTATGGTGACTCTGCCGAAGGGTAAATACAGTCTCCAGGTGAATGCTTTCGAGCGTGTCAACGCTGCTTCACCCGCATATCTCTATGCCGTTGCAGGAAAGGATACCCTTGGTATTGTTGAACTCAAGAATCATGGAAAGGGTTACATTGCCGAAGAAGGTGAGTCTGCTCCTAATGATATGGTTTCCGCTGTGGCACTGTTTGAGAAAGGACGTTATCTGAACGTGATAAACTTCCGCTTCGAGGGTGACACGCTTCGCATCGGTATCAAGCACGAGAATAGCAATGGTGCTGACTGGGTCATCATGGACAACTTCAAGTTGTACTTCTTCGCTGATAACGATATGTCGGGCGTAGAGCCAGTCGTCAATATCTGCAAGCCTGTACAGGTGCAGTACTTCACGCTCGATGGCCGTCAGGTGAGCGCAGCCAGAAAGGGCCTTGTGATCCGTAAGACCATCATGGACAACGGTGCAGTCATCGTGAGAAAGATTCAAAAGTAAGAATGATTCGTAAAATAAGTATAACGAAAATTCCGATAACCTAAATAAGGAATCGGAGGGGGCAAAAGGCCCTCTCCGACTCCTTCGTTTTATAAACCAAACGGTCAAACGCCCGAACGGTCAACTCCAAATAGTTAAACAACTAACTCCCCTAAACGACCAAACGACTAAGTAACAACCAAACCACCAAAATTCCCAACGGCCCCAGAAGGCTGTTAACCTAAAAGAGAAAATACAAGCCGAAAGGCAACACAATATATAGTCAGTAAATAACTTAAAATAATAATTTTTTTAAAAAACCTATGAAACGTAACACTATCTTTGAGCAAGGACGAAACGTGGCTTTCGTTGCCTGTGCACTGCTGATAGGAGCGTCGGTGATACAGTCGTGTAAAGATGACGACCTGATACTCACCGGACAGCCGGACTGGCTGGGTAACTCTATCTATGAGCGGTTGCAAGATGAGGGTAACTACAAGTACACGCTACGTCTGATTGATGACTTGGACCAGAAGGAGGTCCTCAGTCACACAGGTTCGAGAACATTGTTTGCTGCCAACGACAGCGCCTTCCAGAAATGGTTTGAAAACAACCAATGGGGCGTGCGCAGCTACGACGAGCTGAAGGAGTCGCAGAAGAAACTGCTGCTCTACAACTCGATGATTGACAATGCCTATCTGTTGGAGCTGTTGTCGAACAAGAAGTCGGACGGCGATGCCGGAACACCACTGTTTGGACGCACCATGCGACGCACCACGGCTGCCTCGGTCTATGACTCCGTCTGCGTGATGACCGTCAGCGGAGGCACCGACACGATGCCCGACAACCAGTACTGGGCTCCGCTGCGAGCTGCCGGCAAGAGCATCCGTATCATGAAGGATGCCAGCGACGCACCGATGATCCACTTCCTGCCGGCCTATCTGAACAACCATCAGATGACACTGGAAGACCTGAAACTGCTCACCAACAACCGAGCCACCAGCCTGGACGAGGCATGGGTGAACGGCGTGAAGGTCATCAACTCAGGCGACCCCAGCCGCAAGAAGATAGACTATGACATTACCTGTAAGAACGGCTACATACAAAAGGTGGACCAGGTGATTGAGTCGAGCCCTAACATGGCAGAGATCATCCATAAGTATGGTGACATGGAGGGATGGGCACACCTGCTCGACCGCTTCTCGGCTCCTAACTTCTATCAATACGTAAATGGAAATGAGAACAGAGACTCTGTGTATGTGCTCCGCTATCTGAGTGAGTCATCGTACGACCCTTCTACCAGGACTACAAGGGTGAAAAACAATACGGTGACCTATATTGATGGAACAAAGGTTACGGTGAAGAACGACAATGAGTTGCTGAAATTTGATCCAGGGTGGAACCAGTATGTCGACAACAGTACGGATAAGGACTTGCACGACGATGCCGGTATGATGATTGTACCTAACAACGCGGCATTGGATGAATGGTGGAATACGAAGGCCGGCGACCTGAAGGAAGAGTATGGCACACTGGACAACGTACCCACGAACATCATCCGCGAGCTGATCAACGTCAATATGCTCTCCACGTTCTCAAGCTACGTGCCGTCGAAGTTCGATGCCGTGCTCAACGACGCTATGGAGCAGATGGAGATTAAACCGGCCGATGTGGAGGCCTGCTATATGGGATGTAACGGTGTGGTCTATAAGGTGAACAAGGTGTTCGCACCCGCACTGTTCTCATCAGTAGCCTATCCAGCCGTGGCTCATGCCTCGACCATGAACCTGATTTACGATATCATTGAGCGTCGTAAGTTCAAACCATATCTGTTGTCTATGGACACACAGTATGCGCTGATTATTCCTACCAACGATGCCCTGAAGAGTATCGTAGATCCCAGTACCTACGGTGACACGAACCCCTCGGTCTACGAAATGCGTTGGGATGCAACACAACCCGCATTGGTGCTCGATGTGTACAAGAGTGACATTGATGAGGCCGGCAACCTGATTAAGAGAGCAGAAAAAGAAGAAACAATTATTCCAAAGTGGAAGACGGAGAATGGTGTAAAAGTTCTTGATAATGATGCTAAAGATACAAAGCGAATCAATACTGTATCTGACTTGATAATGAATCAGCTGATCATCATCCTGCCTGACAAGAAACGCTCGTTGGAAGACTATATCAACGGCGGCTATCGTTACTTTAAGACCAAGGCGGGTAGCTTGGTAAGGGCAGAGATGTCGGGTTCTAACGTGTCATTCCAGGGCGGTTACCAAATAGAGAACAACGAGGCTGTTACCTCTGTGAAGATGTATCCGAAAGACAACGGTTACTCATACGAGGTCAATTCGAGCACGATACTGGGCGCACAGAACACCCTGTACACTACACTGGCTGCACATACGGAGTTCTCAGCTTTCCGCAACTTACTGGAAAATGAATATTGCGACCTGCTGACTGAGTCTACGGGTACCAATAACAAGTATAGGTCTGGTATGAAAGGTAAGGGTAGCCGGAACTGCCGACTCTTTGATAACTATAACTATACGGTGTATATCCCCACCAACGAGAAAATACAGGCCCTGGTGGATAAAAAGATTCTGCCTACAGCTACAGAGTTGGAAAGGGGAGACGAGGATTCCAGACTCGACAGTCTCTGTAAAGCCGAGGGATGGTATGCCACCAAGCTCTTCAAGGACTCTGCCGATGTGCGCGACTCCGTGGCACAGGTTATCAATGCTGTCGTCTCTAACTTCATCCGTTACCATGTGCACGACCGCTCTGTGGCTATCGGCATGGCACCGGAGGTTGATGAAGATGGCAACTATATCAACAACTCTTCCTATGAGAGTATGAAACGTAACGAGGAAACAGGTCGTTTTGTCCCCGTGAAGGTGAATTTCGATAATAACGCACTGACGGTGACCGACAATCTGGGCAATGATTGCCATGTTGTCAAGAACAACGGACTCTACAATATTATCTGTAAGGAGTATTGGTTCAATACCGAGGAGAACGACCGTCTGTTCATGGCCAGCGATGTCGTGATACACCAGATTGACGGCGTACTGATGTACGACAACCTCAAGCCTTGGCGCGACGTGGTGAAAGAAGCACTTAAACTTAAATAGATAGGAGGAACAAACGTATGAAAATACTGAAATCTGTTATTTTGACACTGGCGCTCCTGCTGTCTACAGCCATCAGCGCACAGAATATTACTTCGGTACACGGTACACTGAGCGACGATATGGGCCCGCTGATGGGTGCCACAGTCTGTGAAATCGATGCCAACGGACGTATCATTGAGTCGGCAGTGACCGACCTGAACGGTAACTTCACCATGAAGGTGCGTAACATGAAGGATAAGATCCGCTTCAGCTATGTGGGTCTGAAGACCGTGACGCTGCCTATCAACAAGACCACTTACGTGATGACCCTCCAGTCGGCTACCAAGCTGAAGGAGGTCACCGTCACTTCCAAGAAACGTATGCAGGGTAACGCACTGCCTATCCCGCAGCGTGAGATCTCGTATGCCACACAGACCATCTCCATGAAAGAGTTCGAAGGTCTGGGTATCACTTCGGTCGATGAGGCCCTGCAGGGACGTATCGCCGGTCTGGATATCGTGGCCAACTCTGGTGACCTGGGTAAAGGCTCTACCATGCGTCTGCGTGGTGCCGCCTCTATCTCGAACCTCACTGATGCCAACCCCCTCATCGTGGTCGATGGAAACATCCGCGAGGTGAACCTCGACAACTTCGATATGCAGGGTGCCAACGATGAGCAGTTTGCTGAACTGCTGAACCTTAACCCTGAGGATATCGCATCGATCACCGTGTTGAAGGACGCTGCCGCTACGGCCGTCTATGGTTCACAGGGTGGTAACGGTGTCATCGAGCTGACAACCAAGCGTGGTGTGCGCGGTAAACCAAAAGTGACCTACTCACTGAAGCTCACCGGCACCTACCAGCCTAAGGGCTACGACCTGCTGAGCGGTGACGACTACACCATGATGCTGAAGGAGTCGTACTTCAACCCACGTCAGGACGACAATGCGTCTAACAAATACAAGATCCCTGAGATCAACTACGTGGACGACCCCAATATCCTGGCCGACTGGCGTCAGTATCGTGACAATACCGACTGGCGTGACGCTGTCACACAGTGGGGTCTGCGTCAGAACCACTATGCTACCATCAGCGGTGGTGGTGAGAAGGCCTCGTTCCGTATCGGTGCCGGTTACGACCACGAGACAGGTACGATGATTAAACAGAAGATGAACCGCTTCTCTACGCGTGTGAACCTCGACTATAACGTCAGCCAGCGTATACGTGTCAGCACCAACTTCTCGCTGACCTACTCGAAATACGATGACAACTCTGACGACCTCTTGAACATCGCACTGAAGAAGATGCCTAACATGAGTATCTATCAGATTGACCCCGAAACAGGAGGATATACCGATAAATACTATAACATGGCTCAGACGGGTATCTATAAGGGCTCTGATGTCTTTGAGAACGACCAGCGTAAATACGTGAACCCCGTGGCTTCGGCTAATCTGGCCATGAAGCAGCGTCGCGTCTATGACATGAACCCCGAGCTGGTGATCAACTACAACCTGCTGGGGCTGGACGATGAGCACTGGCAGTTAAACTGGCGTAGCTCGGTCTATATGAACATCAACAACCACTACAACGACTCGTTCTATCCGCAGGAGCTGGTGACAAAAGAGTGGAAAGATGTGAATACGTCGAACTCGAACTCTTCGAAGAGTGTGTCGTTCAACACCAAGCAGACGCTGACCCTGATCCCGGCATTCCCCAACAAGGATCACTCGCTGATGATGATGGGACGCTTCGAGCTGACATCAGGATCGAGCACCTCACAGTCGACATCGGGCTACGGACTGCCTTCTACCAACAGCACCATCGTCAGTCCGTCGGCAGGTGGCTTGATTGGCGACATGAGCTCAGGCTTCAGCCAGTGGCGCTCAATGTACTATACCTTCTCTACCCACTATGCTTACAAAGGTCGCTACGTCGCCGACTTCACCGTGCGTGCCGACGGTACCACAAAGTTCGGACCTAACAACCGATGGGGCTACTTCCCCTCTGTATCACTGAAGTGGATTGTCAGCGATGAGCCTTGGATGCAGAAACTCAAGCCTACACTCTCAATGCTGGCCGTACGTCCCAGCTGGGGTCGCGTGGGTAACCAGCCGGGTAAGAACTACCTGTTTACGTCAAAATATGGCTCTACAGACCGCTATATCGATATGTCGGCTATGAAGCCGCTGAACATCCGTCTGACTGACTTGAGGTGGCAGCTCGTATCGAGCTATAACTTCGGTATCGACCTCGGATTCATGGACGGCCGTCTGAACCTGACCATCGAGGGATACCAGTCCACCACAACCGATATGCTGCTCAATGAGTTCCGCATTCCTTCTAACGCCGGCTTCACCACTATACCTTATTGTAATAATGGTAAGATGCGCAACACCGGTTGGGAGTTCCACATCAGTACCAACCGCATGATCAAGGCTGGCAAATTCTCGATGGATATGAACGCCAACTTCGGTAACAACCGCAATGAACTGCTGGAGTTGGATGACTATATTCTGGAGAACAGAAATACCACTTACGACTATAACAACGGCACGACGCTGAAGCGTGTACAGCTGCACAACCCCTTCGGTGCCATCTATGGATTCAAGTACTTGGGTGTGTACCAGTATAACTACAACACAGTGAAGAATGCTGTTTCTGGTATGACCAAGGAGCAGATCTACGAATGGTGGAAGGAGTTCACCGCTGCTGGCAAGACGGCTCCTGTGGCTGTGAGTGCCGACGGTCAGATTATCCTCGAAGGCAACAACGTGCCTAAGCGCATGATGTACGACTATCGTGCCGATGGTACTGGCCATAACGGTTCCTTCCCCGGATTCAACGGTGGTGATGCTATCTACGAAGACCTGAACCACGACGGACAGATCAATGCCCTCGATATCACTTACCTGGGATCGTCACTGCCTAAGTTGACTGGTGGCTTCGGCTTCACGTTCAACTATGGCGACTGGCGTCTGTCTACCCAGTTCACCTACCGTGTGGGCAATAAGATTATCAATAAGGCGCGCTTGAATGCCGAGGCCATGACGGGCAACGACAACCAGAGCCAGGCCGTGAACTACCGCTGGCGCCAGGAGGGCGATATCACCATGATCCCACGTGCTATGTTCGGTTCGAACAGCAACTACAACACGCTGATCAGCGACCGCTTCGTAGAGGATGGTACCTACCTGCGTATGAGCTACGCACAGCTGAACTATGCCATCAAGAAGAAGTATCTGACCTGGATCGGACTGAGCCGCGTGTCGCTCTATGCCAGTATCAACAACCCCTTCGTGCTGACAAAGTACTCTGGTGTTGACCCCGATATCGCATTCGGTGGCGAGGATCCTGCTATTGACAATGCTCAGACACCGCGTTCACGCTCTTACACACTGGGTATTACCGTTGATTTCTAAACGTAGATTTTAAAAGAAACAAGAAGATTATGAAAACAAGATATAATAAAATAATCTGCGCCATCTGCGTTGCCTGTGGGCTGATGTCTTGCTCTGACTTCCTGGACCTCAAACCTCAGAGCGAGATCATCTTTGAGGATTTCTGGAATGAGAAAGCCGACGTCGATAATATCGTGACAGGCTGCTATTCGCTGATGCAGTCGCAGAATGTGATTAGCCGCATGATCATCTGGGGTGAGGCCAGAAGTGAGCATGTGCAGGCAGGACCGAACATTACCAACGATGCACACCTTCATAACATTTTGAAGGAGAACATCACGGCAATGAACAACTATACCACGTGGGATTCTTTCTATGAGGTAATCAACCGATGCAACACTGTGCTGAAATATGCGCCCATGGTGGCAGAGAAAGACCCCGCATATACACAGAGCGACCTAAAGGCTACCATCGCTGAGGTCACAGCATTGCGCTCGCTCTGCTATTTCTATCTGATTCGCACCTTCCGCGACGTACCCTTCTCTCGTGAGGCCTTTACCGACGATGACCAGAAGATGGATCTCGAGGCTACTCCGTTTGACGAGGTGCTCGACAACCTGATTGCCGACCTGGAGGCTGTAGAGAATGATGCCGTGACACGCTATCCCGAGAAGAAGCCCCGCTATCAGGCTGGCCGCATCACCCAGGATGCCATCCGCGCCATGTTGTGCGATATGTATCTGTGGAAGGGCGATTACGACAAGTGTATCGACTATGCAGAGAAGGTAATCGACCATAAGAAGGCTATCGAGAAAGAGGAAAGAGAGAAGAACAAGAACCTCTATGGCTCTAATGAGTCGCTCTTAGAGAAACGCCTCAATGGCTATCCACTGGTGAATGATGAGCTGAATGGAACGAATTACGGAAAGGCTTACGAGTCTATCTTCGTTAAAGGTGCCAGCAAGGAGAGCATCTTTGAACTAAACTTCGATGAAAGTCCAAAGACAAGCGGTATGCTCAGCAACAAGGCGATTACATCACTCTATGGGCATAGCAATGGTGATGGTCTTCTCGTAGCATCGAAAATAGTGCAGGAAGATATTGAACTCAATTCAGGAAGAAAAATCTTCGATGACAAGAACAAGAGATTGGATGCACGTCTGTATCTGAACTGCGACGGCACGAAGACCAGTAATGTACCCATTGAGAAATTGTCGGCTTCTTCCATTGACATCAAGGCTTCTAATGCCAGTCCTACTGCTACTTACAAGAAATATTTGGATGGCGAGAATAGCAGTCAGTGGATTATCTACCGTCTCTCAGATGTTATGCTGATGGAGGCTGAGGCCTACTGCGAGAAGATGCAGGAGGGTAGTACACAGGAGGTGCTGGACTACAACGAGCCATTGATCAAAAAGGCATTCGAGCTGACCAATGTCGTCAACAAGCGTTCTATCTGCAAGAAAGAACTGGCGGCAAGCGACACCCTGCAGCTTAATACGGGTGCTACCAAGGCACAGATGTCAGAGCTGGTGAAGCGTGAGCGTCAACGTGAGCTGATGTACGAGGGAAAGCGCTGGTATGACCTGGTACGTTATGCTATGCGTGCCGGCAGCACCAACGAGATTATCTCGGCCGCCTCAAAGCGCGACGATGTGAATGCGGGATTCGTGGCAAACTTCTTCAAGAAAATGGATGCTATCTTCTGGCCTTATAACCTGGAAGAGCTGAAGGTGAACCGTAACCTGGTGCCCAACCCGGCATTCAGTAGCGGCGAGAATGAGAGCATGGACAAGTCTTAATAATAATGATTCTGATTATGAAGTTCAATAAATATTTCAAAACAGCATTGATGGCACTCGTTGCCGTCGTGACAACGGGAAGCTTCTCCAGCTGCTCGGATGAGCCCGACAGTGAGTATTTCTATACCTTCACGGGCGAGATGATGAGCGATTATATCAAGAATCGCGAACAATACAGTGAGTTCACCACCATCGTGGAGAGGGCAAACCTGATGGACTTGCTCTCCACCTACGGACAGTACACCCTGTTCCTGCCCAACAACAAGGCTATCGACGAGTATCTGCAGAGCCGTGGCCTGAGCAGCGTGTCGGATCTGAGCGATGAAGACTGCGACACCATTGCCCGCACACACATCGTACAGAATATGTATTCTACCTTCGAGATGAGCGAGGGAACACTGTCTACTGGCAACCTTCTGGGACGTTATATCGCCACCAAGCCGGAGTTCGATGCCGACAGTAATGCCGTCATCCAGCTGGAAGGTAAAGGCTTTATCATTTATAGGGATACGTTGGAGAACGGTGAGATTGTGCACCAGAACGACTCTGTGGAAAATGGTATCGTGCAGCCTATCACCTCGGTAATCCAGAAGTCAAACAAGTATATCGCAGATATTCTGGGTGACAATAAAAATATCGGGTTGTTCTATGAAGCACTCGATAAGACTGGTGTACGCGGTTACATCTATAATATCATCAGGGATGACAGCTATGAGCAGGTGAAAGAGAAAGCTCTGAAGGACCAGAAGCAAAAAGTGTACTACAAGTCGCATGTTTGGAACGAGGTGGCATGGATGCCTGATGAAAGGAAGTTCGGCTTTACCGTGTTCATTGAGACCGACTCTGTCTACAACGCCGCATTCGAGAAATATGGCATCGACACCATTCCCGGCAAGCTCCATGCCCTCTATGAGCTGGCCTGCAAACTTTACGACCCCGCATTCCCCGACGATGTGGACAAACCGGAACATAGCTTCGACAGCATTGCCTGTGACATCAACCCGCTGAAGCGCTTCATCCAGTACCATATCATGACGCGCTACGTGCCAAATGCCGAGGCACTTATTTCCAGGATGATGAAGGAGACAAAGGAACCCTTCGGCTTCGACACCAAGCTGGTGAACCCCACGGAATGGTACACCACACTGCTGCCTCACACCATGTTGAAGATATCGCTGCTCACGATGCTCTCTGACGAGCAGACTCCGAAGCAGAACTGCCGTGGCGGTGAAGCTGCAGGCAGCCACTTCATCAACCGCCTGTGGCATGAGAATACGTCTTACACCTTCCGTGGTGCCAAGATCATGGAGGTGGAAGGTGACGATTATGTGATTGACGCACTTAACGGACGCTACTTCTATATCGATGATGTCATCGCATTCACAAGAGATGTCATCGACAAGATTCACAACACCCGTATCCGCATGGACTTCTCTACTGTGTTCCCAGAGGTGATGACTAATAGTCTGCGACAGGTGGGTAACTATATGGTAGATGACCAGCAGGGAACGCCGGATGATGCCAATGAGCCTGTGAACGGAAAGAACTTCTACTTCCCCGACGGCTACCTGGATGGTGTTACCATCAACAACGGCGGTCTTCTTGTATTGCGCCGCCCGCACTACAACTTCTGGTCATGGCAGGGTGACGAGTGGAACCTCTTCGGCGACTACGACATGACGTTCCGCATTCCTCCTGTACCGTTCAGCGGTGAGTGGCAGCTGCGTCTGGGATTCTGCGCCATTCCTACCCGTGGTATCATGCAGGTGTACTTCGACGGTATTCCACAGGGTATTCCTCTTGATATGACCAAGAACCTGAACACGGAAATGTATCTGGGCGACCGATTCGGAAATAACGGTGGTGATGATGTGCAGCTCACTACATATAACAAGATGTCTGCCGAGCAGAAAGCCGAGGAGCAGAAACTGCTGAAGAACCTCGGTGCCTATCGCGACGGTCGCAGTCAGGTGATCGGTGCTACGGCCAGAAACCGTCCAATGGGTACCTCGGGTATGTATCGCCGTATCATCTGTCAGACCTATATCGATGCCACCAAAGACCACTACATCCGTTTCCGTGTGGCCAGTGAGGGCAGTAAGGGTAATAACAACGAGTTTATGTTCGACTTCTGGGAAATGGTGCCCAAGTCGGTCTATTCTGTCGATAGCAACGGTGCTATGGAGGATGACTTGTAAGAGACTCACCCCCAACCCCTCCCTGCGAGGGAGGGGAGAAGGGTACATTTGTACAATCATATAAAGAAACTGATTATGAAACAAATTATATTGGAAAAGACGAAGAAACTATTTCGTTTCGCAGTCTATATGCTCCTCCCCATCTTAGGGGGAGGCTGGGTGGGGGTCTCTTGTACAGACACTTGGGACGACCACTACGAGAGCCTGGGAGGTGGTGAGAACAGTGTGCACGACGGCACTATCTGGCAGGCCATCACCAGTGATCCTACCTTGAAGGACAAATTGAGCAACTTCGCCAAGGTCATTGAGGGATGCGAATATGTGGACAGGTTGAACGGCAACCAGGTGTTCACCGTCTTCGCTCCTACCAACGACTACCTGACGGAGTCGCAGGCTAACGACTTGATTGCCGACTACAAGGCACAGAAGGGTACGGTGATGGAAGAGAACAACACCGTGCTGAAACAGTTCATCCAGAACCACATGGCACTCTACAGCCACTCGTTCTCAGAGTTACGCCAAGACACGCTGACGCTGATGAACGGTAAGTATGCCGCTCTGGGCAACGACTCTACCATCAACGGGGTGAAGATGCTGCAGTTCAACCAGCTGTATAATAATGGTGTGCTCAATGTTGTCTCAGAACCCGTGCAGTTCCTGCCCAACATCTTTGAGGCTGTTGCCGAAGATGCCGACCTGGACAGCGTGCGCAGTTTCCTCTATAGTAATGAAGAGGGGCGCCGCTACTACTACAAGAACTTCCTGCCCGAGCAGAGTGTTCCCGGTAGTATCACTGACGGTAAGACGCAGTATCTGGACTCTGTCTTTGAGCAGAAGAACCAGCTGTTCGACTATCTGGGCAAGCTCAGTTCTGAAGACAGTACCTATACTATGCTGGCTCCTACCAATGACCAGTGGGAGAAGATGATAGCCGAATATGAGCCTTACTTCCAGATGCCTGGCGGTATGAACGATGATACGCGCGACTCACTGCAGTATAAACTGCCCCGACTGGCTATCATGGAGGGTACGGCATTCAGCCACACCACCAATCCGGAATATACGTGGGAAGACTCTATCATGTCAATCAACAGCGTACTCAAGTACGTGGAGCGTAAGTCGAAGTGGGGTGCACCGTTTGAGTACTATCAGTATTATATGCCGAAAAACTCTGCGAATGCCAAAGGCGTACTCAACGAGTCTGACATCAAGAAATGTAGTAACGGTGAACTCTATAAGGTCAGTGACTGGAAGATTGATCCCCTCATGACTTTCCACCAGTGGATTATCGTGACTAACAGCAACCTGAAGGAGGTGAGCAAGTACTATGACAAGAACACAAAGGACTCTTTGGAAAGCTCAACGCACAACTCAAAAGATGTCACCTCCACTAACAAGGCTTATTTCAACAAGCTGTGGAACAACAAACTGCTGGAGTTCCATCCCGCTAACACCACAGTGTCTCCAAAGATTTGGTACACATTGCCGAAAGTGCTTTCCAACATAGGCTATGACATCTATGTGGTCACTGCACCGGCCCTGGCTGCCGACACTGCTGCCACAGAAGCTGATCGTCGTCCAACGAAGTTCAAGTGTAAGCTCTATGGCCCGGGAATGTCCAAGGGCGTGCAGCTGCAGGGAGCAGATGGCAAGACAAAGTATTTCGAGACCCATCCTGATTCAGTCGACTATTTCCTCGTAGCCAGCGACTACAAATTCCCGAAGGCTACAAGAGGCGTTGACGATACAAACCTGCAGATAGTGATGCAGTTCGAGAACAATGTGTCGATTTCGGAAATGAAGGTGGATGCTACCAAGCCCGACAAGGTTGTCTATACCCGTGACATCCGCATCAATGCTATCCTGCTCGTGCCTCATGGAACGATGGAGCTGACTACCTCGCTGCCTGCTACTGTAGGCACAGGCAAACTGATAACGAAGATACCTGAAAAGGCACAAGGCACTCCTGGTGTCCTGATTTATCCTCACGGAAAGTATGACGACCGTCCATACAAGGGATGGTATATGCAACGCTAATGTTCACCTGAAAAAATAAAGAAAGAACGATATGAAACGATATATCTTATTTGGAATAACGCTGCTGATGGCTTTCCCCTTGTGTGTCGTAGCGCAAGATGAAGACACCGAAGAAGAGGAAGAGGTTGTTCAGACCAAGCGTGTAGTAAGAGTGCAGAAACACTATGAGACCCGCACCGTAAAGGGCTTTGTGTTTGATGCTGCCACAGGGCAGCCCGTCTCGGGTGCTATTGTGCGTGCCTCGGAGATTGATGGCTATAGTGTGCTGACCGACGACGACGGTAGCTACTCTTTGAAGTTGCCGCTCTTCTCGACGGGCATCTATGTGTCATCTCCCGATCATAACCCTGTGAAGCAGGGCCTTTCGCGTGACAGCGAGCAGAAGGCTGTTAAACTCTATCCCAAGACCTTCAAGGCCGAGTTCACCCAGCAGACCAACGTGCGCAGTGATGTGGTGGCTACTGACTTCCAGTACACCAACGCCATCAATATTAAGGACGAGATCCAGAAGCAGATGGGCGGCCAGGTCTATACCATTAGTCGTAACGGCACGCCCGGCATCGGTAGCGTGATGTTCATGCAGGGCTTGAACTCACTGAACTCGAATGCCCAGCCCCTCATCGTCATCGATGACGTTATCATCGACCAGCAGTACACCCGTACATTGCTCCACGATGGTTTGTATAATGACGTGCTGACGAACATCAATCCCGCTGACATCGAGAAGGTGACGGTGATGCGCAACGGTACCGCTCTCTATGGTTCAAAAGGTGCCAACGGTGTCATCCTCATCCAGACCCGCCGCAACAAGTCGATGGCAACACGTATCACGGCCAACATCTCGGCTGGCGTGGTATTGGAGCCAAAGTACCTCTCGGTGATGGATGCCGGTGGCTATCGCGGCTATGTCTCCGAGATGCTGAAGTCTACCAACACACAGCTGCGTGACTTCAAGTTCCTGAAGCCAGAGTACGACCAGAACGGCAAGAAGTACTACTACTACGATCAGTATCATCAGAACACCGACTGGAAAGACTTTGTCTATCGCACCGCTATGACCCAGAACTACGGTATCAACGTAGAGGGTGGTGACGAAGTGGCCAACTACAACCTCTCTGTAGGCTATACCAGTGCACAGAGCACCATGAAGTACAACGACATGGACCGCCTGAATGTACGCTTCAACACAGATATCTCGCTGGGCAACAAGCTGGGCGTGCGCTTCGACGCATCGTTTGCCAACCAGACCCGCGATGTCCGCAACGACGGTGCTCCTGAGAGCTATGATGAGGGTACGCCTACCGCTCCCGGCTTCTTGGCCTACGTGAAGAGCCCCTTCATGAGTGCCTATAGCTATGGCCACGATGAAGCCGGTAACGGTCGCTTCTCGGATTCGCAGTACGACATCGACCAGGAGTCTTACCTGGACGAGGCTCTGTATAACTATACTAAGTCTGGATACAACTATAAGTTGGGCAACCCCGCTGCCATCAATGAATATGGTGAGCTGGAGACCAAGAACCGCTTCGAGACCTCGATGCTGAACCTCACCGTTACGCCGAAGTACAACATCACCCGTAATCTCTCGGTGAGCGAGCACTTCAGCTATAACCTGGTGAATACCAATGAGAAGTTCTATATCCCCATCAACGGTACGCCCGACTATTATGTGACCAGCCTTGGCGAGACCCGCAATAACGAGGCCCGCTCACTGGCATCCAAGCAGAACTCCGTGATGAGCGACACACGTATTGACTGGACACACCGCTTCGATGCCCATTACCTCCACCTCTTCGGTGGTGCACGCATCAACTGGGAAGAGTTCACCAGTACCTCACAGGTAGGTTACAACACCGGTAGTGATAAGACGCCGTTCATCACTGGTTCACTGGCTAATAAGGATGCCGAAGGAGTGAACGAGAGCTGGAACTCTCTCTCATACTATGCACAGGCAGAGTACAATTACAAAGGACGCTATTTCCTCCAGGGCAACCTGACCATCGACGGCTCTTCACGCTTCGGTCAGGATGGTGGCGACTTCCGTCTGTTCAAGGCAGCATGGGGCGTGTTCCCCGGCATCCAGGGATCATGGGTGCTCACCAACGAGCCTTGGCTGTCTAATGTCGATGGTGTGAACTATCTGCGTCTCTCGTTGGGCTATGACATCAGCGGTAACGACGATGTCAACTATTATGCCGCACGCAGTTACTTCCGTGCATCACGTTTCCTCCACTCTATCTCTGGACTGGCTTTCGAGGGAATCGGTAATACCAAGATCCAGTGGGAGACCACCCGTCGCCTCAACTTGGGACTCGAAGGCAGCTTCATCGACAACCGTCTGAGTGTAGGTGTCAACTACTTCCGTTCCACCACCACCAACCTGCTGACTCTTCAGAGTCTGGGTTACCTCAGTGGATTGAGCGAGAACTGGTCTAACGGCGGTAAGCTGAAGAACGAAGGTTACGACGCGAACTTCATGGCCAAGGTCATCAATACGCGTGACTGGCAGTGGCAGGTAGGGGCCAGCGTAGGTCACTACAAGAACGAGATTACCGAACTGCCCGATGAAAAGCCGTATGTGGACAATGAGATCTATGGTGCCACTATCCGCTCTCAGATAGGTAATGTGGCTAATGCTTTCTATGGCTATAAGACCTTGGGCGTGTTTAGCACTACTGCCGAGGCTCAGGCTGCCTCTGCCAGTGCTGCAGGTAAGGCCACCTACGATCCCAATGGACTCTATATCTATGGCGACAATGGTATTGACCATGTTTACTTCGAGGCTGGTGACGTACACTTCGCCGACCTGAACAACGACGGTATGATCACTGAGGCCGACCAGACCATCATTGGCAACCCCAACCCCGATCTCTATGGAAATATCTTCACCTCGCTGGCTTGGAAGCGCTTCAAGCTCGATGTCAACTTCAACTACTCGCTGGGTAACGACATCTATAACTATATGCGCTCACAGCTCGAAGGCGGCAGCCGATTCATGAACCAGTCAACAGCCCTTCTGCGCCGTTGGCAGGTGGAGGGTCAGCAGACCGATATCCCACGCATCACCTTCCAGGATCCTATGGGCAACTCACGCTTCAGCGACCGCTGGATAGAGGATGGCTCATACCTGCGTCTGAAGACCGTGACACTGTCATACGACCTGCCTATCAAGTCAGAGTACATCCAGGGCTTCCAGTTCTGGATTCAGGGCAACAACCTGCTGACCTTTACCAAGTATCTGGGCAGCGATCCCGAGATGACGATGACCTCAAGCGTCATTGGTCAGGGTATCGACCTGGGTTGTCTGGGCCAGAGCCGCAGTTTTGTTGCAGGCGTTAAGATTAACCTGTAATTCTAATTAAGCATTAAGAATTAAGCATTAAGAATTAAGCATTATGAATATCAAGAATATATATCGTAAAGGGGCTGGCTCAGTGTGCTGCGGCATTGCCGCAGCCCTCATGGCACTTCCAATGCTCACATCCTGTGAAGACTTCTTTGCCCAGGAAAGCGACGATGTGCTCTATGCCGATACCGAGCATCTGACGGTGGCTGAGGACACCATCTATTCTGTAACGGGTATCCTGAAGAAGCTTCAGGCCCTGGCCGACCGCACTGTCCTGCTTGGCGAGTTGCGCGGAGACCTGGTAGAACTGACTGGCGAGGCCAACAAAGACCTGGTTCAGATTTATGAGTTTAACGTGAACGACAGTAACAAGTATAATAATCCCAGTGACTATTATGCCGTTATCAACAACTGTAACTATTTCATTGCCCATGCCGATACCGCTTATCGCGACAACCGCGATGACGATATCTTCATGAAGGAGTTCTGTGCTGTCAAGACCATCAGGGCATGGACCTACCTGCAGCTGGTGCTCAACTACGGCAACGTGCCTTTCTTCACAGAACCATTGCTCAGTAAAGAGGAGGCCGAGGCTGCTGAAAACGGTGCGAAGTATAATCTGATGCAAGTCTGCAACTTCTTCATCGATGACCTGTCGAGTCTGCAACGCCGTTACAACGTAGAGACACCCAACTATGGCAAGGTTCGCGACGAGGAGTCCAGGCTCTTCTTCTTCCCCACCAGCGTGGTGCTTGGTGACCTCTACCTGTGGCGTGCTTCGCTGACGGGCGACCAGTACGACTATCTTGAAGCTGCTTGGATGTACTATCTGTATATCTATGACCGCAGCTATCGCCTGGGAAATGGTGCATATCCTCTTACCCTCGACGCTCGCTGCTATTGGGAGCCGGGCGAGACTTCTTACCTGAAATTCTCAGGAAGGGACAAGATCTTCCCCATTGAGGAGAGTACCCGTTATGATGCAGAGCTGATCACGATGATTGCCGGCGACAAGATTCCTGCCGATGGTCATTACAGTGAGTTGCGTAATTTCTTCACCTCTCGCGACGAGAACAACAAGAAGGTGAGCATTGTTCCCTCAACCCGTCTTGAAGAGATTTCCGAGGCACAGACCAACGTGGTTCTCACAAAGAGTGGCAATGAGACGTATTTTGCCGACCACGGTCTGACAGAGCATATGTCGGGCGACCTGCGTCTGGCCGCTGTGTGGAAGAAGGATGTGGAGACCGATGCTATCACCAAAGACCGTATTGAGACTCAGGAGATCAGCAAGTGGAAGAAATATCCTAATGTGAACATCTATCGCCGCACCATGCTCTACCTGCGTATGGCAGAGGCCTTCAACGGTGCAGGATATCCACGTATGGCCTTCCAGATTCTGTCAGAAGGACTCAGCGACCAGGCTATCCTCGATAATGTCATTTCACGCTATCAGAACTATGATGCAGAGAACGATACTGTGATCTACTCTGAAACCGATTCTCTCGTCTTGTCGCAATTCTACTTCTCTGACCTGTATTATCAGGTGGCAAAAGCCAAGGACTTCGTCACGCTGTCTTCTGCACGTGTCAACCAGATTGGTATCCACCAGCGTGGTAGCGGTTTCACGCCGGCTGACACCACCTACGTATTGCCAAACGACACCATCGAGACCAACCCCGTGAAGCGTGCTCAGCTCATTGAGGAGCAAAAGGTGGTGGTCGACAGCCTGATCCTTACGGAATCGGCTCTGGAGTTTGCCTTCGAGGGTACCCGCTACTATGACATCATGCGCTATGCCCTGCGTCAGTCCAACCCTGAGGCTACGATGAACAAGATCATTGGTATGCGAAAAGGTAAGGCCAAGGCCACGTCAACCCCGCTTCTCAACCGCCAGAACTGGTATCTCCGCTGGAAGGGCAAGATTGGCTATATCGGCGAATAAAGGCTCGCCTCAATAGTATTTAAGTAGCGCAAAGCGTTAAAGATTTCAAACACTTTGCGCTACTTTGCTTTTTATTATATACCTTTGCAATATGATGTGTACGAAAATCCATAACCGGCTTGCAGCGATGTTCCTCATCGGAGTACTGATGCTCACAGCCTGCGGCGGCTCCGACTCCACTGTCGATCTGCTCTCGCTCGATATCGACAGCTACCGTCCCGTCGATGAGTTCGTCGATGCCTACGAGGCTGTCAGCAACCGCGAGAACCTACAGTCGGGCAAGGACTATGATCTGGAGAAGACCGTACGCGTCATCAATGCACTGGAACTGGCACAGGTACGCTCCAACAGCTTCGATGAGTTTCTCGACTATATGGCCCGTCAGGACTTTACCGGCGTGGCTCCCGATGTTCTTGAGTGTAAGCGCAAGCTCTTTCCCGTGCTGGAATATACCTATAAGCTGCGACAGCAGGACGAGCAGTTAGGCGATGTGTGGATGCTCCTGCGCAGTGCCGCCCGTGGGGGTGAGACGCTCGTAGAGAATACCTCGGCTCTGAGTTTGCTCCGTGCTGCTCATGGCGACATCTTTGCACTCATTGGCATCCTCAACGGCGAGGATGCCGACCGCTCCACCTCCGAGGCCTTCGCACAGTACGAGAAGGACAAGAAGCTGAAGTCTGCCATCCGACAAGACCTTCAGAAACTGCGTATCTCCTACCGTCAGTATCTGGAGGACTATACCCCCATCTGCAAGAAGTATATGCAGGAATACGATGCCCTCTGCATCGAGAAGGACAAGGCCTATCTGGACCTCTATGCCGGCCGTACCGACGAGGCCATGACCCATACGCAAAACATCCTCAGGAAATATCCTGATAATGCCGAGGCCATGCTCCTGCAGTCTATGGGGCATATTCTCTTAGCTACAACGGAATCACGTAATAATGTTGTATCGGTATCCCGAAATCTGGAGAATCCGGATGTTCCGTCTCTCCGTGATTCCGTTATTCCGGAAGCCCCCGCTCCCCTTCAGGGACATTATGCCCAGGCCAATGCCCTCTTGCAGCGCTATACCGAGCTCTATCCTGGTCGTACGGCACCGGCCCTCGTGCTCGAAGGACTGATGCAGCAGCAGTTGGGCAACGAGCAGGCTGCCATGAGCCGCTTCCATCAGGCCAGTGTGGAGTATCCCCGTCAGGCGGCACAGCTCACCGATATGCTTGATGCCTATAACACACGCAACTACCTGAACCGCACACCAGAGGGACAGTACCTGCGCCGTCTCTATGCCTCCACGATGGAGGGCTACGGCCTTTTCAGCCCTAATCTGTTGAAGGCTAAGCATTATGCTGATCAGGGTAATCTGGAAAAGAGTCGTGAGGAGATCTACAACCATTTCTTCCGTCGCGGCAATCAGGGCATCTACGACGAGCTGCTCTCTGATATGCAGTTCTGTGAGGAGAACCTCTATGGTGCCTTCAAGGGCCTGCTCCTGGAGTCGTCGTATGTCGATGTCAGCGTGGAACCTGAGTCCGAGTGGCTCTTCTGGCACAGCGATGACGTGCTGCGGGTACAAATCAACAACCGTTCCGACCTTGACCTGGAGAATGTCCGCGTGTTTCTCTGCATCCATTATACGGATATGTATAAGGATGAGTACGACGTGGTCAAGGTGTCGCGTTCCATGAATGTCATCCCCAAGCACAGTGTTGCCGACCTCGACACCGTGGTGATACGCTATCCGGGCAAGACGGCCGGCGACATCACCCGCATCCGTGCCATCGCCATGACCGATGACCGCATCTGTTGGGTGGA
Source organism: uncultured Prevotellaceae bacterium (assembly GCA_902785695.1). Lineage (GTDB taxonomy): Bacteria > Bacteroidota > Bacteroidia > Bacteroidales > Bacteroidaceae > Prevotella. Next base: position 47,551 of record CACZZQ010000004.1, on the reverse strand, counting down.
CGATGTGAACTATAAGCAGAACCGCGCCCTGAACAGCGCACGGGGAGGCCAACAGCCTGTGGCTAACAGTCAGCAGGCACAGCACGAGGAATACCTGCGCAACTATTCGCTGGAACCCCGAAAGCTACAGCGCACGCTGAAGGAAGGTGTCACGGTGTTAGCGCCTGAAGAAGATCCTACCGTAGAAAAATCGTGGTGGGACTCATTCCTGAGCTGGTTCTCCAGTCCTGACAACAACTTGAAGATAGAGTTGCCACGTGTGCTGGCTATGACCGACCCTGTCTTCTCGCTTAATCCCATCGATGCCGAAGGTGCCGTCAGTCCCAAGGAGAACTACCTCTCGGGTACCACCATCCATCTCGCCTTCGACTATGAACCCGCTTACGAAGAGCATCTCTCTTTATATGTCTATAGTGAATCGGCCACCTTCAAGCTCGACATTCTCTACAAGGGTGCCGCCTCTCGGGTCCTCTCCGTCGAAATCCTTTAGAATCATAAATATAAGGTCTAGAATAAGAGAATTTAATTTTAGGGCGAAGCCCTTTCAATTATCGGAATCAATTTTTTTATAATTTTGAGCGTAGCGACCCAAAACCACAGGTCGGTCTACCGACCTTAAATTCTTCATAAATTCAGAAAACACTCAAAGTCGCATGAAAAAAATTCTCTAATTCTCCAATTCTTGACAAAAAAATCGTACCTTTGTACCCCAAACAAAAACCTTTAACGAAAATAATAATGAAGAAACAATTTTTTCTCGGTGCTGCAATGATGGCAGCAACACTGAGCATCCAGGCTCAGAAACCGATGACTGCCCCCGCCGGTGGTAAGGCTATCAGTGACGAATTGATCGGTATCTTCTTTGAGGATATCAGTAGTGCTGCCGATGGCGGCCTGTATGCCGAACTCCTCCAGAACGGCTCGTTCGAGTTCAACCCCGCAGAGCGTGACGGCTGGGGAGCCGGTACCGCTTGGAAGCAACTCCGCCCGGGCCACTCTTTAGGTACCCTGCAGGTACGCATGGACAACCCCATCCATCCTAATAACCCCACCTATATGCGCTTGCATACCGAGCGTGTGAAGGAATATTCCGACTATAAGGGCTGGAAAGGCTTCGGTATTGAAAACACTGGTTTCAACGGTATCAGCGTGAAGGCTGGCGAGAAATACAACTTCTCTGCTTTCTTCCGTATCCCTTCTGCTATCAGCAGTCAGACATCACCTTTCACCAAACAGCCTTCAGCCTTCGAGCTTCGTATTGTGTTGGCAGAGCCTCAGGGCTGGGGCAAAGACCCGAAGGTGCTGGGCGAGGCAAGCATCGAGGTAGATGCAAAGAACTGGCAGAAGTGTGAGGCTGTGCTCACAGCTGCCGAGGATTGTAAGAACGCCACCCTGCAGATCCTGGTGCTCACCCAGGGTGACTTGGATATCGACCAGGTGTCTCTGATGCCTCAGGATACCTATAAAGGTCATGGCCTCAGAAAAGATCTGGCTCAGGCACTGGCTGACCTACAGCCTAAGTTCATGCGCTTCCCCGGTGGATGTGTTGTTCATGGTGGTGGCGACGGCTTCTGGGACACCTACCGCTGGAAGACCACTATCGGTCCTAAGGAGCAGCGTAAGGGTCTGAAGAACACCTGGGGCTATCATCAGAGCATGGGTCTGGGTTACTTCGAGTATTTCCAGTTCTGCGAGGACTTGGGCATGGAGCCCCTGCCTATCCTGCCTTGTGGCGTGAGCTGTCAGGGAACTAATGGCGGTTGGAATATGTGGCCCACGCAGGCTCAGGATGTGGTGCCTATGAGCGATATGGACGAGTGGGTGGCTGAGGCTATCGACCTGATTGAGTGGGCCAATGGCGACCCCGCTACCAATAAATGGGCTAAGATGCGTGCTGATTCCGGTCACCCCGCTCCTTTCAACCTGAAGTATCTGGGTCTGGGCAATGAAGAAAAAATCTCGCCTGAGTTCGCAGAGCGCTTCAAGTATATCTACGAGCGTGTCACCAAGGCTCACCCCGAGATTGTCATCGTGGGTACTGCCGGTCCTGGTTCTCATCCTCAGAATCCTGACTTCGAGAATGGCTGGAAACTGGCTGACGAGCTGGGCATGCCTATCATCGATGAGCACTACTATGAGCCCAACAGCTATTTCCTGAAGAGTCGTCAGTACGACAGTTATCCTCGCGACCGCAAGACCAAGGTTTACCTGGGTGAGTATGCTGCCAAGGACAAGAAGCTTATTGACGCCCTGGCTGAGGGTCTGTACCTGCTCCATGTAGAGCGCAATGGTGATGTGGTGGCTATGACTTCATACGCTCCCCTCTTTGCCCGTAAGGACAACACCAACTGGAACCCCGACATGATCTATTTCGATAACGAGCGTACTTACCTCACCTGCAGCTATTATGTGCAGCAGCTCTTCGGTCAGAGCGCCGGTCAGTACTACTATGGCGACTGTGTGAAGTTCGAGGGTGATGCTGCTGATGTCATCCAGCCCCAGGAGGATGTCCACTACGGTCAGTCAGTCATACTGAACGTGAAGACCCGCAAGCTTTATGTGAAGATCTGTAATGCTTCTGATGAGGCAAAGAAGGCCAACATCAACCTGAGTCGCTTCGGCCTGAAGAAAACAGCTCAGAAGACTGTACTGAGTGGTCTACCCACTCAGGAGAACAACTACGACGAGCAACCCATCGCTCCTCAGACCGAGAGCATCAAGGCCGAGAAGAAGTTCTCTCTCGACGTGGCTCCTTACACCTTCATCATGCTGGAGTATAGCCTGTAACTCCCTACTGGCCATTGATGAAATATTCATGGTCATTCATGTTAGAAAGAAAAGAAAAAGACACCCGCTTGGTTGATGATATTCCAAGCGGGTGTCTTTTATTTCGTTCTTTATGTGACACTTTACCCTTCATCATGGGCGGCATCAACACCAATGGCCACGGCTTCTTCATCTCCGTCAAGAACAGCCTGTAGGAGCTGTTCTGACTTGTCAAGTGCATCGGCCACAATATCCCACTTGTTGCTTTTGACGGCATTCACCATCTCACCTGCTACTTCGTAATTGGGGATGTAGCACTCGCTCTTGACACGATCAAACGACAGGTAGCCTAAATGTATCAACACAGTGAATACATCGCTTTTGCTTCTGATATCTTCGAGTCTTCGAAATGCGCAACTGTTTTTTTAGCGTTAGCGGTTTTTTTCCTTCATTCCCAATTTATGCATAAGTCCGGGCAATTTATGCTTAAATTGATTCCATTTATGCATAAATCTGATGCCATAACGCATGGGTGAAGATGCAAAATGGTCTATATTACAAGGAAACATCGACCATTTTACAAAGTAATATGGTCTATTCTACTTAGCAATATCGTCGATTTTACATCACAACAAAACCGATTCGCCAATCCCAGCTCCATGCATTGACATGATAAAGACCTCCATCTTGTCGTAAATGTATGTACCACAATCATGTTTTTCTCTGTATTTGCTTCTTAAAACTTATCCCCTGTGTGCCTTAACACAAAATTAAATTTCATAATTGTAGACGAATTACAGACGAATTGTCATTTTTTTTGCGTTTTTCTTTTTTATTTCACATTTTTTTCTTAATTTTACGCCCGATTCTCAAAGTCGTGTGCGCTTCGGCAACTGACGGACGTGTCCGTTATCGCCCACAGCACAGATGACAGTCCACGTCGAGCCATGTGAGGCGATGCCGCCAAAACAAGGCGGGCATTGGGAGGGAAAGAGGATCATTTCATAGAAAGGCGTTTACAAGCGCTCTGTTCTTGGACGTATCGAACATCTAGCAAATTGACGATAAAATTGTTGTCCGGAACAAAGCAACGGTAGATGTCCTGTGGATGTGTTTATACGCATCCCTTTGTCAATAACACTTCCGAAAGGTGTGTTCATTAGACATTGGGCACTATATTCATATCGGCGTGGGCTCTAACGTTGTCTGTTCAACAACAATAGGTAATGCTAGAGCCTCGATACGTGGAATGGACAACAGGACGATTCCACGCTTTTTTGTGTACCGTGTCGAACCGACAAACCATACACAAAAGGTCCGATATGAGCACATTGTCTAATGTGAAAACTCGTCGAGGCGAGGCAAATCCTCCGAGCGTCAGGTTTACCCCTGATGCCTTCCCCGAAGCAAAAAGCTCAAAAACAGGGGTGTCGGTAAGATATGCAGTGGCACCTGAAAAGAAATGGTTTGTATTCCGAGCGTCCTATGGAAGAGAAGATAAAGCTTCCGATTATTTGGTTGAAGATGGGACTTATACCTACATCGCTAAAAAGTATGTAGAGAGGTATATTCGAGGAAAGCGAAAGAGATACCTTCAGACACTTATTCCAAATTTATTGTTTGCATACACAACTAAGGATAAGGCAGAAGAATATGTTAATAGTACCCCAGAGTTATCCTTTCTTACCTACTACTACAACCATTTTGAGCTTGATGATGACCAGAAGAATCCCCCATTAATCGTTTCTTGTGACGAAATGGGCAGGTTTGTAAAAGCAACATGCAATAAAAACAAGCATCTATTATTTGTCGATCCGTCCCAATGCCATTATAAAAGTGGCGAATTGGTTAAAGTCATGGAAGGACCTTTCAAAGGGGTTGAGGGGAAAGTAGCAAGAATATCGGGTCAGCAAAGAGTCGTTATCTCATTATCTAACATTGGCTTGATTTCCACTGCGTACATCCCAACTGCATTCCTTCAGAAAATAGACATAGAATAAGCAAGTATAATACAAGTATAATATTTTTACGTTTTAAGATATGGACAAGTACATCCAACTATTACAAGGGTTCTCATTTGACTTGTTACATATAGCGCAATCTTTCGCTACTGATAATAAGTCACCGAAGATAGAGCCTGCCCATTTGCTTCGTGCACTTCTTCATAAGAGTGCAGGGTTGGTAAATTTCATAGAGGACACTCTTGATGAAGATTACTATTATCTTGTTGATTGGACAGATATGCGAATTAAGCAGTGCGACAAGTCACCCTATGGAATGAAGGGGCCTGAATTATCGCATGATGCTCAACTGGTTGTGAAAGAAGCATTGGAAATAAGTGAAAAATGTGGACTTCAGGAAATCACCCCCGTTACTCTTCTTGCTTCTCTTGTCACTCCTGGTATTGGATTCTCGTATGAGCAACTAAAAACATTGCCCATTCAAGCGGATAAGATAATAAAAACTATTCAGCAAGGAACAACTATCAAGAATCAAACAAGTTCATCCAACACGAATCATCAAGTTACACAAGGAGAAGGAGTACAGGATTACTGCATTCCAATGTTGTCGAGTGTACCAGAATCACCAGTCATTGGATTCAGTGACAAAATTCTGTCAATGGGTGAAGTGCTGGCTCGTAAAGACAGGGCAAATATTTTGATTGTAGGAGAAACAGGAGTTGGAAAAACTAGCCTGATTAATGGAATCATTCAGAAAGTCCGTGACAAGAAAGTTCCTGCATCCTTAGATAATTTGCAGCCTTATGAGTTAGACTTAATCGCTTTGAGCCAAGGAGTAACTTATAAAGGCGAGATTGAAGATAGATTCAAGACAGTGGTAGACAGTCTGTTAAATCAAGCACAGCCTCTTTTAGTTATTGAAAACTTCCATCGAGTTGAGGACAAGCAATCAACTCTTAATGGTATCTTGCCAGGGCTTAAAAAGCTTTTGTCAAAGAATCAGTTGCAAGTTATTTGTACCGCTACGATTGACGGATATACTAAAGATATAGAGAAAGATAAGGAATTCATAAGTTTCTTTGAAAAGGTTACTGTTGATGAACCGACTGAAGAACAAGCTGTTGAGATTTTGCAGAGTAAGCGGGAAAGTTATGAGCAATTCCATCACTTACCAATTGAGGATGAAGTACCTGCAGAGATAGTTCGTCTTGCAAAACGTTATATGCCAGACCGTCATCTGCCTTCTTCTGCAATTGACTTGCTTGACCGTGCCTTAGCATCTGTAAAGATAGCCAATGAGATGGTAGATTTATCAGAAGAGAAGGCTGAGAAGCAAGAAAAGCTACAAAAAGACGCTGTCCGTGATGTTGTTTCAAAGATGACAGGAATCCCGATGGGCAATATTCAATCAGAAGAACGCGAGAAATTATCTAATGCAGAAGAAATCCTTCATAAACGCGTTGTTGGACAAGACCATGCAATTAAGAGTATTCTGGAAGCCATATATGAATCACGTTCAGGATTGAACAAGAAAGGCCAGCCAATGGGTTCGTTCTTCTTCCTTGGCCCAACGGGAACGGGAAAGACAGAATTAGCCAAATCATTGGCAGAATTCCTATTTAATGACGAGACAAGTATTTTGCGTTTCGACATGTCTGAATATAAAGAAGAGCATTCTGTGGCATTGTTGTATGGTGCACCTCCGGGATATGTTGGATATGAAGAGGGTGGTCTGTTAGTAAATCAGATTCGTCAGCATCCTTACTCTGTAGTATTATTCGATGAAATAGAAAAAGCTCATAAATCAGTATTTGACTTGTTCCTCCAGATTTTGGACGAAGGAAAGTTGCATGACCGATTAGGGCGTGTTGGCGATTTCTCTAATTCGCTGATCATCTTTACATCAAACATTGGAAGTGATTACATATTCAAATCCTTTGGCGAGAACAAAGTTCCAAGCCACGATCAGATGCTTGAAGTGATGCAGGGCCAATTCCGTCCTGAGTTTTTGGCTCGTCTTACGGAAATCGTGCCATTCTCGCCAATTACAGAAGAGATGATTGACCGAATTTTCGACATTCATATTAAGAATTTGCTTAAGACTCTTAACGAGCAGAATATTGAGTTGGAGATTGACGAGAGTGCAAGAAAGTATGTTACAAAGGTTGGTTTTAACGCACATTACGGAGCAAGACCTATTCTTGGAATCATTCGTAAGGAAATACGACGTCCCTTATCTAAGTTGATAATATCTGGAGATATTAACGCTGGGGATAAGGTTACAATGAAGTATGTTGACGAAAAGAAGCAAATAAGTTGGGATATAGACACTCCTGATGATTAATCTTTTTAATAACTAAATAATATTTAATTATGGCAAGAAAAACTGTTATTTCAAAGGTTCTGGATGCTGATGCACAGGATGGCATTATCGAGTTCCCGCAAAACAGGACTCTGTATGCCGATCAGTTTACTGATGAAGCACCGAACACTGATGAAGATCGTGAAGGCTTTAAGCCTAAAAACATGAAGGAAGTGTTTGAACACTACCAGCCAAGTAAAAATGGTGTCGCCTTAGAAACAGAAGAAGGCGGTGCCGTGTATGAGAGCTTTGATTTCAAGTCAATTAAGGATTTCGAAGACGAAGCATTGATTGAGCAGAGTGAACTTCTTGGAGCAGAAAAGGGCAAGGTTGATGCATACAATTCTGTCATCCGTCAGTTAGAAAAAAACAAAACTCTGCGCAACACTCTTAAAGACGAAGCAGCAAGAGGTAATCTGAAAAATGCCCTAAAAGCGTTGCTGGCAGAAATTGAAGAAGCTGAATAATATTAAAATAAAAGAGTTTGCAAAATGGCAGCAGAAGAATTGAAAAAAGAAGCTCTCAACGAGGGACAAGAACTTAAAGAGAGAGAAAAAATAGAAAATCCTGCGGGGTTACTGCAAGAAAGCCTCGGAGGTTTGGATAAATTTGGAGGTTTCCAATTGCTTAAGGGTCTTGTCAAAGGTGTTGAGAATATGGATCCTCGCCGTAAGGCAGTAAAAAACATTTTCTTGTCTGACTCAGCTTATACGGACGCTCGTAAGAAGCTAAAGAACGAACTTGCCCTATGGGTTTCTATACTTGAAGGTGAAGGAACAGACCCAATGGAAATCATCGAGGGTTGCAAGGCGAAGTGTGAGAAAGCTGAACAGAATTTGAAGAGCAACCTGTTTAATATTCATGAAGAGATAAGGAAGTTAGAGATAACATACCGTTCTCTCGATTCTTTCTTCGCAAATGCGGGTCAGGGGAAGATAGACTGCATTACTTTGATGAATGTTAATAAGGACGAGTTGGAGTATCACGATTCTGAAGACACTGTCGCAATCCGTGAAGAACTGGAGAAGTATTATGACCGTCTTAGCTTGAAGAACAATTACAGTTTGCTAGTTGTTCCTGGCTATCTTGGTGATGCAAATACCATCAGGATGTGGGCCGATACAGCATACCGAAACAAGGTTATTATGCTGACCGACTTCAAGGATAGTCTTAACTTTGAAATGCTTAAGGAGGAGCTTGACGATGCTAACTTACAGGGACAGGATGCTCATTTGGCAAATATCGTTATGACTTGTAACTATATCCTCGGCAGAAAGAAGTCTGAATTGGCAGACGAGGACGATGACATTTATTTGCCCGGTTCTGCTGCCCTTGCTGGTCGTATGACCAATACCGATGAAATTGTCATTGCACAGGGAGCAGCAGGTAAGAAGTATGGAACTCTCAGCAATGTAAAGGGTGCTCGCCTTGACCTGCGCAAGTCGGAAATTGCCGCTTTGATTGACCAAGGTGTTATTCCTATGGTAGAGGAAGATGGTCGTACAATGGCATTCTCAAATCGTTCTCTTTATAATGGTGCTACCATCGGTTTACAGGAGTATCCTATAGTCCGTGTCTTCGATTGGATAGGCAAGGTGTTCCAGAACTTCTTCAATGACGAGGCATTCATTAACTGGAATTCTAACGTCAAAGCCGAATTGCAACAGACAATCCATGATTTCCTTAGTGACTATAAAGGTCCAGGAAAACTTATTGAGAACTATAATCTTAAAGGGATTAACCAAGACCCAAAAACTAAGGATATTTCTATTCAAGTAGAACTTAAGCCCTTCTTTGCAGCAAAGAATTTCTTAATTGAACTGACAGGGCACAATGGTCAGGCAGGAGTAGAATGGGATCAAGATGTCAAGTAAATAGTGCATATCACTTAATATTTAATTTATTTTACTAATTCTAAAAACCAAACAATTATGGCAAATCAAAGAGTTGTTACGCTCAATGCTGACGGTATCGCAGAGCGTGAGATTATGTATGTTCGTTATGAACTGAATCAGCAGACCGATGTAGAAGGTCAGCCTACAGGCACTACACGTGGTGGTAAAATCTACTTTAAGGTAAAGTCAAATGATGATGGTAATACAGATTTGCTAGAGTGGATGTGTGACACCTACATGAGCAAGAGTGGTACCATTTCTTGGCCAAATCGTCAAGGTGGCGAGATGAAGCACCTCGATTTCAAGGAAGGCTACATGGTAGAGTATGCTGAGACATACGACAACAAGAACGAGGTTCAGCAATACGAAGAGTTCACGATCTCTGCCAAAGAGATTCGTATTGGCAATGCCCATCATAACAACCGCTGGACGATTGACAACTAATCTCTGGTTCTTTCCGATGCTTGGCCTTTTTTATTAGAGTGGCCAAGCATCGGATAATAAAACTTATCTTATGGCTCTTCAAGGTGAATTGAAAATCGGTGGGCGAACTTATGGCGTTGTAGAATGTGCTTACGAGTTTAACCAGTCAATAGATGATACTGGCAAGCCTGTTACACGTCCTAAAGGAGGACAGATTACCTTCGTAATGCCTGCCAGTAGCGATGACGATTTGTTTTTCTACAAATGGATGTTTAATAAGACGGAAGTAAAAGCAGGTATCTTTCGATTTGTTGTTTATTCCAAAAGCAATAAGCGCAGTTTCAAAACCGTAGAGTTTGCCAATGCTTATTGTATCAGTCTTAAAGATTATTTTAATGACAATGACAGTAAACTGATGTACACGACAGTTACTATCAGTGCTGAAATGATACGTTTTGGCGTTTTTGATAATGCCATATTTAAAAATGAGTGGACTTAAGAAACGATGTCAGTATCAATAAGGAAAATAGAAGTCACTATTGACGGACAACCATCAGGAATTAATTTGGAGATTGCGGGTGGAAAATACCACATTGATAACTTTGTCCTTTATCAGAGTTTGTTAGCCAGTAATTCCTTATCGTTTGTCTTGTCCAAAGATCCGGAAGAGGAAATCGATGATCCTCAATTTTCTGCATGTGGAGAATTGATCGGAAAAAGTCTTGAACTCCGTGTTGATACGTTTTATATGGCACCAAAAGAAAAGGATGGCATTGCTGCAGAGATAGAGTTTCATGGGGTCATTGTGGCTGCTTCTGGCAGTAGAAGTGGTACTGAGTATCAAATTAATGTTGAGGCAAGAAGTTGGGATGCTTTGCTAGATGACAACCCAAGTTGTAAGTCGTATGAGAATAAAACACTGAACGACATCGTAGAAGATGTGTTGTCTGATTACGATGAACATTTTCAAAATCGTTCCATCGAAGCCCGTTTTACTGGCGAGATACCATATTGCGTGCAATATAATGAAAGCAATTTCCAGTTCTTACAGCGTTTGGCGCGCCGTTATGGTGAGTGGCTCTACAACGATGGCTCACAACTGGTTTTTGGAAATCTTGTTCCTAAGAATGAAGTGGAGCTGGTCTATCCTAGTCAGGATATACCTTCTTATCATGTTGACCTTAGGATGCAGCATGTCGCTTTCAGTCATGTCGCATCATCATACAATAGCTATGATGCTAACCAGAAAGAGGGCATTGAGGAAATGCAAAAGAGATATAATTCTCTTAGCGAAAAAGTCTTTGATGCTTCAAAAGATAATTTTACTAAGCCTACATTACAGAATTTACACTCTGGAGGTTTCGCTAAGCCGGACAGTACGGATTCTCGCGAGTCTGTCTTGAACATCTCTACCAAGACGCAAGCAAGAGGGGAAAAGGCAAGTATGCTTACCTATTCAGGTACAACTTATTGTTCGAGTCTCAAGTTAGGTGCTACCGTCTTGATAAAAGACAATTACCTTACAACGGGTTTGTTAGACTCAGGAAGTAATGTAAGCCAAGATGAAATACTCATCACTGAACTGGTACACTATTTTTCTTCAGACGAGACCTATAGCAACCACTTCACTGGCATTCCGTCTGAGTGTGACTATCCACCTTATTCTAATAGTGATGTTTATCCATTTGCTCCCTCTTGCCGTGCCAAGGTCAAAGACAATGAAGACCCGAATAACCTCGGACGCATTCGTGTTCAGTTCGACTGGCAAGCGCAGTTGGATGATGACATGATGACACCGTGGCTCCGCATGGCACAGCCGTATGCAGGAGGCGGAAAAGGCTTCAGCTTCATTCCTGAGATTGGCGAAGAGGTCATGATTGACTTTGAAGGTGGCAATGCAGAACGTCCATACGTAAAGGGTACATTATATAATGGTGTAGATGATGTTGATGGTGCTTGGGTAGCCAGTAACAATAGTCACAATCAAGTAAAGGCCATTCGTACACGTAATGGTCACACCATAGAGATACATGATGAAGGTAATGACGGCTATATCCGCATCTATGACAACGAGAAAGAGAATTATATCCTCACGTTCTCTACTGACCGCAAACTTATTATGTTGGAATCGACAGGTAATATTGAATTGTATGCAAAGAACGACATTATCATGCATGCAGGACATGATATCAATGCCAGTGCAGATAATGATATTTTCATTGCCGCGTCTCACGATATGCAATGCACTGCTGACAACGACATTCGTGAGCATGCTGGCAACGACCGTAGTACGAACATTGACCGTAATGACTCACTCTCTGTCAGTGAAAACCAATTCATTAAGATTGGCGATAATAAGGACGAGCAGATAGAACATAAACTCCAGTTGACCGCTGAGAACATCCGCACTGAGGCCAAAGACCAATTACTCGAATACTCTACCACTCATCACATGAAGGCGGAGGACAAAGCAGCTCTTAATGCAGGTAGTCAGATTGACATAAAAGCAGGTGTTGTTAAAGTACAATAATCATGAAATTATAAATATTATGGATTACTCAATTCAACAGTTATCAAATTATATCCATGAGTTTAAAAAAGGTGGTAATGCTAAGTTTTTATCTGATCGTATAAAAGATACAATTTATACCATATCTGAAGGATGTCGTTTAACACATGAGCAAGCGAGGAGATTGGAATTCATTCTTCATGAAATATCTTCTGATCAGGCTTTAAAATGGGTTGTCTATGATGATTTGAAAAGAAAGCTTAGGGATTCTATTTGTAGAACCAGAGAAGAAGTAGCATCATCATTCTATGCGTATTGGGGGAAAGATGCCAAGCAATTGAGTGGTATAAATTTCAAACATGATATTTATATAGGGAGAATTACTAAAGGAACGGTATTATATCAATGGTGTAAAGCAATAATTGTTAATGGGAAAGCTTCCCTTTATGACGAGAAAACAAACATCTCAACTGTAGGTGAATATTTCTGCTTTAGAAAAGTTCCACAAGAACAATTGGGACTTAGTCCTTATTACGATTTGACAGATGCATCTGGCAAGTATTTAGGAACAGCAAAGCGGGAGTGTTACAAATTCACTTTCCCATTTGATGCGGAATGCATGTTGAGTACAGCAAAGGATACATATGACAATTGGAATATTCAGCAAAGATATGCTTCTGGGAAACTTAAAAGGAATTCTATGGGACAACCACTAGGAATGCCTTTGTGGACAGTTGGAGGTCAACAACAGGTATATATACCACTAGGATTTGGTGATGATGTAAGAAACAAGAAAAGACTTGCGATAGAACTCGCAAAAATTGCTCAACGTGCCTAAATCATAATAAAAATAATAATTATGGCTGATTCTTACGTATGTTCCGGAGCAACTATGAAGTGTTCTATGGGAACCAGTCAGGCAAAACTGACGGTTCTTCCATCGCGTACAGTATTTCTTACGGGGCAACCTATGGCCAATATCAGTGACCATCTTACTATGGTCAACCTTGCACCTTTTGGCCGCTGCCGTTCGTTAGGTTTCCCTGCTACCGCTGCAGCCACAGCTGCCGCACATGGTAAACTAACCCCAATGCCATGTATGCATAACACCCCTTTCCCATGGATGAGTGGTAAAAACGACTATATAGTTAAAGGTGTTCCTGCATTGCTGAAATCTAGTACTTGCCAGTGCATGTGGGGAGGAACCATCAGGTTAGTTACTGATGGGCAGATGCCGACTGGACCGGCTGATATGTCGAGGAAACCTAAAATAGATTTTCCAAAGGACCAAAACGGGTAGCTCCGAAGGCATGCCACCTATACCGCCTACTCGTTCCAAGAGTTTCTCTGGCACTTGATATGATGGGGAATACAATCGTTATAAACAAAGTCTTTAGCACTATACCTATGCGTCAAAAGGGTTATTATTTATGAACGAAATCGGAGCAAAAGAAAAGGATAAAAGCAAAAAGGACGAAACGGCAAATGTGGAGATAGAATTGCATGTTGGAGTGTTCTTTGATGGAACAAATAATAACGCCAATACCAATGAGTTCTTGGATTGGTTTAAGTTTACGTCTGTGGTAGAAAAGAACCATGCTCTGAAGAACACTATACAGTTCGGAGACGTTTCAAAGGAGAAACAATTTGAAAAGGCACCGACCAAATATAGAAAAAATTCAAACCCTGCCATCTTGTCAAGCCTGTTCTATGCAAAGGCCAGCAATGAAAAGAATCAATCAGAAACAAAAAAATTCTTGCATATTTATATTGAAGGTTCTGGTGCAAATGGTTTTCAGGCTGATAATAGCGTAGTGGATTTTATAATAAATGGAAAAGCTGTAAAGGGTCTAGGGTTTGGAGTGGGGCCGACGGGAGTTGTTGCTAAAGTGTGCAAGGCCATTAAATATATCGGACAGCGAGTGGAGAAAGAGGCGGGCAAGGCGTTCGTAACAATTAAAGACATTCATTTCTATGTTTTTGGTTTCAGCCGTGGGAGCACCAGTGCTCGTCTGTTCTCGTATATCGTAGCAAGGAATGCAGGTGACAACGTTGGAAAACTAAAAAAAGCAGAAGGAGGGCTTATCAAACGCAACGCAGAAAAAGAGTTTGATAAATATCTCACCAAGAAATATTTCAAGAAAGGGGAAGTAAAATTTCTCAGCGAATACAAAGGGAAAATGACAGTGGATTTCCTTGGCATCTATGATACAGTCTCTGCCATTGGTTTCCTCCAAGAGGAAAACGGTGATGTCAACTTCCTACGTAATTTTTTCCTTACTGACAAAGATTTTTGGGACAATTTCCATCGGGAGAATGTGGATTGCTATGGCTTGTATTCTCCAACACTTGCCCATGTGCTTAACACCTGCCATATTTGTGCTCTCGACGAGTTCAGGGCAAACTTTGCTCTTTCAGACATTGGCAAGGCAGCTGATGATAATATAGAGCTTTTCCTTCCTGGCTGTCATTCAGACATTGGTGGTGGTTATACCCAAAATGATGATGCGGAGCTTAAGACGCTGAACTTCTTTGATGATAAACATCGCACCCGAATGTGCATCCACCATCCTACCAACACTGGGAGTATTGTCTGGAAGGAACTGACAGGAGACTTGCAAGTACTGAAGGACTTGGGGTGGGTTGATGAGAGTTGTTCCGAAGTAAAAAATTTAAAAGACCTCAGACAAGGGAAAACTAACAAGGTTGATTTTGCACATGCTGCAACGGAACTGCACCAATACAGCAATATTTCGTTGAAATTCATGTACGAAAGAGCTTCTAAGAAAATTAAGGATTTTGATTATCTTTTTGAAAAATATCCAGACGAGATTTTCCCTGTCGATAAAGACCCTATGCTTGCCTCTATATGGAAAGATATTGAAGAATTTGTAGAACAAAATGGTAGGAAATTCTACCTTCGCGGAGGTGACTACAGTTCTCGGCAATACAGGGAATTACGTCGCAAATACTTGCATTTTACCTCTACGGACACACTGCATTCTTTTGGTGACCCCGGAAACCCGCCTGGGCGAAAGGAGGAGCCTGATAAGGTAAGTGGCGAAATATGTAGCGACATCTGCCGTCTTGTTTACCGAGGCGACAAAGGAGATAATGTTGTTCACTATATGCAAAACTATGACAGAGACTGACACAATTAAGCAGTACTATGAGTATGATGTCGCAGGTTGCGCAACTGACAAGGCTCCCGTTCTGGTTCATATTGCGATGCTTTCGTGTCCAAATGGGGAAACGATAGTACTGCCAGAACGATTGCCTTTCAAGGGAGAATGGGGGGAGAATGAAACGGTATCGCTGATGGATAATCCACGACATCTGTTGCCCACAGGATTACATATTATCTATTTGTCTCTCATCGAAAGGAAATTTTATATCATCAACGACGAATTGCCTAAAGAGGAAATCGAGAAACAATGGAATAGAAGCATTCCTTCTTCTGGAGAATCCTTATTTGAAAAGATTATCGTAGGTATGAGCCCCTATGGAGGCGTAGGGGTATGGCTGAGCGGTTCTGAAAAGGAAGTGTTGATTTACTGGTCACATGGTTCAGAGATTTCCATTGGGATGGAACAATTCCTGCCACAAAATCCAAGTGCGACTCTGAAAGGAATCTGTGACTTTTATGTTACCTCTAACACGGCAGTGAAGGAAAACCTTCGGAAGAACGGCCTGCCGTCCCGAGATCTCTTCGACAACTACATGAAGCAGTTCACATACCGGTACGTGGTGCTGTTCGGATTCTGGGACGAGGTATGGCGGAAATACGATGAAGAAGAGAAAAAGAAAGGCGTAGCAGAATTTGAATTTATAGAGGAAGCCCTTTTTGATGGAACGTATGATAAACTGCATGATGGCGAGCTGATGAATTACCATCAGGCTGGGAAACCGAAGAAACTGGCGGTGAAGTGGCACATCAAGAAGTCGGAATATACAGCCTATTTTTGGTTCGAGGATGAAGAGATACGGGCTGTGTTCGACCGCTTCTATGGTGCACATCCGGAAACCAAGACGGATTTTATGATTCGAATAGATTCTGAAAAGAAAAAATTTGAGTTGGCACTTTATCGCTATGGGCTGAATAAACCACAGGTAATAAGTGAATCAGCCTATCAACTCATCGTGTTCAAGAACAAGTTTGAGTACATTAGAAGCGAGAACTACAATCAGCCACCAGGTGCATGGATTTGGTAAGATATAATGAATCTATTAAAAACTTATAACAATGAAAAACAGAAAAGTTAATGAAAAGATGACGAAGCTTTTTTCAATGCTTCTCATCGTATTGGTCACTGGTGTTATGATGTCTTGTGGCAGCGATGACAGTAATGATGACGTGAATGGAAAAGAAACGGAACTCGTTTCGCAACTTCAAGGTACGTGGAAGTTCTATAGTGGGATAGAGAACATTATGGGAATGACTATTACCATGGATAGATCTACACTCGATCAAATGAAGGCAATGATGGAACAGTCAAACAATATGCGAATTGAAATTTGGGATGAGACACTGAGGTTTAGCGGGAACCAATTGAACGGGGTTCCCTACAAACTCAATGAGGACAAATTATTGCTTGAGGGAATGGAATTATTTGAAGGCATTTCTATTAATGTTAAATCGGTTACCTCATCCACATTAATTCTTCATGAAGTGATACAATTTGAAGGCACAAGCCTGACGGCTGATATGGAATATCATAAACAATAAAAAATTAATATTATGGCAAACGAAGAATTCTATGATGATGAGTTTATCATCAATTTGACAATCGACGGAACTTCATACGAAGAGGTCGAAGTGAAAGTTACTGATCCGAATAAGACCATTCGTGATCAGATTAACAGTATTGTTCAGGTATTTGAACTGCCAAAGATGGATAATGGAGGTAATCCTATTCAGTATCTCCTTGGCCAAATGCTGGATGATAGCGATGAACCAGAAATCCTTGATTTTGAGGATGAAGATGGCCGTGAACAGTGCCTGATGGACTATAACGTGCAGCCAGGAGATAATCTGCACTTGATTTCTGTCCCTATCGCGGGTTGAATAAAAAACACATAGGCAAAGTATGAATGATTTAATCAGTAACTTCAACCAAAAGGAACTTTCTGGTCGTGATGCCCGTCTCTTACAGGAATGGCAGCAATTGGACAGTCTATGCAGCAAGCGCAAAGCGACAAGCCCTAATCCTCGCAAACCATCCCTTTCTTATATTATTCGTAAGAAGAATATTATGGGGCTTCCCACGGAATATGAAATATGGTATCGTTGCAAATCTATCGTTGGTGTAAAAGATACAGGTATTCCCCGTGAACCAATCTTTGGGTATTTACACAAGATGAGTATTGTACTCCCTAACAACTATCCTTCCGCTGATGGCAATCCAATATTCACTTTTAGAACAAATATATGGCATCCGAATATCCGTTATTCAGGAAGTTTCAAAGGCCATGTTTGTTTGACCATTAAAGAAATGGGAGTGTTGGCATCTCTGAAAGACTTGGTTCTTCGTGTGGAGCACTATTTGAAATACCAGTTGTATCACGCCCAAAACACTTACCCTTATCCCGAAGACCAAAATGTAGCGGAATGGGTACGAGAAGAGGGTGAGCCAAATGGCTGGACTCGTTTTGGGCAGGATGGTCCTGAAAAGAATCTGCCTCCGGCATCTAATAACGAGAATGGTGATGAAATAAAGAAAAATAAACCACAAAAGAAATCACTTACAATATGAAAAGACTATTGATATTCATGTCGTTTTTATTCTTTGCTGCTACAGGAAGTTATGCGGATGAACAGCAAAGGGTGAGATTGGATGATGGGCATATTAAAGAACAAGTACGTCTTGACTATTGCAATATCTTTGTCACTATGGTGGACTCTGATGACGATGGTAATGCGAAGGTTACAGTTGAGATAGAGAACCTTAATGAAACATACGTCATTATACTATTTGGACACGCCTACCCAGAAAAAGTCTTAAAGGATCAGAAGCCATCAATAACATTTGATAAACGTTTTAATGGAACCAAAGGACATCGGGACATTGAAACCTATAGAGGGACTCGTGATGAAATCTTTATAGAGCCATCAGAAAAGAGGATGTTACCTGAAATCCAAGTTAAAAGTGGAGAAGTTCAAATATGTCGCTTACCATTTTATTTTGCACAGTATAAAAAAAAGAGTATTTTTGGATCAAGCAATAGCAGTAACAAAATGCTGCTTATGCAGAAAGAAATTCTTGAATTGGAGATAGAGGTGGAGGTGAAACCAGATGAGGGCTATGTTCGATTGGAGGGTGAATGTAACACTTTGATTGAGGAGATTAGTAAGCAAACGTTTTGCAATCATCCAAAACACAAAACTTCATTAGAAAGTCAAGAGGCACCTTATAAAACAAGAATCAATAAGATCAGAACAGAAATTGACGAGATTGTTAATCGACATAACTGGTACACAAGCGACAGAGGTTATCAGAGATATAATGCATTAAAGCAGAAGCTCGACGCGATAGACTTTACCGCTTATGAAGGAGATTGTGGTAATTCAAGAAATCACAGAGGTAACCCATCGCGTCTACGCCATAGTTGCAAATACTGTAATTCTTCATTACAGCAGATTTATCATAAATTGGATGATTATTACAAGAAGATATACAATAGTAGCAATCGGAAAGCCACTAAGGAATCAGTTATGGCCGATGTAAATCTTTTGTATAAGTGTTGTACAGATGGCAACTGTAGTAAACATGCATCTTCATGGAATAGCAGTGAATATAAATCAAAAATTACAGACCGATATAACAGAATAAGCAATTTCTGATTATGGGAAGTAAAAACATCCTTATTGCATTTGCTCTCCTTTTTTCTTGCTTTTCTATATGGGCAAGGGAGATAACAGATACTTTGGAATCATCTAAGAGGGACAGGGTGTTTGTTACCTACGATATTGTTCAGAATGATGGGAAGATTACAATTGAGTTCCTTAATGCAAGGACAATATTAGGTAGGACAAATCGGAATAACTACAAAAAGCTTAATGAGGTTAAGGTTCTTTTCTTTGACAGAATCGGTAATCATGAAGATACGGAATTTTCCGGCATTAATACTGAGGCTTTTATGACTCCTTCAGGTGTCAAATATAAACGTTCTGAAGATGGTTTTTTCTTACTAAATGACAAACAAAAAATATCAATGGAATTGAAGTCAAATGAGAATATCGAACTATCCATACCAGTTTTTATTGCTCATTATGAGGGGAAACACCGCTATAAAGTATTTAGCAGATGCGAAGATTTGAAAATAAATCTTTCCAAGAAAAAGGCTGTAAGGGTACAGGATGTTTCGACTCAGCAGTTGACAACTCAGACCATTACTTCCCAGGAAGAAGTGGATGGAACTTTATCGGAATCAGATGAAGCAAAAATCCACATAAAGATTATATATGATCTTTTGGATGAGCAGGATGGTGAAGAGTTTACTAGTGAGCTCCAACAGGCTATTTCAAGATTGAGAGTGATTGAACATAGTACATCTGACCAAAATCTTTCTTCACGGATTAACGCAGTCTTGGACGATTGTAAAGTTCGAGAAAAGGAACTAAAAGCAAATGCGAATGCTGCAGCAGAAGCAGCAGCCAAGGAAGCAGAACTTCAAGCTAAAAAGGCTCAAGAAGAAGCACAGGCAAGACAAGATTCCATTGCTGCTGCAGCACAACAAAAGGCAGAAAAGGATAGAAAGCAAAATCTGTGGTTGATTATTGGTGGAGTTGTCCTTGCAATTCTTGCGTTTGTTGGAAATCAGATATTCCAGCATTTCCGTAATGTCAAGAATCAGAAAAGCATTATGGATATGCAACAGAACGTTGTTAAAAGAGCAGAGGACGAAGCAAAACGTCGAGCAAGAAATATGGCTCATAGCCAAATGAACCGTGTTCAAGGTGAAGTAAGCCGTAAAACTCGGAGTGCAGTTAACGACGGAATTAGCAAAATTAGTAAGAAAGGGAAAGGCAATAAAGGAATAACAATTTGATTAAATATGAAAGCTATTAATAGAGTCCTCATTTTTAGTGTATTTGCCATATTTTGTATCGTGGTAAATGCACAAGAGTTCAAACAAAGTGATATTGAATTAAAAAAAGGCAAAAGTCCTCATCAAGGTAGAGTTGTTATTAGTAGTATAAAAAACAACTTTAATGACGAGGTGCGTGTTGTTATTATTAACGAATATGGACCACACAAAACATCGATTAGTATAGGACCGAAGGGACGTAGAGTCTTTCCGGGAACAATTACTTGTAACCGTATTCAGGCTGGACCTGCTTCAGGCAACAAACTCATTGATATCTTCTACGATCCTAAGCCTAATGAACCTATAGTTGATGAGAAAAAGGAAGAAAAGATAGACAATACAGATAAGATCGATAAGCAAAAAGCCAAGCCAAAAGTCAATAAACCTGAACGGGTAAAGCCAAATGAAGCAAAACCTATTATGAAAAAGGAACCTCTTACAATTGAGGATGTTATTCCTGATTTTACGAACTATCTTGAGAGTATTCCCTTCTTGTCTTCAACGGCTATAGAGGAAGAGACTTCGATAATTGAAGAGCATCTAAATAGTTTGAGAAACTGGAAAGACAAAGATGCATATATCAGAGAATATCATTTGAATTCCTACATAAACTCAATAAGTGATTCTTTAAATCAGTATTCAAAGAATACAACTTTTTTAATTAATGCTTATATTGAAAATTTGGGCAAAAAGGAAATTGTTAACAAGGCTGAGTGCATTGACAGTATTCAGATGATTTTAACGAGCAGACTCAGCCAACGAGAAGAGAACATCAACCGATTGTCAGATGAGATAAACAATACGTCAGTAACAGAGTCTTTCGATTGGAAAAAACTGGATTGGAAAATCATTGGAATTGGTGCTGGCCTACTTCTTTTGCTGATAATCTTGTTTGTATGGTTTAAGAAAGCAAGCAAGAAGAATCGGACAACCACCTTGTCCAACAACTATTCCAATGGGGCAACAGATGCTTCATCCGCAATTGTTGTCAGAAGAAAGACAACTTCGATATTAAGAAAGCAAAGCCTTGAAGATGTTATAGACAATGATGCATACCTGAAGATTGACTGCAATGAATTCTGTGAAGATTCTGCTGTCAGAAGAATGTACATAAAAAATACCTGCATCAAGGACATATATAATATGTATGCAGAAGATTTGCGTAATCCCAATAACCCGAAAGAAGACGGGTGTATGGTGTTAGGCCGATGGGTTCACGATGCAGAGAACAACGAGTATTATGTCTCTTTGGAGCATATAGTTCTTCCTGGTGATGATGCAGTGTTTGCAGAATACGAGTTGAACTTTGGCGGCAAAATCAAGCTTAAGGTAACAGAGAAGTTGAGAAAATTGAGAAGGGAAACTAATCTGCAATATGACTTGACTTGTTGGGTACACTCTCATCCGGGACTTGGAGTGTTTTTCAGCAATTCCGACAGTAATGTTCAAATGCAGTTAAAGCATCCTACCCACCCCAATTTCCTAACTGCTATTGTGGTTGATATTCTTACACCTCAACAAGAAATGGGAATTTTCACGTTTAAGCGAGATTCTTCCATCAATTCCAAAGCTGATCTTAAGAAAATGTATTCTCTCGAAGAACTCTACAAATGGGCTGTAGAGAGTGACAGAAATTCCTTTAAGTCAGAGGACTACTATAATACTCTTGCAAATGCTCCAAAACATAATAACAGTTGTTCAGGTATACAATTGAGCAATGGGGCAATCATTGATATGGGAAAGCTCGCAACAGAGGAATCTACGGGATTCGTTGGGATGGTTCATGGTTTTGCCAATCAACAAGGATTGAAAACCGAGAATGTTGCAGAAACCGTTACCAAAAATGAGGCAGTTCCCGATAATGAGTTAATAGGATGCTTTATAATGGCTACGCATTGTAGTATACCATCCATTAGGAAAGCATTAGCAGGTTATATCAACAAAATCAAGTTTGTATTGGTATATACTTCTGCAGACGGTTTATTAACATCTATTCCTATTATTAATCAGGACATTTGTACTGATGAAAACTGTTACGGAGAACAGAAATTAGAAGAACTCAAAATATGGACAAGAAGAAAAAGATAATCATGAAAAGAGTTGTTACTATTTTGGCACTTATTACTGTGGCATTGAATATGAATGCCCAGGACGTAAAACAGATTCAGTTCTGTGACAAAAATTATGAGTATGGTGTTGGGAAAGACAGTATAACCCTCTTCCTTAAGGTGTTGGATAGCGATAAAAATCGCTCAACCGAAGTTACTGTTAAGGATCTTGAGGAAAGAATGGATATAAAAGAGAACGGAAACTTAATAACCCCAAGCAGGCGGAAAATCCAATCTCTAAGCAGCGGGCAACGCATACCTGCAGACTACACATTCTCGGTATTGGTTGATTTGAGTATACCAGATGATGGAAAAGCACAAATTTATGAAGTCATTGGTAGACTTGTTGAAAGTGCACCAGACAGTTGTGTTTATTTGTCATTCTTTGGTGACGAAATTACCACAAGCCAACTTGTAACCAAGGAAAATTTTGCTAAGTACAAATATCAGTTCCAAACAAGCGCTACAAAAAAATATTTCTATGGCGCATTATATTCAAAGCTCGCAGAATTTGATGGAGGAAATACTGATTTAGAGAGTTCTGTAAAAGTACAAGCGAACTATGCTAAAAACAGGACTATTATCAATCGGGCAAGAGAAAACAAAGAAAAAAACCTGTTGTTTGTTTTTACTGAAGGAAGTAAAAGGCCGGAAGATGAAGAAATTTCTTTCCCTGAAGTAACGGATTATGAAGCGAATCGTTCTCATATTGTCCCCAAAGTTTATGCTTTCTATTACACAGGAAATGGAATTGACGAAAATGTCAAAATGACATTTGAAGGCGTTACCTCGCCGCGTGATCCCTCTTCTGGTAATGTGATAGTTGAAAGGAAGGGAGATTACAAACCTTCAGACGACATTAATAGCGTTTTGGCAGATTTTGAGCAAGTCGTACAAGATGCGATGTATGACTTTGCTTTCACATATAAAGTAAATGATGGTGATTTTTATAATGGCAAAACAACTCTATATACTGCAGAGTGGAGAGGTGAACAAATAGGTGAAGGAGCCTATTCTATTGGTACCGCTGAGAATCCTTGGCCAACACATGAAGAGAGCGTGGTTGATGCTGTCATTAAATATATAGTTGCCATTCTCGCTACATTACTGACGATTGTTTTCTTCTTCTGTGTAATGAAGATTCTGATACCTTATATTAAATCTAAGTCTTTTGCGCTCAAATATTATAAGAAGTATGAGCCAGAAGCAAATATTCAGAGAAGAATTTGTCATTATTGCAAACAGGATATTCAGCCAGGACAGATGGTTGTTGTAAAATGCAAGCATATAATGCATGTTCATTGCTGGCATCAGAATGGATTTAAATGTGCTGAATATGGGCAGAACTGCAAAACAGGTATTCAGGATCATATTGATTGGAAAGAACTTTTGACGATGAACTCAGTAAGGGATTGTTATCAAACTATAGCTGGTATTTGTGCTGGTTTAGTTAGTTGGATTCTATACGAACTTATGGGAAGAGGTGGTTTTACCTCCATGGCTACAGGAATTGTGAATACTTTCTTTACAAACGAGGAACAGCAATTAAATATGTATGACACTTGTGCCACAAAGGTTTCTGCTTTCTTGACGATAGGTTTCCTTCTTGGTTTTTTCCTGTCACTCATTTTCAGATATAATGACGAATATCGAAAAAAAGATTGGAGAATTTATCTCAAAATAGTTGCCCTATCACTTCTCTCTGGAATTATTGGTATGCTTTCTTTTGCCATCGGGGCTATT
This sequence comes from uncultured Prevotellaceae bacterium, assembly GCA_902785695.1. Taxonomy (GTDB): domain Bacteria; phylum Bacteroidota; class Bacteroidia; order Bacteroidales; family Bacteroidaceae; genus Prevotella. The sequence continues at coordinate 23,696 of CACZZQ010000004.1, read as the reverse complement.
CTATTCTGTGTGCTGTTGTCTGCAATTAATACGACCTACATCCCTTGGTATTGTTCTTTGCCCGCCTATCTTTTATTCTCGGTTTGTGTATCACTTAGCCTAACCATTAAGTCGTCAATTCCTGTAAGGAGTGCTATGATTGGAGGTGTTTGCTCAGCTATTATAGGATTCATAGTTCTTTACTTCTCGAGTATCACAAGTTCCAAGTATGGTTGGATGAATATGTTGCTTGATTTCGTTATTTATGGTGGAGGACTTGGAGCATCACTTGTAACAGTTCGAATGCTTGCTGAGAAATATTTCCTTATTATTCAAAATGGAGTAAAAGCAGGGCAAAAGATACCTATTCACAAGTGGATGAATGCAACGGGTGGTGGCAATAAAGTATCGTTAGGTATGACTGGCGAATGTGAAATACAAATGAACTGGGAAAAGAGCAATAAGGTTGCGAAAGAACATGCACAACTCTTTATTGACCATACAAAATCTTTGCCTATGATTAAGCCATTGGCCACTGGCGTTATTTTTAATACCCGAGCAGAATTACCTGTTGACAAGCCTTCTGTCTTGTCAAATGGAGATACATTTAAGATAGGTGATACAATATTCCAGTATGTTGAAACTGATTAATAACAAAATTTGTAATATTATGAAGAAGTTCTTTTCTATGATTGCATTCCTGACTTTTTCAGTGACAGGATTTGCACAAGATGTGGACAACTTTGAAGTTGGCCCCTATGAAGTTGATTACAAAGGTTCTGGTGATTACAAGTTTAGGCTACGCAAGGGCGTTGACTTGTATGAGTACTTCGGATTAAAGAAAGACACAATTCTAATTGTTGAATCCCAACCTTCTTTGTTTAAGAATGGGGTACAAATTGGTCTCAACATGGAAACTTGCCTGAGTAACAAGTCGAGGCATTCAAATGTCTATGGTATAAGTGGTTCGTATAAACAGTCAATAGGTAATAGTATATACCTAAATGGAGGATTGTCTCTTGGATTGGCTATTGCAACTATCGGTTTTCAGAAATACAATTTGATGGAAGTTGGCATGCCTTTGTCAGTTGAACTAAGCAAAATTAGTAAAGACAAAGCTTCTTTATATGCTGGAATTGGGGTTGTTCCTTCTTACTATTCAACGTTAAGTACCAAATACGAACCTGAAATACCTGGAGTTGAACCAGGAAAGTATTCTGGTTTGTATCTAGCACCACAGCTTGATTTCGGCGGGTATATTCCTGTTAGTAACCAACTTGTTCGAGTGGGCTTTTTCTTGAAATATAAAATCAATTGTTCTACTAAAGACTATGATTTATATTATCAGCTTATGGGCTTAACGTTTTTTGGAGCAAATATTGGATTAGTCTTTTAGTTAATGCAACAAGAAAAGAAATATGAATGGGGAGAAGGGGTCTTTACCCTTCTTTCCTGGTTCAAGAAAGACAAAGTGAAAAATGCCCGTGTTTTGGTAGCAGGGGCAGGAGCACTTGGTAATGAGGTGGTCAAAGATTTAGCACTTTTTGGCGTTGGTCACATATATGTGGTTGACTTTGACCAAATTGAGATTTCAAATCTCACACGATCGGTGCTGTTTAGAGAAGAGGACGCTTACAATCACTCCTACAAGGCTGAAATTGTGGCTAAAAGGGCAATGGAGATTAACCCTCAAATAAAAGTGACTCCTATAGTTGGGAATCTTTTCTCTGAAGTCGGCTTTGGACTATATCGTGCTGTTGATGTTGTTATAGGATGTCTTGATAGTAGAATAGCCCGTTATCTGCTTAATAGATTATGTATGCGTGCTGGAAAGACTTGGATTGATGGCAGTATAGAAAATCTGACAGGTGCAGTTAAGGTATATACCCCTGGAGTTAACTGCTATGAGTGCGGATTGTCAAGGGAAGAATTTAATATTATAATGCTTAGGACGGGTTGTGCAGATGTCGTCCGTACGCAAAGCTCTGCAGGGAGAGTAGCAACAACCCCTATTAGTGCGTCAATAATTGGAGCCATGCAGGTCCAAGAGGCTATGAAGATAATACACCTTGATTCTGAAAATAATAGTCAATTTAAAACCCTTCAAGGAAAAATGTTGCGGTATGAAGGAATGACAAATAGTATGAATATATATAAATATTCATCTTGGAAAAGAAATTGTCCTGCTCATGAACAATGGCAAAACATAACAGATGGTCAAGAATTGTCCGCAACAATGACTATTGAGGAAACTTTAAAGTTCTTGAAGGCGTTACTTGGTGTAAAAGCACTGGAAATCAACATGAGGAATAACAAGTTTATAGACAAAATAGTCTCTGATAAGCCTGAGAAAGAGTATAATGTAATGATTCCAGAATCAAAACTTGATGAATATATCAATAGCAACACGGAGTTGAGGAAGTTGAGCTACCGAACTTTGTTTCACAAATCCTTCTTTGAAAATATTGATTCAGATTTTCCTTATAAAGATCTTACCTTACAACAAATCGGCATACCTCTATTTGATGTAATTCAAGTAACAACAGAAAAAGGACAATATTTCGTCGAGTTAACGGGTGACGCTAATTTTTTCCTTTAACATAGATGCTACCAAAAAACATTCCAGATGATATTAATGTAGAATTGTTACTTTCGTACTTTCCAGAAGACATGTGCAAAGTAGCATTTAAAGGATTGCATAAACGCAATTCCTATAATGACATTATAGAGGTCGAAGATAGAAGGGACGGATCACTGCTATTTGGCATTGGACGGAATAGCTTATATAATTCACTACCTGAATTTATGTTTCATTCAGTAGATCGTTTTGAGAACATTCCTAAGGTGGAAGAGAAAGAACGGTTCGCTGAAGAATATCAAAAGCAAGAACAAGAAAAAGAAAATGCATATAGATTTTTTGAACCGTTAGATCTGTTATTGCTGAAGTTGCGAGTGTCAATAAGAGAGAGGCTAAATGAATATGTTGAGAGTAACAAGGTTTTAATAGATATTATATGTGACAGACTAACAGACGAGCAAAAGAACAACCGTTTCATTAGGCATTCTCTCATCTTTGTTCCCGCATGTAAAGATATTCGAGGTAACAAAACGCTATTGACGTTTATGCTTCGCAAGATTTTTATGGAAGAGGGATTGAAAATCGTGAAACGTCGAGAGACTATTAGATATACAGATACAGAACCAAGATATGCAGATGGGCTTGATTCTTTACTTGGAGACAGCTATGTAGGTAATATTTTCGATGAGGGAATAACAATATACGATATACATTATTGGTCTGAAGATGATTGTAATGAAAATTTTCTTACGTTTGTAGATGATATTGAGCTATTTAGGTTTTTTATCCAAGACTACTTTATATCCATCGAAGAAACCTTGCAATTTAATATTAGCAAGGATGATGTTCCTCTACGGCTCTCGGATGACATTATTTTCAATTATCTGAACTTTAATACAAACATATAATTATGGTTAAAAGAATATGCTGGAAAAAGGGTATGAGGCTGACAGATGAGGTTCTAAGAGCTTCTGATGACAGCACAATAGAGCTAGTTGGCAACTCATTAGCATTGGCCGCAGCAGGAAGATTCGGTCTTTTGCCGTCAACGCATTTTGATCTTTCTGTCAATATTTCTAAAGGACTTGTTGATGTCGAGTCGTTAAATTGTACGGCAGTTACTAAAAGCGGCAATGTTATCGATGCTCATTATGATACAAAATTCACTAATTCGTTTGATACCCGCATTCAAATACCAGAAGGGAACGGTGAGAAAGAATATGTATTGACAATTAACTATACAGGTCAGTGGAAAGATTCAAATGATGGTTATGAAGAGCCTATTTATACTTTCTCTTTGATGGCTTCAAACAGCTCAATACCATCAAACTCTCTTCCCATTGCAAGAATCGTTGATGAATACGGCTGGCGTATGGACGAAATAGATTTTGTACCTCCTTGTCTCTTTGTTTCATCCCATCAAAAGTATAATGAGCTATTGAAACAATTCTCTGACGTTCTTACGGAAATTGACAATAAGGCAAAGAACCTCCTCCATTCCAACGGAAAAGACATAATTAGGGTATTCTGGCCTATTGTTCAACAGTTGATGATTACTGTCAATAAAGAACAAGACTTGATGACTCCGATGGGATTGCTGGCAAATGTCCAAAAGTGTGTCAGTGCTTTTACTTGCGCATGTGAATTGGACGATTATATTGATCTGGCAGATGCAGACAGATTTAGGAACTACATTTATGCGCCGTATAATTACAAAGACTCTTACCAAAGGATAAAGGAAGGCCTTGACCTTTGTTTTTCGATTAATGAAAAGGTTAGCAAACTCAATGAAGGTCCTCAGGTGCCTTCTACTATAGAGGCTCCGACGATAGCAAACTCACAATTAATAAAAAGATGTACAAATAGCAAGGCAAGGATTCAAGTAACAAATAACGTATCGGGTGCAACAGTCTATTATTCTATTGATGGAAATGAGCCCTCTCATAGTCTAAAGGGACAAGACATACAACTTGAAAGTGGTTTTAACAATTTAAGAAAAAGAGAACCAGATAAAATTGTTATGGTAAAGTTGAAAGCAGTCCTAAATGGAATAGAAAGTAATACTAACACATACGAGATTACTCTACAAAAAGATATTGAACGCTGGACAGGCATAGAGATTTAATGATGAATTATTCCAGTACACCTCTTACTTTCAAGAATTCTGATACAGGCATTAGTGTTGTCCGCGATATACAGGAGCGCATATCAATGCTTGATAACCTTGTTGAACTAATTGTTTTTACACCAAGAGGAAGTTTTAATGGTGACCCGGATTTTGGTTTCGAGTATTGGAATCATGAGTATTCAAATGTACACTGTCGTGAATTTAATAACGAACAGACAGGATTGTCTTTTGGTGGACTATACAATGAGATTACAAAGAAAGAGTGTCAGGAAAGTATTCGTCAAAGTTTGTCAACATACGCACCACAGTTGAAACAGGTTCTTGTCTCTATGGAACTTAATTCTGCAGAAATTGAAAAGCTAAGAAAGAAAAAAGTTCCTTCTAAGTACATTGTTACGATTGCGGTTGAAGGTATTATAGATGATGGCTTAGGAACAACGTGTAAATATGAGAAGAATGTTGTGTTCTTGATTGAGCCAACGGCTAAAAAATATAGAATTTAGTTTCCTATGGATATTGATATAGAAAGAAGAGTTAATGAGGCTGTAGAACAACTGCGTAAACTTTCAATTGATGGCTTAGACTTCAACCAAATGGATCCTATTGCCAAAATGATGCTTATTGCTCTAATCAATGAAGTACAGAAGATACAAGACTATGTTGATAGTACATCGCAACGTATAGTTGAACGTTATTGTTCAGACTTTATCCCTTATGAAAATGTAAATGCGGTACCTGCTATAACTTTGATTAACCCTACATTTAAGCCCAAAAAGGATACAGGTATAATAAATGTTGGAGCGGGGGCGTCTTTTACGTATAAAGAAAGTAATAGTAAACTTTCTCTGAATTATATTCCTCTGTTTTGCACATCACTTATTCCGCATTCTGACTTGTATGTCCTTACTCCCCAAAAGATGTCGTATAGTCAAGGCTCACGCACTATAAACATGGATAAAAAGAATTGTGCGTGGGTTGGTATAACTACAAAAGCGGAAATCGACAGCATACAGGGGGTATCTCTACTTATCACTGGAACTAATAGAATTCAACCAGAGCACGTTTTCGTTGGCATAGAGGATAAGGAACTTGATATATCTACCATGCAAGAGATAGAGAATATTGAAATGGTAGAGCCTTTTGATGCTCAACAGTCATCAGGAATGTTCTTTTCACTAATTAATGTTTGGAAAGAGAATCTTCTAAATATGGAGGACTCTACCTTAATATATATTACAGATGTAACGAAGGACAGAGATTTGTTTAAGCCCCGTGCCTATCCACGATTGTTTCAACAATGGTTAGAAGACGAAGCTTTAGACTGTTTTGAACCAAATACATTGTGGCTTAGATTAGAGTTTCCCGATGGCTATGAGGTACCAGATACTTGTCAGGTAGCGGTAAATGTACTTCCTGTAGTAAATGTTGATATAAATAGCCTAACGTTAACACAAGCATCTCCTATAGCTAAGTTGCAAAAACAAGAGGATTCGTTTTTTCTTAAGATATTGGAAACCAGTTCGTCGTCTCACAAGCAAGGTTTTAATATGACAGCAGAGGAAATCATAGTACGAGATTTTGATGCGTCTTGCTATCACAATGGGAATCTATATAGAGACGTAAGGAACTTGTATAACCGTTTTATAGATGATTATTATGCATTTATTGAATATAACGGAATCAAAGATGGCGAGGTGTTGAAACAATTGCGTGAAACTATTAATCGACTCGGAAAGAGTGTGGGTGACAAAAATGCTAAGTTTAGGTTTGACAGCGGAACATACGTTATGAAGAATATGAATCAATATCCGCCTACTACATCGACTAAAGTCAGCTACATAACAACACAAGGCAAGGTCGGTAATACTCCGCAGATTGGCGACACTATGGAAAATAAAAAACTGCCTGCAATAGAGCAAAAGGCTGTTGTGGTAGTTCCAGCCATGGGTGGAGCTGACAAAATAACCGCAGATGAAAGGTATGAACAACTACGCTATTATTCTTTGACTAACGACCGTCTTTATACGAAAATGGACATAGAGGCATTTTTAAGGAAGGAGATAATGGCTGAGTTCGGCAAATCGGAGTTTAAACGTATTTATATTCGGATAAATGTTGAAGGAACTGGAGGTCAAACATCTCTTCAAAGAGGCTTGTATATAGATATTGAATTTAAAGATAAGAAGAACTACGAGAAAGCTGTAAAAGGCTGTTTTGATAAATTGATGAAGCAGAAGATAGAAGGTAAATCGTGTATCGTGATGCCAATACATGTTATGATAAAGAATTTGGAGGTTTAGTGTATGTATTTACAACGTAGCAATGTATATAACAAAGATGTAGAAGCTGTTCAAACCATGCTTAATGCAGCTTTGTCATTAGATCGGTATAGAGGGAAATGGCAAAGACTCAAGGTGGATGGCTATTATGGTCCTGAAACAGAAAAAGCAGTACGTGCTTTTCAAGATAGCCATAATCCACGAATAGACCAAACTGGCATTGTTGGAGATACCACATATAATGCACTGAAACAAACTGGCCCTTTTTTTAGTGCTGCATCTCCTCAATGCTATATATCTGCTACACCGTCACCAATTATAACAGCTGCGCCAACAAGCCATTATCAGCCATTGCCTGTAAAAGATACTTTGAAATCAGCTTACGATGTAAGTGCTAAAGCAGTAAATGGAGCATATCTGTTAGAAAAAATGGTAACCCCATCGAAAGAAGAAGCGGGACTTGCCTATGTACTTAGCAAATGGGAAGAGGTGCTTAACTCACAGTATCAAGGGCTGTTACGCAGAATAAATAAATTCCCAGCTAAGAAACCCATGAGAATACGTAACATTATGCGGCCATGTAAAAGATTTCTTCAAGAAGCAAGCCGTTTTGGAATAGTTAGTGCTACAAAGGAGTTCGGAAACCAATTGACGAAAAAAGAGGCCATCGAATGTGTCAAGGAATTGGGTAAGATGATAAAGAACAGCCCTTTGACCAAGGGACTTTCAGTCGCGAATAAGATACTCTCGAAAGTGAAAACCATCATCAAGCCCGTGATTGATATCCTTAATAAGATTCCTGGACTAAAATATCTTTCTGTCATAGAGAAAATTTGCAAGGGAACATATGCTATGATACAAGGAGATTTCGAATACTCATTTTCTCTTTATATGGACGGACTTCGAGAACTTTTGGAGCAAATAATCATCGATGCAATCGTTGTAGCTCTTGTGGCTGTGGGTGGATGGGTGGCACTGGTAGTGGCTCTCATCGTTATTATTGCAGCTCTTATTATGGATTACTTCTGGTTTTCTGATAATCCTGGAGAATCCTTAACAGATAAGTATCTTGGAACACATACACGTAATATTATGATGGAAAATGCTCCCATAACCTATAGAATAATAACCAATAAAGATTATTGATTATGCCGAAGAAAATATACATGGTTTTTTCAGAGGTCATCATGGTATACATATTGTGTTCAGTTCCATTAAGTTTCTCTGCACAAACCTCTTCCGACATCCAATCCTATATTGCCCAATTTAAGCAAGTTGCATTAGAACAAGAAAGAGAATTTGGAATTCCAGCTCCAATTACTTTAGCACAAGGAATATTGGAGTCTGGTGCTGGAAAAAGTGGATTGACAAGAAATGCGAATAATCATTTTGGCATTAAAGCGTATGGAGGCTGGACTGGAAAAATCTATCTTGCATGGGATGATGACCCTCAGAAAAGTCCGTTCCGTGTTTATTCATCTGCTGCAGAATCGTACAGAGACCATTCGGTGTTTCTCAAAAACAATAGTAGATACAAACCTCTATTTTCAAAAAGCGTATATGACTATCGCGGTTGGGCAAATGGACTGCAAAGGGCTGGCTATGCAACCTCACCAACATACGCAAAGGCATTAATTGGTTATATTGATAGTTATAAACTGTATGCCATTAATGGAGGTGTAAAACTCCGTCCAGGAAAAACGGTGACGATTACAAGAACCATAACAAGAGCTGAGCTGATAACAAGGAAAGACATACAGATGGAAGAGACCGAAGAGTCGGAAGAGCAAGAGGAGTTTGAGAGGACTATAAGAAAATTCGTGGTAGAAATTAATGGGGTCAGATGTACTATTTTGTACCCAGGCGAAACATTATCTTCTATCGCGATGAAATATGATATATCAAAAAGAGATTTATTGCTATTCAATGAAACAACCAGCGAGAATGATTTTCAAGAAGGTGACATTGTTTTCCTAGGGAAAAAGAAAAAGAAATACGAGGGAGCCCAAGACTTCTATAAAGCAAAGAATGGTGAATCTCTATATACAGTTTCTCAGCATTTTGGAATAAAACTGGCAAGTTTAACGAAAATGAACCATAAAACTTCATTTTCAGTTTTATCTGAAGGTGAGAAGTTGAGGCTTAAGTAATGAGTAGAAATACTAAAAAGAGATAATTGTTAATTGTGGAATAATCTTCAAAATAAGGAAGGACATTCCTTAAGTAGATAAAAACATGTTGAATATTGAAGAATTTGCAGATAATAGTGAACTATTTGATGGGCATTATGCGTTAATCCGCCCACTTAGTGTTGATGGTGCCACTGCTGACGTTTGGCTTGCTTTAGATACAAACACGGTAACTGAGGATGTCCAATTGTCAGATATAGCGCGTCTAAATGACGATGAAATTGAAAAACTAGGTCTAATGGTTGCCATCAAAATATATCGCCCTCAAAATGCCCTTGATATAGAAGGTGAGCAAAGATTTCGGGACGAATATATGATTGTGTTCAACTGCCATCATACGAACCTGATCCATCCTACACATTTCTCGATATTCAAAGAAACACCATATTTGGTTTTACCTTATTGCAAATTAGGGTCCTCTGAGTTGCTGGTAGGCAATTTGACAGGAAACGATAATATTTGGAAATATATCAAAGATGTCTCTAGTGGCTTGGAATATTTACATACACTTAATCCACCGATTATTCATCAAGACATCAAACCCGCCAATATTTTGCTGGATGACACAAATCACTATGCCATTACAGACTTTGGAATCAGTTCACAAAGAGGCGGTACTCACGAATTCTATAATGATGAAGATAATAGTGGAACGCTTGCGTATATGGCTCCAGAACGATTCTTGGAAGGAGCAGAGCCAATGCCACAGAGCGACATTTGGGCCTTTGGCGCTACACTTTGTGAAATATTAACAGGCAAAGTTCCATTTGGTGAAGAAGGTGGAAAGAATCAAATGGAGTCAAATGTTGCAATGCCTGTTATACCGAACGTGTCATCTGACATCCAAAGGTTAATACATGCATGCTTGTCCAAAGAACCTGGAGACAGACCTTCGGCCAAACAAATTAAAATGAGTGCAGAAGCAAAGCAATATCCTATAAAATCAAAGAAATTTCTATTTTTGATGTTAAATGTTATTGCTATTTTGTTAATTTTTTCCACATTATATTTTTTCTTCAAACCAGAAACAAAAGAAGAAGTACCTCAACTGAGTAATGAGGAACTATATGAAAAGGCGTTGAATATGATTGCGAGTAATAATATCGAGACATTTTCAACAGGAATTAATCTTATGGACAGTTTAAGCAAAACGGATTATTTACCAGCAATATATGAAATGGCTTTTTCGTATGGTTGTTATTCAAATCCAGAATCAAAAAGACGAAAGCGACTTTTGGGTTTCAGTTATGAAGAACCGAGTGGGAAACCCAAAGAAAACTATGAATTAAGTTTTGTTTTATCACAAAAAATAATATCGCATAAAGATTCATCACTTTATTCATTAATAGAGGCAGATGCCCACTATCGAATAGGAGTCTATTATTGTTATGTAGATACTACTGGTGGAAAGGCGAAAGAAACCTTAGATCATTGGAAGACTGCATACAAATGGGCTTTACAATCAAAGAATGATTCGGTTATTAAAGAAATAAGCTATGAAATAGAGAGGCTACAAGATAAAATGAAAAACTAGAAGATTCTTAAAAACAAATAGATATGAAAACAAGATTATTTGCACTATGTTGTTCTTTTGCGCTGTATGGACAGGTACACAGCCAAGTAGCAAAATGGCTTATTGAGCCAGAATGGGAGAGTATTAAGAAACAACAATTTGCTGACGTACTGAAAACAACTACTGGTGGTAGCACAATCATTTGGTCAATGAATGGAGAAAAATTGATTAATACAAAAGACTATGTTGCACCATTCCACGAAGGTCTTGCAGTATCAACAGAATATAAAGGCAATATCCCAACAACAGCCATTAAAGGAATATACACGGAAGACGGGAAATTCACTCCCGTAAAGGGTGATTATGCATTATTTGATAAAGATCAATTGTTTCATTCTAGACACCTGCTTGTGAAAGAAAAGAAAGGCGACGCAGTTTTTCGATATATGTCACCAGATGGAAGTGTGAGTATGGAAAAATTCATAGAAGCAATGCCCTTTCATAATGGATATGCCTCATGTGAAACCTACGAAAAATGGGAAAAGAAGAAAGGTAGGTATCCCTTGCTTTTAAATGAAGACATGGAACATATGAGAATGGAATATGGAGGAAAGGATTTCGACATTGACGACATTAGTTTCATATCATCGATTAATGATGAAGGGATTGGAATTGTTGTAGCGAAAGAAAAGGTTTTTTATTATAGTGGGAAAAACGGAAGTCTATCCCCCTTGTATGCAAGTGAACAGGAACCAAACCCCAAGAATCAAGCAGAGATAAAAGGTGCATTACTTTCTATAAATGAACAGGGGCAAACCATTTTACGAGCACATACTCATAAAAGTGGGCAGGAAGTAACTGTTTCTTTTGATGAATTTTTAATGCCTTTATCAGTAAAAAGCAGTGAGATGAATCGTGAATTCTTGAGGAAAGCCCCCCCTAAATGGAAACCATACACACCTCTTTCTTTAACACTAAACCAAAATCTATATGGGATTGTGCTGAATGACACGACTGAAGTTTTACCTCCTCAGTTTAAAAAAGTGGAACTTTATGGTAACAACGCGATTGTAGAATTGCATAATGGAAAATACGGAGTATTGCAGATAATTGATAAATCTTTTTCTTTTAAATTAAACAAAGGTGAGGACATCCCGTTTAAACATCGAAGATTTCAAACTGTTGTTTATTTAGATATGCCAAAAGAAATATCACCAGAAAATGTTACACTTATTTCCGATGATGAGTATGGATGTAATATCGATGTGTTGTCAAAAACACAGCGTGTAACGGAGTCCGGCAACCGTATCCAATATGATTGTACATTAAATTTTCCAAAATCATTACCTGATGAGATGCTTTATAGCGAAAATAATAAATTGAAATATCCAGTTCAGATTCAATACCACGGTTTGATGTCTCCTGTAATGACACTCGAAACACTTGCTTGGCATTATAAATATTTCGATCTTGAAACCACTGATGTACAAGTAAGTAAAGATGGCACAGCAACTTTTCAGCTTAACATTTTGATTCCATCTGCTGATGACCAAAACTATTCTTTGCAAGTCGGCATAGCAAGTAGTGACACATTAACTACAGAAATACATTCTTCTAGCGTATTTAAACATAAATGTTCTGTTTCGCCATTAAAAGAGGGCATCAATAATTTTGACATTATAGTACAAGAAGATGGATGTCCCCCTATAACCCTTCCGTTTGAGTTGACATACACAAAACCCGCCCCACGCAAACGTGAATCTGGTAAGGTTAGTATTATACAAAAAACAAAAACTGAGCAAAAGAAATTCGTTCCTAAGACATAAAACAAAATTGAAAATTGTTTATGAAGATAAAAATTGCAGCGATTACCGATACTGGCAAGGAACGTACAAACAACGAAGATGCTTTCATTATATGTCCAGACCTGTCAAAACAGGTCTGGACGCTTAATGAAACTCCGACTTATATTCAATTAAACGAATATGGAGCAATCCTTGTTGTCGCGGATGGAATGGGAGGAACAAATGCAGGAGAAGTTGCTTCTTCAATAGCAGTTGAATCTATACGTAATTCTTTTTCAAGAGACAAAATAGAATTAGTAATATCCAATAACACTATAGAAGACTATCTCCGCAATTGCATCTTAAAGGCAGACGAATTAATCAATAAGAGAATTATAAATGATCCAGAAACCGTAGGCATGGGAACCACTATTGTAGTGTGTTGGATTTATAAAGACATTGCCCATGTTGCGTGGTGTGGGGATAGTCGATGTTATGTTTATAATGCTTTTAAGGGACTTAAATTATTATCAAAAGATCATTCATTAGTACAGGAGTTAATAGATAAAGGTGAGATAACAGAAAAAGAATCTTTTACACATCCTGATAATAGTGTTATAACAAGATGCTTGGGTGATGTTAATTCTCAACCCTGTCCTGATATTGTAAATTATTCAATTAATCCGAACGACATATTATTATTATGTAGTGATGGATTATGTGGTTACTGTACCAATAAGGAAATAAAAAAAGTAATAGAGAGGAATAGCATCGATGTTATGAAATGTCGTGATGAATTGATGAAGCTTGCGTTAGATGCAGGTGGATATGACAATATTTGTATCGCACTTGCTTCCATAATAGGTGATGAACAAAGGGTACCATCAGTAGTATCAACAAAACAAAAACTTTATATGAAAATTAGGAACTTATTAAAGTTGTAGTTGTACAACATTAAAAACACATGTGGAAAGGGCTGTACATCAAGTGCAGTCCTTTCCATATATATAGTAATCATAGTTTCCAATGCGGCGTATAGCTCATTTTGCAGGGTGGAACGTAAGCCATCAGTAAACCCCGTCTTGTGAGATTCTACGAGATACTCCTAAAAAGTTGTAGAAATTCTTGGAGAAGTCAGAGGTTTCTCCAAGATTCTTGGAAAAAGTCTGAGAGTCTTGGAGGATTCTCAAAGTATGTCAGAGTACGCAACACTTTCTGAACAGGGTGCATGAGACGATAGGGGAGAACAGGGAGGTGGTACCCGAGGCATTCTTTAAGGTGATTCTATGTCTGCGAGGCGTGCCAAAGGCCATTGGCTATGTGGTGAGGAACAATGAGGGGAAGAGGAAGAAAGACCAGTTCGTCAACACGGTGGATGACGTGGAGCGAATTACTGGCTATGATTTCTTCCCTGCATTGCCTGACAGCATAGAGAATGAGGTTGAGGCTCATGCCAGCTTGGATGAATGGGAGTGACTAACTCCTTTTTACGCTCTTGCTGACGAAAAACTATCAAGATTTGGAGTAGATTTAGATGTGAAATGTTAAAGTTTTACAGATTTTTCACTTAAAAGTGAAGTCTTACCGTTTTCAGACAGTGTCTTTCCGCCATTCCTCGGGAACAGAGGGCTGAGTTCGATTTGTCGTATGGTATAGCGGAAAGATTGGATGCCGTTTTGAAGAAGAAGGGTATCACGCAACATGAGCTTGCCTGCAGACTGGGCAAGCGAGACTCTGAGGTGTCGAAGTGGCTAACAGGTAGGCACAACTTCACCACCTCTACTATTGCCAGAATAGAACAAGCAATTGGAGATAAGTTAATACAGATTAGTAAATAAGTTAGTAAGCCATCAGTGATGTGTATATTGCCTGCAGGGTGTACCCAAAGCCATTGCCCGACAGCATAGGGGACAATCAGGGACAGGTGCCTGTCTTGCAATGATGGAAGATGGATGATGGGAGATGTCTGATGGATGATGACTGGAGGTGACAGGCGTGGAACAGATTACTGTTGTAACAGCCATTGGGCAAAGAATTGGTCGTAAAGTGTATAGGTACCCATGTCGTGAGTGATAAAGTCTTTTTCCAAAAGGCCTTTAACAGCACCCTGAACCATGCTGGCAGTAAGATGATAGCGCTGAAGGAACGGACGAGAGGTCAGATTTGTGGCTTTACCCTCCTTGCAGATGGCCATCAGAACTTCCTTCTGCTTTGGAGGCAGCTGGAAGAGCAATGCTTTATATGCAAAACTCTGCTGAGTAATAATCTGCTGGATAGCCGGCTCTATCATATTATCCGTACACCACGCACCTGGCTCTGTTAATGTAAACAATGCGTTCAGGACAGACTGTAAATACCAGGTAACACCTTCATAGCGTTGGTAGACAGCAACAATGGCCTCTCGTTTTATTTCCTTATCGCATTCTCTGAACAACCCCTGCGCAAACTCAATATATTTCTCACAGTCAATAGGCTCGATAGACATCAGACTGGTACTTTGATAGAATGGACGAGATGGAGAGATGAAGATCTTAGACATCATGTGTCGCTGAGAACCTGAGTAGATGAACCAAGCATTCCGACACTTCTGAATTCTTGTACGCAAGACTGCTTCCACCTTGTTGTCAGGATAGTCGGCTATGACCTGAAACTCATCGATAGCCACAATGCAGGGCTTGTCGGCCTGTTCCAGATAGGCAAAGATCTCGTCAAGCGTAAACTCTGGAACCTTGATATCGCCTACACCTAATCCCCATTCAGGATTGCCGTTGATGTCAAACGAGATATTGCTGCGCAGTGAGCCTATTGTATTCAGGAACTTTTCCCATGCCTTACGACCTCTTGTTTTCAGAACACCAAGAACGGCCTTCCCCAGTTCATAGACAAACTCCTGCAGATTCTTAGTGGCATAGATGTCTACGATGAATGTATAATAATGAGCCTTGATCTCTTCTTGCTGGAAACAGTGATGTATCAGCCCCGTCTTGCCAAGTCGGCGGGGAGAAATGAGGGCCACATTGTTGCCATTGGTTACCAGTCTTGTCAACTGTCCTGTCTCCTCCGCACGGTCACAGAAATAGTGCGGAGAAACATATCCATTGGTGATAAAAGGATTTGGCACTATCATAACGCATTCATTTAAAGAGGTTTGAAACTTTATGCAAAGATAATTATAATCTTATTATAAAGCAAATGAGACCCTACTGTTTTAACAATATTTATCTACTTTTATTCGAGGGTTGACTATTTAGCGAAACATCTGGACTTGCCATTTGACGAGGCTCTGTTGAAGGAGGTGAATAGGCTGACGACGGAACATACGCTGGCTTGGAATCGACACAAAGAGCGATGGCTGAAGGTCAGCACCCCATGGTGGTTGCTGCTAAGTGGCATGGGTATTACGAGTATCTGTATCCATTCCGTGATGGTAACGGCAGAACGGGACGTCTGCTCTCGAACTATATTCTGCTTCGTGCCGGGCATCCCTTATTGATTATTAAACTGGAAGATCGCGCTGCATATATCTCTGCTCTCAAACAGATACGTACAGAAGGTACGGATGTAGGTCGCAATTTGTTTGGAAAGATAGGAAATTATTATCAAATTGACAAATAATATTGCTTTTTTCGTTGCTTTTTTCGTACCTTTGCAGCAAACTATGGGAACGCGGGCATCCTCGCCCGCCACCATTGCGGGCGAGGATGCCCGCGCTCCCATACAAACAGCTGTAATAACGGTTAGTTATATAGAAGGCAAAAGGAAACAAATGACAGAATGGAATTATACGAGATATAGATAATGAAAGATAATCAGAACGAGATATTTCCCCTTGTCAATGAAGAGGGAACGGTGATTGGCCAAGCTACGCGTGGCGAGTGTCATAGCGGGTCGAAACTACTGCATCCTGTAGTCCATCTGCATGTGTTTAATGCTCAGGGTGATGTGTACCTGCAGAAACGTCCAGAGTGGAAAGATATCCAGCCGGGCAGGTGGGATACGGCTGTTGGCGGGCATATAGATTATGGTGAGACTCCTGAGGATGCGTTGCGTCGCGAGGTGCGCGAGGAACTGGGTATCACAGACTTCACACCCATGTTTATCGGCAAGTATGTGTTTGAAAGTCAGCGTGAACGCGAACTGGTGTATGTTCACCGCACGACCTACTTGGGCGATATACGACCCTCGACTAATGAACTCGACGGTGGTCGTTTTTGGACGATGCAGGAAATCCGTGAGGCAATGGGGCATGGGGTGCTGACCCCCAATTTCGAAAGCGAGTTCTCGCGTCTGTTCCTTGATGAGGCTAAAAAAGAAAAGTACCGTTTGCTCACGGCACAAATCCGTGCATTGATAGAAGGCGAAACAGATGTCATTGCGGTAATGGCTAATGTTTGTGCTGCCATCCACGAGACGATGGGGTTCTTCTGGACAGGCTTCTATCGGGTACAGGACGACCAATTGTTACTGGGCCCATTCCAAGGCCCTGTGGCTTGTATGCATATCGGTTTCGGACGAGGTGTATGTGGTACTGCCTGGAAACAGCGTGAAACAATCGTAGTGCCTGATGTTGAGCAGTTCCCAGGCCATATCGCTTGCAGCAGTCTCTCGCGCTCAGAGATAGTCGTACCTGTATTTTCCAGGAATGGCGATGTCGTTGCCGTGCTCGATATCGACAGTAAGGAACTATCTACTTTTGACGATATAGATCGTCAATATCTGGAGGAAATATGCCAACTACTAATATGTTAGGAAATGAACAAGCCGATTCTTAAGAATAGGCCTGTTCATGAACGCCCTTAACGGCGCGACCTGATGGGTCATTCATGCCTTTGAAGGCGGCATCCCACTCGAGGGCAATGGCAGTAGAGCAGGCTACTGATGCCTCGCTTGGAACACTCTTGGCGGCAGAGTCGCTTGGGAAGTGTTCTGCAAATATAGAACGATAGTAGTATTCTTCCTTGCTCTTTGGCGGGTTGATAGGGAATCGCTCAGCAGCATGTGCCATCTGCTCATCGGAAACCGCTGCCGTCGTTACGGCCTTCAGGGTGTCAATCCACGAATAGCCCACACCATCAGAGAACTGCTCCTTCTGTCGCCAAGCCACCTCAGCTGGCAACATATCGGCAAAGGCTTCGCGCACGATACGTTTCTCAATCCAAGTCCCCCCTACGGCCCCCGAGGGGGCTTCTTTAGTTTTACTATCAGAGCATGGATCTGTTGTAGCCCCCTCGGGGGCTGAAAGGGGGGCTACCATTTTTGCTCTTGGGTTGGTACGCATAGCCACATCAAGGAACTCCTTGTCGAGGAAGGGCACACGACCCTCAACGCCCCATGCGCTCAGACTCTTGTTGGCGCGCAGACAATCGTAAAGATGCAGCTTTGAGAGCTTGCGAACGGTCTCCTCATGGAAGTCCTTAGCTGATGGAGCCTTGTGGAAGTAGAGGTAACCTCCGAAAATCTCATCGGCTCCCTCACCACTTAGCACCATCTTGATACCCATTGACTTGATGACGCGAGCCAGGAGGTACATAGGTGTTGAGGCACGCACGGTGGTAACGTCGTAGGTCTCGATGAAGTAGATGACATCGCGGATGGCATCAAGGCCCTCCTGGATAGTATAGTTGATTTCGTGATGGACGGTGCCGATATGGTCGGCTACCATTTTGGCTTTAGCCAAATCAGGTGCCCCCTTCAGTCCAACGGCAAACGAGTGCAGGCGGGGCCAATAGGCCTTCGTCTTCGAGTCGTCCTCGATGCGGTGCTCGCTGAATTTTTCGGCAATGGCTGAGATAACGCTGGAATCCAAACCTCCTGAGAGCAGCACGCCATAAGGTACATCCGACATTAATTGACGCTTCACGGCATCGGTCAAAGCATCGTGGATAGCCTCTACGGAAGCAGGGTTATTCTTAACGGCATCGTAGCTGAACCAGTCACGTTTGTAATAACATTGAACATTGAACATTGAACGTTGAACATTGGTTCCTGTCGTCTTCTGCTCATCATAATGGTCAATGGTCAATGGTGAATGGTCAATGTTTGTAAGGTAGTGACCGGGGAGAAAAGGCTCGTAGCACTCACAGAAGCCTTCCAGGGCTTTTAGTTCAGAGGCCACATACACTTTGCCATCGCTATCGTAGCCAATATAAAGGGGAATTACGCCAATGGGGTCGCGGGCAATAAGGAACTTATCTTTCTCCTCATCATAGAGCACGAAAGCGAAGATGCCGTTCAACTGTTCCAACATATTGCAAATCTGCTCGTGAGTGTAACCACTCCCCTCGCCATTCGGAGAGGGGCTGGGGGTGAGGCTTCTATAAAGTGCAAGAATGACCTCACAGTCGCTACCTGTCTGGAACTCATATTGTCCGGCATAGCGACGACGTATCTCCTGATGGTTGTAAATCTCGCCGTTGACAGCCAGCACCTGCTTCTTGTCGGGGCTATAGAGAGGTTGGCCGCCACTCTCAGGGTCAACGATGCTCAAGCGTTCGTGAGCCAAGATAGCAGAGCCACCACAGTAGATGCCACTCCAGTCGGGTCCGCGGTGACGGATTTTCTGACTCATCTTCAATGCCTTCTCGCGGAGCTCATGCGTCTGCTCCTTCACGTCTAATATAGCAACTATTCCACACATAATATTTCTCAATTCTCAATTCACAATTCTCAATTCTTAAATCTCTAACCTCAATTCTACTGGTTGCTCCAACTGGCGATGCGGTCGAGCGCTTCTTCTGTTTTCTCGTGACTGCCAAAGGCGGTGAAGCGGACATAGCCCTCGCCTGCAGGACCGAAGCCCACACCCGGCGTACAAACCACGTTGGCTCCATAGAGCAGGTTCTCGAAGAACTGCCATGAGCTATTGCCATCAGGTACACGCATCCAGATGTAAGGCGCATTCTCACCACCATAGCACTCAAAGCCCAGTGAGCGGAGGGTTTCAAGCATCTGCTTGGCGTTCTGCATATAGTAGTTGATGGTTTCTTTCACCTGTACCTTGCCTTCTGGCGTATATATGGCCTCGGCAGCACGCTGGGAGATATAGCTGGTACCATTGAACTTCGTACACTGACGGCGATACCACAGGGGGTTCAAGGCGATGCGCTCGCCTGTCAGCGTAGCAGCAGTGAGGTCCTTCGGCACTACGGTATAGCCACAACGGATGCCCGTGAAACCGGCTGTCTTCGAGTATGAATGGAACTCGATGGCGCATTTTCGTGCTCCACGAATCTCATAGATAGAGTGGGGGATGTCATCATCCTGGATATAAGCCTGATAAGCAGCATCATAGAAAATGAGCGCATCGTTATGCAGGGCGTAGTTCACCCATTTGCGCAACTCTTCGCGGGTGATGACCATTCCCGTGGGGTTGTTGGGGTAACAGAGATAGATGACGTCCACACGACGTTTGGGAATCTCTGGTACGAAACCGTTCTCAGCATTACAGGGCATATAGATGACGTTAGACCATTTGCCATCCTCCACCGTTCCGGCACGACCAATCATGACGTTCGAGTCGATATAAACAGGGTAGATAGGGTCGGTGACACCAATCGAGTTGTCCCAGCGAATCAGTTCCTGGATGTTTCCCGTATCGCTCTTCGCACCATCGTTAACAAAGATCTCGTCGATATCCAGATGAATGCCACGAGGCAGGAAGTCGTTCTTCAGGATGGCCTCGCGCAGGAAATCATAACCCTGCTCAGGACCGTAGCCACGGAAACCATCGATAGTACCCATCTCGTCGGCAGCCTTATGCATCGCCTCGATAACGGCAGGACACAAGGGTTGCGTCACGTCGCCGATGCCCAATGAGATGACATCGGCTTTTGGGTGCATCACTTTGAAGGCGTTCACCTTCTTGGCTATATCTGCAAACAGATAGTTGTTTGGCAGTTTCAGGAAATGTTCGTTTACTAATGCCATATTATCAATTCATAATTCTTAATTCATAATTCGACTTCTCCATCGAAAACAAACTCGGCAGGGCCTGTCTTGTAGACGTGATTATCGCTTTCGCGCCACTCGATGGTGAGCGTGCCGCCATCCATGACGATATCTGATTTCCGTCCTGCCCTGCCTGTAAGGAAGGCTGCTACTGCGGTGGCGCAAGCACCTGTGCCACAGGCCTGCGTGATACCACTACCACGTTCCCAGACGCGGGTGCGGATGTTGCCATCGGCCTCTATGCGTGCAAACTCGATGTTACAGCGTTGAGGGAAGGCAGGATGATGCTCAAGGGCACGACCAGTCTCACCAACCAGATCTACATTTTCGGTGAAAACCACATAGTGTGGATTACCCATTGATACGAATGTCCCTTGGGCTAAGCCTCGAGAGGCAATGAACTGCGAAGCATCCTCCAGAATAGGCTCACCCATATCTACGGTGACGCTTTCTACGATGCCGTTAAAGATGTGGAGATTGAGAACCTTGATGCCAGAGAGCGTCAGTAGACGGATTTTTGTCTCTTGGTAACCATTCCCCTCACTCACAGGGAAGGGCCAGAGGTGAGTCCTCTCATATAGGTATTTTCCTATGCATCTTGAGGCATTTCCACACATCATCGCCTCGCTTCCATCGGCATTGAAGATGCGCATAGAAAAGTCAGCTTCAGGGATGGGGGATTTATCGATGAGTACCAAACCATCGGAACCGATCCCCTTGTGGCGGTCGCTCCACTGGATGGCTGCTTGAACGGGGTCGTCAATAGGATGTTGTGACACATCAACATAAATGTAATCGTTGCCACAGCCGTGCATCTTTGTGAAGGGAATCTTACTCATCTCGCTATCCTTTATACTGTTTTGGGTGCAAAGGTATTACAAAAAGTCAGAAAAACAAAGATAATTATGCGCTTTTTGGATGAAGAAATAAAAACAAAGTATCAGATCGTTATTCTTTGCGATGAATTTGTGTCAGTTTGATAATAGATTGTATCAAAAACACCCCATTTTGTTGCGGATTGAAAGTTGTATGGTTTTTCTAGGCTCAAACCGTTATGTGTTCCTTGTGTATTATGGTGTTTTGAAATACCTTTGCAGCCAAATTAAATAATAATAGTTGAAAAAGTAAGGATAATATGATGAACAAAGGTTTGTATCAGAGCGACTATGAGCATGATGCTTGCGGCGTGGGAATGGTAGTGAACATCCACGGCGGAAAGAGTCACGATCTGGTGGACAATGCACTGAAGGTGCTGGAAAACATGGAACATCGCGGTGCTGAAACACGCGATAAGACTGGCGACGGAGCCGGTATTATGGTACAGATTCCGCATGAGTTTATCCTGTTGCAGGGTATTCCTGTGCCCGAGAAAGGTAAGTATGGAACGGGACTGGTATTTTTACCTAAGGACGAGAAGGCGCAGCAGGAGATACTGAGCGTAATGATCGAAGAGATTGAGCGCGAGGGACTCACCCTGATGCACTTGCGCGCTGTGCCTACTAACCCTGAGGTGCTGGGTGCCGCAGCTCGCGAAGTAGAGCCCGACATCAAGCAGATGTTTGTAAAGAGGGGACCCACCCCCCATCCCCTCCCTGTAATGGAGGGGAGTGATTACACTCCAGACGAAGAGGAGAAGGCATTCGAGCGCACATTATATATAATAAGGAAGAGAATCGAGAATAGGGTAGCCAAAATGGAGGCATCTACTCCCCTCCCTCACAGGGAGGGGCAGGGGGGAGAGTCCGATTTCTACATTTGCTCCCTCTCCACTAAGAATATCATCTACAAGGGAATGCTGACCAGCGGACAGCTGCGTCGCTACTTCCCTGACCTGTCGAACGATTACTTTACAAGTGGACTGGCGCTGGTACACTCGCGCTTCTCTACCAACACCTTCCCCAAGTGGAAGTTGGCTCAGCCCTTCCGTCTGCTGGCCCACAACGGAGAAATAAATACCATTCGTGGTAACCGCGGCTGGATGAAGGCTCGCGAGAGCGTGCTGAGCAGCGAGGCCCTGGGCGACATCAAGGACCTGCGCCCCATCGTGCAGGAGGGCATGAGCGACTCAGCCAGCCTCGATAACGTATTCGAGTTCCTGATGCTGAGCGGCCTGAGCCTGCCACAGGCGATAGCTATCCTGGTGCCTGAGAGCTTCAACGACAAGAACCCCATCAGCGAGGACCTGAAGGCCTTCTACGAGTATCACTCAATCCTGATGGAGCCTTGGGACGGTCCTGCAGCGCTGCTGTTCTCAGATGGTCGCTATGCGGGCGGAATGCTGGACAGAAACGGTTTGCGCCCCAGCCGTTACAGGAAAGATTCTGCTGATTGACACCCAGGAGGGCAAGATATACTACGACGGCGAGATTAAGGAGCAGCTGGCCAAGGCACATCCTTATCGCGAGTGGCTGAACGAGAACCGCGTGCAGCTGGAGAAGCTGAAGAGCGGTCGCCATGTGGACAACGGCGTGAGTAACTTGCAGCAGAAGCTGGTGACCTTCGGCTTTGGTCAGGAGGATATCGACAAGACTATCATCCCAATGGCCACAGCAGGTCAGGAGCCTGTAGCTGCCATGGGTAACGACACACCGCTGGCTGTCATCTCAGACCGTCCGCAGATACTCTTCAACTACTTCCGTCAGCAGTTTGCCCAGGTCACCAACCCTGCCATCGACCCGATTCGTGAGGAGTTGGTGATGAGCCTGACAGAGTATATCGGTGCTGTGGGAACCAACATCCTGACACCTGATGCCAGCAACTGTAAGATGGTGCGCCTGCCACAGCCTGTATTGACCAATACACAACTCGACATATTATGTAATATAAGGTATAAGGGATTCAAGACAATAAAATTGTCATTAGCCCACCCCCAGCCCCTCCCCAAGGGAGGGGAGCCAGATTGGAATCAGGCTGGTGAGAATTTAAGAACTGCTTTGGATAAACTTTGCAAGAATGCAGAACAGGCAGTAGATGATGGTTACAACTATATCATTCTTACAGATAAGGTAAACGAAGACCCCTCCCTTGGGGAGGGGACGGGGTGGGCTTTCATCCCATCGCTGTTGGCCGTAAGTGCCGTCCACCACTATCTGATTAGCGTGGGCAAGCGCGTACAGACAGCCCTGATTGTGGAGAGCGGTGAGATTCGCGAGACCATGCACGCAGCCCTGCTGCTGGGTTATGGTGCCAGCGCACTCTGTCCATACATGACATTTGCTATCCTCGACGATCTGGTGAAGCATCACAAGATTCAGGAGGAGTATGCTACAGCCGAGAAAAACTACATCAAGGCTGTGGAT
>CACZZQ010000003.1 GCA_902785695.1 uncultured Prevotellaceae bacterium | reverse complement strand
GCTTCTGCTCACCTGACCGCTGGTGCTAAGAAGGTTGTTATCTCTGCTCCTGCTGGTAACGATCTGCCCACCATCGTTTACAATGTAAACCACAAGACCCTGACTCCTGCCGACACCGTTATCAGTGCTGCTTCTTGCACCACTAACTGTCTGGCTCCTATGACTAAGGCTCTGAACGACTTCGCTCCTATCCAGAGCGGTATCATGACCACCGTTCACGCTTACACCGGCGACCAGATGATTCTGGACGGTCCTCAGCGCAAGGGTGACCTGCAGCGTGCTCGTGCTGGTGCTCAGAACATCGTTCCTAACTCAACTGGTGCTGCTAAGGCTATCGGTCTCGTAATTCCTGAGCTGAACGGTAAGCTCATCGGTGCTGCTCAGCGCGTTCCAACTCCTACAGGTTCTACCACTATCCTGCACGCTGTTGTTAAGGGTGAGGTTGCTGTTGAGGATATCAACGCTGCTATGAAGGCTGCTGCTAACGAGAGCTTCGGTTACACTGAGGAGAAGCTGGTTTCTAGCGACATCATCGGTATGAAGCTCTCTCGTACAGGTTGTTGCTTGGTACGACAATGAGAACTCTTACACTTCTCAGATGGTTCGCACCATTAAGTACCTCGCTGAGCTGAAATAATATCAGACGAAGTAATACTGAAAATAAAGGACTCCTGATTTTGAATCAGGAGTCTATTTTTGTCTTTTTCTGAAGTAGAACTAATCAATAACAAAATAAAGAGGGTGTGCCTATATTGACACACCCTCTTGGCGTTGTAATATCAATGATATTGCTTTACAGCGTAATTACTCAGCTACAGGAGCTTCTGCTTCTTCAGCAACGGGAGCCTCCTCAACAGCAGGAACTTCAGCTTCCACGGTAGCGGCTGCAGTTACCTCTTCTTCAGCGGGAGCACCCTCGGCAACAACCTTAACGGGAATCTCGGCACTTACTTCCTTGTGGAAACGAACAACAGCTACATAGTCGCCGACCTTCTTGATGTCCTTGAGGACGATAATCTTGCGGTCAACCTCTTTACCCAGTTTAGCAAGCTCGTCAGCAATGGTCATGTTGGTCACAGAACCGTAGAGCTGACCAGTGGTGCTTACCTTAGCAGCGATGGTGAGTGCCACTCCTGCAAGTGCTGCAGCCTTCTCTTCAGCAGCAGCCTTAATAGCTGCCAGCTTGTGAGCCTGCTGCTTCAGGTTCTCGGCCAGAATCTTCTTGGCAGAGGGTGAGGCGATAACGGCCTTGCCCTGAGGAATCAGATAGTTGCGACCATAACCCGACTTAACATTTACGATATCGTTCTTGAATCCCAAGCCGATAACATCTTCTTTCAAAATCAATTCCATTCTTGCGTCCTCCTTTGTTTATTTCATCAAATCGGTTACGTAAGGCAGCAATGCAATCTGACGTGCACGCTTCACGGCCTGAGCCACACGACGCTGGTACTTCAGAGATGTACCGGTGATGCGACGGGGCAGAATCTTACCCTGCTCGTTCAGGAACTTCTTCAGGAACTCGGGATCTTTGTAATCGATATACTTGATACCGCTCTTCTTGAAACGACAATACTTCTTCTTCTTCAGGTCGATAGAAGGAGCTGTCAAATAACGAATTTCACTCTGTTCTGCCATAGTTTAAGCCTCCTCTTTTTTACCAAGCTTGCTACGACGCTTCTCAGCATATTCAGCAGCATACTTGTCAAGTTTAACAGTTTGGAAACGAATCACTTTCTCATCGCGACGATAAGCGGTCTCCAATGTCTTAATCACAGCTGGCTCAGCGTTGAACTCGATGAGGAAATAGAAGCCAGAGCTCTTCTTCTCAATCTGATAGGCCAGTTTCTTCAATCCCCAGGCCTCTTCGTTCACAATCTCTGCACCTTTGTCGGTGAGCACTTTCTTGAACTTAGCGACCGTTTCCTTTGTCTGATCGTCAGACAAAACGGGAGTTAAAATGAAAACGGTTTCGTACTTATTCATACGTTTAATTAAATAATAAAATTAGAAAATATTTTGCAAAATGCGGGCGCAAAGGTACGATTTTTTCGTGACATATCAAAGTTTTACGTACTTTTGCGCCCAAAATTTAACTATTATTTGTATTCACTCCATGCTTTTATGCCTATTCCCTCGATTCCCACTTTGCAGAAGGCCTCAATGAAGGCTACAGCAAGGCGTGCATTTGTAATCAGGGGTACGTTTAAATCGATGGCAGCACGACGAATTTTATAGCCGTTGGTCAGTTCATGGGTAGTCAGATCTTTAGGGATATTGACCACCATATCTATCTGATGATTGTGAAGCAATTCGAGTGCTGATGGAATATCTTTTGTCTCGTCGCAAATCTCGCTTGGCCAGAGCACACGCTTATTCTCCACGCCATTATCAGAGAGATATTTTGAGGTGCCTGCCGTAGCATAAAGCTCGTAGCCATGAGCCACCAACATACGGGCAGCATCCAGCATATCAGCCTTCTGCTTAGCACCACCTGTTGACAGCAGAACCGTCTTCTTAGGAATACGATGTCCCACAGAGAGCATTGCCTTCAACAAGGCTGTATCCGTGTTGTCGCCAATACAGCCAACTTCACCCGTTGATGCCATATCGACACCCAGCACGGGGTCTGCCTTCTGCAAACGGTTGAATGAGAACTGCGAAGCTTTGATACCTACATAATCGAGATCAAAGAGGTTCTTCGAAGGCTTCTCAACTGGCAATCCTAACATCACTTTCGTAGCGAGGTCAATCATGTTCATCTTCAACACCTTCGACACGAATGGGAAGCTACGTGAAGCACGTAGGTTACACTCAATAACCAGGATGTCATTCTCACGAGCCATATACTGGATGTTGAACGGACCGTTGATATGGAGAGCAGCTGCTATCTGACGAGAGATACGCTTGATACGACGTACGGTCTCCACATACAACTTCTGTGGGGGGAACTGAATCGTGGCATCCCCAGAGTGAACACCAGCAAACTCAATGTGCTCTGAGATAGCGTATGCAATGATGTTTCCGTCCTTAGCCACAGCATCCATCTCAATCTCCTTGGCATGTTCTATGAACTTCGAAACCACAACGGGATGATCCTCGCTGACATTGGCTGCCAACTTCAAGAAACGGTCCAACTCGTCATTGTTCGAGCACACGTTCATAGCAGCACCAGAGAGCACATACGAAGGACGAACCAATACAGGGAAGCCTACACGGTCTACAAATTGGTTAATATCATCCATAGATGTCAGCGCACTCCATTCTGGCTGGTTAACACCCAGTTCGTTCAACATCTGCGAGAACTTAGCACGGTCTTCAGCACCATCGATATCCTTTGCCTGTGTTCCCAGAATCTTTACTTGCTGCTCATCCAGATAGACAGCCAAGTTATTCGGAATCTGTCCACCTGTAGAAACAATCACCCCATGAGGTGTCTCGAAGTCGATGATATCCATCACACGCTCAAAAGTCAACTCGTCGAAGTAGAGACGGTCACACATATCATAGTCGGTAGAGACGGTTTCAGGATTATAGTTGATCATCACAGAGCGCCAGCCTTCCTTGCGAATCGTATTCAGAGCCTGTACGCCACACCAGTCGAACTCTACTGAAGAACCGATACGGTAAGCACCAGAACCAAGAACGATGATACTCTTCTTGTCATTTTCAAAAGGAATATCACTGGCCACACCAGAGTAAGTAACATACAGATAGTTAGTCTGTGCTGGATACTCAGCAGCAAGGGTGTCAATCTGTTTTACAACAGGCAGGATTCCGAGTTGCTTTCTGCGATTACGTACCAGCAGCAAAGCCTCATGCATTGACTTGCATTCGTCTTCCAGACCTACAGCACGGGCTATCTGGAAATCTGTAAATCCATATACCTTTGCCTCACGAAGCAGCGATTCCTCTAGCGTATTGATATTCTTTTTCTGTAAACGCTCATCAATATCAATAATATGTTTTAATTTCTCAAGGAACCACTTATCAATCTTTGTCAGTTCATGAATCTTGTCGATGTCATATTCTGGCATATGCATAGCCTTTGAGATGACAAAGACACGCTTATCTGTTGGCTCACGCAAAGCTGTATCGATGTCAGCAATCTTCAGTTCTTTATTCTCTACGAAACCATGCATTCCCTGGCCAATCATACGCAAACCCTTCTGAATAGCCTCTTCAAAGGTGCGACCTATCGCCATCACCTCACCAACAGACTTCATGCTAGAGCCCAATTCCTTATCAACACCGTGAAACTTCGAGAGATCCCAACGAGGAATCTTACATACCACATAGTCAAGTGCAGGCTCAAAGAATGCACTGGTAGTCTTGGTTACAGAGTTCTTCAGTTCGAACAAACCGTAACCCATACCAAGCTTAGCAGCAACAAAAGCCAAAGGGTAACCTGTAGCTTTTGATGCCAAAGCGGAAGAACGACTCAGACGAGCATTCACCTCGATGACGCGATAATCCTCTGACTCTGGGTCGAAGGCATACTGTACGTTACACTCACCCACAATACCAATATGACGGATAATCTTGATAGCCAGCGCACGGAGCTTATGATACTCAGAGTTTGTCAGCGTCTGCGAAGGAGCAACTACGATACTTTCACCCGTATGAATACCCAGGGGATCGAAGTTCTCCATGTTACAAACCGTGATACAGTTGTCATAACGGTCGCGTACCACTTCGTACTCTATCTCCTTCCAGCCCTTCAACGACTTCTCCACCAGAACCTGAGGTGAGAACGAGAACGCTTTCTCTGCAAGCGTATTCAGCTGTTCCTCATTATCACAGAAGCCAGAGCCAAGTCCACCTAATGCATAGGCTGCACGCAGGATGATAGGATAACCCAGCTCTGCAGCTGCCTTACGGGCATCGGCAATATTATCGCAAGCCTGACTCTTGATGGTCTTCACGTTGATCTCATCGAGTTTCTTCACAAAAAGCTCACGGTCTTCCGTATCCATAATAGCCTGAACGGGCGTACCCAGCACCTTCACGTTGTACTTCTCCAGCACACCGCTCTGATAAAGTTCCACACCACAGTTCAATGCTGTCTGACCACCAAAGGCCAACAGGATACCATCAGGACGCTCTTTTTCGATAACCTTCTCTACGAAATACGGTTGAACTGGCAGGAAGTACACTTGGTCCGCAACGCCCTCAGACGTCTGTACCGTAGCAATATTAGGATTAATCAGCACCGTCTCGACGCCCTCTTCCTTCAATGCTTTCAATGCCTGCGAGCCACTATAGTCGAACTCACCAGCTTCACCAATCTTCAACGCGCCTGAACCAAGTAACAGGACTTTCTTTATATTCTGATCTTTCATCTTTTTTCTTACTTAACAATTAACACTTACCCCTTCTCACTTCTCAGAGCGTTTCTATGAAACGATCGAACATAAATTCTGTATCTACAGGACCTGAACAAGCCTCTGGATGAAACTGGCTTGAGAACCAGGGGTGCGTCAAGTGACGGATTCCCTCGTTGGAGCCATCATTCATATTCACAAAGAGCTCGCGCCATTCGTTACCCAGTGTGGCTGCATCTACGGCATAGCCATGATTCTGCGAAGTAACATAGCAACGATTGGTTCCCACCTCACGAACTGGTTGGTTGTGGGAACGATGACCATACTTCAATTTGTAAATGATAGCGCCACCGGCCTTTGCCAGCAACTGATTACCCATACAGATACCACAGATGGGCTTTCTGTTAGAAGACATCTGCTTCTTCAGAATTTCAACAGCATCTACACACTTATCAGGATCACCAGGTCCGTTAGCCAGGAAGAGTCCGTCGAATGCCATATCTGTGTAGTCATAGTTCCAGGGAACTCGAATCACCTCCACACCACGATTAATCAGACAACGAATGATGTTGTTCTTCACACCACAGTCAACGAGAACCACCTTCTTGCCTGCGCCCTCATTATAACGAATCACATCCTTGCAAGATACACGTTCCACCCAGTTGATAGAACCGTAATCTTCTTGTTCTGTAAGCTGCGAATTTATCTCTGCATCGTCAAAAACAAGTTTTCCCATCATCACACCATGCTCGCGCAGAACCTTGGTCAGCTGACGTGTATCAATGCCTGTGATACCAGGTACCTTTTCACGCTTCAACCAATCACCTAAACTTTCGCAAGCATTCCAATGAGAATAAGCTTGCGAATAGTCGCTCACGATAATAGCTGACGCATAGATACGGTCGCTCTCCATAAAGGTAGCAATGCCGTTCTGCTCAACCGTGAAGGGAGGTACGCCATAGTTACCTACCAACGGATAGGTGAGTACCATCAACTGACCTGCATAGCTGGGGTCGGTAAGACTTTCCGGATAACCCATCATGGCAGTATTGAACACCACCTCGCCGGCAACAGCCTTCTCGTATCCAAAACTCTTTCCCTTAAATTCTGTTCCATCCTGAAGAACAAGTGTTACATCTCTCATCCTATTGTCTTTTTTTATTAAAGCGTATTCTGTTAAGTCTATGTATAAAAAAAGATTGGAGAAGAATCCCCAATCTTTTATTGTCATTATCTTAAGATGTTGTAAAGCAAAGAAGTCAACGAAATAAGAATTGACGTTGCCGAGAACCAAAGCGTCGTCATACTACCCACACTAGAATTCTGAGCCTTAACCTTGTTTGGCGTTACATAGATTACATCATTCTGTTGTAAATAGAAATACGGTGAGTTGATAATGTCGGCATCAGTCAAGTCAAACGTATGTATAGACTTCTTTCCAGATGCATCCTCACGTATCAGTTGCACATTCTTACGCTGTCCATAGATGGTCAAGTCGCCTGCCTGTGCCAATGCCTCAAGGATTGAAATCTTCTCACGAGAAACAGTAAACGTACCCGGACGTGCGACCTCACCAATAACTGATATCTGATAACCAGTCATACGAACAGTGACAATGGGATTCTCAACAGCCGCCATATAGGGTTTGATTTTTTCCTGAATCATCTTCTCACACTCTGACTTTGTAAGACCACCCACGTGAATCATTCCGAGCATCGGATAGTTGATATTTCCATCATTGTCTACCAGATAAGTCTGGAGCATTGCCTGAGAATAGGTACTACGTGAATTCACAGTATACGGTGTAGGCACCGTCAAGTTGAAGGGAACGGCAGCCTCATCGTTAGTTGTGCTAACAGTAATAGTCAACTGGTCCTTAGGCATGATACGCGCATCATACAAATAATGCGACTTAGACAAATCTACCTGATCTGAATTTTGGAAATACGCCACGTTTTTATGACTTGCACAACTTGCAAGCGTCAATATTGCCGCAAACAGCAAAAGACTCTTATTAAGAAACTTCATTCTTTTAATCTTTTTATTAATTTGGCTGCAAAATTACTGCTTATTTTCGACATACGCAAAAAAAGGAGGAGTTTTTTGTAAAACCCTACCTTTTTTTGTTAATTGAAATATCAATAGAATTTGAAATATCTACGAGCATTGTTGTAGGAAATATCCTCTACCATGCGTGCCAACGTCTCACGATCATCAGGCAGCAACCCTTTTTCTACGTCATTCCCCAGAATGTTACAGAGAATACGACGGAAGTACTCATGACGAGGATAGCTCAGGAACGAGCGCGAGTCGGTCAGCATACCAACGAAACGACTCAGCAGTCCCAAAACGCTGAGAGCGTTCATCTGCTTAATCATACCATCCATCTGATCGTTGAACCACCAGCCAGAACCAAACTGGATCTTTCCTGGCTCACCACCTTGAAAGTTACCCAGCATGGTTGCAATCACTTCATTGGCACAGGGGTTCAATGTATATAATATGGTACGCGTGAGCTTATCCTCCATATTCAGCTTGTTGAGGAACTTCGACATTGCCTTAGCTGTATTGAACTCACCGATAGAATCGAAACCAGTATCAGGGCCAAGCTGATTGTACATCTTCGTGTTGTTATCACGAATAGCGCCATAGTGGAACTGCTGTGTCCAGTCGGCATCAGCATCCATCTCAGCCATTACCGTGAGGAAGCAGTTCTTGAACTGACGAATCTCCATCTGTGAGAGCTGCTGGCCACGCATAGCCTTCTCGAAGATTGTCTCAATCTGCGAATCTGTGTACTCCTCATCATAGAACTCCTCAATACCATGATCAGAAAGCTTGCAGCCATTCTCAGCAAAGAAGTCGTGGCGCTTTTGCAGGGCATCCACCATATCAGCGAACTTCACGATATTGACACCACTTACGTTTGCCAACTGCTCAACATACTTGGCAAACTCTGGCTTCTCGATATTCATCGCCTTATCAGGACGCCAAGCAGGAATCATCATGGGATCATCGGCAGCTTTATGACGGGCGTATTCGATATGGTTATGCAGGTCATCAACGGGATCATCGGTGGTGCAGACGCACTCTACATGATAGTGCTTCATCAGACCACGAGCAGAGAACTCAGGCTGCTTCAGTTTCTCGTTACACTCATCAAAGATTTCACGGGCAGTCTTTGGGCTCAACTGCTTCTCAATGCCAAAAGCAGTCTTCAGTTCCAGATGCGTCCAGTGATACAATGGGTTACGGA
Source organism: uncultured Prevotellaceae bacterium (assembly GCA_902785695.1). Lineage (GTDB taxonomy): Bacteria > Bacteroidota > Bacteroidia > Bacteroidales > Bacteroidaceae > Prevotella. The sequence goes on along the minus strand of CACZZQ010000003.1, from coordinate 98,669 downwards.
AAGTATAAGGCACCGTCTCAGCCCACTTCTCAAACTTCTCCCAATCACTGGTGTCCTTACCTGTGCAATAGCGCTCGTCAACACCGTTGGTACGCATAGCACGCCACTTATAGTGGTCACCACCCAACCACAGCTCTGTGATGCTCTTAAACTTATGATCGTTAGCCACCATCTCTGGAATCAGATGGCAATGATAGTCGATAATCGGCATCTTAGCCGCATGATTGTGATACAGGTCCTGAGCGACTTCCGTCTCCAGAACGAAGTTTTTGTCATTGAATTGTTTCATTGATTTTATGTTTTAAGTGGTTAATAGGATTATATCTTATCCAAAATAATCTATCTGCATAGCCTTGCGCACTTCGCTCATGGTCTGTGCGCCAACCTCGCGTGCAGACTCACTACCTTTCTTCAGGATAATATAGATTTCTGGGATATCCTTCTCAAGTTCTGCTCTACGCTGACGCATAGGCTCCAGATACTGGTTCAGCACCTCATTGAGGAACTTCTTACACTTCATGTCACCCAGACCTCCGCGTGTATAGTGCTCCTTTAGTTCATCCAGGTTCTGATACTCAGGCCAGAAGTTCTGGAAATCAGCATCGGTAGAGAAGGCATCCAGATAAGTGAACACAGCGTTACCCTCTACATGACCAGGGTCTGAGACGTTCAGGTGTGTGGGGTCAGTATACATTGAGCGCACCTTCTGCCAAACCTCATCGGCTGAGTCAGAAAGATAAATACAGTTCCCCAAGCTCTTAGACATCTTCTCCTTGCCGTCAGTACCTGGCAAACGTCGAGCCGTCATATTCTCAGGCAACATGATGTTGGGTTCCACCAACACAGGTCCGTAAGTATTATTAAAACGGTTTACCAATTCACGAGTAACCTCCAACATTGGTTCCTGATCCTCACCAGCAGGCACCGTAGTAGCCTTGAAAAGTGTAATATCAGCAGCCTGACTCACAGGATAGCAGAAGAAGCCCAAGGGAATGCTCTCACCCTCGAAACCACGCATCTTGATTTCTGTCTTCACTGTAGGGTTACGCTGTACGCGACTCACAGAGATGAGGTTCATCAGATAGGTGGTCAGTTCAGCCAACTCAGGAATCTGACTCTGTATAAACAAGGTGCATTTCGTTGGGTCCAGTCCAGCCGACAAATAGTCGAGCGCCACCTGTGTGATGCTATTACGAATCTTCTCTGGATTATCGGCATTGTCTGTTAGAGCCTGAACATCAGCCATAAACACAAACATTCTGTCATAATCTCCAGCATTCTGCAGTTCCACACGACGGCGAAGTGAGCCCACGAAATGGCCCAGATGTAACTTACCAGTAGGACGGTCGCCTGTCAAAATTACTTTTCCCATTGTTATTTTTTTTCGTTTAGTATTTCTTTTGAGCTGCAAAATTACGAAAAATCAAGGAATAAGCCAAATTATTCCCCTTGATTCTTGTAATTTCTTTTTAGGCTGGTTCCAGCCTCATCTGACGGCCACCAGGCAGACAGGTCTCAGCCCGCCCCTCCAGAATGCTACCAAAGTAAATATGTGTTCATGCAAATTCTTTCACTGAGAAAATTCTTGAAAAATACTGATTAACGTCACTTTTATATCTAACTTACTTATAATTAGCATGATAGACTATGACGTTAGCCTCAAATTAACGTCACTCTAACGTCACTTTTTGTCTTTTTCGAAGAAAATTATGGCGTTTTTTAAGTCAAAATTACGTCTAACATGCTGTAAATCAGTATAGTTCCCGAATCACATCTTTGGCGGTAACTGTCAGTTTCTTAGGCAGAAACTACCAGTTTCCGCCTAAGAAACTGTCAGTTCCCATTGTTGGAACACATGGGAATTATAAAAACTCTTAGAGTTTATAGGACTGACAGAACTTCTCGCCTTCGCGAAAGCCCTCTTCGTAGAGACGCTCCAGTTTTTCTATGTCGCTACATGTGCGACCTACCTCCATTTTACGTTGAGGACGGATAACAAGGATTTCACCCCAGCGTTCCATGCGCTCCACCATTTCCAACTGCTCGTTATACACCTCCACCCGATGACTCAAGGCGACACGCAGTCGGGGGTACTCTTTATATATAATAGGTGGAATCTTCATATCGCGCTCTAAGGAGCGATAGCCCTTGTTACGAGTCATCACGACGACGTTGAATGGATGTCCCTGACTTGTGGCACGTAGTACCGGAATTGAGTCGACAATGCCACCATCAAGCATAGGAATACCATCTACATTTGTTATCTGAGCTACATAAGGCAGTGAACTGCTTGCTTTGGCAATAGCGGTGATACGACGGGCATCGTACTTCTCGCTAAGATATTCGGCAAAACCAGTAAGACAGTTGGTGGTAACCATCTCAAAAAAGGCAGGATTCTCTACATAAGTCTTATAATCGAATGGAACTATTTCCGAAGGGAAGCGCTCATAAAGGATGTTTGGATCGAAGATGCTACCCTGAACCAACAGATTTTTCAGCGAGATATAACCATACTTACGCAACATATCTATATTGGAGAAACGAGCCCTACGAGGCTGATGACTCATATAAGAGAGTCCATTGCATGCACCTGCTGAGACAGCAACGACATAGGGGAAATACAACTCGTATTTCATGAAGGCATCGAGTACGCCACTGGTGAACACCCCACGCATACCACCGCCCTCAAGCACCAATCCCGTATGACGTTCCAAACGCTGAATCATAGTCCTTTAACAATTATTGGATGCAAAGATACGATTATTTTATGGAAATTAATTAATTTTGCAGGGAAAAATAAAAAACACATATGTTCGACAAAGAAACTTATATCCGTCGTCGTGCGGAATTGAAGCGATTAGTAGGCAAAGGCCTCATCATACTGTTTGGCAATAACGAGTCACCAGCCAACTATCCAGCTAACGGCTATGCACCGTTTCGTCAGGACTCCTCGTTCCTGTATTACTTTGGTCAGCATCGTGATGGGCTGGTAGGTGTGATTGACATAGACAATGACGAGGAATGGCTCTTCGGTGATGACATTGATGTAGAGGATATCGTATGGATGGGCTATACCCCTTCGGTAGCTGACTTGGCTGCAGAGGTAGGTGTTAAGAAGACAGCACCGATGGCACAGTTCCGCTTATTATGTTGCAATGATATAGCAACAAACGGGACCATTCATTCAGCGACAGACAGGACTATTCATTTCCTGCCTCCTTATCGACACGACACGAAGATACAGATTATGGACCTGCTGGGCATCCATCCCTCAAAGCAGAAAGAGGCTGCCAGCATAGACCTGATTAAGGCCGTCGTAAAGATGCGCGCCACAAAGGAACCGCAGGAGATAGAGGCTATAGAAAAGGCATGCGACGTGGGCTATGCGATGCATACCACCGCCCAGTTGCTTATCAAGCCTGGTGTAACCGAGCGTTTCGTTGGCGGACAGGTGGACGGTATTGCCCGTTCATTAGCACAGGGAGTGAGTTTCGCCACTATCTTTTCACAGCATGGCGAGATTATGCATGGCAACCCATCGGATGCGAAGTTGGAAGCCGGACGCCTGGCTCTTTGCGATGCCGGTTGCGAACTGAACGACTACTGTTCTGATAACACCCGCACGATGCCGGTGAATGGAAAGTTCACACAGCGTCAGTTAGAGATTTATTCTATCGTTGAGGCGTGTCACGACTACGTGCTTGAGGTGGCCAAGCCTGGTGTCAAGTATCAGGACGTACACTTTGCCGTATGTCGTCTGATGACAGAACGCTTAAAGGAAATGGGATTGATGAAGGGCGATACTGAGGAGGCCGTACGTGCTGGTGCTCATGCCATGTTCCTGCCTCACGGATTGGGTCACATGATGGGTATGGATGTGCATGATATGGAAGGACTTGGTCAGATTTACGTAGGCTTCGATGAAGAGACACGTCCAAATCTGGAGCAGTTTGGAACCAACTGTCTGCGTATGGGTAGAAAGTTGGAGCCAGGTTTCGTAGTAACTGATGAGCCTGGCATCTACTTCATTCCCCACCTCATTGACCTGTGGCGTAAGGAAGGTCATTGCAAGGAGTTCCTGAACTTCGACCTGCTGGATACCTATAAGGACTTTGGTGGCATCCGCATAGAGGACGACCTGCTGATTACAGAGAGCGGTTGTCGGTTCTTAGGCAGCAAGCGCATTCCTTATCATCCACAGGAGCTTGAAGAATTTATGAAAAACAACTAATATTAAAAAAACAACAATGAAAAAGATTTTATCACTCGCACTGATCAGCCTCATCACAATTGGTGCACAGGCTCAAGAGGCAGAGAAGAAGGCAGACAACAAGCCCGTCTTCACTACTATTAAGGAGAACCCCATTACCAGCATTAAGGACCAGAACCGTTCAGGTACCTGCTGGGACTACTCTACCCTCTCGTTCTTTGAGGCAGAGATTTTGAAGGCTACCGGCAAGACCTACGACCTTGAAGAGTCGTTTGTTGCCAACAAAACCTATATGGACCGTGCCATCCAGGTGGTTCGTTTCCATGGTGACTGTCAGTTTTCACAAGGCGGTTCTGCAGAGGATGTGCTGGCCACGATGAAGAAACACGGTATCGTACCACAGGGTATCATGCCTTTCCCAGGTTCGCTTTATGGAGACTCGCTGAACAATTTCAATGAGTTTTTCTCACTGCTGGAACCCTATGTGGCTGCTATTGCCAAGAGTTCTGCCAAGAAGATCAGCAATCAGTGGAAAGAAGGTCTGCAGGGTATCCTCGATGCTTATTTGGGAAAATGTCCTGAAGAGTTCACCTACGAAGGCAAGAAGTACACCCCGAAAAGCTTCATGCAGAGTCTCGGCATCAACCTCGACGACTATGTAAGCATCACCAGCTACACCCATCACCCCTTCTACACCGGTTTTGCCGTAGAGGTGCAGGACAACTGGCGCTTCCCTCTCAGCTACAATCTGCCTATGGACGAGATGATGCAGGTTATTGACAATGCCGTGAACAACGGTTACACCATTGCATGGGGCGGTGACGTGAGCGAAGACGGCTTCACCCGTCAGGGTCTGGCCTATGCTATCGACACCAAGAAGACCGAGAGTCTGGCTGGCAGCGATATGGCAAAATGGCTGAAGATGACTGCTGCCAAGAAAAAGAACCTCATCGACTCACTGGGATGCAATGTACCAGAGATTACTCCCACCCAGGAACTGCGTCAGGAGCGTTTCGACAACTGGGAGCTGACCGACGATCACGGTATGCTCATCTATGGTATTGCCAAGGATCAGAATGGCAAAGAATACTACATGGTGAAGAACTCATGGGGTGAGACTGGCGAATATAAAGGCATCTGGTATATGACCAAGAACTTCATCGCTGCTAACACGATGGACTTCCTTGTGAACAAGAACGCTATACCTAAGGACATCCGTAAGAAACTGGGGATATAATTGATAGGAGTGAAAGGAGTGAAAGGAGTGAAAAGGAGTGAAAAGGAGTGAAAGACGATAGTTCATTCCATGAAACAAAAAGAGAGTGCCGCCCGATGATTCGAGCGGCACTCTTTTTGGTTTTCTCTTGAATAAAAGAAGAAAGGATTAAGCCTCTGCGGGAGTCTCAGCAGCCTCCTCAGCGGGAGCTTCTGCCTCTGCCACAGCAGCAGCCTTCTTGTCAGCCACCTTCTTAGCGATAGCCTCGTTAACCTTCTTCTCCTCAGCGAGGGCCTTTGCCTCAGCATCCTTCTTAGCCTTAGCTACCTCAGCTGCAATCTTGTCAAGACCCTTCTGCTTGTCAGCCTTCCATGCATCGAACTTCTTCTGAGCAGTAGCCTCATCGAAAGCACCCTTCTTTACGCCACCACGGAGGTGCTTCATCAGCATCACGCCCTCGCGGCTCAGGATGTTACGAACGGTATCGGTGGGCTGAGCACCACACTCCAACCAGTACAATGCACGGTCGAAATTCAAGTCTACCGTGGCGGGATTGGTGTTAGGATTGTAAGAACCAATCTTCTCAGTGAAACGACCATCACGTGGTGCACGAGCGTCGGCGATTACGATGCTGTAGAAAGCATAGCTCTTACGACCACCGCGCTGCAATCTGATTTTTGTTGCCATGATTTAATGTTTAATCTTTAATTTTTAATGTAACAAATTTGAATTTCATGCTTCCATCTCGTGAAAGCGGGTGCAAAATTACGAAAAAAAGTGAAAAGTGAAAAGTGAAAAGTGAAAAATTTGCTTTCGCGAGCCCATTTTTAGAGTTTTTTGTGTAATTTTGGACTCGAAATGAAGCAAGAGCTATCAATATTGATCCCGATTTACAATAGTGACTGTCGTGAACAAGTCACGAAACTAAGCAGGCAAGCAGAAGCCATCGAAGGGCTTGCCTACGAGATTATCGTGGCTGATGACGGATCAAGAGATGCTCAATGCCTAATGCTTAATGCTCAATTATCCTCACTAAAAAATGTCCATTATATTCGTAGGGAGCAGAATGTGGGACGAGCTGCCATCCGCAATTTTCTGGCTCAGCAGGCCAAGTATGAATGGCTGCTTTTCATGGATGGCGACATGAGCATTCCTACGGAGGACTTCTTAAGAAAATGGATTGAAGCAGATGTTAAACAAGTGGGCTATGGCGGTTATATTGTAGGAAGTGGAGAACGAAGTAACCTGCGTTACCTCTATGAGAAACAATGCGAGCCCATGCATCGTGCTGAAGAGCGCAGGAAGCGGCCTTTTATGCACTTCCACACCTGTAACTTCATGATAGCCAAGGAGATTATACTCAGCAATCCCTTTGATGAAAGGTTTCATCATTATGGTTACGAGGACGTACTGTTTGGAAAACACTTGCTACAGGCAGGCATCACAATCGTACATCCCGACAATCCCGCAGGATTCTTCGACTACGAAGATAATGACCACTTTGTCAGTAAGACAGAGGAAGGCTTACGCACGCTTCACACATTCAGAAACGATTTGCGTGGCTACTCACACCTGCTGACCTTTACTGATGGCATTCATATCGGGGCTGTAAAGAGCCTCATCAGACTGTGGCACAGACTTTTCGGAAGCATAGAACGCAAGAACCTATGCGGCAAACGTCCCAATCTGAAAGTCTTTAAGCTCTACCGACTCGGTTTTTATCTAACACTAACAAATAACGACTAAGACAATGATCAAGAGATTTGCTTTTAAGATGTTTTTGAAGCCAGGCTTCGAGGAGGAATATGAGAAACGTCATGCCGCTATCTGGCCTGAGTTGAAACAGATGATTAAGGAACAGGGCGTACAAAACTATAGCATCTACTGGGACAAAGACACCAACATTCTCTTTGCCTATCAGGAATGTACGAAAGAGGGCAACTCACAGGATACGGAGAATGTGGACCCTATCACCCAACGCTGGTGGGACATGATGGCAGATATCATGGAAGTGAACCCCGACAATTCACCTATCACCATTCCCCTACCCGAGCTATTCCATCTCGACTAACGCATCCAGAGGGCTACGCACTACTTTTCCCAGTGTGTAGCCTTCTGCTTTTACAGCAGCCCCTAATTGGTCTTTATAATAAAAGGCGATGCTGCCTACAGCATTGATTGGCAAATCAGGACGATGATAGGGGGCGATATTCTTAACTATAAACTGACGGAAATTATCAACAACCAACTGTTCAACGGCTGGCTCGCTGATATACTCATGAATAAAAGTCGAGAGCGAAGCCAACCATCGGTTTGGCATTGGTTGGCGATACACGCGTTCAATAACTTGAGGCATCTGCATGGCTGTATGAGCCTCGAAAGCCGTCTTCATATTTTCTGGCAATCGGTTTTTATATAGAGCATTCAGAAAACGGATGCCCAATACAGCACCACTGCCCTCGTCACCTAAGATATACCCTAAAGGAGGTGTGTTCATCACAATATGCTGTCCGTCGTATAAACAGGAATTGGCTCCAGTTCCAAGAATACAAGCTATGCCTTCATGATTACCACAAAGCGCAATGCATGCCCCCAGCAAATCACCATGCGCCTCGATATCCGTTGCATGGGGGAATGCTTCAGCCAGCAAGCGCTGCATTTTTTCCTCCAATTCAGGCCTTACGCCACTGCCATAGAAACGAATAGATTGGATGTTTGAGATTTGAGATTTGAGATTTGGCAGAAGTTCCTCTTTCAATATCCCACGAATCGTTTCCTCATCCTGATGAAAAGGATTAATCCCCTGAGTATGAACACATTTTCCGTCTAAGACCCAGTCGGTCTTTGTGCTACCACTGTCTGCTATCAATATATTCTGTTTCATCATCTATGATTGGCTCCAAAGCGTATAAATATTCCTTGAGTTATAAAAACATGATAATTTTCATGCAAAAGTAATCATTTTATTGCAAATTAAAGAAAAAATCCGTAATTTTGCAACCGATTATATAAAAGTAAAAGGGTAAAAAGGTAAAAAAGAAGATATGTTAAGAATAGCAGTACAATCAAAAGGTCGCCTCTACGAAGACACGATGCAGTTGCTCAACGAGGCCGACATTAAAGTGAGTGCCAGCAAAAGAACCTTGTTGGTAGAAGCCAAGAACTTCCCCTTGGAAGTGCTTTATCTGCGTGACGATGATATTCCCCAGAGTGTAGCTACGGGTGTAGCCGACATTGGTGTGGTAGGCGAGAACGAGTTTGTTGAAAAAGGTGCCGAGGCAGATATTATCTCGCGTCTGGGCTTCAGCAGTTGCCGTCTTTCACTGGCCATTCCCAAGGAGATTGACTACCAAGGACTTGAGTGGTTCAATGGCAAGACCATTGCAACCTCTTATCCCGTTATCCTCAACAAATTCCTTCAGGAGAAAGATATCAAGGCAGATGTTCACGTTATCATGGGCAGTGTAGAGATTAGCCCGGGCATCGGATTGGCAGATGCCATCTTCGATATCGTGAGCAGTGGTTCTACGTTGGTAAGCAACAACCTGCGCGAGGTAGAAGTGGTGATGCAGAGTGAGGCATTGCTGATTGGCCACGCAGGTATGAGTCAGGAGAAGCGCGAGATACTGGATCAGATGCTGTTCCGTTTCAAGGCCGTTAAGGATGCCGAGGACAAGAAATACGTCCGTATGAACGCTCCAAAGGCTCGTCTGCAGGAGATTATCGACGTACTGCCTGGTTTGAAGAGTCCTACGATTATTCCTCTGGCAGATGATGAGTGGTGCTCTGTACACACCGTGCTCGACCAGAAGCAGTTCTGGGAGATTATCGGCAAACTGAAGGAGATGGGAGCGCAAGGCATTCTCGTGACACCAATTGAAAAAATGATTCTTTAAGATTAAACATTAAAGTTTAAACATTAAAGATTAAACATTAAAGATTAAACATTAAATTTCAGTATTTAATGAAAATCATCCGTTATCCGAAAAAAGAACAATGGGCAGAGATTTGCCAGCGTCCGCATCTTGACATCACGCAGTTGCAGGCAACGGTGAATACCGTACTTAACGATGTACGTCAACGTGGCGATGCTGCCGTCAAAGAATATGAAGAGCGTTTCGATCATGCTGTACTTACGCAATTGGCTGTCTCTGAGGCTGAGATTGACGAGGCAGAAGGCTTGGTAAGTGAAGACCTGAAAGCAGCAATCAAACTGGCTCATGAGAATATCTATAAGTTCCATGCGGCGCAGAAGTTTGAAGGTCAGAAGATAGAGACGCGTGCCGGTGTTGTATGTTGGCAGAAAAGTGTAGCCATTGAAAAGGTAGGCCTGTATATTCCTGGAGGCACTGCCCCACTCTTCTCTACCGTACTGATGCTGGCTACACCTGCGAAGATTGCCGGATGCAAGGAAATCGTACTATGCACGCCTCCTAACAAAGAAGGAAAGGTGAATCCTGCCATTCTGGTAGCTGCCCGTACAGCTGGTGTGAGCAAGATATTCAAGGCTGGTGGTGTACAGGCTATCGGTGCGATGGCCTACGGAACGGAATCGGTACCCAAGGTCTATAAGATATTCGGTCCTGGTAACCAATATGTGATGGCTGCCAAGCAACAAGTGTCTCTTGGCGAGGTGGCAATTGATATGCCTGCCGGTCCCAGTGAGGTCTGTGTATTAGCTGACGATACTGCCAACGCCACTTTCGTAGCTGCCGACCTGCTCTCACAGGCAGAACATGGCATCGACTCGCAGGTACTGCTTATCAGCACCTCTGAGACTATGATTAATAAGGTGCAGGTCGAGGTGGAGCGCCAGTTGAACCTATTACCTCGTAAGGAGATAGCCCAGAAGGCTTTGGAGAACAGTCGCTGCGTACTCGTGGCCTCTGCCGATGAGATAATGGCACTATCCAATGCCTATGCACCAGAGCATCTGATTATCCAGACAGCTAACTACGAAGAGATGGCTGAGCAGGTGGTGAATGCTGGTAGCGTATTCTTAGGTCAGTATGCCTGCGAGAGTGCAGGCGACTATGCCAGCGGCACCAACCACACCCTGCCTACCCACGGCTATGCCACTGCCTATAGCGGTGTGAACTTGGACAGCTATTGCCGTAAGATTACGTTCCAGCACCTGACAGAAGAAGGCATCCGCGAGATTGGGTCTGCCGTAGAGTTCATGGCAGCTGCAGAACAACTGGATGCGCATAAGAATGCCATGACTGTACGCATGAGGGCTATTGAGAATTGAAAATTGAGAATGGAGAATTATGATTAGTCTTGAGAAACTGACACGTAAGAATATATGGAACCTGGCACCATATAGTTGTGCTCGAAATGAGTTTTCGGGCACTACAGCCACTGTATTTCTTGATGCCAACGAGAACCCATACGGTGCACCCTATAACCGTTACCCCGATCCCCTGCAACTGGAACTGAAGAAGAAGATTCACCAGGTGAAAGGCATCCCCTCGGAATACACATTCCTAGGTAACGGCAGCGACGAGGCTATCGACCTGATGTATCGTTGTTTCTGCGAGCCAAAGGAGGATAATGTGGTGGCTATCGAGCCTACATACGGTATGTATAAGGTATGTGCCGACATCAACGATGTGGAATATCGACCCGTGAAGCTTGATGACAACTACCAGATTTCTGCTGATAAGCTACTTGCAGCCTGCGATGCTCACACGAAGGTGATATGGATATGCAGCCCTAACAACCCCACGGGTAATGATATCAATCGCGAAGAGGTGGTGAAAGTGCTCAATGGTTTTGAGGGGATTGTAGTAGTCGATGAGGCCTACAGCGACTTTTCCAACGCTCGTCCGTTGCGCTTTGAGTTGCCCCGCTACAAGAACCTGGTAGTACTCAATACGCTGAGTAAGGCATGGGCATCAGCAGCCCTCCGTCTGGGTATGGCTTTTGCAGACCCTGAGATCATTGCGATTATGAATAAGGTGAAATATCCTTACAACATCAATCTCCTGACTCAGGAACAAGCTCTGAAGGTGCTGGGTAATTCCGATGAGATTGACAGTTGGGTGAGACTGATTCTGCAAGAGCGTAGCCGACTCATTGAGGCTTTTAGCCAATTGGATTTCTGTGAGAAGGTCTATCCTACCGATGCCAACTTCTTCCTGGCAAAGGTCAGCGATGCGCAGCGCATCTACGACTATCTGGTAGAGAAAGGCATCATCGTACGCAATCGCACGCGTGTACAGTTATGTTATAATTGCCTGCGCATCACCATTGGCACTCGTAATGAGAACAGCGAATTGATGGGAGCTTTGCGACAGTACCAATAAATTATCATCATACTGAGAGAGGCACTCGATTAACGAACCGAGTGCCTCTCTCTGTATGATGTAAAGATGTTTACTTGTTCACCTGGAACTTGGTGTCGCCATCCTTGAAGAAGGCGTTGATCTGCTTAGCAGCAGCTATACCAGCGTTGATGTTGGCCTCGGCTGTCTGAGCACCCATCTTCTTGGGCGTAGAGAAGTAACGACCCTCGAACTTAGCGAACTCATCGTTGGCATCGGGCATAATGTCGGTAACGAACTTCAAGTCCTCACGCTCTGCCATCAGTTTGATGAGGCCAGCCTCATCGATAACTTCCTTACGGGCTGTGTTCACCAGGATACCACCCTTCTTCATCTTGCCTACCAGCTCGTAGTTAATGCTCTGCTTGGTCTCAGGCGTAGCAGGGATGTGGAGTGAAACGACGTCGCAGGTCTCGAACAGAGCATCCTGATTAGCTACGGCGTGAACGCCAGCCTTCTCGATGACCTCTGCAGGGCAGAAAGCATCGTAAGCATAAACATCCATACCAAAGCCCTTGGCGATGCGAGCCACGTTACGGCCTACGTTACCGAAAGCCAGAATGCCAAGCTTCTTACCCAGCAGTTCAGAACCGCTCTTACCGTTGTAGAAACCACGGACAGCCATAACAAGCAGACCGAATACCAACTCTGCTACGGCGTTTGCGTTCTGACCAGGAGTGTTCTCAGCCACTACGTTGTGAGCGGTAGCAGCAGCGAGGTCGATGTTATCGTAGCCAGCACCGGCACGAACCACAATCTTCAACTGCTTAGCAGCGTCGAGCACCTCGGCATCCACCTTATCCGAACGGATGATCAGTGCGTCAGCATCCTTCACAGCATCCAGAAGCTGTGCTTTCTCAGTATATTTCTCAAGCAGTGCCAACTCATTGCCAGCTGCTTCTACTTCTGCCTTGATACCATTCACAGCGGCTGCTGCGAAAGGTTTCTCTGTTGCAACTAATACTTTCATAAGCCTACCCCCAGCCCCTCCCCAAGGGAGGGGAGTTAAGTTACTTTGGGGTCTCCTTTTTTATGTTATTAATTCTAATTTTTATATTGTTATGCCCACATACTAATGAAAGCCCCTCCCTTGGGGAGGGGTTTGGGGTGGGCTTTAATGATTTGCCTCAAATTCCTTCATGCAGGCAACGAGGGCGTTGCAGCCTTCGATGGTCTGAGCGTTGTAGCAAGAAGCACGGAAGCCACCGACACTGCGATGACCCTTAACACCTACCATACCCTTGCTGACAGCGAAGTCGAGGAAGTCCTTTTCCAACTCCTTGTACTCGTCAGCCATGACGAAGCAGATGTTCATCAGTGAACGATCCTCTTCCTTGGCAGTACCTACGAACATCTTGTTGCGGTCGATTTCACCGTAAACGATCTCTGCACGCTGCTGAGCCAGCTTATCCATGGCCTGCAAACCACCCTGACGCTTGATCCAGCGCAGGTTCTCAAGTGCGCAGTAGATGGGTACCACAGGAGGTGTGTTGAACATTGAGCCCTTGTCAACGTGTGTACGATAGTCGAGCATCGTAGGAATCTCGCGAGGAGCCTTTCCTAACTTCTCATCCTTCAGGATAACGATGGTAACACCTGCCATAGAGAGGTTCTTCTGAGCACCGGCATAGATAGCATCGTATTTTGCCACGTCAACAGGACGGCTCATAAAGTCAGATGACATATCGGCAATCAGGGGTACGTTAACGTCGAGATCCTTGCGGATTTCCGTACCGTAGATAGTATTGTTGGTTGTGATGTGCAGGTAGTCGGCATCAGCGGGAACGCTCCAATCCTTGGGGATGAAGGTATAGTTGGCATCAGCAGAAGAAGCCACCTCTACCACCTCACCAAAGAGTTTTGCTTCCTTCATGGCTTTCTTTGCCCAAACGCCAGTGTTCAGGTAAGCAGCCTTCTTGATCAGGAAGTTATAAGGAATCATACAGAACTCAAGACTGGCACCACCACCAAGGAAGATCACTGAATAGCCCTCAGGAATCTCAAGGAGTTCCTTTACCAGAGCCACAGCCTCGTCAACAACGGGCTGGAAATCCTTAGCACGATGGCTGATCTCCATCAGAGAGAGACCAGAACCATTGAAGTCTAAACACTGTTTGGCGGTTGCCTCAATCACCTCGCGGGGAAGCATTGACGGACCTGCATTAAAGTTGTACTTCTTCATAATTTTTTTAATAGGTTTTATAATGGTTTTCTAAATTTGGGTGCGAAATTACACTTTTTATTTGAATTGGGCAAATTTTTTGGCAAAAATTAATGCAAAAGGGCATATTTCGTGACAATTTGCTAACTGAAAGTGGCAAATAATTACCTCACAAGTTCTACAACGGTACGAATCCCCTTGATTTTCTCTCCCTGTGTCAGCCGAAGGACTTGTTGCACTTTTTCTCTCTTCACGGCAACATAGGCATAACGGTCGTTGACATCTATTCTTCCGATATCCGATGGTTCCACCCCACCCTTCTTGCAAAGGAAGCCCACGATATCGCCTTTCGATATCTTGTCTTTCTTGCCCTTACCGATATATAAGGTGGACATACGAGGAAGCCTCACCTCCAACCCCTCTCCAAAGGGCGAGGGGAGTAGATAGTTCTCGATGTTGCCTTCTGCATATTCAGGAATATGCTCTTCAGGCCCCACTACGAAGAAGGTCTTTCCCATCTGATCCCAACGGGCGGTGCGGCCTACGCGATGAATGAGGGCATCCTCGGACGAAGGCAAGTGATAATGGATAATGTTTTCGATATGGGGAATATCCAGGCCGCGAGAAGCCAAATCGGTGGATACGAGTACCGTAGCCGAACCATTGGAGAACTTATAGAGGGCATCCTCACGCTGACGCTGTTCCATACCACCATGAAAGGCGCTGGTCACGAATCCCTGTTTGCGCAGATACTCATCCGTTCGCTCTACGGAGTCACGATAGTTCAGGAACACGATGCTCTGCGTATCACCCAACGTCATCAGCAATTGCGCAAGTGTAGCCAGTTTATCTTTCTCAGGACTATCCACACGATAAACCTCCACTCTGTCATTTAGGGGCTCCTCGTCTATGAGATAATCCAGTCGGTCAGTGCGACGCATCTCCACGAACTGTGGAATCTGTTCGGCATCAGTAGCAGAAAGGAGGAAACGGCGCTGAAGTGACGTAAGCTTTCCCACCAGTCGTGACATCTCATTCATAAAGCCCATCTCCAGGCATTTGTCGAACTCGTCGATGACTATATACTTAATAAGGTGTGAATCTATGTTGCCCTTGTCCAGATGGTCATTCAGTCGGCCTGGCGTTCCGAATACCACATGAGGTCTGTTCTGACGGAGCACACGATGCTCGTCCATCGCAGCACGGCCGCCATAGCAAGCCTGCGAACGAATACCCGTACCCATGCTTTTAAGCACAGCGTCCGACTGCATCGCCAATTCTCGTCCTGGCACTACAACCAACGCCTGTACTTCGTCACTCTCTGCATCAATCATCTGAACGAGCGGCAGCAGATACGCCAGCGTCTTACCCGTACCCGTTGGAGAAAGGACTACTACGTCATTACGTCCTCTCAATATACACTCCATTGCCTCCTGCTGCATCGCATTCAGAGAATCGACCCCCAGCTTCCCTAAAACCTTATCTATTTTAACGTCTTTCATATTGACTACAAAGATACGCATTTTTTTTTTATTCACCAAATAAAAGCACGAAAGAATGAGCACATTCGAAAAAAGTGACAATGACATCGTGACATCGTGACATTAAGGTGTATCCATATTTTTGAGGAAATGTGGAGAAGAATAGTTATAATTAATATATAATATATTATATATTAATTATAAATATAAATTGTGCATATTCGCAGGTGCTTAATGTCACGTTGTCACGATGTCACTGTCACGATTTTGGGTACCTGCGGATATATTACAACGTGCTTTTTTTTTTCGTGCTTATTTCAGCGAGTTTCTTGCATACCTCTGTTTTTTTTAGTACCTTTGCAATGTGATTCGAAAGTAGCCCGCCCGCGCCGCGCAAACAGGCCATTTGCAAAGCAAAAGCAGCATACTTAGAGACACAAAGTGGACCACTTTCAAAGAAAACAGTATGAAGAGAATCCTTTCTATTGGCATGATGATGCTATGCCTGACAACTAACGCTATGGCACAGACAAAGACCGTGAACCTGCGCATCATAGAGACCAGCGACGTGCATGGCTACTTCTTCCCCTACGACTTCGTGGAGCGCAAGCCACTGGACGGTACGCTGATGAGAGTCAGCACCTACGTAGACCGACTGCGCAAGGAATATGGCGACAATCTGCTGCTCATTGACAACGGAGACATACTTCAGGGACAGCCCACCTGCTACTGGTCGAACTTTGTGATGACCAAAGATGAGAACATCTCTGCCAAGATGGTGAACTATATGCGCTATGATGCCGAGGGCATTGGCAACCACGACCTGGAGCCAGGACATACCGTCTACGACAAATGGATAAGCGAGGTGAACTGTCCGGTGCTGAGTGCCAACGTCATTGACACAAAGACGGGGAAGCCCTATCTGAAACCCTATGAAATCTTCGTGCGCGACGGGGTGAAAATTGCGGTAATAGGAATGCTGACACCTACCATCGCCTGCTGGCTCAACGAAAAGACGTGGGAGGGGCTGGCGTTCGAGGAAATGGTGAGCAGTGCCAAGAAATGGGTGAAACAGGTGCGCGAGGTAGAGCAGGCCGACTTGGTGATTGGACTCTTCCATAGCGGCAAGGAGAACGGACTGGTGCTCAACGGTATGGAGGAAGACGCTACGGCACGCGTGGCTCGCGAGGTACCCGGTTTCGACATCATCTTCTACGGACACGATCATCAGGTACACAACGAGTGGATCAAGAACACCGAAGGTCATGATGTATTGACCCTCGACCCCTCGTGCTGGGCACGCAACGTGGCTGACGCACAGGTGAGCCTGACCTACGAGAACGGCCGACTGACGAAAAAGGACATTAAAGGCGACATTGTCAGCGTGAGAAAAGAGCCGGTGGACGAGCAGATGCAAGCCTACTTCCAACAAGATTTCGAGCGCATCAAGAAATATGTAGACCGCAAGATAGGGCATTTCGATAACACCGTGAGCACACGAGACTGCTTCTTTGGCAACTCAGCCTTCATCGACTTTATCCACAGCCTGCAACTCAGAATCTCAGGAGCTGATGTCTCGTTCGACGCACCCTTGGCCTTCGACAGCAAGATAGAGGCTGGCGACGTCACAATGGCTGATATGTTCAAGCTCTATCGCTTTGAGAACAAGCTGTATGTGCTCAACATGACGGGACGCGAGATACAAGGCCACCTGGAAGAAAGCTACGACCGATGGGTGAACACCATGAAGAGTCCCAGCGACCACCTGCTGCTGCTCAACGACAACTCCAAGAATGACCAGCAGCGCACGGGATTCGTGAACTACACCTTCAACTTCGACTCGGCATCGGGCATCGATTACGAGGTGGACGTGACCAAGCCCAACGGTCAGAAAGTGAGAATCCTGAGAATGTCGAACGGTGAGCCCTTCCAGCCAGACAAGATGTACAAGGTGGTGATGAACAGCTACAGAGGCAACGGCGGCGGCGACCTGCTCATCAAGGGTGCCGGCATCCCCAAGGAACAGCTTAACAGCCGCATCGTATATCAATCGCCACTGGATTTGCGCCACTATCTGACACAGGAGATTGAGCGTCAGGGCAACGTGCACCCAGAAAAGGGCAGCAACTGGAAATTCGTGCCAGAGGAATGGACTGTTCCTGCCGCCCAGCACGACTATCAGCAACTATTTGGAGAGTAAGATGAAACGCTATTTTTTCGTGTTCTGCAAGGATGAGCTGATGCTGGAGCGTCAGCCAGACGGTACCTATACCATACCACTTCAGGAAGAACCGCCCACAGAGGTAAAGCCCTGGACAACCATCATGAACATCACCCCGCTGGACAATATCGAGGTGAAGGCCTACAGCATTGACACCCCGCCCACTTCTACCCTCTACGAGATGTGTCCCCTTCGCCAGAGCTACTACAAACTGCCCTACCCGCTCTACCTGAAAGCAGGAAAATGTGCGGAGCTGCTCTATTGGGATCGCAACACCAAATTCTGCGGCGTCTGTGGCGGTCATATGCATTTCCATACCGACATTAGCAAGCGTTGCGAGATGTGCGGCAAGGAAGTATGGCCACAGCTGGCCACCGCCGTCATCGTACTGATACGCAAGGGTAAGGACGAGATACTACTGGCGCGAGGCCGCAACTTCCGCAGCGAGTTCTACGGACTCATAGCAGGTTTCGTGGAAACGGGCGAGACGCTCGAAGAAGCCGTAAAGCGAGAGGTGATGGAGGAAACGGGACTCACCATCAAGAACATACGCTACTTCGACTCGCAGCCCTGGCCCTATCCCAGCGGACTGATGGTGGGCTTCACCGCTGACTACGAGAGCGGAGAAATCCACGTGCAGCGCGAGGAACTGAAAAAGGCAGGATGGTTTCATCGCACCCACCTGCCTACTATTCCGGAAAAGCTGTCCATCGCACGCCGTCTGATAGACCACTGGCTGGACGAGGACTAATACTCTAACAACTTCATCGAGAACTGACCGTCGAAGCTCACGCAAGTCTCCACGAGGTAGCAACTGGCACCATCGGGGATGCATAGCGTGGCGTTGAAATGGAAACCAAGAGCATCCACGCGGTCGTACTGCATATTGGCAAGGATGGCCTGTTCAAGGAATTGCTGAGGCACATCCGAAATAAACATCTGCTTCTTGATATCACGCGAAAACAGACAATGTTTGCCCTGATAGAGACTCAGGTTGACAATATTGTCGTAATAGATATTGTCCACCCCTACTCCATCGTCATTATAGACAGTCCTGACAACCTGATATTTCGTGGGGTTGAACGCGATATACCAGTGGTAACGCTGGCCACCGTAGTTCACCACGGAATCTATCTTCACCACCTCGGTCAGCGTGAGTATCTCGGGTTTCTTCTTGGTAAACTCCAACGAATCGTCGGCCTCCTCGCTTCGCACCAGTCGCACCTCTTCACCAGTCATGTCCTGGAAACAGAAATGATACTCATCCTGCTCAACAATCAGATAATGCTGGTCACCCAGATACAGCGTATCGCCGACAATACGGAAAAAAGCCGGCTGACTGGTACTGTCGGGGTAATAGATGGTGTCGCCCTCGGCACGAAAAGAGATGGTCTCCGTGGCACTCTCAATCCAAATACCCTGAAGCATGGCCTTGGCATCGATGTCTTCGGCAACCTCAGAAGGACTGTCGCCCCCCGACTTACAGCCGGCAAGGGCAAGACAGACAAGAAGAGCTATAACAAGAAGTCTTGTCATTTACCTATGCAGTGATACTCGAATTCGTTCTCCTCAAGTTCCTCAATATCAAATATGTTACGACCATCAATGACAAGAGGACGGTGCATGGCCTTCTTGATGACACCCCATGTAGGCAGACGGAATTCCTTCCACTCCGTGAGCAGCAAGAGCGCATCGGCATCCAGCACGGCATCATACATATCACGGCAGTAAACCACCTTGTCGCCAATACGACGGCGGCATTCGTCCATAGCTATGGGGTCATAGACACGGATGCTGCACCCGGCCTCAAGCAGTTTGTCTATCATCACCAAAGCCGTTGACTCGCGCATATCGTCGGTCTCAGGCTTGAAGGAAAGTCCCCACATGGCAATCGTCTTACCCTTGAGGTCTTCACCCTGATAAGCCTTCTGCAACTTGTCGAAGAGCACTGATTTCTGACGCTCATTGACACGCTCGACAGCCTTGAGAACCTCCATGGAATAACCGTTCTGGTCGGCTGTCTTGATGAGTGCCTTCACGTCCTTGGGGAAGCACGAACCACCATAGCCACAGCCAGCATAGAGGAACTTACGACCGATGCGGGTGTCACTGCCTATGCCGGCACGCACCATATTGACATCGGCTCCCACGCGTTCGCATAGGTTTGCAATATCATTCATAAACGAGATACGGGTAGCCAGCATGGAGTTGGCGGCATACTTGGTCATCTCGGCAGAAGGAATATCCATGAAGATCACGCGGAAATTGTTGATCAGGAAAGGCTTGTAAAGACGAGTCAAAGCCTTCTTGGCCTTTTCGCTCTCTACACCCACTACCACGCGGTCGGGGCTCATGAAGTCCTTGATGGCATTACCCTCCTTAAGGAACTCTGGATTGGAGGCCACGTCGAAAGGAATGTCAACACCACGTTTCTGAAGCTCAGCCTCAATAGCCTGACGTACTTTCTGGGCAGTACCTACAGGCACTGTTGACTTCGTAACAACCACCACATAGTGGTTCAGGTTCTGGCCAATGGTCTTCGCTACTTGAAGCACGTATTTCAAATCGGCAGATCCATCCTCATCGGGAGGCGTGCCTACAGCAGAAAAAACAATCTCCTGATCATTGAGCACGGAAGCCAAATCAGTAGTAAAATTCAGGCGGCCTGCCTTCACATTCTTCAACACCAACTGGTCGAGGCCTGGCTCATAGATGGGTATTTCACCATTCTTCAGACGCTCTATCTTCTGAGCATCCACATCAACACACGTCACGTTGACACCTGTCTCGGCAAAACAAGTACCAGATACCAGACCTACGTATCCGGTTCCTACGATTGCAATATTCATACCTTATAATATTTATTATTAATTGTAGTTAATCAAACAAAACAGCTTCGCTTAACAAGGGATTCTTCAAGTCCTTCTCGCTCGTCAGAACATCGTCCATAGCAACAGGCCATTCAATTCCCAAAGCAGGGTCGTTCCAGCGGATGCCGGCTTCGGCCTGAGGAGCATAGACATTGTCCACCTTATAGGTAAAGATGGCCTCGTCGCTCAAAACCAGAAAACCGTGGGCAAAACCACGAGGGATAAAGAGCTGACGCTTGTTGTCCTCGCTCAGCTCCACCATCACATACTGTCCAAAGGACGGAGAGCTGCGGCGTATGTCAACAGCCACATCAATTACGCGACCCTTGATGACACGTACCAACTTGGCTTGAGATAATTCACCTTTCTGGTAATGAAGGCCTCGGAGCACACCGTAGGAAGACTTCGACTCATTGTCCTGGATAAATGTCACATGACCAATATTGGCATCAAACTCTGCCTGCTTCCACGATTCAAAAAAATAACCGCGAGAATCAGAGAACACCTTAGGCTCTATGATGAATACTCCCTTTATTGCCGTCTCATTAAAAATCATCACTTTTTCTGTTTTTCTTGTTTTCAAGGTGCAAAGGTACAATATTATATTCAGAAAAGATAAGTTTTTTGGATTTTTTATTTGCTTAAATCAGAAAAATACCGTACCTTTGCAACGTGATTGAACTGAAAAGACACATAGAAATTCTGTTGCTGGACAATGATTGCGTCATTGTTCCAGGCTTGGGTGGATTCATGGCTCATCATGTGGATGCACGCTATGAAGGCGCAGAGAATATTTTCCTGCCGCCACTTCGTACGCTTGGGTTCAATCCGCGACTGACCATGAACGATTCACTGCTGGTTCAGTCATACATCGAAGCCTACGACATCAGCTATCCAGAAGCCCTTAGACGCATTGAAGCCAAAGTTGCAGAGATACGACAGCACTTGGATACTGAAGGCACCTATGAACTGAACGGACTTGGCACACTGCATCTTAATGACGACGGCAATCTGGAGTTCGAACCATGCGAAGCAGGAATTCTCACGCCCACTCTTTATGGACTCAGTTCGTACGAGTTCTTGCCTCTGCCATCAGAAGAGCTTGAGACAACAAATTCCGACGAAGAGGCTCGCGACAAGGTGGATTCGCCAAAAGACGATGCCATCACCATCAAAATGTCGTGGTTGCGCAATGCTATTGCAGTAGCAGCAGCGGCCATCGTATTCTTCATGATCAGCACCCCAGTGTCCAACAACACAGCTCTGGATGTACAGCAAAGCACCTTCATACCCCTGCCTCAATACAATGCCACGCAGGATAATGAAGAAATAGGGGGGGGCTCTGTTAAAGTGGCTGAAGAAACCATTGTCAGCCAGGAAGAAAGCACCCCGTCTGCCGAGGCTGAAACAGTGGCAGAGGCTGATGCTACGGAAGAAAAGACTGTAGCCGAAGAAGCCAAACCAACCTACACGATTGTATTGGCCAGTCAAGTTACCCAGCGTAACGCAGAGATTTTCATCGACCAGCTGAATCAGGATGGCATTACGAATGCCAAGCTTCAGACCAGCAACAAAACCAATATGTTACGCGTGGTCTATGGCAGCTATTCTACTCAGGAGGAAGCTATCGACTCGCTCCGCTCGCTGCGTAGACAGAACAAGCAGTTCAACGATGCTTGGGTATTAGAAGTAAAATAACAACAACTTTTTAAACACATTTTGAGATGAAGCGCATACGCTGCCCGAAATGCGAGAATTACATCACATTTGATGAAACAAAATACGAGGACGGTCAGTCCTTGGTATTCCAATGCCCAAACTGCAACAAGCAATTTGGCATCAGAATCGGCACCTCGAAACTGAGAGAGACACAAAAAGAGGAAAACAAGATGATGGCCGACGGCAATGCCACTCAAGACAAAGAAGAGATGGCCTATGGTAGCATCGTGGTTATCGAGAACGTGTTCCACTACAAGCAGATTATCCCTCTGCAGATGGGCGACAATGTGATTGGCCGCCACCAGAAGGGCAACCCCATCAACACACCGTTTGAAACCGTTGATCCCAGCGTTGACCTGAACCATTGCACCATCAACGTAAGCCGCGACAAACAGGGACACCTGAAGTATATCCTCCGCGACAACAACAGCAATACTGGCACCTTCGTTGAGAACGTAGAGATACCACCTCGCGAAAGGCGCGTCATAGAAAGCGGCACCCTCTTTACCATTGGTGCTACAAGCATCATTCTGAAGGGCCCGGAAGAAAAGGAATAAGGATATGAAAAAAGTGGAGACGTTCAAATGAGCAACTCCACTTTTTTGTCTGATAATCAAAGAGATTACAACTTCTTGCTCAAGGTTTCCTTCCATGCGGCATAAGCAGCGGCATAGTCAGCACGATGCTTCTCGTCTGGCTCAATCACCTGAAGCTTCTCAAGTGATGCGAAAGCCTCATCAGCATTCTGATAGATACCGGCACCAATACCTGCACCCTTGGCTGCACCTACAGAACCGTCAGTATCGTAAAGCTCGATAGTGGCACCGCTAACACCTGCCAGCGTATCGCGGAACAATGGGCTGAGGAACATATTGGCCTTGCCGGCATGAATCTTCTTAATGTCCATACCCATCTGCTGCATAATCTCCATACCATAGCAGAACGAGAACACAATTCCTTCCTGAGCTGCACGTACGAGGTGAGCCTGAGAATGCTTGTTGAAGTTCACACCATTGATGGAACAGCCTATCTCGCGATTCTCCAATACACGCTCGGCACCATTTCCGAAGGGGATAATCGTCACACCATCGCTACCAATAGGAGCCTGAGCGGCCAAGTCGTTCATCTCAGCATAGCCGATGCCAGGAGTGATGTTACGATGAACCCAAGCATTGAGAATACCCGTACCGTTGATGCACAACAGCACACCCAGACGAGTCTGATCGGCCTGATGATTAACGTGAGCAAAGGTGTTTACACGCGATTTGGGGTCATAGTTGACATCGCCCAAAACACCGTAAACCACACCTGAAGTACCTGCGGTAGCAGCAATCTCACCAGGATTGAGCACATTGAGTGAAAGGGCATTGTTGGGCTGGTCGCCACCACGATAGGTGATAGGCGTGCCGGCCTTCAAGCCAAGTTCTGCTGCAGCAGCCTCGGAAACCACACATTGCTCTGAGAATGTAGGTACGATATCTGCTATCAATGAACGGTCGAAGCCATAGTAGTCAAGCAGGAACTGAGCCACCTGATTCTCCTTGAAGTCCCAGAACATACCCTCTGAAAGGCCGCTCACCGTGGTATTTGCCACACCTGAAAGGCGCATGGCAAGATAGTCGCCAGGAAGCATGATCTTGTAAATACGGCTATACAGGTCGGGCTCGTTCTGCTTGACCCAAGCCAACTTGGCTGCGGTAAAGTTGCCTGGAGAATTCAGAAGATGAGACAGACACTTGTCTGAACCAAGATCACGAAATGCTGCCTCTCCATAGGGAACGGCACGCGAGTCACACCAGATAATTGCAGGGCGCAGAGGCTGCAAATCCTTATCTACGCAAACCAGTCCATGCATTTGATAGGAAATACCGATAGCTTTGATCTCGTCACCCTTGGCACCACTCTCGTGCATAATCTTCTGAAGTGATGACTTGGCATATTCCCACCAAGACTCTGGCTTCTGCTCTGCCCATCCTGTCTTTGCTGCCATAATAGGAGCTTCCTTCTCGGGGAAGAATGCAGAAGCCACACACTTGCCGTTGTCGGCATTTACCAATGATGCCTTAACAGAAGAACTGCCGACATCGAATCCCAATAAATATCTCATTGTCTTTCAAAAATAAATTGAATATACATTTCTTCTATTTATACGTTTTTTAACGACAAATCCCCTGAATTATTTTTAACAAGATACATATTTTTTAAAAATAGCAGTATTTTTTTTGTCATTTTGTGCTCATTTCAATTTTTTTGTTTACCTTTGCAAATTGTAATAGGCAATGAAACAAGAACTTTTTTAGTAAATATCATAATGAAAAAGAAAATTCTAATACTGGACGACAAAGAGACTATTGCAAAAGTGCTGTCTATTTATCTGATGAGTGACTACGACGTGCAATGGTTGCCAGATGGCTTGCAAGGTGTAAAATGGCTACAGGCCGGCAATACACCTGACCTCATTATTTCAGACATCCGAATGCCAGGCATGAGAGGCGATGATTTTCTGGAATGGATCAAGCAGAATGAATTGTTCAGCCATATCCCTGTCATCATGCTTTCCAGCGAAGACTCAACGAGCGAGCGCATACGACTCCTGGAAACTGGTGCAGAGGACTATATTGTAAAGCCGTTCAATCCCATGGAGTTGAAAATCCGTGTAAAAAAGATTCTGCCGAACGATTAAAGTATGATTGGCATTATTTACCTTGGAAACAATCCGAAGTCAGAAGAAAATCTTAAATACCTGCCCGAAAAACAGGTAGTTTTCAAGAACAGCTTTATGGAGGTTGCTGAAGAGTGCAATAAGCACAAAATCAACAACCACTATATTATTGTATTTGAAAGGAAAGAACTGGAAGAGGATGTTGCAGCCATAAAATATCTAAAACAGCATTGCCAAGGGATATATATCATACTCATCACTGCATACCTTTCACCAGAAGTGCGAAAGGCTTATCACGAGGCAGGTATAAACGACACGCTCGACAGCGACGCACCTGTGCTGGCAATCAACAAGAAACTGCAGTTTATATGTGACAGAGAAGATATGTTCTTTGACTTTAATGTCAAGAAAAAGAATGTCATACAATTTGAGATACCCTTATGGAAACGATTGTTTGACATTGTGTTCTCTTCTCTGGCAATCATAGTAATGTCGCCCGTCATGATCATTACTGCCATTGCCATCAAGTTGGAAAGCCCCGGCCCTGCGATGTTTAAATCCAAACGAGTGGGAACCAACTACAAGATTTTCGACTTTCTGAAATTCCGTTCAATGTACACCGATGCAGAGAAACGACTGAAAGAGCTTAGTAAAACGGAAAATCAATATGCAAAAGCGAAAGCCAATGATAACCCGGACGAAAGCGCCTATTCAGACAGAATGATGTTTGACGATGAAGCCGGGGCAGGCATGATGATAAGCGAAGACGAGGTGATGCTGGTTGGTGATGATTACATGATCAACGAAAGTGATTTCAGCAAACAGAAGGAGGAAGACATCAACAATGCATTCGTAAAGATTGAGAATGATCCGCGTGTCACGAAAGTGGGACGATTTATTCGCAAATATAGCTTAGATGAATTGCCACAGCTGTTCAATATCCTGAAAGGAGATATGTCTATTGTCGGTAATCGTCCATTACCACTCTACGAAGCAGAGAAACTAACGGCCGATGACAGTATAGACCGTTTCATGGCACCAGCAGGACTGACTGGATTATGGCAAGTAGAGGAACGCGGGAAAGGTGGAAAGATGTCGGCAGAAGAGCGCAAACAACTCGACATAGAATACGGACGCAAATTCTCGCTGGCTCTCGACTTGAAAATCATCTTCCGCACTTTCTTCTCCTTTGTGCAAAAAGAAGACGTATAAATACGATTGGACAATGACAATTAGATTTGCATATACTTTAGTCTTAATTACATTCACGCTAACAGCTTCTGCACAGTCAGCTGACGATAGCGGAATCAGTGCTGGTTTTTTTGATTCCAGCCAAGACAAGGATATTAATTTCTCTGAGTTCAAACTACCGCCATTGGCAGTTCTTTTTGAAAATGCCAAAGCAAATCCTACCATCCAACAGATGGCTAAACTGGAAGAAATTGCTCAAGCTGAGGTGGTAAAGCAAAAGAAGCATATCTTCTCGTACATCAGCGGACACGCCAGCTATAGCTATGGACGTTCGGACATCTGGAACGGAGCGCAAGGCAGCGGCTACGGAACGGGAATGGTTTGGCAACCACATGCATCGGAACAGAACTACTGGAATGTTGGTGTCAACTTAAGTGTACCCTTGGAAGACATTCTTGACTTAGGCCACTCTGTCAAGCGTAAACGCCTGGAAGTTGACAATGCCCGTATACAAAAAGATGCCGCATTCGACAAATTGAAACTTGAGATCGTTACTCTCTATATCCGCATAACAAATAATCTTGTAGCCCTAAAGACTGCGGGCGAGAATGCTGCTGCATATCAAGGTGCAAGTTCCCTTAACGAGGTAGAATTCCATCATGGAAACATGGATATCGAGAACTATGCCCACACAGGATTAGAGGGGCAAAGTGCAGCAGGCAACTATCAGGCTCTGCTGACAACCATTACCACTGATATTGTTACACTTGAGATTTTAACACATACGCCAATTATCACGAATACAACAACTGAAATCACTCTTGACAAATCAATAGAAAAGACGGCTAAGCAGATTGCCAAAGAGAATAAAGCTGTAGAAAAGCGTATTAAGAAAGCTGCTGAAGAGAGTGAGAAAATGGAAAAAGCCATTCTCAAACAAGAAGCAAAAGATGCCAAGAAAGCAGAAAAAAACGCTAAAGATACAGAAAAGATTTCAGAAAAGGATTCAAAGGCTACTAACTAACAAAAGTATTGGAAGATGGATATTTTCAGATATTTAGTCAGGTTCTTATTTAAAATCCGTTGGTATCTTGTCATCTTACCAATGATTGCCCTCGTTGTCGCATGGTTCTTGACGCGTAACATGGAACGCATCTACGATGCCAATACCACTATCTATACGGGTATGATCACTGGATATAACATAGAAGGTGGTACGGGTGTCGCAGGCGGCAATGCCCAGACAAACATCACAAACCTCATGTTGATCATTCAGACCGACA
The DNA here is from genome assembly GCA_902785695.1 of uncultured Prevotellaceae bacterium. Classification (GTDB taxonomy): domain Bacteria; phylum Bacteroidota; class Bacteroidia; order Bacteroidales; family Bacteroidaceae; genus Prevotella. Next base: position 71,329 of record CACZZQ010000003.1, on the reverse strand, counting down.
ACACCATACATGAAGTTGCATTACGACTGTTTGCTCGCTGTATGATGTACGGAAATACAAATAAAGACAATAATTACATTACAGCAGAACATTTCCGGCAGTTAAATGCCAGTGTACCGGCAGAAGTTAAGGCTCTGATTAATCCCAATAATGAATTAGACTCGTACAGAAATCTCAAGGCATACGAGCGGCCCTCACAAGACAACTATCTCTTTGGCCTACTCAACTATCACCCCTATTTCGGGATTAACAGTATTACCAGCAGACTGAAAGTCATGCAGTTTGAGAAGAGTGATATTATTGATATCTCTTATTCTGCTAATGACCCAGGAATTTGCTACAACACGCTTGACATTCTTAATCAGGTGTTCGCAGACCAATATCAGCAACTCAGATATGGTGAGACCTCCAATGTCATAAAATTCTTTGAAAAAGAGGTGAAACGCCTCTACAGGAACCTAACCAATGCTGAGAACGACCTTATCAGATATAATGTCAAGCACCGCATCATCAACTATGGTGAGCAGACTAAGCAACTGGCAGCTTTGGAAGCACAACAGCAAGTCAAGAACAACGACCTGCGAATGAATATCGCCACGACAGAAGCTTTGATAGCCTATCTCAAAAGGCAACTGGGCGACAGATCAAAGATCATTGAGTCAAATAAAGAATATTCTACACTCGTAAGAGACATCACCCGACTGCAGTCGCGTATTGCAAATCTTAAACTTATGAGTAGTGAGAACGGTGGCAACAATAACGAAGCGCAACTTGAATTGGCAAAAGCCGAGCGACAGTTGAACGCCACAACGAAACAAATGAAAGATTTGGCTCTTGCATTGGAAAAAGCCAATTACAACACGGATACAGGCGTGAAAGCTGCGTCATTAATTGACAGATGGTTGGAGCAAGTCGTGCTTTTGGAAAAGACGAAAGCAGAACTTGGTGCACAGGATATCATGCAACAAAGCATTGACCAGCAGTTTATATTCTTCTCACCCATTGGTGCTACACTTGACCGAAAGGATCGTCATATCGGCTTCATTGAAGCAAACTATATGGAGATGCTTCGGGCTTTGAATGCTGCACGTCTGCGCCAGCGCAACCTTCAGATGTCTACAGCAGTGCTGCGAGTACTCAATCCGCCGATGTTCCCAATGTACGCCCAGCCTACAAACCGTATGATGGTGCTTCTGGGATCATTTATGCTGACATTCCTTCTGACAGCCCTTTACTTTATGATTATTGAGATGCTCGATCGTACACTACGCGACCGTATGCGTTCAGAGCGTATCACGAGTATTCCTGTCTTGGGATGTTATCCGAAAGAAAGCACACTGCGCTATCGTCGATTCAACAAGACCATCAGTGATATGGCACTTCACCATCTGAGCAAGTCGCTGCTACCACACTTTAAGGAAGGACAGCAAAATGTGCTTAACCTGCTGTCGACAGATGCTGCAAACGGCAAGAGCTATATTGCTCAGGAATTAGAGAACTATTGGCTGAGTCTGGGACTACAAGTCAGACGTCTGACCTATGACGAGGATTTTCTTGCGGAAGATAGCCGCTATTTATTGGCAAACGATATCAAAGACCTCTGTCCTGACATCATGCCTAATGAGATTGCCATAGTTGAGTATCCTAATCTTGACGAAAACTCTATTCCTTCCGGACTTCTGAATATGGGAACAATGAACCTGATGGTAACACGTGCCAACAGAACCTGGAAGGATGTAGACCAGAAAGCGCTCAACGAACTTCAAACGCGTCTTGAAAACAAGGACTCTCTGTTTATGTATCTGACAGAAGCCAACCGATATGCAGTGGAAGAATTCGTGGGCCAGTTGCCACCATATACTACATTCAACAACTTCGTGTATCGTATCTCTCAACTTGGTCTGACAGCAACCGAAAACAGTCATGCCAAATAAGGCTTATGAAGATTAACGCATATAATAGCGGCCTTACAAACATAGGTGGAGGAAGAGCATTATTGCTCTTTCTCCTATTTGGTTTAGCCCTATATATGTTCAAAAATGCGGGATTTCCCATGTTTGCTGTCGTATGCATGATTCCCGTTCTTGTCATTGCGACGATCATCACGTTAAAGTCCCCCTTATTTGTATTTTGGACTATGACCTGCATTAATTATCTGGTGCAATGGAAAAACTTTCCAAGTACAGGTCTGCCAATGTCAATGTACAACGAGGGAATGGAACTTCTTCTTTTAGCACTTGCCATTATTAATGTCAATATCAAGGGGCAGCGTTTACTCAATCTCATGCTCCTGGCACTGACTATCTGGTGCTCTTTTTGTACGCTCGAGGTACTCAATGATTCGTGCAATTTGGGAATACAGTTTGGAGCATGGTACACAGGAGCACGTATGATGGCCTTTCAACTCATGTATTGTTTTCTGGTCTTCAGTCTCTATGTCACCAATCCCAAGGTACTCACAAGGTATCTGTTTCTCTGGGCAGGCCTTGCCCTCTTCTCAGTATTCTGGGTATATAAACAAGAGTACATAGGACTGAACCCCGCAGAGAATGCATTCTTGTATGGCAGAGGATTTAGTACGCACGTTATCAATGGCGGTACCACTATCCGTTATTTCTCGACATTCAGTGATGCAGCCAACTTTGGTGTCAACATGGCATGTACAGCTGTTGCATTCATTATTTTCGGACTGACCAGCAAAGTCAAGAAATACAAATACATCTTCCTTATAACGGGGTTCGCGTGTGCATGGGCAATGTTCCCGTCAGGAACACGTACTGCCACATTCTGCTTTTTTGCTGGTTTCGGTGTCTATATCTTCTTGTCTAAGTCCATCAAGATTGCCGTTCCTGTAAGTATCATTTTCTTTCTTTTGTATGTCATGTTAGCCTTCACCACTATTGGTAACGGCAATGCCTCAATACGTCGTATGCGTTCTGGATTCAACAAAGACGATGCGTCGATGGGTGCACGTGCAGACAACCAGAAGGTTATGAAGAAACATCTGGCAGACGCTCCGTGGGGCATTGGCATCGGTATGGGAATGGATAATGTTCCAGCCAACAACAAATGGCGTAGAATGGCAACGATTCCACCGGATTCTGAATACGTTTTTATCTGGATTCGTACAGGCAAAATCGGCATAACGATATTTCTGATAACTACATTCATTATGTTCTGTGGTGCCAGTTGGATTGTGTTGTTCAAAATAAAGAGCAACTCGCTTAGAGGCATTGGGGCGGGACTTTGCTGCGCATTCGTATCGCTACAGTTAGGCGGCTATGCTAATCAGGTGCTTATGCAGTTTCCTAACTGCCTGTTATTCTATGGTGGTCTGACACTTGTATATGGTTTGCCACTCTACGAAAAAGAATGGATTGAACACGAGAGCAAGCTCATTGCTATCCAGGAAGAGAAGAAAAGACTGAAGGAGGAGAAGAAACGTGCAAAGAGAGTGTAGGATATCAATTATAACCATCAACTACAACGGGCTGAACGATACGTGTGAACTGATTGACAGCATTCCCAAAAGCGACGATATAGAGATTGTCGTAGTTGATAATGCCTCAAGAACTGATGAAGCCTCGATTCTTGAAGCGAGATATCCAGAAATCATAGTTGTCAGGAGCAACAAAAACTTAGGCTTTGCCGGAGGTAACAATTTAGGCATCATAGCCTCACACGGCAAATTCCTGTTTTTTATCAACAATGATACTATTCTCAAGTCAGATGCAGACTTAAATGCCCTTACCCATCGTCTTGAGTCATCAGAGAAGATAGGCGTGGTATGTCCTAAGATCAGGTTCGCATGGGGAACCAACCCTATACAATTTGCAGGCTATTCTCCTCTGACTACTGTTACTTTGCGCAATTATGCCATCGGATGTGGTGAAGAAGATAGCGGACAGTACGACACAGCCCACCCCACCCCTTATGCGCACGGTGCTGCAATGATGGTGAAGCGCGAAGCTGTTGAGAAGGCAGGCATGATGCCCGAATGCTTCTTCCTGTATTATGAAGAGCTCGACTGGTCAATGATGTTCACGCGTGCTGGTTACACGATCTGGTATGAGCCCCTATGCACCATTTATCATAAGGAGAGTCAGTCTACCGGTCAAAACAGTCCGCTTAAGAACTACTATCTCATGCGAAATCGTCTGCTTTTCGCCAAGCGCAATATCAACGCACCTCAACGCTACTTCACCTATTTATATTTAATAGGACTGGTGGGGATGCGTGATATTATCAAACATACATTGCTCTGTCATACCGACAGTGCCAGATCCACGATGAGAGGAATCATAGATTTCCTAAAGATGAGTTGAGTATGATTCAGATTCCCAAGGTTTTCACATTCCGTTTGGAATACCTGTCCACCTATCGGTCAGAGCTAATGGGATGGTCTATTATATGGATCATGATGCTCCATTTCCAATTCCACATCATCAAGCCCTTGGGGTTTATCTCACAATACGGTTTCTCTGGTGTAGAAATATTCTTGTTTGTATCTGGACTTGGTATCTACTACTCCCTCGACAAAGATGCCGCCTTGTTGCCTTTCTATAAGAAACGCTTCTTGCGCCTTTTTCCAGTCTATTATTTCATAGGAATCTTTGCAAGCTTCTTTGTCCTGCATGATGATTTATTTCATTATCTTTACAGATTCTCGACGATAGGTTTCTGGACTCAGGATAAATGCTTCTTCGAATGGTACGTACCCTCGCTTGTAATGCTTTACATAGCTGCTCCATTGATGAAGAAGATGGTCGATTCCCGCTATCGGCTGGCGTTGGCCATCATTGCTGTCAGTATTCTTGTCGGCTCCTATTTCTTAGCTGAGTATCAATCCATTGACCGCGAGCACTTCTTTTTTGTTTATCGCATTCCAGCCTTTATCTTCGGTATGTATTGCGCCAGGCAGTTAAAGCACAACATGACCTCTTCCGGCATTGCGATGTTTCTCTTCCTCGCATTGGCAGGTATGGTCATATTCCCCATATTCTTTCCCCGTCATCACGTTATCTACGAATTTAAATACTACTCGCTGTTTTTCCTGCTACCAGTATTCCTGTATCTGTTCTGTATACTGACAAAAATGTTGGGTAAAGTGGTCTGCCCTTTGAAAAGCATCGGGCAAGCCAGTTTGGAAATTTATCTGGTGCAAGCCATTCTGTTTTCGCTCACCACAACCGGCATCTTACAATTTCCGACAGCTTGGCATGATTTAATAACTATTGCCGCAATAGTACTGTGCGTCTTAGCAGGTCTATTGATTCATAGCATCACTAACCACCTGAAACATTATGCAGCAAAGAGATAATGTCACATCTGCCATTAGTTTCAATAAGACCGGTTATGATCCGTTTCTTGACTACCTGAAAGGGTTATGCATATTATGCATTATCCTGAATCATTGTATGCCAGAAGCCTGGCTGAGCAACTCGCTCTTCTGCCTTTGGGGACGACCTGCGGTGCCTATTTTTCTTCTCATTCAAGTATTCCACGCATATAAGCACGGACAGAATGTCAACCCCACAAACTGGAAAAAGCTATGGAAGCGCATCTTGTTTCCATTCCTATTCACCGAACTGTTTATCATTACTGCTATCAGTATTCAGCATTTAATATCGCATACATTTTCTGTCTCAACTATTATTTGGACTATCCTACCAGGAGGTCCAGGCGGCTATTATCCTTGGATATATGTGCAGTTTGCACTTCTGCTGCCCTTGTTGAAGCCTCTGATAGACTATGTGGGTGTTAAATGGTCGTGCGTCTTATTCATCCTGGTTTCTCAGCTTTTAGAGATTATCTGCTCAGCAATTCATCTTCCGGAATTTGTCTACAGGCTTTTGTTCTTCCGCTACATCTTTATTGTCTTCTTAGGCTATCTTGTGGCTACGAAAGGCATTCTCATCAACCTCAAGACTCTGTCAATCGCCATTCTCAGTATGACCACCATTCTGATTTTTACCTATACCGGCCTTGACTTCCGTCCTTGTTTTTACAATGCGTATGGTGAGACCCACTGGATGTGCTACTTCTATATGTTCGTCATACTGATGCTGCTCTTCCGGTTCCTTTTCAGCCAAAATATACTTGTAAACCTCATAAAAAGGATGGGAAAATGCTCTTACGAGATATTCCTGTGCCAACTCGTTTTTTTCTCGCTTTTCGATGTCATCATCATAGATTGCCTGTCGTTCCTCGGGAATGCGCTGATAATCAACATGGCTTTTATTATTCTGTCCTTACTAATCTGCTGTATTCCCATTCTTCTCCTGAAGAAGAAAGAATAAAGTGGGTCATTCATGATGAATAGTAAGCCACTGAAAAAAAGTAAGCCACTTTCGATTCAAAAGTAAGCCACTTACGAAAAAAAGTAAGCCACTTATGAAAAAAAGTAAGCCACTTTCGATTCAAAAGTAAGCCACTTTCTATACGTATCTTCTCAACACTGCTGATTTTTTTTGCTCACCAAGTAATTTTTCCACTTCTTTCCTGCGTAGTTTCTAACTTTTTTCATAACTTTGCACCTATGGATTTTTGGTGGATACTTTATATAATTGACTGGTTGCTGTTTGTTCCCATAGGACTGACCGTAGCCTATGTTCTGCTTTTTTCCGTTGCATCTATCTTCAAGTCATCCAAAGAGATCAAGAAATCCAAGCAGCAATACCGCTTTATAGTATTGATACCTTCTTATAATAGCGATGCTAAGATCATAGAAACAGTCAACTCTATCTTAGGCCAGACTTATACACAGCGTAATTTCGACATTGTGGTCATTTCGAATCACCAAAACGAAATTATCAATATGCGACTGGCACAGCTACCAATCACCTTGCTGACTCCAAATTTTGAGAAGAGCACCAAGGTAAAAGCCCTACAATATGCCATTCTCAATCTCCCACAGTTCAAGATCTACGATGCCGTAGTGCTGCTCGATGCGGGTAATTTGGTGACTCCTGAGTTTCTGGAACAAGTGAACGATGCCTTCGATTCGGCAGGTACAAAAGCTATCCAAACTCATAGGATGGCGCGCAATCTGGACACGCCAACAGCCCGTCTGGATGCTATTTTCGAGGAAATCAACAACACCATATTCCGTCGCGGACACCTATCCTTAGGACTTTCGGCAGCACTCAACAGTTCTGGTTCTGTGTTTGATTTCGCCTGGTTTAAGCGTAATATAATGAAGATACGTTCTAACGTAGGAGAAGACAAAGAACTTGAGTCACTATTGTTGCGCGAAAGCATCTATATTGACTATTTTGAGGATATTAACGTGTATGACGAGAAAACACGCACAATTAAAGACTTTAACAACCAGCGTGGGCGTTGGACATACATTCAGCTTCACAACCTGCTTAACAATTTCCATTTCCTACCCTTTGCTTTCATGAACAGCCAGTATGATATGGTTGACAAGATACTTCAATGGATGCTTATCCCCCGCTGCATCATGATGGGCATCATCGCCATTATGAGTATTATCTTGCCTTTCATCTATTTCACATTGGCACTCAAATGGTGGCTCTTAGCTACGATTGCATTGTTTGCATTTGCATTGGCTGCTCCTGACTATCTGGTTACAAAGAACTGGGACAAGGACTTCTTGAGAGCTCCGATAATTACGATTGGAGCTATCTATAATATTTTCCGTGCGGGTAAAGACGAGACAGGCACCCGACTCGATGCCTTTACGCATTTCATCCAGAAAATTAAACTTAAAAGAAAGAAGTGAACGGGCAATACATATTACTCACCATCAACCTGCTACTGTGGCTTTTCATAGCAGCATCGACGATGTATGTCTTTTTCTTCTCGATGGCTTCCCTAATTCCTTCACGCAAGCAACCAGAACACGATTCGTCCCATAGATTACGATTTCTGGTTATCATCCCTGCCTATCACGAAGATGCCGTCATCATAAATACTGTAGAATCATTCCTGCATCAGGACTATCCCACAGATTTATATCAACTCGTCGTAGTGTCCGACAACATGAAGCCAGAAACCAACGACTACCTCTCCTCTCTACCTATCACACTATTGCAACCCTCGTTTCAGACAAGCAGCAAGGCCCAAGCCCTTCAATATGCAATAGCCCAAAGCCAGTTACCAAATCCTTTCCACCACCATCAACACCAATCTGTTGTCATACTTGATGCCGATAATATTGTGCAGCCTGACTTTCTTAACCAGCTGAATCCCATAGCCGTGAAGTATCAGGCCGTGCAGTGTCACCGTACAGCCAAGAATGCCGACAACGACATATCTGCCCTCGATGGTTTCAGTGAGGAGATCAACAACAGCATCTTCCGTCGCGGACATAATCGCATAGGTATGTCTTCAGCACTCATTGGCTCTGGCATGTGTTTTAACTACGAATGGTTTAAATCTAATGTCAACAAGCTCGACTCGGCAGTAGAGGATCGCGAGTTGGAAGCTCTGCTAATGAAGCAAGGCATCTACATCCATTATGCGGAAGACATACTGGTGAAGGATGAAAAGGTGAGCGACAGCAATAATTTCCAACGCCAGAGACTTCGTTGGATGACTGGTCAGGTGCAGGCTCTCATACGTATGCTACCCTACCTGCCAAAAGCCGTTATGACAGGCAACATCAACTATATTGACAAGACCGTACAGCAGGCCCTCATTCCCCGTTCCATTCTCTTGATCCTCACACCTTTACTCACTCTGTTTTCACTCGCCGTATTCGGCTTCACTTTCCCCACTGTTATGTGGGCTGCGCTCTTATGCGTACTCGTGTTCAGTCTCTACAATGCCATTCCGTCACGTATGCGCTCAAGAGCTATCCTGAACAATTTGAGAGTACTTCCAAAACTGACATGGCGCATGATGCTGAATTTTGCACACATTCGCCCACAAAACAAGGAATTTATACATACAACCCATAAACAATAAATGAAAATCGCTGTATTGACATCAGGAATACTCCCTGTACCTTCTGTTGAGGGTGGTGCTGTTGAAAACCTCATAGACTTCTATCTGGACTACAACGACAAGCATCATCAGCACGATATCACCATATACAGCATTTTCAATCCTCTGGTTAAAAGATATCAAGCACTACAATCCTCTGCCAATCACTATCGCTATATCAACTCCAACACATTGTTTGCAAAAATTGGCAAACGCATCTACAGATGGATTCATGGAAGAAGCTACTATCATGATACTATCCAGTATTATCTGTATCGCACTATTTCCCAGATGAAAAAGTCTTCCTTTGACTTTATTATCGTGGAGAACAGACCTGGATACATCCCACTTCTGTCACATGAGTTCCCTTCTACTCCTATCGTTCTGCATCTGCACAACGATCTGCTCAATGCCAACACGCCAAACGGGAAGCTTATCTACGATTCGACCTACCGCATCATAACCGTTTCTAACTACATATCACAATGTGTCAAAACCATTGATGCCAATAGTAGTAAATGCATTACTATCTATAACGGTATCGACTTGAATAAATTCTCCCCCTTCAATATTACTGTCAGTGCTTCACGTAGCGATTACGGACTTTCGGATGACGATTTCCTGCTTGTCTTTTCAGGTAGGATTATTCCTGAGAAAGGCATCAAACAGTTGATTGAAGCCATGCTACTGTTGAACGATTATCCCAAGATCAAGCTCATGGTTCTTGGTAGTTCTTTTTATGGGAACAATACTTACACTACCGACTTTATCCAGATACTTAAGAAGAAGGCAGAACCCTTGGGCAACCGACTGTTTTTTACCGGATACATTCCTTATGAGAAGATGCCTTCTATGCTGGCGATGGCTGATGTTGCTGTACTTCCATCCGTTTGGGACGAACCCTTTGGAATGACTTGTTTGGAGGCGATGTCTATGGGGCTTCCCCTCATTACTACGAAGAAAGGCGGTATACCAGAAATCGTAAGTCCTGGGTGTGGTACCATGTTGTCAATGTCAATAGAATCCGATTTCACTATCCAATTAGCCAATCAAATTATCAAATTCTATAATGACAGAGATATGCTTATGTCTATGCGTCAACAGGCTCTTTTGAACAGACAAAGGTATTCAAAAGAAGTCTATGCCCAGTCGTTCTTGAATGCCATATCTTAAACAACAAGAAACATGAGTGGAAGAGTAAAGAAAAGTATGCTGAATGCGGAAGTAAACATTGTGTTTTACTTTCTCTCTTTAGCATTGGCATTCTTCTCCAGGAAGGTTTTTCTTGATTGTCTCGGAACTGAGTTCATTGGACTCACAGGAACATTGGGCAATATATTGGGATATCTGAACTTGGCAGAACTTGGCATTACAGCCAGTATAGGATACTTTCTGTTTAAGCCTCTGCAACAGAACGACAAACAGGAAATACAGGATATTCTATCATTATTGGGCTATCTATACAACTGGATAGGAACAATTATCTTCGCAGGTGCATTCGTCGTAAGTCTTTTTTTCCCTATTATCTTTGCCAGTTCAGAACTTGGGTTGGGTATAATTTACTTTGCCTTTTATTCTTTTCTTGGATCTTCACTTATCGGCTACTTCATCAACTACCGTCAGATACTACTTACTGCCGACCAGAAGAATTATCTTGTAGCCATTTATATGCAGTCGGCCAATCTTATCAAGATTGCTCTACAGATTTTCCTGGCCTATAACTATAAGAATCTCTTTCTATGGGTAGGCATAGAGTTTCTCTTCGGCATCATCGGTTGCATAGTGCTCAACTGGAAAATCAATCGCGAATATCCTTGGCTGAAAGTAGACAAACATCATGGGAAGGCTTTAATTAAGAAATACCCAGAGGTCATATCAAAGACGAAACAGGTGTTTATTCATAAAATAAAGGATTTTGTACTCGTCAAAAGCGACGAACTCTTTATATTCCTTTTCGTATCTCTGAAAATGGTAGCCTTTTATGGTAACTATATGATTATTATCTCCAAGCTCATATCGCTCTTTTCGGCCTTAACAGGCAGCGTAGGAGCCAGTGTGGGCAATTTGGTAGCCGAGGGCAACAAACCGCGAATGATGCAAGTATTCTGGGAGATGACCACCATTCACCACACCATTGCTGCCACACTGAGTTTCTCGCTATACATACTTATCGAACCCTTTATTGCTCACTGGCTTGGTCCTGAATACATCATGGATCATCGCATACTGATACTCCTTATTATTTATATCTACATCACCAACTCGCGCAACAGCATCGACAGTTTCAATTACGCCCATGGGCTCTATGCTGATGTCTGGTCAGCTTGGGCAGAACTCATCATAAATGTTTCTGTCACCATAGTATGCGGACTGAAATGGGGCATCATTGGCATACTCATGGGAAAGATAGTAAGCCTTGTGGCTATCGTTGTTCTGTGGAAGCCATACTACTTGTTCACATCTGGCTTCAAGGTGCCAGTGATGACCTTTTGGAAAGGTGTACTGCGTAACTACGCCATCTCTGCCTTCGCCATCGGTCTGTCAGTATACATTGTGACTTTTATTCCCATTGACCCCTATCATAGCCTGTGGAATTGGCTGTGCTATGCAGCTGTATGTATGAGCATATTTCTCTGTCTGCAACTCGGGAGCACGCTTCTCGTTGCCAAGGGAGCCAAAGACAGTCTTAACAGAATTAAAAACATCAGGAAACGATGAAGTATTCAATCATCACAGTGAATTACAATAATTGCGAAGGTCTAAGACGCACCATTGAAAGCGTCATAAACCAAACCTTCCGCGACTTCGAGTTTATAGTCATCGACGGTGGATCTTCCGATGGCAGCGTAGATATTCTGAAAGCGTACAATGAGAGCATAACATATTGGATGTCAGAACCCGACGGTGGCATTTATCAGGGAATGAATAAAGGCATTGCTCATGCCACTGGCCATTATCTTAACTTCATGAATTCTGGCGACTGTTTCTACGACAGCTACTCCCTGGAACAGGTAGACAGCTATGCATCTGATGCCGACATTATTACAGGCCGCGACTATCACTACAATGAAGAAAAAAAAGCAGGACATGCCTCCGTGCAACCTTCTCGTCTATCGATGATTACGTTTTTCAATGCCACGCTTGACCACCAGAGCACCTTCATTCGCAGATCTCTTTTTGAAGGCTCACCCTATCGCGAGGACTATCGCATGGTATCCGACTGGATTTTCTTCACACAGAAAATCGTATCAGAAGGCAAGCGGGTGCAGCTAATACCACTCATCGTCTGCCGTCGCGAGGAAGGTGGTATATCCGAACAGCAATACGAGCGCAACCGCACAGAGATAAACCGCTGGCTCCATGAGTACCTTCCAAAGGGCATCTATGATGATTATGCCACCCTCTCGAAGCTCGACAAGACTAGTCTGTACCGTCTTTTTGATATCTGCGAGAACAACAAGCAGCGCAAAGTCCTGATATGGTGTATCAAACTTATCCACAAGTTTTTCCACATCAGTTAGTACACGTTATGTGAATACATAACGGTATGATTCATAAATCAGTACAACTAGAAAATAGAGCAATAACAAAGATGCAGATTTGGTGAGTCCCCATTTTAGGGAGTCAAAAACATCTGACATGGATGCGAATGTTTGTGACAAAAAACCATAACAAACAGATGTGTTTATTGTAATGAAGGCTGCCAACGGCACTAATGCTCGACTGAACGGTGACGGCCAAAGTGTGCCTGTTGCTGAAAGGAGGACAGCTTGAGGTATGGCAATCAGTAGAACAACAATGAAAATCTGAAATGCAAAGACAGATACAGCCAAGCGTAAAGCAAACTGTCTGCGGAATGAGACATGCGAAGGACGGAATATACAGCTATGCCACATACAGCCTCCTGCCATCGCGATGAGCAACAACCAGATGAGTTGAGGCTTGAGCATCATCGATGAAAAATGTCCTAATCCCCATCGAATGCCCTCGCTGGAGAGCAAGGAACGCACGCCATCAGTCTGAGTGGCAGAAAGAAGCCATGAGATCAGAACAAGCAACATTTCTGACAACACAAGTAGCAGCAACAGTCTGGTAAACAGTTTCTTTATCATCTATGACTTACTCTTCGTCGGGTTCCAGGTTGTCAATGTCAATAATACGTAGTTCTAATGCACGTACAACAAGGCGCGTGGCATTGATGCCACGTCCGTCAGGGAACAGTTTTTGTATCAATTCGTTCTGACGCTTCTCTAAGCTTTTTACACCAAATGGCATACCACGTAGTTGAGCTATCTGATCCTTTGTATAACCAAGTGCCAGATGACGGAGCAAACGCTCGTCGTATTCGTCAATTTCGTAGTTAACCATAGCCTCCTGCTTTATCAGCTCAGAGCCTACTGTACGTTTGAAACGGTCTACAATCTTCTGGAGAATAGGCTGATTGAATACCAGTTGTTTGCCGTTCATTACAGCCATTACATCGTTACGGGTGAGTAGCTCGCCAGTCTTCAGAATAATACCGTCAGCTCCGGCATCAAGCACATCAACCCACAGTTTCTCATTTAGTATCTCACCGGTAAAGATGAGCACGCGTACCTTAGGATGCATCTCCTTGGTTTGACGGCACAACTCTACACCTATCGTAGTTGAACCTCCCAAGCCGAGGTCGAGCAACAGCAGGTCTGGAACCTGCTGCTTCAGCAGTCGCCAATAGTCGGCTTCGGATTCGGCTGTGCCGATAATCTCGGCTTCAGGTATCTCATTTTTGACAATGCCCACGGTACCCTTCATTTCCAGGGGCACATCTTCTACGATAATGACTTTGAAGTTTTGCATATTCTAGGAAGTGTAATTATTATTTGAATCATATTTTGTTCAGAACGCTCAGCACGGATACCGCACCCGTGACGATTAGCAGCCTCACCGTGTTGGCGAACAATTTCACGACAGATGAGAAAATGGATGTTCTGTTCACTTTGAGGCATAAAGAGGCGCAGCATATCATCATCAGTTAACTGTAGCGAAGGCATCATCACTATAGCTTTGACATAATTATCATCAGCCATCTGCCACTCAACATTCAAGGTCTTCTGACCAGACTGCCGGCGTAGGATTTCAAACAGATAAGCTATTATTTCTGCATCGCCAAGTATCTCATGCTCTAAAGGTTTAAGATGTAATTTCGTATGTTCCATCTGACGCATAGCCTGCTGACTGAGCAGTCCATACAGTTCGCGATAATAGACTGTGACCTCAAGAAGTGAGGATGTGTCGCCAACGTCAAGCAGTTGTCTGATACGACTGGGGTAATACATAGTCTCGTGCTTCAGCGTAGACAGCGTATTGTCGAGCACAGCATTACAGATATGCAGATTGGCGGCCTCCATCTTCATGCGCTGAAGTTCATCGTTCATCATCTCCAACTCGTTACGACGCTTCTGGACAATGCTGTAGCGACGGATATGGAGTACCATCAGTTGCCATAATACCAAAGCTATGATAGCCAGAAACAGAAATACGAGCAGGATGATAGCTACCTGCTTGTTGGTCTGTGATTGGAGCATCTTGCGGCAATAGGAATCAAGCGAAGCATCGGCCGATAGCTCTTTGAAAAGGAGTGTATAAATTCGATTATTATAATAGTAGAGATTCCATTGGTGAAGTGCAAGAGCTGCTACAGCACTCTCGTTACGCATATCTAACAACGCCTGATAGTTGATTTCAAGTCCTTGATGAAACCAGAGAATCTCAGGAGGCGTGGTAGACAAGTCCCCGATGCTTAGAAGAGTGTCGGTTTGATTGCCAGTCACTGCAAGATAAAACGCATTGAAGCTCTGACGGCAGGAGTCTGCATAAGATAACGCACCTTGATAGTCGCCACAGATATTGAGGTAATAGGTCGAGTCCGCATAGGCTGTAGCCTCAACAAGATATGAATCCTGAGAAAACGCTATATTTGCATAAGCCACAAAGGAAATAAGAGTCATCACCACCTTCTTGGGCAGACGGAAATAAAAACGACTGCCCTTGCCTTGTTCACTTTCTGCCGCAATCATACAAACTGAGAAAATCTGACTTAGCTTGCGATATTTCTCGATGATACCCTTGCAGTTGATGAGCCCGAAGCCGTGGCTCTTCTCTTCCTGTTTCCTGTCACTATCAACAATCACCTGACGTTCAAACAAATGCTGCAACTGCTCTTCGCTCATGCCCATGCCGTTGTCTGCAACAGAAATCTCTACATAGTGATCTGTGTCAGTAGCATAGACTGATACTTCTCCACCTTTATCGGTATATTTCCGGGCATTATCAGCCAACGTATTAAGCATGAAGAGAGTCAGCACCTTGTCGGCTTTAACAGAAAGTGGCGTAGGTTGGATATTTAGAGTGATTTCCTTCAATTCAAAACTACGTTTACCCTTTGCCAACACATCAAACAAGTCCTGTAGGGCAAAAGATTCTATATGGACACTCAGCTCACCCTTTCGTAACTGAATCCAATGAGTCAGTATGTCATTCTGAAGGTTAATATTATCGGTTAGTTCGCGAATATATTCCGTACGCTCATCATGCTGCTGTTCTTCATTGAGACATTTCTCCTCGTGAATCATGCGATCGATAAAGGGAATAATGCCATTGACAAGCGACATCTTTGCCAACTGTTCGAAATATATACGGCGTTGCTGTGTGATATTGCTGCGCACGATGGCTATCTGTTCCGTTAATTCCTCGAACTCGTCATCAAGGATTTCATCACGGTTGTTTGCCATTGATTTCTTCCGATAGAAATAGAAAACCAGCAGCACAAGAAGGAACAAAACAAAGGCAATAGCAACCGCGATAAGCAGAAGGTTGAACTGCGACAAAGAATGTTCCAACTGATAAGCACGGGCTTCTAACCACTGATCCTGACGGGTGCGTTCCTGTAAATCCAGATATGCATTACGGTTGAAGTCGCTCGACATCTTATCATCAATGGCAGAGTAAGCCACACACAACTGCTCACGAATACTGGCTACCAAATCCGGAGCTTGGAAGATGAGTGTGTCGCTTAGTGATTGTTCCAGATAAAACAAGGCACCATTATAGTCTTCTTGCTTCATACAGCAGGAGGCCAGTGTACGATAGGAACCTGCTATCTGATAGGTGTCACCATACTGCCGGAAAAGTGTCAAGGCATTCCCTGCCAGCCAAAGTGGCAGTTGCTGGTCAGGAACATTTTCTGGATTAATGAACTTCATGGCTGGCTGATTATCCTTGGAAAGCTGCTGACGATACTCGTCATTACTCAGGTGTTCAGCAAGGGCTTCCATCGAGTTTGCCATAAAGAACAGACAATCAGTCTGACGGGCCAATAGAAAACAGCGCATCAAGTAATCGAACTCTATTTGAACAATCTCCTGCTGGGTGCCGTGATTGATTACACCACCTGCGCCGACATTATAGAGATAGTTGAGGAATTGCATCGTATCGGTCTCTACATCAGGGCGTATTTTTTGTAATGCTTCTGCTGACTGCTGTTCTAACCCCACATAATAATAATAGGTGGAAGTGATGATGTCCATCTCCGTCTCAGCGTAGAGCAGACGTTTCAGTTGACGTTCGGAAAGCTGCTGACGCTCTTCATTGATACGCTGTAGCGCACGTTGAGCCTGTTCACGACAGTCATAGAACTCACGGTTCTGGGACTGACGCTGACAGAGCCGCATCATCTGAACATGAGCAATCAGACGTTCAAGGTGATTATCTGAAACCGCTAATACACTATCCAGGTGAGAATGTGCATCAGGATAGTGCATTCTAATGATATCAGCAAATGCCAGATTATTCAGTGCTTCAGCTTGTCCATCGTCATATTGAAGGCGTTCGGCCTCGTTTAAAGCCAAACGTGCATAATACACTGTGGAATCAATATCTCTGTAATGATAGGCATAGGAATAAGAATTCAGCTTGTCCACCGCTTGCCTATCAGACGGTGAACAAGCTGAAAGAAATAATATGGGCGTTAACAGCTTAAGCGCGAGCCTTAGCCACATAGCCAAGAGCCTCCTTGCACTTATCGGTGACATACTGCCAGTCGCCGGCCTTCACTTTGTCAGATGGAAATAGCTTTGAACCCATGCCAACACAGAATACACCAGCCTTGAACCATTTCGTCAGGTTCTCTTCTTCAGGAGCGACACCACCAGTAACCATGATCTTCGACCAAGGCATTGGAGCCTTCAGACCTTTAACCATATTGGGGCCAACCACATCACCAGGGAATACCTTAGTGAGGTCACATCCTAACTCCTGAGCCTTTCCAATCTCGCTAACAGTCATACAACCAGGACAGTAAGGAACCAAGCGACGATTACATACAGGAGCAATATCAGGATTAAGCAGGGGGCCTACTACGAAACAGGCACCAAGTTGAATGAACATAGCTGCTGTAGGAGCATCTACGATAGAGCCGATACCCAATGCCAACTCCGGGCATTCCTTGTCGGCCCACTTCACCAGCTCACCGAAGATTTCCTGAGCGAAGTCGCCACGATTCGTAAACTCGAAAGCACGTACACCACCTTCGTAGCAGGCTTTCACTACATTCTTACAGGTCTCAAGATCCTTATGGTAGAACACTGGTACCATACCAGTGTCGCCAATCTTCTTCAGAACTGCTATCTTATCAAATTTTGCCATAACTTTTCACTTATCACTTATCACTTCATTTAGCGCTGTACGCGTCCGTTGGCATTACCACCTGCCAATGCCTCTACTTCTTCCACAGAAACAAGGTTGAAGTCACCATTGATAGTATGCTTCAATGCAGAAGCAGCAACAGCAAACTCCAGAGCCTCGCCTTGCGTAGCCTTAGTCAGCAGACCGTGAATCAAGCCACCAGAGAAAGAGTCACCACCACCTACACGGTCAATGATAGGATTAATCTCATAACGCTTTGACTGATAGAACTCCTTACCGTCGTAGATAAGAGCCTTCCAGCCATTGAAGGTTGCACTGTAGCTCTCACGCAGCGTAGAAACGACATACTTGAAACCAAACTCCTTCATCATCTGCTTGAAGATACCCTCATAACCAGAAGCGTCGGTCTGACCACCCTCTACATCGGCATCGGGTTTGAAGCCAAGACAAAGTTCTGCGTCTTCCTCATTGCCAATGCATACGTCAACATATTTCATCAAAGGACGCATGATAGAGATTGCTTTCTCGCTAGTCCACAGCTTCTTGCGGAAGTTCAGATCAACAGAAACAGTAACACCGTGACGTTTAGCTGCTTCACAAGCCAGTTTCGTCAATTCGGCAGCTTTGTCGCTGATAGCTGGCGTGATACCACTCCAATGGAACCAAGCAGCACCTTCCATAATCTTGTCGAAGTCGAAATCTGCAGGAGTAGCCTCAGCAATAGATGAATGAGCACGGTCATAAATTACCTTTGAAGGACGCATAGAAGCACCTGTTTCAGCGTAATACAGACCTACGCGATCTCCACCACGAGCAATGAAATCGGTGTTTACTCCATAGCGACGCATAGCGTTCACTGCAATCTGTCCAATCTCGTGCTTGGGAAGTTTTGAAACGAAGTATGCTTCGTGACCATAGTTTGCCACTGAAATAGCGACATTAGCCTCACCACCACCAGGGATGATACGGAAAGATTCACTCTGAATAAAACGGTCGTTGCCCTGAGGCGACAGGCGAAGCATGATCTCGCCCAATGTTACGATCTTTGCCATTATTTATGTTTTTAAGTGTTTATATATTATATATATCTTTTGTTTGCAGCGACAAATTTACAACTATTTTCTGAAACAGCGAAACATTTAGGGTAAAAAGTGAAAAAAAAGCCGCAGAACAAAGTATCTGCGGCAAATATTATAGTAAAATAAGCATTTTATCCATTCATAGACATGAGGAATTCCTCATTATTGCGACTCTGAACCAAACGGTCGCGAACGGTGTTCATTGCCTCGATAGGATTCATCTCTGCAATAAACTTACGGATAATCCACATACGGTTCAGCGTAGTAGGATCTTGCAACAGGTCATCACGACGAGTAGATGACTGTACGAGGTTGAGTGCTGGGAACACGCGCTTGTTGGAGAGCATACGATCCAGTTGGATTTCGGAGTTACCTGTACCCTTGAATTCCTCGAAGATGACCTCATCCATCTTAGAACCCGTATCTACCAATGCCGTAGCAATGATGGTGAGAGATCCCCCACCCTCTATATTACGGGCAGCACCAAAGAAACGCTTAGGCTTTTGTAGGGCATTGGCATCCACACCACCAGTCAGCACCTTACCGCTGGCAGGTGAAACAGTGTTGTAGGCACGAGCAAGACGGGTAATAGAGTCAAGGAAGATGACCACATCATGACCACACTCCACCATACGCTTTGCCTTTTCCAATACAATGCCAGCAATCTTAACATGACGGTCAGCGGGTTCATCGAATGTAGAAGCGATGACTTCGGCATTTACTGTGCGGCTCATATCTGTCACCTCTTCAGGACGCTCGTCAATCAGCAGCATCATGATATAGGCTTCAGGATGGTTAGCGGCAATAGCATTGGCAACATCTTTCATCAAAATAGTCTTACCCGTCTTCGGCTGAGCCACTATCAGCGCACGCTGTCCTTTACCAATAGGAGCAAACAGGTCAACGATGCGTGTTGATGGGTTTGTTGTAGAAGGATCCCCACAAAGCATGAATTTCTCTTCAGGGAACAGTGGTGTCAGATGTTCAAAGGATACACGGTCGCGCACCTCCATAGGATCTCGTCCGTTAATCGTCTTTACGTTCGACAAAGCGAAATACTTCTCGTTATCGTGAGGTGGACGCACTGTACACTCCACGACATCACCTGTTTTAAGGCTGTATTTCTTTATCTGCTGTGGCGACACATATATATCATCTGGCGATGAAAGATAGTTGTAGTCACTTGAACGAAGGAATCCATAACCGTCTTGCAGTAGTTCAAGCACACCGTTGCCATCGATAAAATCAGCAAAGTCATATTTTGCATCATTTTGTGCAGGCATCTGAACCGGTATCTGGTAGACAGGCTCTTGCAGGACAGCCATTGGGCGATCAAACATATCGAGTGTTGGGATAGCTGTTTGATCTTCTATTGGGAGGTCAACAACCGTGATAAAGTCGGTACCGTCACAAGGATCATTCTCCCAATATTCCGAATCGTCTGATTCTTGGACTTCCTCACGGTTTCTCGACATTTTTTCCTGCAAGCTTGCTAACATTTCACTATCAGCAGAAGCTGCAGGAATGTCCTCTTCAGCTTCAGGAACAGCTATTTCTTCTACATTTGCATCCTCTGCCGGAGTTTCAACAGCCTGTTGTATTTCATTCTGGACAGCAGCTTCTTTTTCTGCAGCAAGTTCAGCCTTTGACTTGCGACCACGTTTTTTGGGTGCAGGTTTAGCATCTTCTTCTTTCTCTTCTTCTACTGTTGGTTCAGCAACAGGCTCATCTGAGAACAAAGAAGGAGCCTCTGTCTTCTTGGATTTCTTACTTTTTGTATCCAGGTTCTCGCCTTCTTCACCGGTAACGGTGTAGACTTTGTCAGTATCTTTCTTGGCAATACGTGTGCGCTTCCGCTTCGGAGCTGCATCTTCAGCAGCACTGTCAATAGCAGCTTTATCGAGAATATCGTAGATGACAGTTTCCGAAGAGTCATTCTGCGACACTTTAACACCTAATTTTGCAGCAACTTCCATTAGCTCTGAAATTGCCATATTTTCAAGTTGTTCTTTAGTATACATACAGAAAACTGTTATACGTAATACGTAATAAATTAGAAAATAAATGGTGATTTTGTCATAAGAAACGCTTCAAGAGTAGAAACGTTGTTCTGAAATCGAATGCAAAGGTAATCATTTTTTTTATAACGACAAAAAAAATGATTACCTTTTTTTTGTTTTTTTCCTTTTCTGCTCCTTACTTCTTCAAAGGCACGAAGACACTAAACGTAGATCCTTCTCCAAGTACTGACTCTACTGTGCAATGCCCGCCAATCTTGCTTGCAAAGTCCTGACAGAGTTGCAAACCCAATCCAGAGCCTTCCTCTCCATCTGTCCCGTATGTTGTCTCTCCCTTATTGAAGATGCTGTTCAGACGCTCTGGAGCAATACCCACTCCATGATCACGGACACTAATCTTTGCGTTGTCGCTTTCTGTAGTCAAGGTTATTTCTATCGAACTGCTCTCTGGCGAGAACTTGATGGCATTTGACATGAAGTTTCTGACTACAGTCTTCAACATATCATTATCAGCAGTCACTACTACGGGGACGCTACTTCCTGTATAATTCAACTTAATCTGTTTGGTCTGGGCTATCATCTCAAAGATATCCACCACACCAGGAATAATGTCGTTAAGATCCAAGTCCTGCATGACCACGTTCAGTCGCCCTGTCTGACTCTTAGTCCACTTGAGCAGGTTATCAAGCAGATCATGTACTTCTTCCGACTCTTTGTTGGCTTTGTCCAGTAATTCATACAATTCTGCTCCTATGGTTTCTGGTGAAGATGATGCCACCACCAGATTGAGCACCATTCTAATACTTGCCATTGGCGAGCGCAAATCGTGTGCTATGACAGAGTACATTTTGTCACGATTGCCTATTGTGGCACGCAGTTCTGCGTTTTGCTTTTCAATGATGCGCGTAGCTGCTACCAGCTTTATCTGGTGGAACACACGCACAACGAGTTCTTCCTTATTAAAAGGCTTAGTAAGAAAGTCGCTGGCACCCACTTGGAAACCGTGAACCAGGTCGCTTGGATTGTTCAAAGCAGTCAGGAAGATGATAGGAATATGTGAAGTTTCCGGGTCTTTCTTGAGAATCTGTGCTGCATCAAAGCCTGTAATGTCAGGCATCATCACGTCAAGCAGTATCAGGTCCGGCTTTTCAGCCTTAGCCTGCTCTATGCACATATTGCCACAATTCGCCGTACACACTTGATATTTCTCGTTTGTAAGCAAAATCTTCAGCAGAAGCACATTGCTCATAACGTCATCAACTATGAGAATCTTATAGTCGCTTTTTTGAATTTGGGATTCAAGTTTTTCAGTTTCTAACATACCACGGCTTATGGTTTTATTGTTATTTTTGCTGCAAAATTAAACAATTTTTCTGATTTCACAAATTTTTTGAGATATAATTTTTATGTTTTCTGGTTAAAATAAATATAATAATGTGCGTATCTGCGAATTAAACGCTACCTTTGCACCATGAAGGAAAAAGTCATCATGGGAATAGACCCAGGTACAAACATCATGGGATATGGTATCCTGCGGGTTGTTGACGGCAAGGCACAGATGGTGACAATGGGTGTCATTGACCTGAGGAAATACGAGGATGCCTATCTGAAACTGGGACATATCTATGAGCGTGTAACCGGTATCATCGAAGCCTATCTGCCCGACGAGCTATCTATTGAAGCCCCTTTCTTTGGAAAGAACGTACAGTCAATGCTCAAGCTTGGCAGGGCCCAAGGTGTTGCTATTGCAGCTTCCATTCAGCGCAGCGTTCCCATTCATGAGTATGCACCTATGAAAATCAAGATGGCTCTGACAGGCAACGGTACAGCCTCGAAAGAACAGGTAGCCGGTATGTTGCAGCGATTACTGCATATTCCTAATGATGAGATGGGACGCTTCATGGATGCCACTGATGCATTGGCTGCTGCCTATTGTCATTTTCTTCAGATGGGCCGTCCGGAAACGGATGCTCCACACTATCGCGGATGGAAAGATTTTGTCAACAAGAATCAAGACAAGATATGGAAGGCTCCAAAATAATAGCAATCGTAGGACGCAACGGAAGTGGGAAGACCGCTTACGTTGAACAGTTGCGTAAGCAGATGGCCAGCAGCAGGGTACGTTATATTGCCTTCTGCGACACCTATGGTGCAGCCACCGACCGGGTGTACTACTTACAGTTGCGTTGGAACCAGCACGACATAGACAACGAGACACCTCGTGTTGGAGACATCCTACAGAAAGCATATCATCTGACAGGTGAAGATACGGCAGTGCGTCGCGAACTGCTTCGGAAGCTATATGCCCTGTTTGGCTTCGAATCGCTTCTCGACAAATACGTTATTAGCCTAAGCAGTGGTGAACTGCGAAAGTTCCAGCTTATCAAGACGCTTCTGGCGCAGCCAGAGACGCTCATACTCGACAATCCGTTTATCGGACTTGATGCAGAGACGCGGCAACAGCTCAACCAGTTGTTCCCACTCCTTGCCAGAGAGCAACACCTTATTATATATATGGCGATAGCGCGCGAAGAGAACATACCCGACTATGTGGACGAGATTATCTGGATAACGCCGGAGAGTGAGTTCCGTGCCCCACTCCAACATTTAGACGAACATCGTCATCAAGCCATACTATCGCTGGCAAACACCTCCGAACAACATATCGGCAACGATGAGGGGGTTGTGAGTTTCAATCAGGTGAGCATACGCTATGACAACCGCACCATATTGAAAGACCTTGACTGGGTGATACGCCAAGGAGAATGCTGGGCATTATCAGGACCGAATGGCAGTGGGAAAAGTACACTTCTGTCGCTTATCTGTGCTGACAATCCGCAGGCCTATGCCAATGACATCCGGCTCTTCGGGAAGCAACGTGGCAGCGGTGAGAGTATATGGGACATCAAACGAGCCATTGGCTACGTATCGCCTGAGATGCATCGTGCCTATCAGCACAATATTCCGGCCCTACAGGTAGTAGCCAGCGGGTTGAAAGATACCGTGGGACTCTATACCCGTGCTAACGAATCAGAATGCGAGCAATGCCGCTGGTGGATGAATATCTTTGGTATCGAGGATTTGGCTGACCGTCCGTTCCTGACTCTTTCAAGCGGTGAACAGCGTATGGTGCTGTTGGCTCGAGCCTTTGTCAAAGCCCCCCGCTTATTGATTCTCGACGAACCACTTCACGGGTTGGACAGCCAAAACCGGCTTTTAGTGAAAGATATTATCCAAACCTACAGTCAATTGCCAGGCAAGACGCTTATCATGGTGACTCACTACGAAGAAGAACTCCCAGCCTGCTTCACACATAAGAAACAACTTATCAAACATATTTAATTATGAAAAGAAATCTACTTTCCCTTCTTGTACTACTATCTGTTTCCACAACGCTGCCTGCACAGGAGATTTATTCGGAAATCAGACAACATGCTCAGGCAAAAGTCAACGACCCTACTGCCGAGGTTTTAGTACGGAAGTTTAGTATGTTCAAGCTTGAAGCACTCAATTACCTGGCTATCAAGATGAAGGAAGAGTTTCCTGATTCTACTGCCGAATTGCTTGATAAAGAAGCCCTGTCGCTGAATATCTTCATTGCCAACTACACCAAATCGCTTGTAGAAAGCAGGAATATGCCGGCAAACCATCAGAAAAAGATTATCAGAGCCTATATTGATGCCAGCTGCTCAAATCCGCTGTTCAACGATAGCGACACCGAACTGGTACTGAGCTACTTCAAAGACGTTAACAGCCTTACACGCTTTTCGCTCGACACCGATTGGCGACGAGCTGTATTGGCAGCAAAGGCAGCCTTGAAAGAGATTGATAAAAAGTAATACTAAGTTGAAGATTTGAGGAATCAAATCTTCAACTCCCTGAGCAGTTCGCTCATACGTTGCTTGGTACTGATTCGTGTTGGTACCAAGGGCAGGCGCAATACATTCTCGATGAAGCCCATTTCGTGGAGCATTGCCTTCACGCCTGCGGGGTTGCCATCGACAAAAAGCAGTGAGAACAGGTCGGTGAAACGGTGGTGAATCTTGCGGGCCGGATCATATTCTCCACGCATCTGCAAGCGAATCATCTTTGAGAACTCCTTTGGCAAAGCGTTGCCGATAACGGAAATCACACCTACTGCGCCGCACGATACCATTGGGAATGTCAACGAGTCGTCACCAGAGATGACATCAAAGTCGGCTGGCTTGTTCTTGATGATTTCATCGACTTGCTCCAGGTTGCCCGAAGCTTCCTTGATGGCTACAATATTCTGGCAGTCGCGAGCCAGGCGTACAGTTGTCTCAGCCTTCATGTTGACACCGGTACGTCCTGGAACATTATACAGGACAACAGGCAATGAAGTAGCTGCTGCTATTGCCTTGAAATGTTGGTAGAGTCCTTCCTGTGATGGCTTATTGTAATATGGACATACACTCAGTATACCGTCTATTCCCTTGAAATCGCCGTTCTTCAGTTCGTTGACAACGGCAGCGGTGTTGTTACCGCCACATCCCATCAGTATGGGAACGCGTGCCTGTACTTTCTCGACTACCAAGTCCTTGATACGCTGTTTCTCTTCTGCGGTAAGTGTTGGTGTCTCACCTGTAGTAGCAAGAATACAGAAGAAGTCGGCTCCGTTATCCAATTGATACTCCACCAATCGCATTAATGCTTCATAATCAACTGAGCCATCCTGCTTAAAAGGGGTGACAAGAGCGATGCCAAGTCCCTTGAAAATATTGTATACCATAGTGTATGCAGTCTAAATCGGTTGCAAAGGTACGAAAAAACAAACGAAATGCAAAAGAAAAAGTGTATTTCTTTCACATTTCGTTCTTTTTTATGCTGTCTTTATTCACTCTTTATTCACTCTTGAACAAATCTTTGATACCACCGATGCTTCCCATCAGGTTGGTGGCTTCGTAAGGCAAATAGACAGTCTTCGTCTTATCGCCTTGAGCCAGCTCTTCCAGCATCTGTATATACTTCTGAGCTAGCAGGTAGTTGGCAGGATTAGTGCTCTTGCCTACAGCCTGAGTGATGAGCTCAATGGCTTTGGCTTCAGCCTCTGCCTTGCGGATACGTGCCTGAGCTTCACCTTCTGCGGTAAGAATGGCTTCTTGCTTGGCGGCTTCAGCACGGTTGATGGTTGCGGTTTTCTCACCTTCTGATGCCAGAATCTCTGCGGCTTTCTCACCTTCTGAGGTCAGGATCTGCGCACGCTTGTTGCGCTCGGCTTGCATCTGCTTCTCCATTGCGTTCAGCACAGATGAAGGAGGAGTGATATCCTGTAGTTCTACTCGGTTAACTTTCACACCCCATTTGTCGGTAGCATCGTCGAGCACGGCACGCAGCTTGGTGTTGATGGTGTCGCGAGAGGTCAGCGTCTCGTCGAGTTCCAGTTCACCGATGATGTTACGCAGTGTGGTCTGTGTCAACTTCTCAATAGCATTGGGCAGGTTATTAATCTCGTATGTGGCCTTGAAAGGATCCATGATCTGGAAATAGAGCAATGCGTTGATTTCCATCTGTATGTTGTCCTTCGTAATCACATTCTGCTTGGGGAAGTCGTACACCTGTTCACGCAGGTCTATATTATTGGAATAGACATAGCGTCCGTACCTGAGCACCACCACATTCTTTGCCCTGTCTATGAAGGGGATAATCAGGTTGATACCGGGTTTCAACGTGGCATGATATCGTCCCAGGCGCTCAATAATTTTGGTTTCCGACTGTGGAATAATGACAAGTGCCATCTTTGCAAAGACAAAGACCAGCAGGATGGCAGCACCTAAAAAATAAAATGTTAATTCCATATTCTTCTGTTGTTTATCTTTTATACGACTTCTACAGTGATGATAATACTCTCACGGCTTACTACCCTGACTGCGGTACCTACAGGGATTGGCTCTTTGCAGACGGACTGGGCTTTCCAGTCGTCGCCTCCGATAGCCACGCGTCCGTATTCGCCCACGGGTATGGTCTGGCTCACACGGCCCGTCTGCCCTATCAGCGCATCCGCATTGCTCACACGAGGTTCTTCATTCTTGTGCAGATAACGCAAGGCGAAGGGGCGCACTTGGAAAATGCTCAGTGCAGTGACTACAGCAAACACGCCTAATTGTACATAGGTGTTTGAAAATGGGGCCGCTATAGCCGCACCGACAGCACCAATAGAGAAACAGATGACAAAGAAGTCACCCGATGACAGTTCGATAATCAGTCCTAAGACGGCAACTACCGCCCAGACTGCCCACATGTTATCCAAGAAATATTCAATCATTTTTCCTAATGCTATTTTCTAAGAATGCCATTTACGAAAAAAAGTGAGCCATTTACGAAAAAAAGTGAGCCACTTTTGATACGAAAGTGAGCCACTTTTTATGCGTAAGTGCGTCACTTTTGATAACCCTCAAATTCGATTGAGTAACAGATGTAACAGATGTAACAGATATTTTTCAAAAGTCTACGCGTACGTCTGCGCGTGTGCGCGCAGACGTACGCGAAAGAGTTTCATTTTATACTGTTACATCTGTTCCATCTGTTACCAACGATCTTACAGATTCAAATCCTTCTTCAGGGCCTCGATCTTGGCCTCTGCATCTTTCGAGCAGCGCTCGTAATCAGCAGCACCGTTGAAGCTGGCATCCTTCACCTCGGTATAGAACTTAATCTTCGGCTCAGTACCAGACGGGCGGACAGATACCTTCGTACCGTCCTCGCAGAACCACTGCAGCACATTTGATGTGTCGGGCATATCAAGCTTCGTCACATTGCCCTGTGCATCCTTAGCCTCCAGAGTCTTGTAGTCCTTCCACAGGCAAACCTTTGAGCCACCGAGCGACTGTGGTGGGTTCTGACGGAAGTCGGTCATCATCTGCTTAATCTCGTCGGCACCAGTCTTACCTGGGCGAACCACGTTGATGGTCACCTCCTTAGAGAAGCCATACTCCTTGTAGATGTTCATCAGCAGGTCGTAGAGAGTCATACCGTTGTCGCGAGCCCAAGATGCAATCTCACAAATCAAGCAGATAGATGCAGGAGAATCCTTATCGCGAACCTTATCGAATGGCAGGAATCCGAAGCTTTCCTCACCACCGCCGATGTACTTCTTCTTGCCTTCATTGACACGGATTTCATTTGCAATCCACTTGAAACCAGTGTAGCAGTCCATCAGTTCTACGCCGTTCTTCTTGGCAATCTCGGCAATCACCTCAGTGGTTACGATGGTCTTTACGAGGAACTCGTTACCCTTGAGCTGACCCAGCTTCTTCTTGTTGGCAATGATATACCAGCAGAACATCATGCAGGTCTGGTTGCCGTTCAGGATTTCCCACTCACCCTTGGCATTGCGGCATACGATAGCCAGACGGTCGGCATCGGGGTCGGAAGCAATCACCAGGTCGGCATTCAACTTCGTACCGAGCTTCATACCCAGCGTCATAGCCTCTGCATTCTCAGGATTGGGGCTGACAACAGTGGGGAAGTTACCGTCGATCACCATCTGCTCGGGTACCACGTGGATGTTCTGGAAGCCCCATGAGCGCAGAGCCATAGGAATAATCACGCGGCCAGTGCCGTGCATGGGTGAGTAGACGATGTTGAGGTCTTTCTGGCGAAGGATGACATCCTGGTCAACCATAGCCTCCTTGACAGCCTGGATATAATCCCAGTCCATCTCACCGCCGATGGGAATAATGAGGTCTTTGTTGCCTTCAAACTTCACATCACCAATCTTCACCTTGTTCACTTCGTCGATAATGCCCTTGTCGTGTGGTGCCAAAACCTGGGCACCATCATCCCAGTAAGCCTTATAACCATTGTATTCGCGGGGGTTGTGGCTGGCGGTGACGTTGACACCTGCCTGGCACTTCAGCTGACGGATGGCGAAAGAAATCTCAGGTGTGGGACGCAAGCTCTCGAACAGGTAAACCTTGATGCCGTTAGCAGAGAAGATATCGGCTACGGTCTCTGCAAACATACGTCCGTTGTTACGGCAGTCGTGACCTACGACCACTGCGGGCTGAATATCGGGGAATGCCTTGTTGATATAGTTGGCAAAGCCCTGAGTAGCCATACCCACGATATATTTGTTCATGCGGTTGGTGCCGGCACCCATAATACCGCGCAGACCGCCCGTTCCGAACTCCAGGTTCTGATAGAAAGCATCAATTAGAGCACTTTTGTCCTCTGCGTCAAGCATAGCCTGAACTTCCTTACGTGTCTCCTCGTCGAATGCGGGAGAGAGCCATTCCTTTGCCCGTGCCTCGCACTGGGCAATGAGTTGAGCGTTGTTTTCCATTTGTTTCGTGTTTATGTTAATAATAATACATATGTGGGGCAAAGTTAATAAACTTTTCCCAAACAACCAAACAATCAATCAAAGTTTTTTTATTTCTCCAGTGGTTTTACGTAGCGCATATTGTCAAGAATCCAACGCTGACGCTTTTTCATGTATTTGTTAGGGGTCTTGCTGCTGAAACGACGGGGATTTGGCAAAGTGGCAGCAATGAGTGCGCATTGGTTGGCTGTGAGGTCTTTGGCATCACATCCGAAATGCTCGTGCGCTACGGCTTGCACACCATAGATGCCAGGCCCCATCTCTATGGAGTTTAGATAGACCTCCATGATGCGTTCCTTCGACCAGAACACCTCTATTAATATAGTGAAATAGGCTTCCAATCCCTTTCGTATCCACGAACGGCCAGGCCAGAGGAATACGTTCTTGGCAGTCTGTTGGCTGATGGTGGATGCCCCGTGTTTGTTTTTCTCAGGATGCTTCTTGTTGTGCTCGGCTGCATCTTGGATAGCTTTGAAGTCAAAACCCCAGTGCTCCTGGAAATTAGCATCCTCACTGCCCATCACCGCTAAGGGCATAGATGGTGAAATCTCGTCTATCGACACCCATTCATGGCTAAGCTTCACCTCGTCCAACTGGAACAGGCGGATAAACATCAAAGGCGTATAATAGACGGGAAAAAACTTCAGCACTACCACCGTTAAGATGGTAGTGCCGAAAAATATTGCCATAGCCCATCGGACTATCTGGCTGATTTTGCTAATCAGCTTCTTCATTCAGCTTACTGAAGTGAGCCGTTCTCAGCAGCCTGGATCATAGCCTGAGAAGCATACATATAAACCTCGACGCGGCGGTTCTGCTGACGACCGGCGGCAGTAGAGTTGTCGGCTACGGGATTGTCCTCGCCATACCCCATAGTGCTACGAATCTGAGAGCTGCTGACACCAAGTGACTGCAGATAGTTGGTCACTGCCTGTGCACGCTGCTGCGACAGATTCAGGTTCTTCTGGATGCTCTGCTCACGAGTGCTGTTCTTCCAACCCTCATTGTCGGTATAGCCTTGAACGGCAACGTCGCAGTCGGAATTGTTCTTCAGTACGGTAGCGAACTGAGAGAGAGAAGATTTGGCTGTCTGGCTCAAAGTGGCACTACCTGTGGTAAACAGGATACCTGAGTCAAATGTAACCTTTACAGCCTGAAGACCATTAGCGTCAGTAACTGACTCTACCTGAGCGTTCTTCACAGCCTCAGCCTCTGCCTTAGCCTTATCCATCTTCTTACCGATAATGGCACCGGCACCAGCACCTACGGCAGTACCTACAGCTGCACCTACAGCAGTATTACCAGCCACCTTACCTACGATAGCACCCAGCACTGCACCACCTGCAGCACCAATTGCAGTTCCCTTGGCCATATTGCTACAACCGGCCATTACAATTCCTGCACAAAGAGCAAGAACCATTGTCTTCATTGATTTCATAATTGCACTTTATTAATTAAAATGTTAAACTAATCTGTTTTCGATTGCAAAGTTAGAAAAAACTTTCAACTTTCAACTCTCAACTCTCAACTTTTTTGTACCTTTGCACCAAAATTTTAAAATTATTGGATAAAACATGGCAAAAGAATTAAAAGATTTAACAAAACGTGCCGATAATTACAGCCAATGGTACAACGATCTTGTTGTCAAGGCTGACTTGGCAGAACAGTCTGCCGTACGTGGATGTATGGTGATTAAGCCTTATGGCTATGCTATCTGGGAGAAGATGCAGCGCGAACTGGATCGTATGTTCAAAGAGACGGGTGCACAGAATGCCTATTTCCCCCTGCTTATCCCAAAGTCCTTCCTGAGCCGCGAGGCTGAGCATGTAGAGGGATTTGCCAAGGAGTGTGCCGTCGTGACACACTATCGACTGAAGGCAGCTGACGGAGGAGTGGTTGTCGATCCTGCTGCAAAGCTTGAAGAAGAGCTCATTGTACGTCCTACATCAGAGACCATTATCTGGAACACCTATAAGAACTGGATTCACTCTTGGCGCGATCTGCCCCTGATGTGCAACCAATGGTGTAACGTGATGCGCTGGGAAATGCGCACCCGTCCGTTCCTACGCACCTCCGAGTTCCTGTGGCAGGAAGGCCATACCGCACACGCTACCCGCGAGGAGGCCGAAGAGGAAGCAAAGAAGATGCTGAAGGTCTATGCTAAGTTTGCTGAGGAATGGATGGCTGTACCAGTGGTACAGGGCGTGAAGAGCGAAACCGAACGCTTTGCTGGTGCTCTCGACACCTATACTATCGAGGCAATGATGCAGGACGGAAAAGCCCTACAGAGCGGTACATCACATTTCCTCGGACAAAACTTTGCCAAAGCATTCGAAGTCACTTACTTGAACAAGGAGAACAAGCCTGAATACGTATGGGCTACCTCATGGGGTGTGTCTACGCGACTCATCGGCGCTCTCATTATGACTCACTCTGATGACAACGGCTTGGTACTTCCTCCACGTCTGGCACCTATTCAGGTGGTCATCATTCCTATTGCCACCAAACCAGAGCAGATGGAGCAGGTCAATAAAGAGGTGGCTCCTATCATCGAGGCACTGGGTAAGAAGGGTATATCTGTTAAGTTCGACGATTCTGACAATAAGCGTCCTGGCTTCAAGTTTGCCGATTACGAACTGAAGGGCGTTCCTGTGCGTCTGGTTCTGGGTGCACGCGACTTGGAGAATGGAACAATAGAAGTGATGCGTCGCGATACTTTGGAGAAAGAGACACGTCCTATCGAAGGCATTGCAGAATATGTGGAGCAGCTGCTTGAGGATATCCAGAAGAACATCTTCGAAAAAGCACGTAAATATCGCGATGAGCGTATCTATGAGTGCGACAACTACGAGGAGTTCAAGGAGCGTGTGAAGGACGGCGGTTTCTTCCTCTGCCACTGGGACGGCACAGCCGAGACTGAGGCACAAATCAAGGAAGAGACGCAGGCCACTATCCGTTGTGTGCCTTTCGGCGTAGAGCAGACTCCTGGCATAGATATGGTAAGCGGTAAACCTTCCAAGGCACGTGTTATCATTGCCCGCAGTTATTGATCAAAGTATTAGATACGGAAAAGGGAACCTTCGCAGGCTCCCTTTTTTTTGCAATTAAAAAGTTAATTGCTTTTGTGGTGAAGATTGCATAGTCTCTCGACAATCAATCTTCTGTAATTAACCTTAATAATCTAATACCATGAAAAACACGTTGCAAATATAGGAATTATTTCTTAGAATACGCAAACTTCTTCCTGTTATATGAACATATTTAATAATATTTAGCACTTTATATGACAAAAGTAACATTTCTTTTACCCAATTAGGCTAAATTTCTTTCATACAATTGTTATTCCAGATTAAATCGGACAACTATTGGAAGATGATCGCTGAAGCCTGGTTGATAGTGAACACCTTGAAAGGTTCGGAACGGACGCTTTCCACCATACTGCGGCTCATCCTCTAAAAGAAAGGGGGCATCGTTGATATAAACCGAATCCACCTTATTATATATTAAAGGCGAAACGAGTACATGATCCAAGGAATGCCACTCGCCCCGATAGCGATAGGTACCCTTGGCTCCGTTCTTGCCTTGTGCATCGCAGGTGATGTTTTGCAACCCCAGAGCATACAGTTCTTTTAAGGCAGGACTATCATAATAGTCATTGAAGTCGCCTGTGATGATGACGGAAGCATGAGGCCCAATACCAACAAGATGGTGTTGAAGTTGTCTTATAACCTGAAGACGATTAGGTCTGGAAACGCGTTCACCACCATAGCGGCTGGGACTATGAATCACAAAGATATGAATAGTATCACCGGAAACGCAGCATCCCGTGACATAAAGAACATCACGCGTGGGGCGCATTTCCTCCAAAGGAGGTACCTCGATATAGTCGTAACACAACGGACGGAAACTGGCTGGCTGATAAAGGAGGGCCACATCAACACCACGAACATCGGGTGATTCCGTCATCAGATACTGATAACCAGCCTGACGCAATAAAGAACGACGGGTTAGGTCTCGCAAAACGGAGTCGTTTTCCACCTCTACCAAAGCTACCAAGTCGGGAATGTCGTCAGAACATGACAGTATCTCCTGCCCTATACGATTGAGCTTGCCCCAATATTTCGTTGCTGTCCAATGACGGGAGCCGTCTGGTAAAAACTCTGTGTCCTCCTTTCCCACGTCGTGATGTGTGTCGAACAGGTTTTCGCAGTTCAACTCCACGAGGGTTAGAAAGGAGGACAGCAGAAGGGATAGGAACATACTAAAAATTTAGCAGACCTTCTCCAGACGTTTCATGATAGAGAACATGAAGATGGCTGAGATGACGCAAAGGGCGATAAACACGCTCCAGACAGCCCACAAGGGAATGTTGCCCCACAGATAGCCACCAACGCCTACGAGTTTATTGCCTATTGCAGTAGCCACAAACCAGCCACCCATCATCAAGCCCTTGTACTTTGGAGGTGCTACCTTAGATACGAAGGATATACCCATTGGTGACAGCAGAAGCTCTGCAAAGGTAAGAATCAGATAGGTATAGATCAGAAGCTGAGGTGTGACGTCTGCCACATGAACAGCAACAGACTCTCCATCGGCACCTACAGTGGTCTGAGGCATGGGGAGTCCGAATGATGCACAAGCCATCAAACAGTATGCGAGTCCTGCTACCACCATACCATAGGCAATTTTACGGGGAGCAGAAGGCTCCTTACCTTTCTTTGACAACGAACCAAAAATAGCAAGGCTCACTGGCGTTAAGGCTACCACATAGAAGGGGTTGAACTGCTGGAAAATAGGAGCAGAAACAGCCACAATCTCGCCAGAGTTGCGATCGTACTGGAAGAACAGGAAACACAAGGCAACGGCGATAACACCGGCAGAGATGCTCTTTCCCTTGGTTGTCTTGCTCTGGAAAAGTGAGAAACCAGCATAGACAATAAAGATAATAGCCACCAGATTCCATA
Organism: uncultured Prevotellaceae bacterium; assembly: GCA_902785695.1. GTDB lineage: Bacteria > Bacteroidota > Bacteroidia > Bacteroidales > Bacteroidaceae > Prevotella. The sequence goes on along the minus strand of CACZZQ010000003.1, from coordinate 37,293 downwards.
CATCAAAGGCCATACCCTCTACACCAGTTGAGGTCTGAGAGGTAAACTCATCTGCGAAGTAAGTCAGCGAAAGACCGTTCTGATGGAAAGCCATCCAGAAGAAGATGACAACGGCGAATACCAGACAGAGTGCCACGATGCGGGCTTTCGTCTCTTCCTTAGGCAGTTCCTCAATCTGGGCCTGTTCGCCTTTCTTACCAGAACCACCCTCTACGTGACGGAAAGTGCTGCGGAAGATGTAATAGATGGCAATAGAGAGAATCAGCGAAGCACAAGCCACAGCGAAAGCAAAATGATAAGAATCGTTGACCGATGTGCCAAGATTCTGCTGAGCCCACTCCATAATCTTAACGGCAGCAGTAGGTGCGAAGAGTGCACCGATATTGATTGCCATGTAGAAAATAGAGAAACCGGAATCACGCTGAGCAGCATAACGAGAATCGTTATACAAGTCGCCTACCATCACCTGCAGATTTCCCTTAAACAGACCTGTTCCCAAGCCAATGAGTACCAATGCAGCCAGCATGACAACAAGTGCCAACGTGTCCCCACCTAAGGGTACAGACAGAAGGAGATAACCTGCAAACATGATGAGGATACCAATGGTTACCATACGGCCGAAGCCGAATTTGTCGGCCAGCCATCCTCCGACAATTGGAAGGAAATAGACCAGCATCAGGAAATCACTATAGATTTCACCTGCCCATCCGGCATCAAGTCCGTAGTTTGCTCTCAGAAACAATGCGAATACGGCTAACATCGTGTAGTAGCCAAATCGCTCACCAGTGTTGGCAAGTGCCAACGCATAAAGTCCTTTCGGTTGGTTTTCAAACATAATTATTTAATTTTAGAGTTTTTGGTTCTTGTAATATCAAAGAGGTATGTCAGTTTGACTGTGATGACATTCAGATTGGAACGTCCAAAATAGTCGCGCTTAGAGTTTTTGAAGATGTCTCCAAGTCCGTAATAGTAGCGTCCCTCAAGCATAAAATGACCCACATGCTTGAGTGAGAGTTCAAGACCAGCACCGGCACTGATGCCGTAATCTATCTTGCGCTGAACACTCATCGTGTCTTGAGCAACGACGGATGATGTACGCCCCGATCCGTCAACGTAGACAGGCGTACGACTATCCCAGGGGAAGTTCATCTTCGTCTTTTCATTCAGGAAGAATCCTATCTGAGGGCCAGCCTGCACAAAGAACTGGAGGCCTTGACGCTCCCGTCCCCACCCCATGCGTGCAAAGACGGGTACCTGCAAATAGGTTATGTCACGCTGATATTCTTCAGGCTGTCCTGTAACGGCATTGATGACGGGCTCGTCTTCTGGTGTCAAAATCTTTTCTTTCCAACCGGCCTGAACAAAGTTGACTTCGCTTACTATGGCACAGATGCTGTTGAAATATTTCTCGCAGGTATATCGCAAGGTAAAGCCGCCCGTGATGCCGTTGTGCCAGTTCTGGGGTACTTCGGGCATAAAGCCTACATTACTCATTGCGATGCCGCCATTGAATCCTACAGAGAAATCGTTACGATGCTCACCCACTTGTGCAAACATCGGCATAGACGATAGGAGAAAAACGAAAAATAAGGGAAACAATCGTTTCATTTGACTTAATAGTTGACTGTTTCTACCGTATTGTCATCTTTGAAGTGTACAAACATGAAGGCTCTGTTCTGCAGTCCCCCATTCCCAAGACGTTCAAACTTCAAAGGTGTCTGAAGTGGCTGATAGCCAAAACGCCCGGCAGCCCCGTCGAAAGTCATACCGTACTTATGCAATCCACGCAGGAAGAATACACCATGATCGAAGCCTGTCATAGCGAATCGTGGAAGAGCCACCATCATGTCTTGCTTGAAGTTCTGACGATACAGCGACTGAATGCGTTCTGCTACTGGCGACTCCAGATTTGTGAAGAATGGAGCGGGTATATGTACGTTGTATTTATGGAAGTTAGCCTGCTGATACTGCAGATACATCATCCATTCTGTATATCCGAACATGGCTATCCGAATGCCCGGGTAATCTTCGTGAAACTCATGCAGACGTCCAAACACGGCAAGGAGATCCTGAGAGCGGGCAGTGTTGAGAATCACCAGATTGGGTTTGTCTTTCACAAAGGCTTTTGCAAAATCGGAATTTTCTGACTTCAGGCTTGTAAGACTGTATGGTACATCAAGTATTTCCAGTTGACGGCGGTAAGCCGAAGTGAAACCGCCTTTAGTGCTTGTGGCATCGGCACAGTCGATGATGATCGGATGATAGTCCTTGAACCACTGTGCACAACGTCTGGCTGTGCTTTCATTCAGGTCATCAGGGTTTTGATAAATCTGGAATATATTCCTATTGGTAAGCAGTTCGGGTGCATGAATAGAGAATGGTATCACCAATAGGCTCTTATTCTTGGCCGTAAACTCTGCCATAGGTGCTACGAACTTGGAATAGAGGGGGCCGATGATAATATCGCATTTTGCTGCGGCTGGGTCTTCAAGGATTGGCTTTACGTCGCCGTTTTCAGCCAGATTCCATGCATGGATATCAACGGAAATACCCTCTTTCTTCATTGAATCGCACGCCATCAGTAAGCCTCGATAGTATTCTATCATGCGCTTGCCGTCGTTGTTTACATTATGGAGGGGCAACATGATGCCCATACGGATGCTTCGATTACGCACATCGGTATTCCCTTCGTTATTGGAAACAGGAGCAGGAGCGGACGTTCCTGCTTCAGGAATGTTGATGACGGTACCCTTTTTGAGTTTGTAGCCGGGAAGTTCCATTCCGGGGTTTGCCTTGACGAGCTGTTCTACTGAGATGCCATACATCCTGGCTATGCCATATTGTGTATCTTTTTTCTGTACTTTATGCGTACGCACGGTTTGAGCGTCCGCAGCAAGTGGCTGTACGGAGACGAGTACACATATCAGAAAATATCTTAATAATCTTTTCATAAAGCTATTTTTTAGTTTTCGACTACAAAAGTACGAATTTTTTTTGTAACTTTGCAACCAAAACAGAAAGATTTATGAAAAAGATACAGATAACTCTCTTAATTCAACTCTTTTTGATGCCTGTCTGTCTTTTTGGACAAAAGACCACCCCTACTGTGTCGTATACTGCCGACGGAGAATTAATCGAGGCTTCAAGCATCGAAGAAGCACAGGCTCCATTAGATGCCACCTTCAAGGCTAACCCTGAAGATATGGATGGTCATACGGTTGCTTATGAGTGGCATTTCAGAAAGCGTGAGGAAGGAAAAGGTGTCAAGGAGTTGTTTGTACGCTATGAGGAGAATACGCAGTACACCTTCAATGAGTCGGGACATTACGAGGTTACGCTGAAATATTTCATTGACAATGATGATGTAGCCTGGGACTCCACCACCATCAGCATCTTCATTGCCGACAGCTGGCTGGAGTTTCCAAATGCGTTCTCGCCAAATGGCGACGGATATAACGACATATTCCAGGCAAAGAAGGGGTACAAGAGTATTGTGGACTTCCATGCGTATATCATCAACCGCTGGGGGCAAAAGCTCTTTGAATGGACAGATCCTGCCGACGGATGGGACGGCAAATACAAGGGCAAGGACGTTAGCGACGGCGTGTATTTCCTCTTGGTGAAAGCACGCGGCGGCGATGGCAAGGAATACAATATCCGCAAAGACGTAAACCTATTGAGAAAGCACTTAGAGGGAGGAAATAGCAGTGGCAAATAACGAGAAATACGGGACTATAGATGTATATGGAGCCCGTGTACACAACCTGAAGAATATTGACGTCACCATTCCGCGCCATTCCCTGACGGTGATTACCGGATTGAGTGGAAGTGGAAAGTCATCGTTGGCCTTTGACACAATCTTTGCCGAGGGTCAGCGCAGGTATATTGAGACTTTCTCGGCTTATGCCCGTAACTTCTTAGGAGGTATGGAACGCCCTGATGTAGACAAGATTACCGGTCTTTCTCCCGTTATCAGCATCGAACAGAAGACTACCAACAAGAACCCACGCTCTACCGTAGGCACCACAACGGAAATATACGACTTCCTCCGACTGTTGTTTGCACGAGCAGGCAAAGCCTACAGCTACATCACAGGCGAACCTATGGTGAAATATACCGAGGAACGCGTGCTTGAAATGATAAGTAACGATTATCTGGGACACAGGATTTACATCCTCGCGCCATTGGTAAAGAGCCGTAAGGGACATTATCGCGAACTCTTTGAGTCGATGCGCCGAAAGGGCTATCTGACCATGAGGATAGACGGTGAGATTGTGGAGATAACGCGTGGCATGAAGGTGGATCGCTATAAGAACCACGATATTGAGGTAGTCATTGACAAGTTGAAGGTGGAAGGTGAGAGCGAGCGCCTGAAGAAGAGCGTAGAGATTGCCATGAAACAAGGCGAAGGCTTAATCATGATATTCGACAAGGACACCAATCAGGTGAAGCATTTCTCGAAACGACTGATGTGTCCCACATCGGGTATCGCATACAGCGACCCAGCCCCCAACAACTTCTCGTTTAACTCGCCACAGGGAGCCTGCCCACGATGTAAGGGCTTGGGCATCATCAACGAGATAGATCTTGACAAGGTGATTCCAGACAGGAAGCAAAATATCTACAATGGCGGAATAATTCCTTTAGGGAAATACAGGAACCAATTGATATTCTGGCAGATAGATGCAATACTCAAGAAGTTCGATTGCGACATCAAAACACCCATTGATGAGATTCCTGACGAGGCAATGAACGAGATTCTGTATGGCTCGTTGGAGGATGTCCGCATCGACAAAGAGGTGGTTCATACATCAAGCGACTACTTTGTGGCATACAATGGTGTGATTAAATATCTGCGCGACACGATGGAAAACGATGACACGACTGCCGGGCAAAAGTGGTCGGATCAGTTCCTCGCAGAATGTGAGTGCCCGGAATGTCACGGGCAGCGACTGAACCGCGAGGCACTGTCATATCGTATTTGGGACAAGAACATCTCAGAACTCTCGTCGATGGACATTTCCGAACTTCGCGAATGGATTGACGAAGCCGAGAAACATCTTGACAGCCAACAGCAGCAGATTGCCGCAGAGATACTCAAAGAGATACGCACCCGACTGGACTTTCTCTTGGAGGTGGGGCTTGACTACCTGTCGCTCAACCGTCAGTCGGCATCTCTTTCAGGCGGCGAAAGCCAACGCATACGACTGGCAACTCAAATTGGCTCACAGTTGGTCAACGTGCTTTATATCCTCGACGAGCCATCGATAGGGCTTCATCAGCGTGACAACGAACGACTGATCAATTCGCTTAAGGAACTGCGTGACCTGGGAAATACGGTTATTGTCGTAGAGCATGATCAGGAAATGATGCTTGCAGCCGACTATATTATCGACATAGGTCCCAAAGCCGGACGAAAAGGTGGCGAGGTGGTGTTCCAAGGCACACCAGAAGAGATGCTGAAGACAAACAGCATCACCGCCCAATACCTGAATGGCACGATGACAAACCTCATTGATACAGGAGGACGACGTGCTGGCAATGGTCATGCCATTACCATTCACGGCGCCAGCGGCAATAATTTGAAACATATTGATGCCCGTTTCCCTCTGGGATGCCTTGTCGTAGTCACCGGTGTCAGCGGTTCTGGCAAGTCCACACTCATCAATGAGACGCTTCAACCCATACTCAGCCAGCACTTTTACCGCTCGATCAAGAAGCCCATGCCCTACGAGTCGATTGAAGGCTTGGAGTTTATCGACAAGGTGGTCAACGTAGATCAGTCGCCCCTGGGACGAACTCCTCGCTCCAATCCTGCCACCTATACGGGCGTATTCTCTGACATTCGCTCACTTTTCGTCAATCTGCCCGAATCAAAAATCAGAGGCTACAAGCCCGGCCGCTTCTCGTTCAACGTCAAAGGCGGTCGATGTGAGACTTGTGGAGGCAACGGTTACAAGACGATAGAGATGAATTTCCTCCCTGATATTCAGGTACCCTGCGAGGAATGTCACGGAAAACGCTACAACCGTGAGACACTGGAGGTGCGCTATAAGGGAAAGTCGATTGCCGACGTGCTTGACATGACTATCAATCAGGCGGTGGATTTTTTTGAGAACGTACCCGATATCCTGCGCAAAATCAAGACAATTAAGGATGTAGGCTTGGGATATATCAAACTTGGACAGCCCTCAACGACCCTTTCTGGTGGTGAGAGCCAGCGTGTGAAACTGGCTACCGAACTATCGAAACGCGATACCGGCAAAACACTTTACATTCTGGACGAACCCACCACGGGACTTCACTTTGAGGACATCCGTATACTGATGCAGGTTATTCAGCAATTGGTAGACAGGGGTAACACCGTCATTATCATTGAACACAACCTCGATGTGATCCGTCAGGCCGATTATATCATTGACATGGGGCCGGAGGGTGGCAGGAAAGGCGGTCTGGTACTCAGTGAAGGGACACCAGAAGAAGTGGCTAAGAGCACGAAAGGCTACACACCGCAGTTCCTCGTTTAAGCCGTTAGGTCACTTAGCATTTCTAAGTATGCCACTTAGCATCACTAAGTATGCCACTTGGCATTTCTAACCACTTATTACATAAAAGGAGTGGGTTCTCAATGAGATACGTGAGCCCTCTCTCTTATATTTTGTATATTATTTTAAAAAAATAGCGATTAATTTTGGTGGAATAAAAAATATGTTGTAACTTTACACCCAAATTTCAGACAATAACTAAAACGTTTAATTTTAAATCAATCAAAACGATGAAAGCAATTAAAGCTTCAATCTTTGGATTGGGTGCTATGTTGGCCCTCACAATGATGTCTTGTGACAACCAGCAGGCAGCACCCGAACTCACGGCTTCAGGTCTTAACCCAGCCAAGTTTGACACAGTAGTTAACGGTGACACCGTGCGTCTTTACACCCTGAAAGGCGACAAGGGCATGGAGGTGTGCATCACCAACTATGGCGGACGCGTGGTCAGCCTGATGGTACCCGACAAGAACGACTCGCTCGTTGACGTGGTACTCGGCTTCGATAACATTGCCCAGTACATGGAGAAAACTACCGACTACGGTTCAAGCGTAGGCCGTTATGCTAACCGCATCAACATGGGTCGCTTCGTATTAAACGGTGACACCATTCAGTTGAAGCAGAACGACAAGCACGATGGTCGTGATCACTGTCTGCACGGTGGTGGCGATACAGGTTGGATGAACCAGGTTTACAAGGCTGAGCAGATTGACGACCAGACCCTGAAGCTGACTATCGTGGCTGAGGACGGCGAGAACGGATTCCCCGGCAAGGTAGTGGCTACCACGACTTATAAGATTGTGAACGGCAACACACTGGATATCACATGGGAGGCAGAGACCGACAAGCCAACCATCATCAACCAGACCAACCACAACTACTACAACCTCTCTGGTGAGTTCGAGGAGTTCGAGGGTGGTATGCAGCAACTGCTGATGGTCAATGCCGACTCGTTTACCGTGGCTGACGACAGCTACATGCCTACTGGCGAGATTCGTGCCGTAGAGGGTACCACGATGGACCTGCGTACCGAGCACGTGATTATCGACGGTTTGGATCGTGAGTTCGACCAGGTGAAGAATGCCAACGGTGGTTACGACCACAACTGGTGTCTGAACACCAAGGGTGACGACACACAGGTGGCTGCTACTCTGTACAGCCCCAAGACTGGTATCTTCATGGAGATGTTCACCAACGAGCCCGGCGTACAGGTTTACACTGGTAACTTCCAGGGCATTCAGGGCGAGGAGAACGTAGTCCGCAAACTGGGCAAGAAATATCCTCAGTATATCTCTGTATGCTTGGAGAGCCAGAAATATCCTGACAGCCCCAACCATCCTGAGTGGCCAAGCCCCGTGCTGAACCCAGGTGAGAAATATTATAGTCATGCTGCCTATAAATTCTCTATCAAATAAGCATCATGGCACAGACAGACAAAGGTAGCAAAGGCTACTTGATTAGTATCGTGATGGTTGCCGTACTCGGAGGCTTGCTCTTCGGGTACGACACCGCCGTTATATCAGGTGCAGAAAAGGGTCTGCAGGCTTTCTTCATGGAAGCCAAGGACTTCGCTTATACTGACACCTGGCACGGTTTTACTTCGGCTAGCGCATTGATTGGCTGTATCATCGGTTCTGCCCTTTCAGGTTTCTTAGCCACAAACTTGGGACGTAAGCGTTCGTTGATCGTGGCAGGCCTGCTGTTCTTCATATCAGCATTAGGCAGCATGGATCCAGAGTTCATGTTCTTCGAATATGGCACTCCCACCTACTCGCTGCTGATTATGTTCAACATCTACCGCGTGATTGGTGGTATCGGTGTAGGACTGGCTTCTGCCATCTGCCCCATGTACATTGGTGAGGTAGCCCCCTCGAACATCCGTGGTATGCTGGTTTCTTGGAACCAGTTCGCCATTATCTTCGGTCAGTTGGTGGTTTACTTCGTCAACTTCTTCATCCTGGGTGACCATATCCAGCCACTCGTAGAGGAGATGGGTAAGGGTATTGCCGCTATCAATCCTCAGGCTCAATGGACCGTGACCACTGGTTGGCGTTATATGTTCGGTTCTGAGGCCGTACCCGCAGGACTCTTTGCCCTGTTGATATGCTTCGTTCCTGAGACCCCACGTTATCTTGTCAGCATCGGTCGCGATGATGTGGCCCAGCGTATTCTGGCAAAGATCAACGGTAGCAGCAAGGCTCAGGTAATCCTGCAGGACATCAAGGACACGATGGTGGTGAAGACCGAGAAGCTGATGACCTATGGTTTCGTATGTATCTTCGTAGGTATCATGCTCTCTGTATTCCAGCAGGCCGTAGGTATCAACGCTGTGCTCTACTATGCACCACGCATCTTCGGTGATATGGGTATGGACGACCCCATGATGCTGACCGTATTCATGGGTATCATCAATATCTCGTTCACTCTTGTAGCCGTATTCACCGTTGAGAAATGGGGCCGTAAGCCTCTGCTTATCTCAGGTTCACTGGGTATGGCTATCGGCGCATTAGGTGTGGCTATCACATTCGGAAATGAGAGTCTTGCACTGGTTACTGCTGCATCACTGCTGGTTTACTCTGCTTCGTTCATGTTCTCTTGGGGACCCATCACTTGGGTACTCATTGCCGAGATATTCCCCAATACCATCCGTGGTGGTGCTGTAGCTATCGCTGTGGCCTTCCAGTGGATCTTCAACTTCATCGTTTCCTCGACCTTCGTGCCCATGTTCAATATGCACCTCACCGAGGGCGATGATTTCGGTCACTGGTTCACCTATGGTCTCTATGGTTTCATCTGTCTGGTGGCAGCCCTCTTCGTATGGAAGATGGTGCCCGAGACGAAGGGTAAGACACTGGAGGATATGACCGCTATGTGGAAAAACCGTAAAAAGTAAAACAATAACAAAAACCAAATTTCAATGAACTGGAATTCAACAGAATTTATCTGGCTCGACTGGACAGTGCTCGCAGTCGGTCTGTTAGGAGTGGTAGCGGCCGTATGGTATGCTATCTGGAAAGACAAGAAGGCCCAGAAGGGTGCTGACTCTTCTGCCTACCTCTTTGGTAAGGGTGAGCCCTGGTATGTAATCGGTATGGCTATCTTCGCCGCCAACATCGGCTCCGAGCACCTCGTAGGCTTGGCCGGTACTGGTGCCAAGAGTGGTGTAGGTATGGCACACTGGGAGATGCAAGGATGGATGATCCTGATTCTCGGTTGGCTGTTCGTACCTTTCTATCAGTTGATGATCAACAAGATGGGCAAGATTATCACCATGCCCGACTTCCTGAAGTTCCGCTACACCAAGGCTACAGGCTCATGGCTGTCAATCATCACACTGGTGGCTTATATCCTGACCAAGGTAAGCGTAACGGCTCTGACCGGTGGTATCTTCTTCAAGTACCTCTGGGGTCTGAACTTCTGGTATGGTGCTATCGGTCTGATTCTCATCACCGCTGTATTCACCGTATTCGGTGGTATGAAGGGTGTGATGACACTGTCAACCATCCAGACACCTATTCTTATTATTGGCTCGTTCCTCGTTCTGTTCCTCGGTTTGGCAGCACTGGGCGGTGGCAGCATCGCTGAAGGCTGGACAAGCATGATGGACTACTGCGGACAACTGAACAACGGCTACGGTACCACACACATGTTCCACTGGGAGGAAGGCGACTCGATGTTTGCTGAATACCCAGGCTTCGTGGTGTTCATCGGTGCATCAATCATCGGTTTCTGGTACTGGTGTACTGACCAGCACATCGTACAACGTGTACTGGGTCAGGTTCCTGGTGAGAGTAATGCCGAAGTGATGAAGCGCGCTCGTCGCGGTACCATCGCTGCCGGTTTCTTCAAGGTGCTCCCCTGCTTCATGTTCCTGATTCCTGGTATGATTGCCGCTGCTCTGGCTGAGAAGGGTGCCTTCGACCTGAGTGAGACAGACGCCGCCTTCGCTATCATGGTGCAGCAGGTACTGCCCGCTGGTGTGAAGGGTATCGTAACCATCGGTTTCATCTGCGCTCTGGTAGCCTCTCTGGCTGCATTCTTCAATAGCTGCGCTACTCTGTTCACAGAGGACTTCTACAAACCTCTGAAGAAGGGCATGAGCGAGGCTCACTATGTGCTCGTAGGTCGTACGGCTACTGTTGTTGTCGTAATCCTCGGCTTCGCATGGTTGCCTATCATGATGGGTATGGACACGCTCTACAACTATCTGCAGGGTATCCAGTCACTGCTGGCTCCTGCTATGGTGGTGGTATTCGCCTGCGGTATCCTGAGTAAGAAGGTCACACCAAAGGCTGGTGAGTGGACCATGATTGTGGGCTTCCTCATAGGTATGCTTCGTCTGGTTACCAACGTATTCACCGATACCGGCAGATATTTAACAGATGCACAAGCTGCAGCAAAGGTTGCACTTGGAGAGGCTGTTGATCCCAATGCAATTATGCATGGAGCCTTCTGGGAGAACACTACATGGTTCTGGCAGACAAACTGGCTCGTCTTTGAGTGCTGGCTGCTCGTATTCCTGCTCGTGTTTATCTATGCAGTATCTATGTTCACAACAGCTCCCACCAAGGAACAGGTTGATGCCATCACCTTTACCAAGGACTTCAAGGCTTCTATCAAGGAGAGCTGGGGAGCTTTCGATATTATCGGCACATTGGTAGTTATCGGCCTTTGCGCTACATTCTACTGGTACTTCTGGTAATTCAAGAAGGAAATGACTTACTATAAAGAATATTCGAAAGTCTGGGTGTCTGTCGATGTCATCATTTTCGGCTTCGACGAAAAGAAGTTGAAGGTGCTCATCGGCCGACGTCAGATGGATCCGGGACGCGGAGAGTGGAGCCTCTATGGAGGCTTCGTCTCTGCCAACGAGGGCATTGATGATGCTGCTAAGCGTACCCTTTATGGCCTTACGGGACTCAACAACCTGTATATGAGACAGGTAGGAGCTTTCGGAAGCATCGACCGAGATCCAGGAGAACGTGTCATCTCAATAGCATACTATGCGCTTATAAATGTCAAGGACTATGACGAGAAACTTCGCAAGGAGCATGACGTACAATGGGTTGACATTAACGAGATACCCATTCTCTATTCCGACCATAACCTGATGGTGGAACAGGCTTTGCGCATCATGCGCCAGAAAATCAAGACGTCACCCATTAGTTTCCAGTTGTTGCCACAACTCTTCACGCTCACACAGCTTCAGACACTATATGAGGCTGTTATAGGTGATGAGGTTGACAAGCGTAACTTCCGCAAGCGCATTAAAGACATGGACTTCATCGAAAAAACCAACCTGATCGACAAGAAGACATCGAAGCGTGGAGCGGCTCTCTATCGATTTAACAATAAAGCATTCACAGAAGATTCAAACTTTAAACTGTAATACTATGTTAGAAGAACTAAAACAGAAAGTATTTAAGGCCAATCTGGACTTGGTGAAACAGGGATTGGTTATCTTTACCTGGGGTAATGTTTCAGGTATCGATCGTGAGAAAGGTCTCGTAGTGATTAAGCCCTCTGGTGTCAGCTATGATGAAATGAAGGCTGAGGACATGGTGGTCGTTGACCTAGAAACGGGAAAAGTAGTTGAAGGTGATCTGAATCCTTCTTCTGACACTCCCACACACCTTGTATTATATAAGGCATTCCCCAACATTCAAGGCGTGGTGCACACCCACTCTACCTACGCCACAGCATTCGCTCAGGCAGGTAAGGACATCCCCAATATCGGCACCACACATGCCGACTATTTCTACAAGGACATCCCCTGCACACGAGATATGACTGAGGCTGAGGTGAAGGGACAGTATGAGTTGGAGACAGGTAATGTCATCGTGGACGAGATCCTGAACATCCGCAAGATCAATCCCGATCACACACCTGCCGTATTGGTGAAGAACCACGGTCCGTTCTCATGGGGTACCTCTCCTGATAATGCGGTGTATAACGCCAAGGTGATGGAGCAGTGTGCTAAGATGGCTTTCGTAGCCTTCAGCGTCAATCCAAACCTGACGATGAACCCGCTGCTCGTTGAGAAGCACTATATGCGTAAGCACGGCCCTAATGCCTACTACGGACAAAAAGGACAAAAACATTAATCATAACTAAAAAACAATTACAACAATGAAAGCATTCGAAAATTATGAGATTTGGTGGGTAACCGGTGCACAGCTTCTTTATGGAGGCGACGCAGTGGTAGCAGTTGACGGACACTCAAAGGAGATGGTTGACGGCCTGAATAAGAGCGGCAACATCCCCGTGAAGATTGTATATAAGGGCACAGCAAACAGCTCTAAGGAAGTGGAGCAGGTGATGCTGGCTGCCAACAACGACGAGAAGTGCGTAGGTATCATCACATGGATGCACACCTTCTCTCCCGCAAAGATGTGGATCAAGGGTCTGCAGCAGTTGCAAAAGCCCCTACTCCACTTCCACACTCAGTACAATGCCGAGATTCCCTGGAGTGACATCGACATGGACTTTATGAACCTGAACCAGAGTGCTCACGGTGATATCGAGTTCGGACATATCTGCACTCGTATGCGTGTAGCTCGCAAGGTGGTTTGCGGTTATTGGAAGGATGAGAAGGCTCAGAAGCAGATTGCCGTTTGGGCTCGCGTCGCTGCCGGTGTGGCTGATGCTCACAACGTACGCTGTCTGATGTTCGGTATGAACATGAACAACGTAGCCGTAACCGATGGCGACCGTGTTGAGTTCGAGCAGCGCATGGGTTACCATGTTGACTACTACCCCGTATCTTCTCTGATGGAGTACTTCAAGCAGGTGACCGATGCCGAGGCTGACGCACTGGTTGAGGAGTACAAGAAGCTCTACACCATCAAGATTGACGAAAGTGGCGAGCAGGTTTACTGGGAGAAAGTAAAGAACGCAGCTAAGGCCGAGATTGCCCTGCGTCGCGTGCTGAAGGATGAGGGTGCTACTGCCTTCACCACCAACTTCGACGACCTGGGTGATGCCAACATCGATGATCCTAACTTCTGTGGTTTCGACCAGATTCCTGGTCTCGCTTCACAGCGTCTGATGCAGGAAGGTTATGGTTTCGGTGCCGAGGGCGACTGGAAGACAGCTTGCCTCTATCGCACACTTTGGGTCATCCAGCAGGGTATGCCTACTGGTTGCTCATTCCTTGAGGACTACACCCTCAACTTCGCTGGCGACCGCAGCTCTTGTCTGCAGAGCCACATGCTGGAGGTTTGTCCGCTGATTGCTACCGATAAGCCCAAGCTCGAGGTTCACTTCCTCGGCATCGGTATCCGCAAGCAGCAGACCGCACGTCTGGTATTCACATCAAAGACCGGCGCAGGTATCAAGGCTACCGTTGTTGACCTGGGTAACCGTTTCCGCCTCATCTCTCAGGAGGTTGAGTGCATCGAGCCCAAGCCCATGCCTAAGCTCCCCGTTGCCTCTGCCCTGTGGATTCCTCAGCCCAGCTTTGAGATTGGTGCTGCCGCATGGATCCTCGCAGGTGGTACTCACCACAGTGCCTTCTCTTACGACATCAACGAGGAGTACTGGGAAGACTTCGCTGAGATGCTTGGTATTGAGTACGTCAAGATCAACAAGCAGACCAACATTGCCGACTTCAAGCAGACCCTCCGTAATAACGAGGTGTACTACATGCTGAACAAGGCGTTGAAATAAGGTTGTACGCAAACTCATATTAAAACTTAGGGATTTTCCTCTTACTAATTAGGGAAAATCCCTTTTTTCGTACAACAAAATACCGTACTTTTGCATCAGAGAAATAAAAAAGAATGTCAAACCATCAAAAAAATACGATTATGAAAAAGATGTTGTTTACCCTGGTTTCCATACTGACAATAACAGTATCGGCAAACGCTATGCCATACGAACAGGCCCGCAGAGAAGCACTTTTCCTGACCGACAAGATGGCCTACGAGCTCAATCTCACTGATGCACAGTACGAGGCAGCTTATGAAATCAATCTCGACTACCTGATGTCTGTGACCAGTCAGCACAACGTGTTTGGCCCCTACTGGGATCGCCGTAACCTTGATCTCAGCTATATCCTTTATCAGTGGCAATGGGATGCCTTCCGTGCCGCTACCTATTTCTATCGTCCACTCTATTGGGAGGCTGGTCTGTGGCACTTCAGTATCTATGTTCACTATCCACATCGCGATTATTTCTACTTTGGTCGACCACACTTCTATGCAACATACCGTGGTGGTCACAGCTGGAGGCATAATGGCGGTAGAAGCTGGTACGAGGGACGTCACGATCACTTCCGTCCCGTGGCAAGTCGCGACCATCATGTAGGAATGCGCAACCATTGGGATCGGGGAGACTATCCACCACACGGAACCACGGTAGCAACGACCGTACTATAGGCACCACACGGAACCACGGTAGCAACGACCGTACTATAGGCACCACACGGAACCACGGTAGTTACGACCGTACTATAGGCACTACACAGAACCACGGTAGTAACGACCGTACTATAGGCAGAGGTCAGGATCGAGGAACCAATAATAGCAATAACGGCATTAACAACCGCACTATCGGTGGTACTTATGACCGTAGTACAAGCACCAGAAGCAGTGGAACTTTCCGCAATAATGGTGGAAGTCGTAGTAGCAATAGCAGTGGCAATTGGAGAAGCAACAATACAGGCAGTCGCAGTAGCACTCGCAGTGCTGGCAATGCTTCACAAGGCAGCAGCAACCGCAGTGGAGGTGGAAGGAGATAAGAAGTGAGAAGTGTTAAGTAATAAGTGAGGAGTGATAAGTATTAAGTGAGATAAGTTAAATGTCGAGGATTCGCACCTCGGCATTTTTCATTTTCTCTATTTCATGCATCTCCTTATGCCAATAAACAGCCTGAATAGCCTTGTTGATGATACCATGTCCTACGGCAAGTACCTGACTATTGGGATATTTCTCACGGATGAAATCAAGGAAACGGGAAGCACGATCCTTCATCATTGGAAGCGACTCAATATTATCTGGCCAAGGCTTTATGTTCTTCAAGTCTGGAATAAAACGTCCAGTAAAATTGCCCCAGTCGCGCTCTCGAAGCAAAGGTGTTGTTACAACAGACAACTGATGTGGCTCTGCAAGGATACGAGCCGTATGAATAGCACGCCACAAATCACTGGCCACAACAGCATCAAAATGGGTATCCGTCAATTGTTTGCTTAAAGCCTCAGCCTGACGGATACCCGTAGGATTCAGTTCACCCTGCGTCTGTCCTTGCATGATCTGACGCTCATTATCGAACGTCTCACCGTGACGAACCATAAAAAGTCTTGTCATACACCAGGAACGACAATACCTTCAATATATGTCTTCAAAATATGAATGCCGGTACGGTTTTCACCACCCCATGGAATAATCAAGTCGGCAAACTTCTTCGTTGGCTCAATAAACTGCTCATGCATCGGCTTGAGTACCTTTTCATAACGGTCGAGCACCATCTCCACCGTACGTCCACGTTCCACCACATCACGACGGATATTCCTGATGAGCCGTACGTCATTATCGGTATCCACAAAAATCTTCAGATCCATCGCGTCGCGCAACTTCTTGTTGTGCAATGCCATGATACCCTCGATGATGATTACGGGTTTGGGTTCCACATGGATAGTTTCCTTCTGCCGATTGCTCTCTATATAAGAATAGGTGGGTTGTTCTACGGCTTCACCATTTTTCAGTTTCTTCACATGCTCAGTGAGCAGTTTCCAGTCGAAAGCGTCGGGATGGTCGAAGTTGATTGCCTTACGCTCTTCCATTGTTAGATTGGTCGTATCGTTATAATACGAGTCAACAGGTACAACGGCAACACAATGAGGAGGAAGAGCCTCTGCTATTTTTCTCACGACGGTGGTCTTTCCAGATCCCGTACCGCCAGCAATGCCAATAATCGTCATACTAATAACTTGCCACTTTTTACTATTTCACTTCTTTTACAACATAGACCACGGTTGGTAAGTGGTCGCTATAGCCATCCAGCCATGCGCCACCGGCATGTGTACGCAAGGGGTTACCCTTGTATTTGCCTTCCTTCTGGAACATATAGTCACGACTGAAAATCTGATGGGAAAAATATTTCAAGGTGCTATAATCCTTTTTCTTCTTCTGGTCAAGCAGTGTCTGCGACATGATGATCTGGTCGAAGAGGTTCCAACGACCATCATACATCAGTGTCCCATTGCCATTTGCCAATACATCCCACCAAGGGTTCCACAATCCACCAATTTCCACATCCTTCATCTTCTGCTTGGCTCCCAGTGATACTGCCATTGATTTATCCTGCGGGTCATCGTTCATATCACCCATCACAAAAATCTTAACTTCTGGGTCAGCCTTTACCAACGAGTCCTTCACAATACGTATCTGGCGACCACCCTCTTCACGATAGAACGACTCTGCTGCACGTGAAGGCAAGTGATTGACAATAACCACCACATGCTCACCTGCCAGCGTACCACTCACCGTAAGGAAACCACGTGTGTTGCGTGCACTGTCTTTTTCCAATATATATACATAGGGGACTAATTTCACGTCACGCACCTGAAACAGACGAGGATTATAGATCAAGGCGCAATCCACACCACGATAGTCGGGACCTTCAATATGAACAAACTTGTAACCACGTTTCTTCAGGGGTTCCTGATTACAGAGGTCTTCCATACACTTGGCGTTCTCAACTTCTGAAACGCCAATAACGGCACATCCAATGCCTGGTAGTTTGTCGGTTCCCATTTCCGACAGCACGCGAGCCATGTTGCGTAGTTTGTGCGTGTATTTCAACCCCGACCATCTGTTCTGTCCGTCGGGAAGGTACTGATAGTCGTTGTGGCCTTCGTCGTGACATGTGTCAAACAGATTTTCAAGATTATAGAATCCCACACCATACAAAGAGAATTTCTTCTCTTGGCCAAACGTGACACCGGCTCCCATCACGAGCATCAGCATCAAAGAAAATAATGTCTTTTTCATATTCAGATCAGTAATAATTTAGGTGCAACAATTGTTTATTGTGTGCAAAGATACAAAAAAAATAATAAACAATACTATTTTCAACACATTTTTATGTTAGTGAAAAGTTTTTTACAAAATACTTTGCCATTTCATTTTTTTGACGTATCTTTGCACAAACTAAAAAGATGTAATTACTAATCTTAAATTCTATGAATAAAAAACTCAAACTTGCGGTGATTGCTTTGTGTTGTTCACCTGCCGTGATGGCTCAGGAGATTGACTCTCTGGCTCAAGCATTACAGGACGAGCAGACATTCACTTTCACCGAGGCACAGTTGGGCGATGATGACAATGTGGGTCAAAACATCACATTGATATCGTCCAACCGCAATGTGTATGCGAGTGAGGTGGGCTACCGTTTCAGTCCCGCCAGATTCAAGTATCGCGCCTTCGGCTCGAAGTACAACGACATCTATATTAACGGCAATCCCGTGAACGATGTCGAGCGCGGTGAGTTCCGCTATTCTTTTGTGGGGGGACTGAACAATCAGACACGCTCACAAGAGTCTGCTCTACCTTTCGAGGATAACCGCTTTGCTATGAGTGGTATGGGCGGCTCGAACAATTACAACTTCCGTCCGTCATCGTTTGCTACAGGACAGCGCTTGTCACTGGCAGGTTCTAACCGCAACTACACAGTACGCGCCATGTACACCTATAACTCTGGCGTTACCGAGAAGGGATGGGCCTATACAGGAAGCCTCACCTACCGTTGGGCTAACATGGAGACAGCCAACATCGAAGGTACGTTCTACAACGCACTGAGTTACTTCTTCGGTGTGGAGAAGCTTTTCGACAACCACTCACTGAGCCTCGTAACATGGGGTAACCCCACCGAGCGCGGCGCACAGGCTGCCTCTACCGATGAAATGTACTGGATTGCCAACAGCCGCTTCTACAATCCCAACTGGGGTTATCAGGACGGCAAGAAGCGCAACTCACGCATCATTAAAGACTTCGCACCTGCTGCTCTGCTAACATGGGACTGGAATATCGATGATGAAACGAAGTTGGTGACCTCGCTGTTGGGTAAGTACTCGATGTATAGCAGCACCCGTCTTCAGTACAATAATTCGACGAATCCCGCCCCTGACTATTACAGCTTAATGCCAAGCTACTTCTATGATGTATGGAGTCCATTTGAAGGCGACCGTAGTGATGTAGCTTTCACTAACTGGTCATCGGCCTACAATTATCTGAGTGCATCGAAAGCCAATCGTCAGATTAACTGGGACCGTCTTTACTATGCCAATAAGATGGCTTCGGCACAGGGCGCTGATGCCATGTACTACCAGCAAGCTTACCACGATGACCAGCTGTCATTCAGCCTGGCGTCAACCATACAGAAGCAACTGAAGAAGAACCAGTTCCTCAGCGCAGGCATTAACCTTTCTACCAACAAGGGTATGCACTACCAGACAATGGAAGACCTGCTTGGTGCTACCAGCTTCCGTAACCTCAATACGTATGCCATTGGCACCTATGCCGAGAACTCCGATGAGGTGCGCTACGACATGAACCAGCCTGCCAACACACAGATTAAGGTTGGTGACCGCTTCGGTTACGACTATAATATTAATGTGAACAAAGCCAACGCATGGGCTACCTGGTCTATCGATGCCAACATGTCGCACGTTTTCGTTAGCGGACGCATCGGCGGTACCACCATACAGCGCGACGGTAAGATGCGCAACGGTCTGGCTGCCGACAACTCGTATGGCAAGAGCAAGACGGCAAAGTTCCTGGATGGTGGTGTCAAGGCTGGTATCCAGCATCAGATAGCCCCCGGCAACATCGTCACGTTTGGTACTGGCTATGAGTTCAAAGCGCCTCAGGCACGTAATGCATTCTCAGCTCCTCAGGTGAACAACGACTTTACCACCAACTTGAAGAACGAGAAGATATTCTCTGCTGAAATAGGCTACCAGCTGACAACATCATGGCTGAAAGCAAACCTGAACACATATCTCAGCCGTCTGGATGATGTAAGCGAATATTCGATGGCTTACAGCGACATCCAGAACTCGTTCTCATACATTTCGCTGACAGGTATCTCCAAGGAATATATCGGTGCTGAGCTGGGATTGAATTTCAAGGTTTCGAGCTCGTTCAACATCAAGGCCCTGGGTACTATCAGCGACGCACAATACACCAACAACTCAAAGGTGCGCTATATGCTCTCTGATGACGGTAAGAAGTACAAGGACGATGTTTGTCTGAACATGGGTATGCGCGAAGGCAGCACACCACTCACAGCAGCCAGCATCGACCTAAGCTACCACACTGGCGGCTGGTTCCTCGACCTCATTGGTAACTACTACGACCGCATCTACCTGTATTACTCGCCCATCGTTCGCTATTACGGTGACTTCAAAGAGGATGCCGACGGCAACAAGGTTATTCCACAGGACGAGATTGAGCAGGCTAAGGGCAAGGGCGGCTTCATGCTCGATGCTTCAATCGGCAAGAGTATCTATCTGAAACACGGCCGTTCAATGAGCATCAATCTGATGCTGACCAACATTCTGAACAATCTTAGCATTGTGACTGGCGGTATGGAGCAGAACCGACGCGACAAGGACGAGGAAGGCAATGCCATTCGTACCTACTCGTTCAAGGACAGCCCCAAGAAGTTCTATGCTAACGGCTTCAACGGTATGCTGATAATTTCGTATAAATTCTAAACATGATGACGACTATGAAGAAGATACATTATTTATTATTAGCACTCTTCTGCTCACTGTTCACCGCCTGCCAGGACGGCGACTGGGATGTACCCAGCTTCAGTGACGGTGCGCCCTTCGGAAACAACAGCATTACCGAAGAAGGCCTGATCACTATTGCCGAGCTGAAGGCTGACGCTGACTACAAAGAAGCTTTCGAGAACAACGGCTGCGTTCTGGTGTCAAAGGATATAAAAATCAAGGCACGCGTCACTGGCAATGACTTGGGCGGCAACATCTATAAGCAGTTTGCCATTCAAGACGAGACAGGTGCTCTTATCGTGGCGGTGAACCAAGGCGGTTTGAACGGTTATCTGGCAGAGGGTCAGGAAATCCTGATTGACATGAAAGGCCTCTATGTAGGCGGATACGGATCAACGCCAGAGATTGGTGCTCCCTATAACGGCAGTATTGGGCGTATGTCGAAGGATATCTGGGACAAGCACTTCAAGCTCTTGGGTAACCCCGATGCTACAGCCATTGAGCCCACCGACTTCAAGACTATCTGCAACGACATCTTCGACGGCAAGAACGATAACGTAGGCAAACTGGTAGTGCTCAAAGGCGTTACCTTCACCATTGCCAATGGCGAGACCAAGTTCATCAACGGCATATCGTCTGGCAGCAACTATTACAGCGTACAGTTGGATCAGTTCCCCAACAAGGGAAAAGGTAGTAGCACCTACAAAGTGGTGGTGCGCACCAGCAGCTATGCCGACTTTGCCTCTATGATTCTGCCCTATGACACTGAGAACAAGCAAAAGATTAGCTGCAACATCTACGGCATCGCCACACGTTTCAACAACGACTGGCAGATAAGCATCCGCAAGACCAGCGACATACGCGATGCAGCTACCGACGAACCCTTCAATAAATAAGTAACTAAAAAAACTATCGATATGAAAAAAATTCTATTTAGCTTCATGGCACTTACATGCGCTGCCATGACATTTACAGCCTGTGAAGACGTACCTGCCCCATACGATGTCTTCGACGAAGGAGATAATGGAGGTGGAGGAAATGGAGGAACAACCGTTGTTACTCCTGAAGGAAGCGGCACTGTAGCCGACCCATTCAACGTGGCTGCAGCCATCGAGAAGTGTAAGGAAATTGGCAACACAGAGTCCACCGAGAAATATTACATCAAGGGTAAGGTCGCAGAGACAACACCTTCCGATGATACTTATGGTAATGCTACATTCGACATCGTTGATTCCGAGGGTGGCGATAAATTCAAATGCTATCAGGTAGCAGGTACCGACGGTAAGAAGTTGCCTAATGGCTTCGTCTTTAACAAGGGTGACGAAGTAGTGGTCTATGGTGCCATCTACAACTACAACGGTAAGACCCCCGAGACTGTAGGTAAGGGAGCTGCCTATGTGGTCAGCGTCAACGGACTGAGCACAGACAGTGGTAGCAGCGAGACGCCTACTGGCGAGGCCAAGGGTACCGGAACTGCGGCAGACCCCTTCAATGTTGCTGCTGCTATTGCCAAGTGTAAGGCAATCGGTCAGACTGTACCAAACGAGAAGTACTACGTAACAGGTATTGCCCAGAGCGAGGCCACTGCTGATGGCAATTACGGTAATGTCACGTTCGACATCGCTGATGCTGAGAACGGTGCTAAGTTCAAGTGCTTCCAGGTAGCTGGTTCTAATGGCGAGAAACTGCCTGCCGGTTTCTCTATCAAGAAGGGTGATGTGGTTGTGGTCTATGGTCCTATATACAACTACAACGGCAATACTCCCGAGACTGCTGGCAAGAGCGCAGCCTATATCGTTACTGTCAACGGAAAAGCTACCAATGACGGTGGCAGCACACCTCCAAGTAACGAGATGGGTACTGCAAACAATCCTATCACAGTAGCAGCTGCGCTGACTATCATCAATGGCCTTAGAGATGGTAGCACCACAGAAACCGAGGCATACGTCAAAGGTAAGATCAAGTCTATCACAGAAGTTTCTACCAGCTATGGCAATGCAACCTATATCATCTCTGACGAAGGTGTTGACAACGAGCTCACCGTCTTCCGCGGCAAGTATCTCAATGGCGAGCAATTCACTTCAGAAGACGAGATAAAAGTTAATGATGTAGTAGTCATCAAGGGTAAACTACAGAAGTTTGTTAAGAACGAGGTTGTCACACCTGAAATAGCAACAGGCAGTAGTATTATCACCCTCAACGGACAGAGTGGTGAACAAGGAAACAACGAGCAAGGTGGTAACGAGCAAGGTGGTGGAGAAACAGCCAGCTCACTAACCAATGGTGACTTTGAGACATGGTCTGAAAGTATTCCCACAGGATGGAAGTCTGCTTCTACTGCAAGTTCTGCAACACTTTCTCAGAGCACAGATGCTCATGGTGGCAGCTACTCATGCAATGTCAATGGTAAGGAAAGTTCAAATGTACGCCTTGCCTCTCAGGAAATCACTTTGGCTGCTGGTTCCTATACTTTCTCATTCTGGGTAAAGCCCACCACAGAAGATCTTGCACAAGTTCGACCAGGCTATGTCGTCGTAGTAGACAATCAAGTAAGCGGATCTTATCAATATGGCGACTATGCTACACTGAATAGCGGATGGCAGCAGATAAGCTACGACTTTACCCTTTCAGCAGAAACAACAGTATGCCTTGTGGTTATGAACCCCAAGAAGTCCAATTATTCTTCTGGCAAGGATGTGCTTGTTGATGATGCTGTTCTAACCAAGAAGTAAGTCCAGACCCATAGATAAAAAAAAGGCTGCTTTGTCAAAGATTGCAGCCTTTTATTGTCTGAAAACAAATAATTCATTTGCATAACGCACCTTTTCACCCCCCATACGCTATCCACATGAAACAAAGATTCTTGAACACCATTTTCGTATCTTGTTGCATTACTTTGGCTATTGGCTTCACGGCCTGCAATGATGACAACTATTATTTTAAAACCGAAAAGACTGATTATTCCAATTCCCCGAATGCCAACAAGAACGACACTACGGGAAATGCCGACTTGGCACGACTGGAGTTCCCGAAGGTGAAAGGCGGTCGCAGTATCGTGGTCACTTATCGTACCGGTGATATGTACGGCATCAACTACTCACTGGAATGGGACTGTGACAAAAAGTCACAGCGATGGTCCTGCTACCAGATGTATTCTGGAAACTCAGGTGGAAATGTCGGCCGTTACGACACCCAAACCAACGGCTACCCACAAGACCCAAACATACCATCTGCCGATCGTTTCCAGTTCGACCCCTATTGGGGATCCGGCTATGATCACGGACATATCTGCCCTTCGGCTGACCGTCAATACAGCTATGAAGCCAACATGCAGACATTCTATATTTCGAATATGCAGCCTCAACGCAATATTTTTAATGCAGGTGTATGGGCAGATATGGAAGGACAGTTGCGCAAAAAGTGGAACACTAATAAGTTTCGCGACCGTCTCTATGTAGCTAAAGGCGGTACTATCGACAACACCATGCAGACACTGGGTACCACATCATCGGGTCTCATCATCCCACGCTATTTTTTCATGGCTATCCTCTGCGAGTATGATAACGGGCAATACAAAGCTTTGGGATTCTGGATTGAACATAAGAACAGCGACCAGTCTCGTGACCTTAGCCAATATGTTGTCAACATTGACCGGCTGGAAGAGTTGACGGGTATAGATTTCTTCTGCAACCTGCCCGATGAGATTGAGGATAAGGTCGAAAGTACGTCCCGTTCACAGGTGCTGAAGGACTGGGATTTCTAAATGGCACACTTACGCATCGTAAGTGGCCTACTTATTTTCATAAGTGGCCTACTTTTTTTCGTAAGTGGCCTACTTACGCATCGTAAATGGCATACTTATCGTTTATTTATTGTGAGTCGCCTCGAAAGGCGACTCACTTTATTTTACAAGTACCTTCCGTTTCTGCCCATCTGCATTGACGATGATGTTCATTCCGCGTTGCAACGACTCACGGCGCAGGCCTGATGGGCTGTAGATACCCTCAGCCATAATGTTCACCACATCAACAGAGCGTATTCCAGTGGGAGTTGCCTGGCTGATCTTACAATCCAGAAGTAGAAACTCGTCCATATTGCCCGCATTATTATTCGTAAAGAGGATAACATACTTTCCCTGTTTCTCAATAGTAAACGGCAAGGTACGCTTGACAGCCGACGAGAGATTGGCAGACGTACTGCCGTTGGCATTAGGTGATGCCGATAGAATGGCAGAAGCAGCAACTACTGTATCGGTAGCGGCATCGGTAATCTGAGCTTTGTATTTTGGCGTTCCCTTCCATGCAGCCATCGCAAAAGTCAGGTTATAGTTTCCAGGTTCCAGTTGCAAGGGATAATTGGTCTGCTTACCATAGTCGGCACTGGTAGTACGCCAATAGAGTGCCTTGCCCTGATAGCCAGTGAATCCAACGAAAGAGCGAGCCCCTCCACCTGAGCCAAACGACTGTGGATACTCATGAACAGTCTCTCCATCGGTAGCTCTCCATCCTTCTGGGAAACCGCCATTCTGCACATTTGTAAAGTCGAGTTTGTAGATACCGTCGGCCTCAGTGAAAGTGGGCTGGATGGTCATGTTGTCATGAGGCATCACTACTTTCACCTCCGTAGCGTTCGAAGGTACAGGAATTGTCTTGCCCAGAGTATAGAAAACGGAGTTGACCAGTTTCAGTTCTTTCAGCTTGTAGCCTTCTGCAGGCAGAATGCTAAGGGTCACTGTATCGCCCTCGGCAGCCTCAGCCTTGTCGCAGACCACACTACCATTAGCCACTTCCTTCACACTGATGTCGTATTTCATCATTTCCACATCATCGGGCTGATAGATAACTTGGTCGATATACATGGGTAAGCCTCCTGTGTTGGTAATAACCAACGAGTTGGTCCCTTCCTCCATAGTGCCTTTAACACTTACCAGTCGCCACTCGTTGGTTGTGGTCTTCGCACAAGCTACGGTCTGAGTCTTGTTGTTCAGCATCACCTTGATGTTGCCTGCTTTTGAAGCACAGGTATAGCGTACAAAAATCGTATAGTCGCCCGTCTGCCCCTCTTTCAGTTTCAGATTATGGCACAAAGCACCTGTAGTGTTTGTTCCCATGTCTGCGAAGCCATTGCCTGCATGTCCGCGCACACTGCGATACCAACCGTATGGGTCTGTAACACACGACTTGATATTCTTGAAGTCCATATCCTCGGCCTCTATGATAACAGGGCCGCGATAAAGCTCTGGCTGCTTGGGAATCGACAGGGCTTGCATCGGTATCGTATCCGTAGCGGTTGAACGATCATTATTTCCTGCGCAGTTGATTGTCAGATCCAAGCCACCGTTATGTTTCACTGTAAGGGTATATACGCTATCTGAATAGACTTCTGTCGCACTACCGGAAGTAGTAGTCGTACCTACCTTATGCTTCTTCATCGTATAGGTAGGCTTCTCCTTAGCACCCTTGATAGTGATGATATCGGTGCGCTGTGTGGTAGAGTCACTGCGGTAGTTGTTCAGATAAAAGTCGATATGGTCGGCATATTCACGAATAAGTCCCGATGAAAGTTTGTCGTATTGCAACTGCAACGTATCGCAGGTATTATACTGAAGGGGAATGTCAGCTGAGGCCGTAGTCTTACTATTAAGATAGGAATACGGGGTATATGTGACGAGCTGATTACGATAGCGGTTCACATAGAGATTGCCTTTAGAAACGGCGGGATACTGTTCATTGAACGCATTCACCTTCTTTGTCTGTGAGCTCCATACAGAAGTACGCTGCGATTTCTTCACCTGCACTGGAATGGCTTTCGCAATGGAATCATAGAGAGCCGTAACCACAGGGATGGCACCGTAACGGCCTGTCTTCTTGAAATAGCAGTAATTGCTCATCCACTGTCCGTTACCGGGATTAAAAGGATCGTTCTGCTTATACAGCCCATCGTAAAGGTCGCCCCATGCGGCATACTTATCCTCATCACTACCGCTGGTTACATTGTTTATTACAACAATCTTAGTCTTTCCAACTACCTCCTCGCGAGAGGGGATATACAGCGTGCCGTCAATAATCTTACTGAACATATCGAGCCACACGCCATTGAAATTCTTGAAACGCTCCCATCTACGACGCTTATAGCCATTAACCTCTGTTTGACTCACTTCGTGAAAGCACTCCTCATTCCACGTCAGTTCAGGGCCGTCCCATACAGAGCCGCCATTGACACAGGTCTGCTCCATCACAGTGCCAATGCCAGCGGCAGCAGGATACTTCTTACCATGATTTTCGCCAAGAATAGAACTTAAAGCACCATTCCATCCACAATTGTCATAGCGCACGCCATAAGCTTTGGTCAAACCCGAGATAAAGGGACCAAAGGATACGCTCTCGTTGTTATAGAAACACGAAGAGGTCGTATACTTATAGAGGAAGAGCATAGCCTCAGGGTATTTCTTACAAGCATTCAGGAACTTGTTGTTGCGTTTCAGTTCACCTATAGGATTAAGCGGATGGCTCCAGATATTGCCACAAAACGAGACTGTAAGGAAACCACCGTATTTATGCGACATTTCCACCAAATTGGCAAATAGAGCCCATCGAGTAGTCTGCGGACTTGAGGACATATCCCCACCTTCATCGAATCCCCAGAATTGCTCGGCATAGTTCCAACCAAGGAAGTTGGGGAACCTTTTGAAGAAATACTCAAACGTCACAAGATCATTATCCTGAATATGGGTATGACCACCTGATGCCGGCTGACAGGTAAACCACATACCGTTTTGCTGACATACAGTACCCCACGACTTGTAGGTTTGGAAGGCATACTGAGGCATCTTATAGATGTTCAAATCTTTGTCGTATTGGCATGACAGCGACAAGTTCAAGCACACATAAGGCTTTACCTCGTCGGGTATCAGGTCGATAATCTTCTGAGGGTCGGCCTTGTACCACACGTCAACATGAATAAACCACAGCGGATGCTGGCTGTCAACAGGGCGTCGTTCCTGTGCAGAAATCCCATGTACAGAGACTAATGACAGCAATAACGCAACGAAGAAAGAGTAAATTGTTCTGTTCATAATCTTAGGTTTTATATAATTCTGGTGCAAAAGTACGAATTTTTTTTTGTTTTCGCCCTTGAAAATGTATCATTCGCATTTAAAAATGTATTGGTAGCACTGTTTTTCTAAAATTATCAAAATAAATTAAGTGAAACAATCACTGTTTCACGGAAAATATGTACCTTTGCAATTCAAATCTAAAGGAGAAAGATTGAAATGGGAAAAATCATTGCATTAGCGAATCAGAAAGGTGGCGTGGGTAAGACCACTACAACCATCAACCTTGCCGCATCGTTGGCAACACTTGAAAAGAGTGTGCTGGTAGTAGATGCCGACCCACAGGCAAATGCTTCAAGCGGTCTGGGTGTCGACCTTAAAGAAGTGGACTGTTCACTCTATGAGTGCATCATCAACCATACTGATGTGCGTGAGGCCATCTATACAACTGATATCGAAGGACTCGATATCATTCCAAGTCATATTGACCTGGTAGGTGCCGAGATAGAGATGTTGAATCTGGACAATCGCGAGAGAGTCATCAAGAAACTGCTCGACCCTATTCGCGATGAATACGACTACATCCTCATTGACTGCTCACCATCTCTGGGACTCATCACTGTGAACTCGCTGACGGCAGCCGATTCTGTCATCATCCCTGTACAGTGTGAATACTTTGCACTGGAAGGTATCTCAAAACTGCTGAATACCATCAAGATCATCAAGTCAAAGCTGAATCCGAAACTTGAGATTGAAGGATTCCTGCTGACGATGTACGACTCACGCCTGCGTCTGGCCAACCAGATTTACGATGAGGTGAAGCGCCATTTCCAGGAATTGGTGTTCAAGACTGTTATCCAACGTAACGTCAAATTGTCGGAAAGTCCATCTCATGGTCTGCCTGTGATTCTCTACGATGCTGACTCAACAGGAAGTAAGAACCACTTGGCACTGGCCAAGGAAATCATCAATAAAAACAATTAAGTCATGGCCGTAAGAAAGAAATTCGATAAGAGCGTTCTGGGTAGAGGCCTGGACGAGATAAGCACCGGTCGTGGCCTGGATGCCCTGATTGATACCAGCGAGGTAAAGACGCAGGGATCATCAAACCTGAGCGAGATTCCCATAGAGCAGATAGAGCCTAATCCCGATCAGCCACGTAGGGAGTTCGACGAGACAGCCATGCAAGAACTGGCCAACAGTATACAGACGATGGGAATCATAGCTCCCATTACACTGCGCCAAGTTAGCGAAAACCGCTATCAGATTATCGCAGGCGAACGCCGCTGGCGCGCATCTCAGCGTGCTGGACTGACAAACATTCCTGCCTATATCCGCACTGCCAGCGACGAGAGTGTCATGGAACTGGCATTGGTAGAGAACATCCAGCGCGAGGATCTTAACGCCATCGAGATAGCACTGGCGTATGAGCACTTGGCTGAAGCCAGCGGAATGACACAGGAAAAGATTTCGGAGCGTGTGGGCAAAAGCCGTACGGCAGTGACCAACTATATGAGACTCCTGAAACTGCCCGCACAGATACAGATGGCACTGAAGAACCGCGAGATAGACATGGGACATGCTCGCGCACTTCTCTCCATCGACTCGCCATCAATGCAGCTGAAGTTGTTCAAGGAGGTGCAGAAGAACCAATGTTCAGTACGCAAGGTGGAGGAAATGGTGCAGGCACTGAAGAGTGGCGAAGACATCAAGACCGCCCACAACCGCATTGCCACAAAGACACCACTCTCTGCCGACCTGAATGAACGCAAGAACCGTCTGTCGGAAATCTTCAACGCAAAAGTTCAACTAACCTGTTCACCCAAAGGCGGTGGAAAAATCAGCATTGCCTTTGCCAACGAGGAAGAGATGAATCGCATCATCAGCCTGTTGGAAAAGTAATTGAAACTAAGAAGATGAATACAATAAAGGTATATAAAAGGCTAACAATGGTAGGAAAGGGATTCCTTTTTTACCTACTTACCTTTTTACCTTTATCTGTCTCTGCACAAGTCGAAGTTTCCGACTCTATCATCATGGCCATTGACTCGATGTATAACGCCATGCCGATAGACACGACGGCAGTGCGAGATTCTCTGGAACAAGGCACGCTGACATTCGTTAAAGATGAGAAGCCACTGAAGGTGGAACGCGATTGGAATACATGGCGGCCAAACCCTCAGCGTGCACTATGGCTGGCACTCGTCATACCTGGCGGCGGACAGATTTACAACCGCAAATACTGGAAACTGCCTATTGTATATGGTGGATTCGTGGGATGTATCTATGCCATGATATGGAATAACATGATGTACAAGGACTATTCACAAGCCTATCTCGACATCATGGATGACGATCCTGGCACTGCCAGTTACAATAAGTTCCTGCACTTAGGAAGACAAATCACTCCTGCCAACGAAGAGCGTTACAAGCAGATATTCAAAAGCCGTAAAGACAAATACCGCCGTTGGCGCGACTTGAGCTTCTTCTGCATGATTGGCATCTATGCCGTTTCTGTGATTGACGCATACGTTGACGCAGAACTCTCATCATTTGACATCTCAAAAGATCTGAGCTTGAAGGTACGACCCACGGTCATCAACAACAAGTCATCAGTCAATCCACTGTATGCCACCTCATTGGGCGTGAACTGTAGTATAAATTTTTAAACTGACACAATGAAAAAATACCTGATTATAGTATCACTACTCTGCACCATCATCAATCATTCATGGGCACAGACCGAAGATGACGATATTGACTTCCCAGAAGCCATGACTTACAGTATAGACAGTCTGTTGGGACAGTATATGTCAAAGACATTTCTGGCAATAGACAACGACTGTCAGACTAAGGACGAGAATCCCACCTTCGACACGCAGGTCTATATAGACCGCCTGCACCGTATGCCTACCATTATGGAAATGCCCCACAATGAGATTGTACAGGAATGCATTGACCGATACACAGGACGGTTGCGCCGATCTATCAGCTATATGCTGGGTGCATCCAATTTCTATATGCCAGTATTTGAAGAGGCCTTAGACCTGTATCAACTGCCACTTGAGCTGAAATATCTGCCCATCATTGAGTCGGCACTTAATCCTACCGTGACATCACGTGCAGGTGCCACAGGCTTGTGGCAGTTCATGTTAACCACAGGCAAAGCCTACGGACTGACCGTCAACAGCTTGGTTGACGAACGTCGCGATCCCGTGAAGTCATCCTATGCCGCTGCCCGTTATCTCCGTGATCTATACAATATTTTTGGCGACTGGAATCTGGTGATTGCTGCCTATAACTGCGGGCCGGAGACTATCAATAAAGCCATACGCCGATCAGGAGGAGAGCGCGACTACTGGAAAATCTATCCATATTTGCCCAAAGAAACACGAGGCTATGTACCGGCTTTCATTGCGGCAAACTATGCCATGACCTATTACTGTGAGCATAACATCTGCCCAATGGAAAGCAAATTGCCCACAAAGACCGATACAGTGATGGTAGACCGCAATTTAAACTTTAGCCAAATAGCCGATGTATGCGGTTTCGACATCAATATGCTAAGGGCATTAAACCCAGCCTATAAGCGTGATGTGGTACCCGGGGCCACCAGTCCTTCACCCATCCGCCTGCCAATCAGTGATGTGGCACTGTTTATTGACAACCAGGACTCTATCTACGCAATGACTGCTAATACTGATAAGCGTATGGTAGTGGAGGTGGACAATGCTACGGTGAAAAAAGAACAGCGTACAACAAATCGTAAAAAACTAGGAACACAACGCCATAAGGTACGCAAAGGTGAAAACTTAGGCAGCATTGCGAAAAAATATGGCACTACGATAAGCAAGCTGAAGAGTCTTAATGGGCTGCGCAGTTCGAATATACGTGCCGGACAACAAATACGAGTGCGATAACACTACACATTATTATTATATATAAAAGGAGGAATAAAGGAGGACGATTATGACTGACGAAGAGAAGAAATTGATTGAACAAGAAGCCGCTGACGACAAACTGATCAACGAAGCCTATGAGAAGTTGATTAATGATTATCAGAACTCGCGTCATCGCCAGAAGATTGATTTGATAGCCAAAGCATTCAACTTTGCCCGGCAGGCACACAAAGGTGTTAGGCGATTGTCGGGCGAACCATATATCATGCACCCCATAGCGGTAGCACAGATAGTGTGCTCTGAGATTGGACTGGGTTCTACCAGCATCTGTGCTGCACTACTTCATGATGTAGTGGAGGATACCGACTATACCGTAGAGGACATCTCCAATATGTTCGGTCCGAAGATTGCGCAAATCGTAGACGGGTTGACAAAAATCAGTGGTGGTATCTTTGGCGAACAGGCATCAGCTCAGGCAGAGAACTTCAAGAAACTGCTGCTCACCATGAGTGAAGATATCCGAGTGATCCTCATCAAAATAGCCGACCGACTGCATAATATGCGTACGCTCGATTCGCAACCAGCCAACAAACAATACAAGATAGCTGGCGAGACACTCTACCTCTATGCACCTCTGGCTCACCGTCTTGGCTTGTATAAAATAAAATCAGAGTTGGAAAACCTGAGCTTCCGTTTTGAACATCCTGAGGAATATGCCACCATTGAGCGGAAACTGGAAGAGACACGCCTGTCACGCCACAAGTCGTTCGATGAATTCATTCAGCCTATCGAGGCCGCTCTGCAGAAAATGGGACTCCAATACGAGATTAAGGAACGCGTGAAGACTCCCTACTCTATCTGGAGTAAGATGCAGAAGAAGCATGTGACATTCGACGAGATATACGATATCCTGGCTGTACGTATCATCTTCACGCCTAAGGTACGCGAGGAGGAAATCAATGAATGCTGGAACATCTATGTGGCACTGACCAAGATATACAAGAAAAACCCTGACCGCATACGTGACTGGCTTAACCAGCCTAAAGCCAATGGATATCAAGCCTTGCACGTCACACTGATGTCGAAACAGGGACTTTGGATTGAAGTTCAGATTCGCTCAGACCGTATGGACGAGGTTGCAGAACAAGGATTGGCTGCTCACTGGAAGTATAAGGAGGGAGTCAGTGAGGATGATTTGATTACTGAAGACGAAACCGAGCTTAATGAATGGCTTCATACCATCAAGGAAATACTGGATGATCCACAGCCCGATGCCATGGACTTCCTTGATGCCATCAAGCTCAACCTATTTGCCAGTGAGATTTTTGTTTTCACACCAAAAGGTGAAATCAAGACCATGCCTGCAGATTGCACAGTGCTCGATTTCGCATTCTCTATCCATACCTTCCTTGGTTCTCACTGTATCGGAGCTAAGGTAAACCATAAGTTGGTGCCGTTAAGTCACCGATTGGCGAGTGGTGATCAGGTGGAGATTCTTACATCAAAGTCTCACCACGTGCAACCATCATGGATTAATTTTGTGACAACGGCAAAGGCAAAAGCAAAAATTCAGGCCATCCTCCGCCGAGCCAGCAGAGACATACAGAAAAAGGGTGAAGAACGACTGGAAGAATGGCTTGAAAAAAACGACTTTGAGTCGACACCTGCCATCATCGACCGTCTGTGTCATTTCCATGATGTTCAACGTCGAGAAGAACTTTTCCAAGGCATTGGCGAGAATACCATCCTGCTCGGTGAGAAGGATATTGACGAGTTGAAAGGTAAAAACAAGAAAAAGACAGAGAACACAGGTGGAGGTTGGCGTAAATACGTCCCCTTCGTAAAAGCCAAGAAAGAAGAGGAAGAAAAGCAAGAGGAACAACAAAAACTGTTTGTCGTTCCTGAGAAGTTTAACCGAAAGAAGCCCATATACATCAACGAGGAGAACATCCACCAATATCTCTTCCCAGATTGCTGTCACCCAATTCCTGGTGATGACACGTTGGGCTATATCGATAACCGCAACCGCATAGAGATTCACAAACGTACTTGTCCCATAGCCAACAAGCTGAAAGCCAGTTATGGCAATCGTATTCTTGATGTCAAATGGGATATGCACAAGAAACTGTTCTTTGATGCTACTATACGACTTGGCGGAATCGACCGTCGAGGACTGGTCAACGAGGTTACGCGCGTGATTTCCAACCAGTTGAGCGTTGATATACGCAAACTGACATTCACCACGGAAGACGGCATCTTCGACGGCATCATAGACCTGCGCGTTCACGACCGCGATGATGTGGCAGAAATTATTGACAAGCTCAAGGAAGTTGATGATTTGAAAGAGATTTCACAAATCCTATAATACAAATTATGAACAGACTACTACAAACTATCATCTTTACGCTGCTGGCAGGCTTTGCCCATGCTGCTTCACCCTACGACAATCCTGATACGATAGTCGTGGCACGCGACGGTACGGGCCAGTTTCGCAATATTGCAGATGCCATAGAGGTGTGTCGTGCCTTCATGGACTACCATAAGGTTATCTACATCAAGAAGGGCATTTACAAAGAAAAGCTCATCATTCCGCAGTGGGTGCAGAACATTGAGCTCTGCGGCGAGAGTCGTGATGAGACCATCATCACCTATGATGACCATGCAAACATCCTTTACCCGGAAACCGGCAAAGGCATGGGCACTTTCCGCACTTTCACCGTCAAAGTGGAAGCCAACCACATCACATTCAAGAACCTGACAATAGAAAATAATGCCGCCCGATTAGGCCAAGCCGTTGCCCTGCATACTCAGGGCGACTGTCTGAAGTTCATCAACTGCAGATTCCTGGGCCATCAGGACACCATCTACACTGGTATGGAAGGTACGCGCCTTTACTTTGACCACTGCTATATCGAAGGCACCACCGACTTCATCTTTGGTCCCTCGACAGCATGGTTTCAGCAATGCGCCATTCATTGCAAGGCTAACAGTTACATCACGGCAGCCTCAACACCGAAGCACATTCCCTTCGGCTATGTATTCAATCAATGTACGATAACCGCTGCTGACAATGTAACGAAAGTCTATTTAGGCCGTCCTTGGCGCGACTATGGCTACACGCTGTTCATGCACTGCACCCTGCCCAGTCAGATCCGACCAGAGGGTTGGCACCACTGGCAGAAAGAGCGCGAACAGACAGCCCGCTATCTGGAGTTTGAAAACACCGGCGAAGGGGCAGCCATTGACAAACGCGTCACTTGGAGTCATCAACTCAGCAAGAAAGAAGCAAAAGAGATAACACTGGAAAAGGTTTTTCAAAGAAACGAAGAATGGCACCCATAATGGATGCCATTTTTTATTGTAGTCCGTCTAGTTGTTTTTTCAACGCCTGCAGGTCATCACGCACGTTCATCAAACACGTCAGCACCTCTGCTTTCTTGTTGGCACCATCACGGTTGGAATTGATGATTTTCTTAGCAGCAGCCAACTTAAAGCCGCGCACCTTCACCAAGTTGTGAATCAACCTGATTAGCTCAATATCCTTTTCGGCATACTGGCGCACCTTGCTTGGTCCTGCCGTCTTTGGTTTAAGATATGGGAACTCTGTTTCCCAAAAGCGCAAAGTGCTCTCGTTGAGGTTAAACATTTCTGCCACCTCCTTGATGGAATAGTAGAGCTTCAAGTTCTTATTCAGATTCAGTGCCATACGCTTATTTCTTCTTTTGTTTTACAAAGTTACGAAATCTTCTGCAAACGGACTGCACTTTTTTATTTCTTTAACTTAATCACAGTCCTCTCCGTCTTCGTCCCAGACATTATAGCGTCGGCTCAATCCTGTATTAACCTCAGTACCAGGATCTATTCCTCCGCCATCTCCAGTTTCTCCTTCTTGGAAATAGGAGCCCGACAACAGGGGGACTGCTTTGATAAGCAGTACCCTTGTGACAGGTTGTTGATATATTTTCTTCATATACTTCATATCCTTTAGAGTTATTTTATTACGACCTTCTTACCATTCTTGATATAGATGCCACGTCCAGCCTTCTCAATGCGCTGTCCCTTCAGGTTGTAGAGACGATCGTTGCTATTGGTAAACATTTCAAAATCATTGATATTGGTGGTCTCATCATCCTCGAAGGCAAGACTGATAGCACGAGCGGAAGCAGGAACAAACGAGGTGGGCAGCTGCAGGTAGGCTTTCTGAGCGCCAAGCGTTGCCTTATCAGAAGGTGCACGGAACATATAAACACCATCCACATTGCTAAGCAGGAAGTTGCTCATGTCGCCATCGGTCTTGTCAATCGATCCTGCAGTGAGGTTCGCTTTCAACATATTCACATAATAGGCCTGTGAAGTGGAGTAAGGAATCTTATAGGTCACGCCAGCCCCACCCTTCAGATAGAGGCCTGTACCAGCAGGAACGTCATAAACGCGTACCAGAAGCGTTACATTAGTGCTCTTGTTATAGCCGGCAGCAATATAAGCCTTCAGTTCACTGCCCGTGAAGTTCAGGTCCTGCGAGCAGCTAAAGGTTCCCACGCCCTGAGCAAGAGTGATGAACTCCTTGGTAGCGTTGAAGGTAGCTACAACAACCACGTTGCCAGTAACATTATGGATAGTGTACTGCCCGTCAACCACGTATGCAGTCACATCCTCACCGTTCACAGTCAGCGTGTTCAGCGTACGATCTTCGTCAGCGGCAATGGTAATCACCACATCGTCGCCGTACTGCGGATTATCGTTATCGGCAGTCACACCGCCACCTGTGATGGTTACCATGTAGGTCTTTTTTGTCCATGTAGCAGTATAAGAACGGTTGCCGGTAGAACCTGTAGTGATGGTAACGCTTTCAGTGGCAGCATCCAACCCTGTGCCCGTCCAGCCTGCAAAGTTATAATGATCCTTTGTAGGATTGTTTAGCGTTATGTCTTCACTCTCAATGTTGTAGCTGGTAGGATTAGCAGAAGCTACAGAACCGCCAGCCAAGTCATAGCTGATAGTGTAGCTAACGGGAGTCCAAGTGGCTGTATAAGCCTTGTTACCTGTGCTGCCTGCGACGATGGTCACACTCATCATTGCATCGCCCTCGCCGTTCAGCTTCCATCCTGCAAAGGTATAACCTTCGCGAGTGGGGTTATTCAGGGTAATGGCTGCGCTCTCAATGGTATAGGTAGCAGGATTGTCTGCAGTACCGCCATTCAGCGTGAGCGCAATATTATATATAATAGGTGTCCATGTGGCGGTGTAGCTGCGGTTACCTGTTGAGCCTGCGGCAATGGTTACTGCTGTTGTGGCAGCATCCAACCCTGTGCCCGTCCAGCCTGCAAAGGTATAGCCCTCACGAGTGGGGTTATTCAGGGTGATGGCTGCACTCTCAATAGTGTAAGAAGTGGGATTGGCAGAAGCCACTGTGCCGCCTGCGAGTTCATATTCGAGGGTGTAGTTGATGGCAGAGAAAGTAGCATTGAGTGTTACGAACTCCTCACCGCTAGTATTGGTACGTGTTTGAGCTTCACCGAGTGCGGGGAGTGGGCTTACAGCAGCAGCGTTGTCGGTCAGTGCAGTCAATTCATAGCCTGTGTCTGCATTTAAAGTATAAATAATTGCATCGTTCTTCGGCTGGCGATACTGCTCAGTGCCGTTGCTGGCTGTTGCCTCAGCAGTAACGATGGAACCATGGGTTGAAGCCGTCAGAGTCACAAGCGTTGACCAGTGGTCAACATTTGTGAAGTCCTTCCATACACTGGCTGCAGCATATGCCTCCTTAGTGTCTGCAGGGATAAACAATGTTGCAGAACTATAGGCTCCATCTGCAAAGACATTTTCGTTGATGGTAATAGGTGTAAGCCAGGGAACTTTCACGCTGGACAACTCCGCTCCAGAGAACAAATTGTTGGGAATGGCAGTCACCTGCGGGCCGAACTCTACGCTGGTGACACCCGGGAAGAAACACCATTCGCCCTCTGTCGTCAGATTACGTCCGAGATACAGCGTGTAGTTGGCATGCACCTCGTTAAGCGGATGATAATCGGTGCCGTTCCATTCAAGTGCCGTCTC
>CACZZQ010000002.1 GCA_902785695.1 uncultured Prevotellaceae bacterium | reverse complement strand
TATAAAAAAACGCCCCGCCCTGGTTCGCTGGTCTTCGGGAAGCGTGGCGGGTTCTGTTGGTGCAAATGTACGGCTTTTTATTGAATCAACCAAATATTTTTGGGGGAAATTGCTGTTATCGGTTTGTATTTACCGTCAAACTAACGAAAAGCGGGCAAAGATCAGGGGGACAGGTCTTTGATTCGCCCCACCACGTAGCATAACGTAAATGATGCCTGTTTTATTATGTTTCCTTTCTTGGCATGATTTGTTTGTTTGAATGCCCCCTTTTTATAGCTTGTGAATCAAAGACCCGTGCTCCCCTATAATCTAATATCAACTTATTGTTATCTTTGACTTCGTATTCATATTGCCAATTCTTACTCGAAATCACATTGCCGGATACTTCTAACTTTCCTGTTTCCTCCTTTTCTTTCACGCCTCTCTGGTAGTTACCAGAAGATGTGATTTGGAACACCTCATTATAATCCGGAACGATGACAGTTAGCACATCCGTCCAGTTAATCCTTCGATGCCCGTTTCAAAAACGGATGCCGGCAGATAATACGACGCAATCTCTGGTGACATTGGTAGCGTCATCTTTCAGAATATCACATTCCCTCAACGTATTTTTTATCTCAAAATTTTCTTGCCTTTACTGATATGGATACCGCGTCTGTGGGCATGCTTCGGAATGATGCCATCAAGGCTAATTTCCATTTTGGAAACATCATTGCGCATGGGGGAGACAATGGCTGAGTTAATTGCAGCATCGACCTCATGAAGCCTATATTGACTCCACATGAAATCCTGTTGATAAGCCTCGAGCGAACCGAATGGCACATATACATCTGCATTGAAATCTGATATCATACGTGTCCCATCGTTGTAATAAGGTGGTACTGCAGGCAACCCAGTGATGCGGCTTAATTGCGGGCAGTCATGCAGTGCACCAGCACCCAAACTGTCTATCTTGGCATGCATCACCAGTGTGCGCAGAAAGGGCTGCTTGTAGAATGCTTCGTCTCCAATACGCTTAATACTTCCTGGTATTGTGTAAAGCGTATCGGTGCGGCCTGTGGGGTAATATAAGAGACGTTGGTGATGCTTGTCAGCAAGTACGCCTTCCACATCACAGTAGTTCGGATTGTCTGCCGCAATGCTGAAACTTCGTAGTTTCATGCACTGCGTGAATGCCCCGTTTCCTAGAAATTGCAGCGAGTCTGGCAGGGTAATCTCTTCTAATTGTTCACATTCCAAAAAGGCCGCGTTGCCAATGTAACGTGCATGGGAAGGCAAACAGATCTGCTTCAGGTTGCGACAACGTGCGAATGCCCAACCGTCAATGATACTTACTGATGCAGGAATACTATAATTGCGCAGTCCCGATTCGTAGAAACACATCGACCCAATAGATGTAATAGAATCAAGACCTTCTATGGACTCCAGCAACTTGCAACCGGAAAAAGTGCCATTTGGCAGAGTGGAAAGCGGACACTTCAGAACTACATGTTTTAACGTAGGGCAATTACAAAAGACGTAATTGCCAAACTCTGTTACTGTTGTTGGGATGGAAATGCTTTCAATAGGTGTTCCAGAAAAAGCGTATGATGCAATGATTTGCAGCGAGTCGGGAAGAGTGATCTGACGCAAATGCGTATTTTCATTCAGCGTGAATATGCTTTTGACGCTTTCGGGCACGATGAATGTCTCTTCCTGTTTGTTCTTGGGGTACCATAGCAATTGGCTCATAGTCTTGTCATAAAGTACACCTTCTCGTGTAGCATAGTTGGCGTTGGCTGGATCGATGTTTACGGCTTTCAAACCTCTGAACTCAGACAAACAACCGATATCGACATAGGACATGTTTGCAGGCAAGTTGAACACGTCGTACTCATGATCCCATGCATCCAAGATGTCAGCAGCTCTGTAGAGTGAGGACATCCCGAAGTTTACGGTGCGCAGGTTGATGCAGTTTAGAAAAACGTTTCTTCCCCAATACTCTACTGTAGCTGGCAATGTGACCGATGTCCATTGCAAGCAACACATGAATGCACAATCTCCCACGGTTCTGACAGAGTTAGTGAGATCAAAGGGCTCTAACTGTTCACAGTAGGCGAAGGCTCGGTTGCCGATAGTGTGGACAGAATCTGACATAACCACTTTTGTGAGTTTAGTACAGTTTTCAAACAAACCGTCACTAATGTCAGTCAGAGTGGATGGCAACTCAACATGCTGTAGCTCGTAGCAGTAGCTGAAGGCACGGGAACCGATGTGGGTGACGCTCTCTGGCACTTTCAGTGTCTGCAAATGGTGAGTGATGTAGAACACATCGTCAGCTATGCTTGTCACTTGATACTCTTTCTCGCCGTAGTGTACGGTGGCTGGTATCTCTAAATTCTTCCAGGTCTCAGCCAGAGCATTGGCTCGGGAAATAATCTCCACAGTGTTCAATGAGTCTGAAGTCACACAAAAGGTCAGCCCGTTTTGCGTAAAACTGTCAGCAGCAGTCGTTCTGACGCTAACAGCTAATAAGACTATTAATAGAAATTTACCTATATTCATGATGTGCATTAATGGCTTGTCTCTTGCAAAAGTACAAAGAGATCAGGGGGACAGGTCTTTGATTCGCCCCACCACGTAGCATGACTGGATAGATACCGTTTCACTCTGATTGCCTCTGAATCAAAGACCCATGATCCCCCCAAATCTCCCTATAGGGAAATTAGAATAAATATCAACTTATTGTTATCTTTGACTTCGTATTCATATTGCCAATTCTTACTCGAAATCACATTGCCGGATACTTCTAACTTTCCTGTTTCCTCCTTTCCTTTCACGCCTCTCTGATAGTTACCCGAAGATGTGATTTGGAACACCTCATCATAATCCGGAACGATGACAGTTAGCACATCCGTCCAGTTATTGGAATAGTAGACAACCTGTTCCAACTTCCAACTTCCAACCAAGTTCTGGTCAACATTTTGTTCTTCGTCATTCCCGCAGCTTGTGACAACTGAAGCAAGTGCCAGAAGCAGGGAAAGCATTAACATTGTTTTCTTCATAATGAATTTGTATTATTAATTTGCAAAATAAAAAATCCTTCGATGCCTGCGTCAAAAGCGGATGCCGGCAGATAATACGACGCAATCTCTGGTGACATTGGTAGCCTCATCTTTCAGGATATCGGTAAGGCCAAAGTTATAGCGTAAATCAAACTGTAGCCTGTCATCAATGCAGTAGGCAATAGCCAGAGGTGCTCCAAGGCTCGTCTTCTTATACTTATCACCCATACCAATCAAGATTTCTGCCTGGCAACCAGCCTTCAACGTCAATCGGTCGTTCTCTAAAGGGTGCAAACAGATAAGCAGTGGAATTCGTATCGTCTTTAATTTTGCCTCTTGCGCTTTTCCCCTAACGGGAGTCCATATATAATCGTTATTTACTTGTGTATATTCTCCATTTTTTTTAGACATCTTAATGCCTTGCACAAGATAGCTGGCCCCTAATGCCACGCCCATGCCTTCAAGAAACCGGTATTCAGCCTCTATGCCTACACCAACGCCGAACTTGTAATTGGCAGTCGCATCATTGTTTTGGAAGTCTTTTTATCAAATTCTTTTTCATTGTTCAATCGTTTATAATAAACAAAAACACTACAAAGGTAGTCAATATTGTAATTTGTGCCAAATGATTATTGGAAAAAATTAATCATTTAGAGACCCTGCTAATCACTTTTCATCATTGCTCCTTTTAAGTTTTTGAATGATACCAAAACTGATGCCTGTAACACGTGAGATTTGCCGAATACTAGCTCCCGTGGAACAAAGATTCTCCAAGATAGCATTGC
The DNA here is from genome assembly GCA_902785695.1 of uncultured Prevotellaceae bacterium. Lineage (GTDB taxonomy): Bacteria > Bacteroidota > Bacteroidia > Bacteroidales > Bacteroidaceae > Prevotella. Next base: position 160,596 of record CACZZQ010000002.1, on the reverse strand, counting down.
GCTGACGTTTCTCCAAATTGGCTAGCTCATTAGGACTGTCCTGATCATTTAGAACCGTCCCCACTGATCCTAATCGTTTATGATAAATCTATTATCTCTCATTGGAATCGGAAAAAAGAATACTCGAATCTGTTATTTCAATATTACGAATTCTCCTTGTAAAGTGAAATCTATTAGAAGGAAGGTTAAAATCATTAATATCGCATTCCATATCAAACATACCATTATCACTTCTCATTTTTATAATCATAAAATCACCAAGAGAAGAAAAGGACATTGGTGAACCATATTTCATTAGATAGTCTATACTTGTGCGAAGCTCAAGCAATTCTTGTATTGTAATTTGTAGTGTCCTGTAAATCTCGAACTCTTTTGACGTTATGGCTATTCCTATTTCTACATCGTATGATGTAGATAGAACAGTCAACCTGAAAAGGAAAGAATCAGTAGTAGGCTTCTCGTATCTTTTTACACTTTTACAATTATTCATTTGAGCCAGCAGTTCAGGCAAAAACGTAATATCGGAAGTAAAATAAAAACATGCATTCATATTATCTCCTTTTATTGCACATTTCCATAAAAGTACTCCTGTTGGCATCAAATCCACAGTGAAGATACAATTTGCAAATGATATTACAGCAGAGTTAACTTTTAAATTGTAAAGATTGCTTATAATTTTCTTTATGCAGCCAACTCTTTTATGGCTTATGTACTTGAACTGGTTCACATGATACCAGGAAAGACTTACCTCAAGGTTAAAGTAAGTGCCAGAAACTTGTTTGTCAAATTGGCTGAAACGAAATATACCTTCTCTTTCCTTGTTATATAAAATTATATTATTTCCATCTTCCATAATTGTATCGTTCTTTTTGTCAATAATGAGAAAAGTCACCATTTATTGTATATTCTCATCTTATTTTGTCAGATATTTGAAACCTGGATATAATTTTAAAAAATTAGATGTTGGATAAAAACAACGATGATAAATATAACCAGAAGAATTAATTCCAACAGTATAGAAACCTTGCGTACTATTAACGATTCCTGGCGAAGCAAATATTGATGATGACGTATCAAAGTAGGCAAGATCACCACCATTGATTATATTATAATCAAATGAGGTCGGAAAACGATGAAATGAATTTGTTGATTCTGTAATGCTTGTTCGTGGGAGATAACCTTTGATTTCTCTAGTATTATTTATATATAAAGTATTTTCTTGAATAACATTTCTTCTTCGTAGTTCATTTGTAAAAACAGTATATTCCTCTTTTATGTAATCCCCATTTCTAAAAGCACTTGTTGAGGTGTTCGAAATGTCGTAAGTCGTTGTGTTGCTAATAGCTACAGGTTCAATTGGTTGTATTGGCATTTGAATGCTTGGTTTGCCATTCCAGAAAGAACGCCCATTCATTTTTGCCATTGCACCATTAACGGCTCCACCTAGAACAGCAGATGCAGCAACACCATAAAGGAACTCCTCTCCAGTAATCATTGGATCACCAAAGTATATATGATTTCCCAAGCTCTGAATAGGCATAGATACAGCTGCGCCGGCAGCACTCCCAGCCATTCCAGCAAAGACTCCACCTGCACCTCCTGCGGCACCACCTGCCAATCCGAAAGCTGCACCTCCGGTTAATCCACCAGCTGCTCCGGCAATAGCTCCGATACCAAATGCAGCCAAGCCATCCATTATACTATTAACTTGACCGTTATATGCTTCTATGCCCAGATTTACTGCGCCACCAATTACGGCTCCTACAATAATAGGAACCCAGAAGAATTCCCCGCTCGGATCCGTGTACTTCAGCGTGAAGTTCTGGCTGTCGTACGGTTCCTGCACGAAGTTGTCCGTGGAGAGGAAGCGGCCGAGCAGCGGGTCATAGAGGCGGCCGTTCATGTTGATGAGGCTGAAGTCGGGCAACATCTCGTGGCCGCAGTAGCCTCGGTGGAAGCCGATGCTGTTATTGTAGACGGTCTGGTTGCCCCATGCATCGTAGGCTGCCCTGAAAACCAATGTTCCTGAACCGTTGTAGATACGAGTGATGCTGCCAAGGTTATCTGTTATGGGAACATACAGGGTAAGGGGAACATTCGATTCTCGTATTGCCATGACACCACCATCCAGATAGCAGATGGACTTTGTTCCCTGAGGAGTTGTGACTTCCTCATAATCGCCCAGATAAAGCATCGTCGTATTCTGACCGCCACTGAGGAATGAGCTTTTCCATCTTTCCCCTTCAGGACCGTAAGAGAGTTGCAGGGTCAAACTGTCGGTTTGCTGTATCTGCGTTACTTTTCCACATGAATTATATGTAGCTGTCTGTCGTATATCGGATACCAGGAAATGGTCGTTGTCAATGCTTGTCACGGCATGAGGCTTTGCGCCATCGTAGTAATACTGGCCAATGTTCGTCTTTGATAGTATATTACCGTCGGCAGAATAAGTCATGGCGAGGTTGCCGGCCTGCGTAAGACGATCCTGTGTATCGTAGTTGAATGTTGCATGGGCTTTTCCACCGCATAGCGCAAGAAGTAAGGCGATAATGGTCCTTTTCTGTATCATGCTGTTTCTTATTTCGGCAACAAATTCTTATAGTTAATAAGAAATGATGTTCATTCTCATATATAGGATCCTTTAATAATGGACCTGCCATCACTGGTAACCTTGAACTGAGCAGATGCAGTTAGTGTAACTGTCAAAAACATCGATGAAATCGCATAAAATCTTAGGTCTCTTATATTTTTTTGTTTTAGAGTTTAATCGGTAAAAATGTATGCAAGCATGGGGTATGATCCCCACACCAGCATCATGATAAGTTAATTTACAGTTCTATATCATAAGAGTAATAATAGTCACCGCCTGGATAAAGAAGAAGTTGGAAATCTCCGACTAGTGTGGAGGGAAGATTTACGAACTCAACATTCTCTGAAATAATAATCTGATAGACAATCTCGCTATCCTCATCAAGTAAATATAGCTCATATTCGGGATGCACCGCAGGCAGGATGAGCTGATGGTCATCAAGTGTCGCTTCAAGAGAATCAACAGGGGACTTTGGGAATGGGTGCGTACCGCCAAGAGTGGGCTTGATTGGAACAACTCTAAAAGTAAAATCCACATAGTTGTTTGGAAACGCGTTCGTGAGCGTGGACATACCACATACAAACGAAAGAATTAGGAACATTTTTTTCATGACTTTGTTGCTTAAAATTGACAATGCAAAGTTATGAATTCGTTTTGGTTCGGGACGAAAAAAATGTGGGCTAAAAGTTTACAATAGTTTACAGTGGTAAAAGGCTGATTTTTAGCTAGATAGAATAAAAAACTAATAAATCTCGCGTATCTTTACGTCAAAGACCTTCGCGCTTCCTTCTTTCCCAAACAGCTTTTTAAGTAGTCTTTTCCTGATGACAGAGACATTAATGATTGAGATATTGAGCAGGTTGGCAATCTCGGAAGGTGAAAACTTCAACCATGTTAACATGCAAATTCGGTATTCTACATCGCTAAGGATCGATGAACTATCGTTTATAAAAACAAAGAAATGAGGAATGGCATCGTAGAAGGAATTCTTTAAGTCAATCCAATCCTTGTCTGTGGGAAGCGATACAGGCTTTTCTGCCAAAGAGTGTAATTTCTGATAAACAGGAAGGGTCTGAAGATACTGTTCTATCTTTACTTTATTCTTCTTGGCGTTTCTTTGTTCGTATTTTTGTATGCGACTATTCAAGAGAGTTATTTCAACTCTTTCTTCTTCAATCATGTGAAACAACTCGTCATTCCGTTCTAGCCCATCTTCTAATTTGCGCTTTTCGTCTTCCAGTTTCTGGACGGATTCTTGTAGTTTCTCAAGTTCTTCTTGATCCTGAATGTATCTTTCCCATGCAAGTTTTCGCTTCTGCCTGATTATTATAAAGAGGTATATACATGATACGATTAAGAATATGATCAGAAAGAAAAATATCCAGGCTATTTGTTTGGATTTCCTCGCTTCTTCACTTTTTTCTTTTGCAATTGTCTGATTTCTATTATAGTTGTAGAGACCTTGTATGTGGCGTAGTTCATTTGCAATGTTGTCTCTGTAATTATCGGTGCCATACTGATAGCATAACATGGCATATTTTGCCACAGAGTCTGGCATATTCTTTTTTTTGTAGAGTAATGAGAATCCATTGCAAATGGCTTCCTTGACATCATTGTCTAATGCTGCTTCCATTCCTTTACGCAAAATGATTTCTGCAGAGTCATTTTCACCGATGCCAATGTAATATTTGCTTTTAAGATAATAATAGGCTTCATGCCCATTTAGAATTTCTCCATCATGAAAATAGTTGGATCTGCTCTCAAAAAGGTCAATAAAGTACTTTGCTGCTTTCCAATTTCCATGTTCTATATCATTGTTTATTATTAACGTCACACAATCGGCAGCCATATCATCATGTCCATATTGAGTGAAGAGATGGAAAGTGTTTAACATGATTGTTTTAGCAGAATCTTTTTCCCCCATTAAATCATAGGCAACAGCCTGACGTTCGTATGCAATAAGCCCGGTAATAGTATCATTGGCTTTAATAGCATATCTGTATCCCAATTGGAGCTCGTTAAGCATTTCATAAGGAAGATATAGGTTAAAGAACAATTCTGCCATTTGCCCATGTACCTTAGCCAACTGGAGGAAGTCGCAATCCTGCGCCGTGGTGTCGGCACACTCAGCAGCATAATGGTATTCGTCGAGTGCACGTGGAGCCTCGCCCATGTCTGTATAGGTGCGGGCCAGGAGATAATGGGCAAGGAGACGCTCATTGGCGGTGCCGTGGCTGTCGAAGTAGTCGCATAGGGCAAGTGCCAGCGAGTCGTTGGTAAGCAGGGAGTCCGCCTGGTTGCGCTTCTGCAGTTCTGTCAGCTGCTGTCGCATCCGTTCGACATCGGTACACGATGCGGCAAAGAGCGAAATGATAGTTAGTATTAGAATGATACTCAGGTGTTTCATCAGTGCAAAGGTAGGCAATAGTTTCCTTATTTCCAAGCAAATCAAGGAAAAAAGGAAGTTGAGCGTACTTCCGTATACTGCGAAGCAATTAAAAAGGGGTGAATCTTAATGATCCACCCCCTGTCAGTTTATGAAGCTAATGACGGAGATTAGCCCAGGCTGATTGCCTCTGAAGGACAAACGCTAGCGCAAGTGCCGCACTCGGTGCAAGCATCAGCGTCAATTACATACTTGTCTGCACCCTCTGAGATAGCCTCTACGGGGCACTCACCCTGACATGTACCGCAAGAGATACAATCGTCACCAATTACATATGCCATAATTCAAATAAAATTAAATTAATAATAATGATTTATTGTGATGCAAAGGTAACAACTTTTTTCAGACCTACCAACTTTTCGGTATTAATTTTTTTAATTTATACGTTGTAAAAATAGTTTTCAATTCTGTATCTTATTATTCAGGCTCTATATAATATCCTGGCTCAATTGCCGTTATTTATCATAGTAGATGAAGAGAATTGTAATTACAGTAGTCATGGCCTTGGTGGCAATAGCGTCTTCGGCTCAGACGCGCAAGGTGCAGAACAAGCCTTATATAGACTTGCGCCCTCTGCATTTTGGTATTAGTCTGGGTATGAACTTGCAGGACGCTGAGTTCAGTAACGTGGGTCCGCAGATAATGGATGACGGCACTGTGCGCACTATAGCTTGTGATGAAGACATTTGGAACCCTGGTTTCAGCGTGGGTGTGCTGGGCGATATGCGACTGAGTGATAACTTCAACGTGAGGATCTCACCTACGCTGCATTTCGGCTCGAAGCGTCTCACCTTTCTGGATTTCGACGACCTGAATGAAGCTGGCTTTCCCAATCATTCCACACAGGACCTGAAAACCACCTATCTTGCCGTGCCTATTGACCTGAAGTTCTCGGCTCCGCGTTTCAATAACTACCGTCCTTATGTCGTAGGCGGTATCAGTCCTACGGTTAATCTGGCGGGCAAGGATCAGGACTATGTGGCATTGAAGCGTTTTGATGCGATGGTCAATGTGGGTATGGGATGTGATTTCTATCTGCCTTTTTTCAAGCTGATACCAGAGATAAAGTTCTGTTATGGGCTGACTAACACACTGAACATGAATCACGTCTCGGAGTTGGAGAATCCCCTTAGTATTCCTTTTGCACGGAGCGTTGATGATTGTCGCACCAAGATGTTCGTCTTTACGCTTTACTTTGAGTGACTTCGCATTAAATTTTGGCCGGAATTTTTTAAATTCTGGCCAAAATTCATTAAATTCCGGCCAGAATTTAATTTGACTGATCACAATAATGGCCGGTAACGAATCCGTTCCGGCCATCAGTGTTTATCGGGTTGAGTTTGTATGCTTAGTTGGCTGCCTTTGCCAGTGCCTCTACCACCTTCTGGATTTCGGCATCGTCGGGCTGGAGCTCCTGTAGTTTCTTGGCATACTCGTAGGCCGTCTTGCTGTCCTTATTCTTCACGTAGAAGCGCATCAGGAACGAATAGGCATCGAAGAGGCGCGTCTTGTCAGCATCGTCAACGGTTTCGTGAGCCGTGATCAGTTCTGCCAAACGCTCGAAATAGGGCTTGGCCAGACCCTGCGACAGGTCGCCGTCGATCTGTGCGTTGATACGTCCGCGCTGCCACAGTGCATATTCCTCTGCATCGGCAAACTTCTCAACGAGCGAAGCGTAAGTCTGGTCAGCAGTGGTAAGAGCGGCAATCTTCTCGTCGCCCTGCAGGGTGCGTGCATAGCTATTCTGCAGGATACCCAGTCCGGCCCAGTCGGTAGCGTCGGCATCGGCATTAGCCTCCAGATACTGCTTGTAGCTTTCGATGGCCTTGGGATAGTCCTTCAGGCTCTTATAAGAATCTGAGATGCTCTTGTAGAGGTCGGCGTGCAGGCTCTTGTCCTCAGCGGGCTGTGCCAATGCCTCGTTGAACTTGGCGATAGCCTCCTCATACTGTCCGTTGCCGTGGAGAGCCTTACCGTAGTTCTGATAGTCGATGTCCTTCAGCTTCACGCTGTCCTTATCGACCTTGGTGAAGAGTACGTCGGCATACTTGATGGCCTCGGCATAATTCTTCAGGTCGTTGCAGTTCATCATGGCGAAGCGGTTCAGAGTGCCGTTGAGGGGCTCCTTAGCCAGTCCGGCTACCACCACTTGCTGTGACTCATCAAACTTCTGGGCCAGCTGCAGTGCGCGTGCGTAGTTGATGAAGTCGATGCGCTCCAGTTTGTCGAGTCCTACCTTGGAGTAAGCTTCAATGGCGCTGCTATAACGCTGCACGTTGTAGTTGATGCGGCCTTTGAAGGCATCGACGGCCACATCGGGACACTGTGCTCGCAACTCCTCTAATTTCTCGTTAGAGCCCTCGGGGTCTATCTTACTGTACACGATGGCATACTTGCGGTATGCATCTGGGTTCTTGGGGTCGGCATCGATGGCCAGCTGATAGTTGGATGCTGCCTCGCCGCCGCCATTCTCTTTCTGAGAGGCAATGTCGCCCAGCAGGATATATGCCGGAGCAAAGTTCTTCTTGGCGGCCAGGGCCTGTTGTGCAAAGCTGGCGGCCTGAACGGTATCACCCTCTTCCATCAGCGCACGTCCCATGGCAACGATGTTGTTGGCATTCTTCTTGTTGGCCTTGACAAATGCCTTCAGCTGCTTGTCATAGTCAGCGGGCTTGTTCTTTACTAAGTTTCTTACGGCATCAACGTCGGCAGGTGTGCCGTCCTGAGCCATTGTGCCGAGGCTGCATCCGAACAGCAGGGCACCCATCATAAAATATTTCATAGTGTTCATAATCTTTATCTTTTTATTGTTAGACATTCGTTTATTTGATGTGCTTTCTCCCTGTAGGTTTAATCAGTTGATGACTACATCGCGCACGGAGTAGTCGGCGCGGGCAGGGAAGAGACCTGCATTCCAGAAGATGAGCTGTCCGGGGTTGGGGAGCCAGCAGAAGTTGGCAAAGCCGCGTGGCACTCCTCTGGAGCGTGGGTCTATGCTGATGGCATAGATGGTACGTATCATGGGATAGTATGCGTAGGCGATGTTATACTGGTCTGGGGTATAACTGTTGGCGCGTGTGGCCTCGTTTGCCCGGCTTACGCGCATCACCTTGATGGTGCGGTTGTATATCAGGTTGGTGGTGTCGCGCTGGTCGTTAAGCCAGATACTGCCTATCACACCGATGGCATTCTCATGGTTCTCTACGTATTCCACCACCTCGGCACTGGACATGGCAGCCTGTACGTTGCCGTCGGTCTTCACTTCTTTGCCCTGCATGATAGAGTCAACGACAAACTTCAGGGTAGCCGACTTAGGATTGTCGAATACCACCTTGATGTTCTTCAGCTTGCTGTCGGGGTTCAGCTCTTTCCACGATGTCATCTCGCCCGCCATGATCTTGCGGAAGTTGTCGACGGTGATGAGTGAGTCAGGATTGCTCTTGTTGACAATCAGTGCCAGCGCATCGTATGCCAAGGCGTATGTGAGTGGCTTATATTGATATGACTTAATGATTTCTTCTTCTTTGGGGGTCAGTGTGCGTGTTGTGAAAACGAGCAGCACCTCACGGTTGAGCAACTTCTCTATGGCATCCTGTTCGTTGGTATAGATGGCATAGATGGAGTCGCGCTTGTTCTTCATGTTGAAGATGTCCAGTTCCTCATCGATGACGGGACTGAGGCTTTCGTCGGCAGCAAAGTAGCGGGCTTGCTGCTTGTATGCATCATCAGAAGGCTTGTTCCCCCCACATGCGGGGAACAAGCCTATAGAGAGTGCCAATCCAATAAAGAAATTCTTGAATTGAGTTCTGTTCATATTAAAAGATGCTTATTGCAGACGGAAGGTTACGGGGAGTGTGAACTTCACACGCACGGCAGCACCGTTCTGCTTACCAGGATTCCACTTCGGCATTGACTTCACAACGCGAACGGCCTCCTTGTCGAGAGAGGGGTCAACCGACTTGATGACCTTGACATCGGTGATAGAACCATCGCGCTCAACCACGAAGGTGGTAACTACACGACCCTGAATACCGTTTTCCTCGGCAATCACAGGGTACTTGATGTTCTTCTGCAGATACTCCATCAGGGCAGCGTCGCCGCCTTTGAACGAAGGCATCTGTTCTACAACATCGAACACCTTGGTCTCTTCTACCTTTGGTGGAACCTCGTCAACCACTTTCTCGTTGACTTTCAGCACGTGCTCGGCCTCGTCACTACCTTGGTCGTAGTCGATGGCACCGATAGCGACATCGCTCTGTGCAACTTCATCCTGTGTCTTGGTGACCTGCTCGGGAGCATCGTCTTCCATTTCATAGGCGGTGAATTTCTCAGAGTTCATCACTGTCTCTTCAGCAACGAGCTGTTCCAGTTCTTCAAGTTCGTAAACGATCTCTTCATCATCCTTCTCTTCCTCTACCTCTTCTTCGACAGCTTCGAGTGCCACCTCAGTCTCGTGCTCAGCCTGAGCAGCGGCGATGGCATTCTGTGCTACGTTGACACCGAGGAATGTTAGAACGATAAGTGCAAGTCCGGCAACAAGTGCCAACATGGCGTAAAGGTTACGTCTGCTGGTGTCCTGGCGAATGGCATAAGCACCGTAGGCCTCGTTTTTGCCTTCAAATACGAGGTCAATCCATTTTTGGTCTAATAGATCTATCTTTGACATAGTTCTTTCGTTTTAATGGGTTATTGTAGGGCTATACCGTTACCTTCCAGAATTGGCATATCCTTGTCGTTGATCTTGTCGATCACGTACTTACCGATACAGCAAATCTGCATTTCGTCCAGAATAGTCACCAGGTTGTCGTAATTGGAATTATCCAGAGGCTTGATGTTCACGGCCAGCGTGGGCACCATATTGGTCTCTTCGTAATTCTTCATGTCTTTGTCAACCTTCTCATACTTTGCCTTGTTCAGCTGTCCGTTCTCGACAATGTCCACATGACCTTTCTTGATCATAATCAGTGCACGGTTGTAGACAGAGTCGTTGAGCTCCTGCTGAGTCTTAGGCAGGTTGTTGAACCAAGTATCAAGCTGAGTCCTGGCATCCATCAGCACCTTGGTAGGTGCGTGACGGTGGTTGCGCAGTACCTCGCGAATACCTTCCTTACCCCATGTGGTTTCCTTCAGGAACTCGGGATTACCGAAGTCTTCCTTGTGGTCCACGATGTAGTAATAGAGCTTGTTGTCTGCAGCCAGATACAGCGTGATGGTATTCTCGGTCTTAGACTTGTCCTTGTCCTCTGCTTGCATGTTGTCGTCCTTTGCAGGCATGGTGAGGTGCATAGCCTGAGGCTTTTGCAGTGAACCTACCAGCATGAAGAAGGTAATAAGAAGCATCATCATATCTACCATCGGCGTGAAGTCCACGCGGGTGGTCATCTTTTTCTGCTTGCTTTCTTTTTTCTTAGCCATATCTTATTCCTCCAATTTCTTAGCTTGTGTAACCAACTTGTAGCGGCTCTCATTGATGTCCTGCAGTTCAGCGATGACCAGTTTAACGGCACTGTAAGGTGTGTCCTTGTCGGCCTTGATGTTGATTTCGAGCTTGTTGGCCGATACCTCGGTCTTCTCTGCGTCAGAAAGGTCGTTGTACCACTCTTTGTAGCCGTTCTTCATGGCTTTCACCCAAAGCTGGAATTCGCTCATCTTGTCCTCGCGGTTCTGCAGACTGTCAGTGGGAATACCCATCATCTTTATCAGCTTAACCTGATCCTCGTGGCTCTTGGTCAGGAACTCGGGCATGCTCTTCACGGGAATACCAATCTGATTGAAGTTGATAATCTCTTGCTTCTGGTCTGCCGTGAGGTTGGTCTCACGCTCCTTGAGCATCTGTTCGAGCGCCTTATGCATTGTCACGGTCTTGTCTGTTGACATCAACACACGACCCTCAGGGTCGATGGTGATGTCAAGGATTGCCGATGACGACACCTTTGCCTTGGTCGTAGAACCAGGGGTGATGACCTTCACCACCTCGTTCTTCGTGAAGTTTACTGACAGCATGAAGAAGGTCAGCAGCAGCACCATCACGTCCGACATAGGCGTCATGTCGATCCAGACATCGTTTTTCTTAATTTTTATCTTACCCATAGTAGTAAATTGATTAAAGGGTTAGACAAAATTAAGCCTCGTCTGCGTGTGTAGCGTTGTAGGTCTGAGCAAGTGAATAACCAATCTCATCCAGTGCAAACGAAATCTTATCGATGCGGTTGGTGAAGAAGTTATAAGATACAACGGCGAGCCATGATGTACCGATACCGAATGCGGTGTTAATCAGAGCCTCAGAGATACCGGTTGACAGCTCAACAGAGTCACCGCCACCACCTTGTGCCAGAGCCTGGAATGACTTGATCATACCTACCACAGTACCGAGCAGACCAGTCAGTGTACCCAGAGTAACGATGGTAGCAATCAGAGGAAGGTTCATTGTGAGAGTAGGCATCTCAACGGCGATAGCCTCTTCGTGGGCAGCCTGGATGCGAGCAATCTTAACCTCTTTTTTCACGCCCTGTGCAGCGTCGGCCTCTTTGTAAGCCTGTACGGTAGCGCGAACGACGTTAGCCACCGAACCACCCTGCTGCTGGCAGTGCTGCAGAGCAGCGTCGAAGTTCAGAGCCTTCAGGTCGGCCTTGATCTTTGCCAGGAATGTAGCGAGCTTCTCTTTACCGATACACTTGCTCAGTGCGAATACACGCTCGATAGCCATGAAGAGCACGGTGAGCAGCAGTGTGTGGATCACAGGCACGATGATACCACCCTTGTAGATAGTACCCCAGATGTTCAGAGGAGCACCGGCGGGATCGCCACCTTCGAAGTTGCTTCCAGAACCGAAGTTGAAGAAGAAGTTGCAGAATGCAATAGCTGCACAAAGAACGATTACCCAAATAGCATCCTTAATACCGACGCTACCAGTCTTTTTTGCTGCAGGAGCAGCTTTCTGTGTTGTTGCCATAATGTTTGTTTTGTTTTTAAGTTATAAGATAAATAAAAAAAATAGTAAATCGATTGACGTTAGTGTAATAGCCACTGAATGCCCATTGGCTTAATGCCGCTGGGCTGTGTTTCACCTCGCAAAGATAGCAAATAAATGTATAACGCCGACGGTTTTAACTACATTTAACGCTTATTTTAAGGTTTTTAGTGCCTCTCCAATACGGCGCATGGCCTCACGAATGTTATCATCGCTGGTGGCATAGCTCATTCGGAAGCAGTCGGGATCGCCAAAGGCATCGCCTCCCACGGTGGCTACATGGCCTGTCTCCAGAAGGTACATGGCCAAGTCGGTGCTGTTCCCGATGGTCTTTCCGTCTGGGGTTTTCTTGCCATAGAAGCTGGAGCACTTGGGGAACAGGTAGAAGGCACCTTCGGGTATGTTGACCTCCAATCCTGGAATCTGTCGGGCCAGTTCCACAATGAGGTTGCGGCGGCGTTCGAATGCCTGACGCATATCTTCCACGCACTGCTGGCTCTCAGTATAGGCAAACTCGGCTGCTTTTTGGCTTACAGAACAGGGACCGCTGGTGTACTGGCCCTGCAGTTTGTTGCAGCCTTTCACAATCCATTCTGGGGCGGCGATATAGCCGATGCGCCAGCCTGTCATGGCGTATGCCTTACTCACACCGTTGACGATAATGGTGCGCTCTTTCATGCCGGGGAACTGTGCTATCGACTCATGATGTCCCACGTAGTTGATGTGCTCATAGATCTCGTCGGCCAGCACAAATAGGTCTTCGTGCTTTAATATGATGTTTGCGAGTGCGCGCAATTCCTCTTTATTATATACAGATCCCGTAGGGTTGCTGGGTGAGCAGAGGATGAGCAGTCGGGTCTTCGGGGTGATGGCTGCCTCGAGTTGCTCTGGAGTCATCTTGAAGTTCTGCTCAAACGTGGCTTCTACGAAGACGGGAGTGCCACCAGCCAGCAGGGCCATTTGTGGATAGCTCACCCAATAGGGGGCTGGGATGATGACCTCTTCGCCAGGGTTTACCAGTGCCATGACGGTATTACAGACGCTTTGCTTGGCACCATTGCTCACCAGAATCTCGCTGGGCTGATAATGTAGTTGGTTCTCACGCTCCAGTTTGCGAGCTATGGCTTGGCGTAGTTCAGGGTAGCCAGGAACGGGAGAATAGCGTGAGTAGTTCTCGTCGATAGCCAACTTGGCAGCATTCTTAATGTGCTCTGGGGTATTGAAGTCGGGTTCTCCGACGCTCATGTTAATCACGTCAATGCCCTGAGCCTTCATCTCAGAACTTTTTTGCGACATGGCCAGTGTTGCTGAAGGTGCCAGTCGCTGCAAACGGTTAGATAATTGTGCCATATTCTGTACAGTATGTTTCTTTCTGCGTGCAAAAGTAATCAAAAAGTTTCTTTTGACAAAGAAATAATACCTTATTTTTGTTTTTTACAACTTTGTCTTCTGTTATTTGTTGAGTTGTTGTACGTACTTCACGCGTTCACCGTCGTTCTTCAGGACATCGGCAAAGGTCTGCGGGCTGATGGTGACAGGGCCGTGCATGAATTCCGGGATGTTGTAACTCTTCATGAACTGACGGTGGTAGTCGGGGTCGGCACTGGGCAGTTCGAAGGGCTTTGCGCCATGGCCTTTTTCGTCAATGTGGACAATAAAGGGACGGGTGTAGTTTCCGTCGTAGCGGCGACTGCTGAACACCACCCAACGTCCGTTGCTTGACCATGAGTGGTAGCTCTCCACGTCGGGCGAGTTGATTTCTTCTATGTTGCGTACCTTTCCTGTGGCAAGATCCATGATGTAGAGGTCTGCATCACGGTGCCAGATATGGAATACGCCATAATGGCCGAGGGTGAACATCAGGTAGCGACCGTCGGGCGAGATACGGGGCAAAGTCGCACTTTTCCCTAATGAGTCTGCATCGAAAACAAGCTCTCGTGGTCCGAACTGAAGTGTTTTTGGATTGAAACTCTTCTTGTAGATGTTGTATTTCACTTCGCGGAAGCGTTGGATGAGTTCAATGCCCGGGTCTATGCTATCCTTGAACTCAAAGTGTGCGCTACAGTAGTAGAGTGTCTTGCCATCGGGAGTCCAGGTAGGGAACACCTCAAACTCCGTGGTTTCTTTCTCGAGGTTCGTCACCTCGTTGCGCTCTACATCGTAGGCTATCAGGTCGCTCTGGATGTCGTAGACCTCAATCTTGTCGGGGTTGGTGATATGGAATGTCTGTACGGTCTTGTTGGTAGAATAGACAATCAGCGGCAGCCAGGGGTGCCAGGCGGGATAGACACCGGCAGAGAGGATGGAGTCGGATGCCATGTTGATCTTCTTGAGCTTCCCATCGTAGGCAATAACGGTGCCGCCCAGGTATTGACGGGCATGGAACTGCATACGCTCCGGATTGTACTGCTGGTAATTATGGCAGTTTATACACTGTCCGTCGGTATATTCCTGACAGAGCATATTGTCGTAGATGATGCTCTCGTCATAGTTTTCCAGGCATCGCTGGTTGATGGTCAGTTCCTCGTAGGTGATATACGACGGTGCAATCAGTCGGTAACTGATATAAGGGTCGATGGAATCGGGCGAGACATAGATGTTGAAGGGCTTGTATTTCGTCCACTGACCATCCTTCTGAATATAGACTTCCACGTTGATGGCCTTTCCACTCGCTTTCTCGGTCAGTCGTTTCCAGTCATCGGCATCGGGCTGTATCTGTGTTCCGCCGCACACCACCTCGTCTTCTCCAACCGTCAGGCGAGCCACGATGCCGTCGCCCTTCCCTTCAGTCTCAAATGTCAAGGCGGCTATGTTGACAGGTATGGTGACGTTGGCGTAGTCGGGATAGATACAGGGCAGTTCCTCCGATTCGCTAAATGTCGATGGTATCTGGTTTCCGCAGGCCGCAAAGACAACGGCTGCGGCTATGATGACAAACAGTTTCTTCATATCAATAGTACGTGATGTCCTTCAGGAAGAAGTATTCGAAATAATAGGTATGGCCGTATCTCTGACTGATGTATTTCCTGAACTGATCGCTGGGTCTTCCCTGACACTGTTGCATCAACTGCACGAAGCCCCGGAAGTTCTCTTTCACCTCTCTGTCGATAGGCAACTCTTCCGTGAACGGCAAATGATTCATGTTGCCGAAGAGATAGGCTGCCTCTTGGAAGATACGCGGTACGGGCCTGTTGGGATGGAGGTTGAGATATTGTTCAAAGCGTGCCCAGAAATCGGCATTGCTCCTTGTCCACATCGCAGCCAGGACGGCCTGCTCTTGGAAATACGGGTCGTTGGAGTCCAGTTGTGACAACATCACCATGAGGTTCTTCTCCACGTAACTGTCGCCTTGGCTTTGTATGTCGGCGTAATGCATCATGTGGGTAATGGGACCTGTCTCCATGTCATTGGCCAGGCGGTCTGGGCTGTCTATGAGACTTTCCATATGGTCGGCCCTGTCTTCGTAATACTGTGTCTGTCGGAGCAGGTCCAGGTATTTCCGTGCTGCTCTTGGTTCATTGGTGAACAGGGCCGTTCGTGCCATATATTGAAGTAGCTCCACGTTCCATCCGTATTCTACACCTTCCTCCATGCACATACGGTGGCACTCGTTCATGACACCATAATGATAATAGATCAGCCTGCCTGCCGTGTTATACATATAGACAGGCAGAGGTGTGTTGGGCTTCTTCGAACCTTTCGGAAAGCTGTACATTTTCTCACACTGGAGTCCCAGCCGGCTCAGTGCCAGATTGTGCATCATCACAATGGCACGAGTGGGCTCGCCCTCCTGCTTCTCGCCTTCTTCCAGTACGCCCTTCCAATCGGTCTTTTCTATGCAGCGCTGCATCCGCAGTTCATGATGGAAATTGACATCCTTGTACCAGAAATGCCACACGCCAACTGCCATGGCAGCCAATATCAGGCCTTGAGCGATGATGGGAATGATATTTTTTTGAGGCTTGCTGGGGGTAGGCTTGAAGGGTAATATCGCAATGGCGATAAAGAAGGCGGCCAGCAGATAATATGGAATGAAATAGACGGGATATGTATCCGAGACGGTGAAGATGGGCAGTGCTGCCCGGTAGATGTCATGGATGTTGGTCTGATAATAGACGTAGCGGTAGTATACCAGTGGTAGGGTAACGATGGCCAGTAGTGAAAAAACGGAGAGTGCAATATTCTGTGTGAACTTCCCCGATAGTCGCCACGTCCAGATCCCCATCACTAATGTCGCCCCCAATGCATAGACACCCATGAGTGGATATCCTGCTGACAATGCCATAGTGATATATGCTATGCGTATCCAGATGTTTTCAGGCAGTTTCCGGAATCCCCATAACAGAGCGACACCTGCTGTGGTGCCGATAGTGGCAGAGAAGAAATGGCCCTTCAGCTTCATGACGTAGATCCAGTAGCCCAGGTCTGTATTGGCTACTAACAGGATGGCTACGGGAATCATTGTGAAGACAATCCACCTGTCTGGGATGGAAAACGCGCGTTTTGCCAGCCACATGAGCAGCAGCCACCAGCCGCAGAGCAGCAGTACGCCTATCCACGGATGGTAGAAGAACTGCGTGAAGAATGCCCCCAGATAGGAGAGCATACCTCCCGGCACCACCATCGTCTGCTTGAAAAACAGTGAAGAATAGAGAAACAGGTTATACTGTTGTACTTTCCATAGCAGGTCGGACTCAGCATACAGCAGCGCTGATGCAACGACGATAAGCACGCCCAGCCACAGGTATATAGCCTTGATTTTTTTCATAGCGTCTCTCAACTCATCACCTATCACTTATCACTTCAGATGAAGCGTATGTCCCATGCGGTCTTTTTTGGTTTTCAGATAGCGTAGGTTATATTCGTTAGGTGTAACCTCAATGGGTACGTTCTCTACGATTTCCAGTCCGTAGGCCTCCAGTCCCACACGCTTCACGGGATTATTGGTCATCAGACGCATCTTGTGAACGCCCAGATGGCGTAGCATCTGTGCGCCGCAGCCGTAGTCGCGCTCGTCGGCCTTGAAGCCCAGACAGAGGTTGGCATCTACGGTGTCGTAGCCTTCCTCCTGCAGCTTATAGGCAGCCAGCTTGTTCATAAGTCCTATGCCGCGACCTTCCTGTTGCATATAGACGATGACACCCTTGCCCTCCTGTTCTATCTTCTGCATGGCTTTGTGAAGCTGTTCGCCACAATCGCAGCGACGGCTGCCCAGAATGTCGCCTGTCATACAAGAAGAATGTACGCGCACGAGGATGGGCTCGTCTTCCTTCCATTCGCCCTTAATCAGCGCGAAGTGCTCCTGTCCGTTGCTCTTCTGGCGGAATGGAATGATGCGGAAATGCCCGTATTCTGTAGGCATGTCGGCCTCTACGCCCACCTCGATAAGTGATTCCTGCTGAAGGCGGTAGGCTATCAAGTCCTTGATGGTGATGATTTTCAGGTGATGCTCCTGGGCAAAGACCTGTAGCTCTGGCATCCGGGCCATCGTACCGTCATCGTTCATGATCTCCATCAGCGCACCGGCAGGGTAGAGGCCGGCCAGGCGACAGAGGTCTACGGCAGCCTCGGTGTGTCCGCTGCGGCGCAGTACGCCATTGTCCTGCGCGTAGAGTGGGTTGATATGTCCCGGTCGGCCGAAGGTCTGTGGGGTCGATGTGGGGTCGGCCAGTGCCTGTATGGTAGCAGCGCGGTCGTGGGCTGATACGCCGGTGGTACAGCCTTCCAACTTATCGACAGTGACGGTAAAGGGCGTTCCTAACACGGAGGTGTTCTCGCTGACTTGCCGGGGCAGGTCGAGTTCCTCGCTGCGGCTGATGGTGATGGGTGCGCACAGCACGCCACGGGCGTATTTCAGCATGAAGTTCACCATCTCGGGGGTAATCTTCTCTGCGGCACAGATCAGGTCTCCCTCGTTTTCGCGGTCTTCGTCATCTACCACGATGACAAATTTGCCATTGCGGAAATCCTCCACGGCCTCACTTATCTTGTTCAGTTTGAATGTCTCCATCGTTTTGTTGTATATTTAGTTTCGTATAATCTTTGTAAGCCTCGTCCGCCAGGGTGTCCTTCTGTTTGTCGGCAAGTGCCAGCATGAGCGGCATCAGTTTGTCGGTGGTGTTGGTGACATCGCGCAGGTCACGGTACAGGCGCAGACGGAAACGCAACATACGGAAATAGAAGAAGATGCCCAATGGCAGGAACAGACCGCTGATGATATTGAGCCATTTCTTGCGGAACGGCCTCGTGTGGGCATGAGTGGCCAGTATGGGGTAATTGTTCAGCTGGTATAGCACGTTATTGTCGCGTGAATAGCCCAGGTCTTCGATGGCCATTTCCAGCACCTCGTTGATGTGTGCTATCTCGTGGTCATCGCCGGGGCGGAAGAATACCTTGATGGGCGAAGGCCAGCGCAGCAACTTGTGGGTCTCTGAGTATATGGCGATATCCTCGTTGACAGTCTGCAGGGCGACGGCATCCATGCGGTATTTTGGCTCTTCGATGATCACTTCTTTCTTCGTGACATTGCGCTTCAGACGCAGACCCAGCATACGCATCATGACCAGTCTGTAGGCATCTATATTGAATACGGTGGAATCGTTGTTGGCTTTATAGGTGAAAAATACCGCCAGAGGTGCTAACACCGCTGTAGAGATGCTTCGCCCGAACCATACCGTCCAGTTGTCGTCGCGTGCCATACGCATACCCGTCATGTCAAGCAGATAGAAAATCAGGAACACAATAACAGACACAATGACAGGGACACCCAATCCACCCTTGCGGATGATGGCTCCTAATGGTGCGCCGATAAAGAAGAATATGATGCACGAGAGAGCCAGGGTACACTTGCCGATAGCCTCCAGAAGATGTATGCGCTCTGTGCGGTTCAGGTCATCCACGTAATTTCTCTTCATCTCCAGGTCATTGAAGGCGTTTTGGGCCTGACGTGCTGCCTGTCGTACTGTTTCCCGCTTGATGTCGTTGTCCATCTTTGCCAGGATGCTGTCGAGCACAGGCATCTCTTCTTCTTTAGCGCTAAGGAGCCTGGTGGAGTCCTGCGGGGTCAGCTCAGCTGTTTGGAAGGTGTAGCTTTGTGCCTCACGGAAGAACTGTCGTCCTACGGAGTCGTTGTACAACTTGATGGAATCCAGGTCTTGCAATATCTTGGGAACGCTTTTGGCACTGGCATCGCCCGAAAAATTACTGGCATCTGCCAGATTGAAGTCGCCGTCGAAATCGAGCAATATCTGTTTCTGCCCGAAGGTCTCGCGGCGATAGGGAACCTCGGCAGTGCCTCCCATATCCTGTGAGCGCATATTCTCGAACCATTCGCCGCCCCAGAGGGTCAGCAACAGGTGCTTCTTCTCGGCAGTAGACTGTAGCATGCCCGAGTCGGCCAAGATAATGGTCTGGTCTTCATACGACCCTGTCTGTCGATAGATCATGATGCCATAGAGGTGTCCCGTGTTCAGGTCTTTCTTCTCGACATAAAGGTTGGAATTGGGGATGCCAGCATAGAATGTGCCTTCCGGAATCTCCAGTTCCGGACTCTTCTGCTTCATTGACACCAGCAACTGCTTCAGCTGCATGTTGGCACTGGGAACTACGACATTCTGGAAATAGAACGAGATGCCTGCAATCAGTAATACCGCAACGATAAGCGAGCGCATGGACTGCATCAAAGAGATGCCAGCAGCCTTGATGGCCGTTAGTTCGGAACTTTCGCCTAAGTTACCGTAGGTGATAAGCGATGACAGAAGGATGGCCAGTGGGAATGCTTGTGGCATCAGACCTAATCCCATGTACCAGAAGAATTGCGCCAGGATCTCTATTGACAGTCCCTTGCCTATCAGTTCGTCAACATAGCGCCAAAGGAACTGCATCATCAGTACGAAGAGGCAGATGAAGAAGGTTCCTACGAAGAGCAGCCCGAACTGTTTCGTGATGAATATGTCTAATTTCTTTATTCTAAACATAAATCAGGCTGCAAAGGTAATATTTTTTTTTGAGGTTTAAGGTTTGAGGTTTGAGATTTCTCGTGTACCTTGTTGTTTTTTAACACAAACCTCAAATCTTAAACCTCAAAATCCTGTTGACTGATGCAGCCGATCCAGATTCCCATCCCATAATTCATGCAGGTCTTCGATATCCTCGGCAGGTGCGTAGTCCACTACACTGAGACAAAGGTCGCCTGTCAGGTCGCTTTTGCCTATTCTCATTTCCCAATAGGCCTCTGGCTCTTCTTCGTCAACCCATTGCAGGCGTATGTGGCTGTTCTTTTGACGTTCCACAATATTGGCGTTCAGTGTGTGGTGCTCACCGTAGATATTGCCCCATGTGAGTTGCATTACTCCGTCTTCTTCTACCACTCGGTCGGCCAGCCAACGCTCCAGTCCGTGGTCTGTGCTCAACAGTTGCCACAGCAAATCGGGTTTACCTGCAGCCAGCGGATATTCTAAATTCAATCGTTGTTTCAGCATATCGTTCTGGTTAGTGTGTTCCCATACAGGAATAGGTTTTTCGGCTACAAAGTTACATAAAAAGATGGAAAACGCATACGATGAAGTAAAAAAAATGTACTCTGATTCATAAAAAATGTTAAGCCGCGCAAATTTCCCATTTCTCATTTCTCGTTTCTCATTTTTTAGCAGTACCTTTGCACCCGCTTACAAGCAGATGGCGGGATAGCTCAGCTGGTTAGAGCGCATGATTCATAATCATGAGGTCGCCGGTTCAATCCCGGCTCCCGCTACTGAAAAGGCGAAATGCTGGATTGTGCCGAGGATACACTTCTCGGCATTTTTTTTTAAGGTATTAGTATTATGCAAGACATTAGGAACATTGCAATTATTGCACACGTAGACCACGGAAAGACCACTCTGGTCGACAAAATGATGCTGGCAGGAAATCTCTTCCGTGAGGGACAGAACCTGAGCAACCAGGTACTCGACGCTAACGACCTGGAGCGCGAACGCGGCATTACCATCCTTTCCAAGAACGTATCTATCAATTGGAAAGGCACAAAAATCAACATCATTGACACTCCAGGGCACAGCGACTTCGGTGGCGAGGTAGAGCGTGTACTTAATATGGCCGACGGATGTCTGTTGCTTGTTGACGCTTTCGAGGGGCCCATGCCCCAGACGCGCTTCGTGCTTCAGAAGGCTCTGCAAATTGGACTGAAGCCCATCGTGGTGGTCAACAAGGTTGACAAGCCCAACTGTCGTCCTGAGGAGGTCTATGAGATGGTGTTCGACCTGATGTTCTCGCTGAATGCTACCGAGGACCAGCTCGACTTCCCCGTTGTCTATGGCTCTGCCAAGAACGGTTGGATGGGTGAGGACTACAACAACCCCACCACCGACATCACCTATCTTCTTGATAAGATTGTCGAGGTGATTCCTGCGCCTCAGCAGATTGAGGGCACCCCTCAGATGCTCATCACCTCGCTCGACTATAGCTCTTACACAGGTCGTATCGCTGTGGGTCGCGTTCATCGTGGCACCCTAAAGGACGGTATGCAGGTCACCATCGCCCATCGCGACGGCACTATGGAGAAGACCAAGATCAAGGAGCTCCACACCTTCGACGGTATGGGTCACAGCCGTATCGACGAGGTGGAGTGTGGTGATATCTGCGCTGTTATCGGACTGGATAAGTTCGAGATTGGCGACACCATCTGCGACCTTGAGAATCCGGAACCCTTGGCTCCTATCGCTATCGATGAGCCTACGATGTCGATGCTTTTCTGCATCAACGATTCGCCCTTCTTTGGTAAGGAGGGAAAATTCGTCACCTCACGTCATATCAACGACCGCTTGGAGAAGGAACTCGAAAAGAACCTTGCCCTCCACGTAGAGCAGTTCGAGGACTCTACTGATAAGTGGATTGTCTCAGGTCGTGGCGTGCTCCACCTCTCTGTGCTCATCGAGACCATGCGTCGCGAGGGTTACGAGCTGCAGGTTGGTCAGCCACAGGTCATCTACAAGGAGATCGACGGTGTGAAGTGTGAGCCTATCGAGGAGCTTACCATCAACGTACCCGAGGAGTTCGCCTCGAAGATGATTGATATGGTGACCCGCCGTAAGGGTGAGATGACCTCGATGGAGAGCCAGGGCGAGCGTACAAATATTGAATTCAATATCCCCTCACGCGGCATCATCGGTCTGCGTACCAATGTGCTCACCGCTTCTCAGGGCGAGGCTATCATGGCCCACCGCTTCAAGGAGTATCAGCCTTACAAGGGCGAGATAGAACGCCGTGTCAACGGCAGTATGATTGCCCTCGAGACAGGAAATGCCTTCGCTTACGCCATCGACAAACTGCAGGATCGTGGAAAGTTCTTCATCGACCCGGGTGAGGATGTCTATATGGGACAGGTCGTTGGCGAGCACGTTCACGACAATGACTTGGTCGTCAACGTCTGCAAGGCTAAGCAGCTCACCAACGTGCGTGCTTCAGGTACCGACGAGAAGGCCCGCATCATCCCCAAGGTCATCATGAGTCTTGAGGAGTGTCTGGAGTATATCAAAGAGGACGAGTTGGTAGAAGTGACACCTAAGTCCATGCGTATTCGCAAGACTATCCTTGATCACGACCAGCGTAAGAAGGCAGCAAGACAGTAAGATTACTGTCCACCAAGGCGTGAGAAGTATTCAATGATGTCTTCCCAGGTCTTGAAAGTATCGGAACCAAATTCCAGGACGGTGGCCATCGTGTCGGCCTCTTTCTCCTTGCTAATCAGGTAGTCGCCGTAGAGCAAGTCGCGGCGCGGGGTGTAGATGGTGTGTCGCCAGGCAGGCACGTTGATATATTCTTCGAGCCACTTTTCTTCATCGTATTCACCTACGAAATAGACCTGGTAATGCTCAATGAGCAGGCGAACGGCCTTCTGGCAGCTGCTGGCAGGTTTGTTGTAGCTGTCCTTGAGCGTCTCTATACCTATATATATTATAGGACGCTGGCGATGCTCCTGGCGATCGTCAATCCATCGGATCAGGGGAACCACTGAGTGCATATAGCTCTTGTCGTCCACGCGATGCTCGCCGTGGAAATGGGTGGCAAAGGGATAGCGTAGGGCGAACATCTGGAAAGTGTCCACCAATTCGTCTCTGTCGCCAAACAGGCCATAGACGCGACGGCTGTCCTCGGGGGTGAGTCCCTCGAAACGCCCTTCGGACACCTCACGGTAGGCCTTTACCAAGGCTTTGTCGACATAGAACTCCTGCTGACCGTCCTGACGGGGATTCTGAAACTGCTGTGTGCCGGTCATGCCGTGGGCCTTCATGGTCTCGGCTATCTCCAAGGCGGGGTTGATGCAGATGCGGTCGAAGCCACGAAGCTGTTCGGCGTACATGCCGCCCATCGATGTGCCGATAATCAGGTCGGGCTGCTCCTGTTCGCAGATGGTGCGAAGCAGGGTAATCGCTTTATGAGGATCTACGGGCAGGTCGGGCGCAATGACCCGCGACTGTGGCATCACGCTACGCAGGCGCGTCACCGTCCCCGATTGTCCACTGCTGCCAAAACCGTGGCAGTATAATACTGTTTTCCCTGCCATGAGGTCGGGGAATTGCTTGACGTATTGACTTTGTTGCTCCATAATTGTTGCAAAGTTAGTGTTTTTTTCAGCAACTAATGCAACTTTCCTGCGTCTTTTTGCGTCTAAAGGATAAAAAGTACAATAAACAAAAAGATAAAAGTATGAAAAAGATGATGATTTGTGGACTTGCTTCCATGTTGTTGCTGTTTACCTCGTGTGTGGATCTCAGGATGTCCAATACCTTGAAGCCAAGTGATACGGTGGCCGAGAAGGAAATGAAGATGGAACCGTTTGACAAGGTGGAGCTGGATGCCATGGGCCATGTGAAGATTGTGCAAAGTCAGGATAACGACTATCGCGTGGTGCTGTCTGCGCCCGACAACTATCTGGATCTCTTTACCTTCAAGGTGAACGACGGCGAACTGGAGATGGGGCTTTCTGATATGGCAAAGAATCTGGAGACGGCCCACGTGAATGCCACTATTTATACGCCCAGGCTCGTGAAGGTTGACAACGAAGGCTTGTGCAAGTTGCATGTTGATAGTCTCCGTACCAAGTTGTTGAAGGTGGAGAATTCTGGTGTTGGCGCGATGAGCCTGCACGGGCTGAAGGTGGATAAGATCTCTGTGGATTGCTCGGGCGTGGGCGGCATCAAGCTGTCGGGTGTTGCTGCATGGGCCAATTTGGATTGCAGTGGCGTGGGCAGCATTGATGCCAAGGCTTTGAAGGCACGCCGTGTACAAGGCGAGGTGAGCGGCGTGGGCGGTATAGAATGCTATGCTTCCGACTCGCTGAAAGCATCGGTTTCGGGTGTGGGGGCCTTTAGGTATGCAGGAAAGCCCAGTAAGAAAATTCTTGACGAGAGTGGCATTGGGAAAATATCTGAACTGTAAAAAAAGATTCCGACTTGATTTAAATCAATTTTATTGCGGATTGAAAGAAAAAATGCGAAAAAAGTTTGCATCTGAAAGTAAAATGATGTAATTTTGCATCGTGTTTTTCATAGTATTAGATTTAAGGTTAACAAAGGTTGGGTCACGGCGGTGACCCTTTTTTATTGTCAGAGGTTTTTAACATTTACGTAATTTCCCGATGAATTGGCTGTTAAAATCTATTAACTGATATTTTTTGTCTATCTTTTTTCTTTATGTCAGAATAAGTTGCTACTTTTGCACCGAAATAACGTGATAAAAGGTAAAATTTGCTTATGTACTTTAAATTGATTTTATTTTTCCTCTTCACTTTTTTGCCCATGAGCGCTCAGAAGCAGTGGACGATGCAGGACTGTATAGACTATGCCATGCAGAATAATATTACGCTGCAGAAGGCAAAGCTCAGCCAGCAGTCGGCCGCAGAGGAAGTGAAGGGTTCAAAGGGGGCGTTGCTGCCTACGGTCAGTGCCTCGGCAAATCAGAGCGTAGGCTATCGGCCTTGGCAGAACTCTGGTGTAACGACAGTGACTAATGGTACGGTAAACACCAAGGTGGACAAGGCCTATATCAACGGCTCGTATGGGGTGAATGCCCAGTGGACGGTGTGGAATGGTAACAAGAATATTAATAATGTGAAGCTGAGCAAACTGTCGGGACAACAGGCAGAGTTGCAGGTTGCCGAGACGGCGAACAGTATTCAGGAGCGCATAGCCCAGCTCTTTGTACAGATACTGTATCTGGACGAGAGTATTAAGGTGAGCAAGGCCAGCCTGGAAACCAGCCAGAAGAATGAGGAGCGCGGCAAGGAGATGGTCGAGGTAGGCAAGATGTCGAAGGCCGACCTGGCGCAATTGACCGCCCAGCGTGCCACGGATGAATATAATGTGGTGGATGCGCAGGCACAGTTGGCCAACTATAAGCTGCAGCTGAAGCAGTTGCTGGAACTCACTGGCGAGGATGCTTTCGATGTAGCCATCCCCCCAACTACCGATGATCAGGCATTGGCAGAGATACCCTCCTTGCAGAATGTGTATCAGCAGGCTTTGCTGTCACGCCCCGAGATAGAAAGTTCGAAACTGGCCATAGAGAGCAGTAACCTGAACGTGAAGATAGCCAAGGCGGGCTGGCTGCCCAGCCTGAGTCTGACGGGTGGCTTCTCTACCAGCACCAACTCCCTGTCGGCCAATGGGTGGGGTAATCAGATGAAGACCAACTTCAACTCTCAGGCAGGCCTCACATTGAGCGTACCCCTGTTTGACGGACGTCAGACTCGCACGTCGGTGAACAAGGCAAAGATTCAGCAGCAGCAGGCCATGCTCGACCTGAAAGATCAGCAGAAGACCCTGTATCAGACCATTGAGGGCTACTGGCTGGATGCCAACACCAATCAGCAACGATTCCGTGCCGCACAGACCACTGTGGAGAGCGAACAGCAGAGCTACGACCTGCTGTCGGAGAAGTTCAACTTAGGGCTGACCAATATCATAGAACTGATGAGCGGCAAGGATAAACTGCTGTCGGCACAGCAGAACCGTCTGCAGTCGAAGTATCAGACCATACTGAACCAGCAGTTGCTGCGCTTCTATCAGGGGGGACTCACCCCCAGCCCCTCCCTGTGAGGGAGGGGAGTAGTTACACTCGCAATTAGTAAATAATAACAATATTGTCAAACTAAAAAATACCCCCGGTAATTACGCCCCTCCCATTAGGGAGGGGATGGGGGAGAGTCTTTATGAATAACAAGAAAACATGGGGCATCGTTATAGCCGTTGTGGCTATCGTGGCCATTGCAGTCTATTTCTTTATGGGCGGCAAGAAACAGAGTACGGTATCGTTTGAGACAGCGAAGGTGGAACGTACCAGTATCAAGACTTCCATCACCGCTACGGGAACTATTGAACCAGTTACTTCAGTTACCGTGGGTACGCAGGTCAGTGGTATCGTGTCGAAACTCTATGTGGACTATAACTCGGTGGTGAAGAAAGGGCAGGTGATTGCCGAGTTAGACAAGACCAACCTGACCAGCGAGCTGAAGACGGCACAGGCCAACCTCTCGTCGGCACAGAGCACACTGAATTACGAACAGACCAATTACAACCGCTATCAGACGCTATATAATAAAGGACTGGTCAGTGCCGATGAGTACGAGACCGCCAAACTGTCGTATCTGAAGGCCAAGGAACAGGTGAACACCTCTCGCGAGAGTGTGCAGAAGGCTCAGACCAACTTGGGCTATGCCACCATCACCAGTCCTATCGACGGCGTAGTGCTGTCGAAAGCCGTGGAAGAGGGACAGACCGTTGCAGCCTCGTTCAACACCCCTGAACTCTTCACCATTGCTCAAGACCTGACCGATATGCGCGTGATTGCCGATATTGATGAGGCCGACATTGGTGGCGTGCAGGAAGGCCAGCGCGTGTCGTTCACTGTGGATGCTTTCCCTGATGATCATTTCGAGGGCCATGTTACCCAGGTGCGCCAGCAGGCTACTACCGAGAGTAATGTGGTGACCTATGAGGTGGTGATCTCTGCTCCCAACAACGACCTGAAGCTGAAGCCGGGACTGACGGCAAACGTCACCATCTTCACGTTAGAGAAGAACGATGTGCTGGCAGTGCCTGCCAAGGCTTTGCGCTTCACGCCCAACGAGGCCCTGCTCACGGAACAGCAGAAGGTGGATGACTGCGAGGGCGACTTTAAGGTGTGGACTAAGGATGGCGAGACGTTTAAGGCCCATAAGGTGGAGATAGGTACGACCAATGGACTGCTCACGGAAATCATCAGTGGTATAGCCGAGGGTACAGATGTGCTCGTAGACTTCAGTATTGATGGTGGCGATGCCCCTGCACAGGAACAACAGGCTCAGAACCCGTTCATGCCGCGTCCGAGAAACAATAACAAGAATCAGCAGAAGAAGTAATTATGAGCGGAAAGGTAGTCATAGAACTGCAAAATGTGAAACGCTACTTCAAGGTGGGGAGCGAGACGGTGAAAGCCCTCAGGGGTGTCTCGTTCAAAATCTATGAAGGCGAATTTGTCACAATCCAGGGAACATCAGGCTCGGGCAAATCGACGCTGCTCAACCAGTTGGGCTGTCTGGATACACCTACCAGCGGGGAGTATTTCCTCGATGGCATCTCCGTTCGCGAGATGTCGAAGACCCAGCGAGCCCATCTGCGCAACCGTAAGATTGGATTCGTGTTCCAGAACTACAACCTCCTGGCGAAGACAACGGCTGTAGAGAATGTGGAACTGCCCCTGATGTATAATCCAGAGGTGTCGGCCACAGAGCGCAGGGAACGGGCTGTCAAGGCCCTGCAGGCAGTAGGCTTAGGCGACCGGCTCGACCATAAGTCGAACCAGATGTCGGGTGGTCAGATGCAGCGTGTGGCCATTGCCCGCGCATTGGTCAACGACCCTGCCGTTTTGCTGGCCGATGAGGCTACGGGTAACTTGGACACGCGTACCTCGTTCGAGATGTTGGTGCTCTTCCAGGAGCTCTATCGTCAGGGTCACACCATCATCTTTGTGACCCACAACCCTGAGATTGCCGAATACAGCAGTCGCAACATCAACTTGCGTGACGGCAAGATTCGCGAGGATACATATAACGAAAACATCAAGTCGGCAGCCGAGGCTTTGGCCGCACTGCCTTTACCACAAGACGACTGATTATGAACTTATATAACTTGTTTAAGATAAGCATCAAGGCCGTAGGCAATAACAAGATGCGTTCGTTTCTCTCCATGCTGGGTATCATCATCGGTGTGGCTGCCGTCATTATCATGATGTCGATAGGTCAGGGGTCAAAGGAGAGTATCAGGTCGGAACTCTCCACGATGGGTACCAATCTGCTCACCATCCGTCCTGGTGCCGATATGCGTGGTGGCGTGCGTCAAGACCCGTCGGCCATGCAGACCTTGAAGATGGCCGACTATGAGCGCATCATGCGTGAAAAGAAATTCGTCACGAAGGTGTCGCCGGAAGTAACGGCCAGTGGTCAGGTGATCTACGGCAATAACAACACCAACACCTCGATGTATGGCGAGTCGATAGAGTATCTTGACATCAAGCAGTGGCCGGTGGAGGAAGGCGATTGCTTTACCGAAGAGGATATCAAGAAGTCAGCCAAGGTGTGTGTGGTAGGCGCTACCGTGGTCAAGGAACTGTTTGGCGAGAATGCCGACCCCATAGGCAAGACCATCCGCTTCAAGTCTATCCCTATGAGAATCGTTGGCGTATTGAAAGCCAAAGGCTATAATTCGTGGGGCATGGATCAGGACAACGTGATTATTGCCCCTTACACCACGGTGATGAAGCGTATTGCGGCTCAGACGTGGTTCTCAAGCATAGTCTGCTCGGCCATTACCGAAGACCTCTCGGATGCTGCTATCGAGGAACTGACCCAGATGCTGCGCGACAATCACAAGTTGAAAGGCGAGGCCGCCGATGACTTTACCATCCGTTCGCAGGCTGAGATGATGGAAACGATGTCCACGACGATGGATATGGTGACGCTGATTCTCGTTGTCGCTGCTGCCTTCTCGCTGCTGGTGGCAGGTATCGGCATTATGAATATCATGCTGGTCAGCGTGACAGAGCGTACCAAAGAGATTGGTCTGCGTATGGCAGTAGGTGCCACGGGTGCCGTTATCTCCTTGCAGTTTCTCATCGAATCGGTGCTCATCAGTGTTACTGGCGGTTTCTTAGGCATCATTGCAGGGTGTAGTGCCAGTGAGTTCCTGGTTCCTATGTTCGGAATGCCAAGTAGCGTGCCGGCATGGAGCATCTATGTATCCTTCCTGGTGTGTGTCGTTATTGGTGTTGGCTTTGGCTATGTCCCTGCGGTGAAAGCCGCCCGTATGGATCCTATAGAAGCTATCCGTCATGAGTAAGTATAATTTCAAGATTTCCATGAACAGGAACATTGCCGGTGCCTGTCATCTCACCTTGTGGGCATTCATGTTCCTGTCGCCACTGACGTTTTGGAGAGGAAGGGAGTTTAATTGGACTCACTACATGATGACCTGTATGCAGCCCCTGCTGCTCATGGTGGTGTTCTACGCCAACTACTTGTATCTGGCACCGAAATACTTCGTGTCAGGAAAGCATCGCTACGACTTGATTATCAACGTGGTGATGATTACGACGTTAGGCATCTTCCTACACTATTGGATGAGCTTGGTAAACAATACCTTTGTGCCCCAAATGAGCTGGCGAAGCGAGGACGCTATTGGTACCGTGGCGTATATTCTGCGTGATAGTCTGAACCTGTCAGTCTTCGCAGCAGGTGCTACTGCACTGGCTGTGGCGCGTCGATGGGTCACCACAGACCAGGAACTGCAAAAGGCAGAGGCTGCACGTGTAGAGGCCGAACTGACCAATCTGCGCAATCAGATTAACCCGCATTTCCTGCTCAATACCCTGAACAATATCTATGCGCTGACGGCAATTGATTCGGAAAAGGCACAGGATGCCATCATGCAATTGTCGAAGATGCTGCGCCATATGCTTTATGACTACCAACAGCCTACGGTGCCGTTAAGGGATGAGGTGGATTTCACCAGAAACTATGTCGGCCTAATGAAATTGCGCTTGCCGCAGTCTGTCGATGTGTCGTTTTCTGTCAATTGCTCTTCGTGTAATCTGGAGGTAGCTCCTCTGATATTCATCTCTGTCGTAGAGAATGCCTTTAAGCATGGGGTAAGTCCAACGGAACCAAGTTTTGTACATATCAAGTTTGAGATAGATAAAGAACAGAAGCGTGTAACCTGTGATATCCGCAACTCCAATTTCCCCAAGACGGCACAGGACCGTAGCGGGCATGGTATAGGACTGCAACAGATGCAGCGCCGACTGGAACTGTTGTATCCTGACCGGTATGAATGGAAAAAGGGTGTCACGGAAGATGGAAGAACTTATTTTTCGCATATAGTTATTAATACTTAAATCTAATAGAGAATGATATTATCTTGTGCCATTATTGATGATGAACCACTGGCAGCAGGCCTGTTGGAGAGCTATGTAAAGAAGACACCTTATCTGGAACTGAAAGGGACTTATAACAGTGCGGTAACGGCAATGCGTGACCTAAGGGAGAATCCCGTCCAGTTGCTGTTCCTGGATATTCAAATGCCAGAACTCAGTGGCATAGAGTTTGCCAAGATCCTGCCACGTGAGACAAAGATTATATTCACTACGGCCTTTTCACAATATGCCATCGAAGGCTTCCGTGCCAATGCCCTTGACTATCTGATGAAGCCCATCAGCTATCAGGACTTCCTTAAATCCACGGATAAAGCCCTCGACTGGTTCTCTGTGCTGGTAAAGCAAGAGACGAGCAAGCGTGACCGCTTCCTCTTTGTCAAGAGCGAATACAAGTTGCTGCGTGTTGACCTGGACGATATCCTGTATATTGAGGGACTCAAGGACTACGTGCGCTTCTATCTGGAATCGGGCGAGAAAGTGGTGTCGCTCATGTCTATGAAGCGATTGGAGGACTGTCTGCCCCATCCTGAGTTTCTGAGAACACACAGAAGTTATATCGTCCATATGTCAAAGGTGCAGTCTATCGACCGCTTGCGTGTGGTCTTCGGTGACCAGTACATACCCGTTTCCGATAACTATAAGGATGAGGTCATGAGCTATCTCGACCAGCATACGTTGGTGTAGGGAAGTGATAAGTGAAAAGTGATAAGTGATAAGTGGGTTTGACAAAATCAGAAGAAGAGACTGCCGGCATTGAAAAAAAAATAAAAAAAAACTGTGGCGGTAGCAAATTCTTCATTCTTCACTTTTCACTCTTCACTTTTTTTTGTATCTTTGCGCTCGGAATAATCAAATTCATTATTTTATAATAAAAATTTATTATGGTTAACTACAAGGATTTGGGTCTCGTAAATACCCGCGAGATGTTTAAGAGAGCAGTGGCTGGTGGCTATGCTATCCCCGCTTTCAACTTCAACACAATGGAGCAGATGCAGGCCATCGTGATGGCTGCTGTTGAGACAAAGTCTCCTGTTATCATGCAGGTTTCTAAAGGTGCTCGTAACTACGCTAACGCTACTATCCTCCGCTATATGGCAGAGGGCGCTGTGGCTTATGCAAAGGAACTGGGCTGTGAGCATCCTGAGATTGTGCTTCACCTGGACCACGGTGACAGCTTCGAGCTCTGCAAGGACTGTATCGACATGGGCTTCTCTTCAGTGATGATCGACGGTTCTCACCTCCCATACGAGGAGAATATCGCTCTGGCAAAGAAGGTTGTTGACTATGCTCACCAGTTCGACGTAACTGTCGAGGCTGAGCTCGGTGTGCTCGCTGGTGTTGAGGACGAGGTTAGCGCTGCAGAGTCTCACTACACCAAGCCCGAGGAAGTTATCGACTTCTCTACACGTACAGGTTGCGACTCTCTGGCTATCTCTATCGGTACCTCTCACGGTGCACACAAGTTCACTCCTGAGCAGTGCACACTTGTCAACGGCGTTCTCGTTCCACCCCCATTGGCATTCGACATCCTGCACGAGATTGAGAAGAAGCTCCCTGGATTCCCCATCGTGCTCCACGGTTCTTCTTCAGTTCCTATGGACGAAGTGAACACTATCAACCAGTTTGGTGGTCACCTCGAGGCCGCTATCGGTATCCCCGAGGAGCAGCTGCGTGAGGCTTCTAAGAGTGCTGTCTGCAAGATCAACATCGACTCTGACTCTCGTCTGGCTATGACCGCTGCTATCCGCAAGCACCTGGCTGAGCATCCTGGAGACTTCGATCCTCGTCAGTATCTGAAGCCCGCTCGCGAGAACATGAAGAAGATGTACATCCACAAGATTGTGAATGTGCTCGGTTCTGACGGCAAACTTGCTCAGTGCTAAGCTAAGGGAAAAGTTAATTGTGAAAAGTGAAAAATTTGCTACCGCTGTCCTAATTGAAGGTGCGCGGTAGCAAATTTTTCACTTTTCACTATTAACTATTACCTTTAATTAATCATTTCGGTTGTTCAGCCTCCAAGCGTTCTACGGCACCTGTTGTTGGATTCAGCCAAAGGTGGGTGGTGTAGTGCTTGTTGAAGAGATCGCCGCTGAGCAACTCCACGTTGCCAAACTGTGCGGCAGGCAGTTCTGTGTTAAACACGGCATCAATGCCTTGGTACAAGGTAATGCGCATACGTCCGGGAACATTCACATAGACACCGGCCTCGAAAGCCTTTTTCTTAGCTTTGGCACCATTGTCTTCAATTGTTTTCGGAATGCTCCGCAAATCTTCTACACTAATATAATAAGGTGCGCCCGACAAGTCGTCTGTATCAACAAGGCCATCGACTTGTGACAGTCGGAACAGCAACTGGCGGTCAAACGATCCGTCGGGACATACTGTCAGTGAATGTTCTGTGGTATCGCAATCGTTGGTACCCTTGAACAAACTTGTCAGTGCTTCGTCCTGAGTGTCTATCTGATGGAGCATCAGGCGCAGCTGGTCGCCATCCTGTGGCATGAAGTCTGCCTGCCCTTTAATCAGCAGGTTGCGATTCTCGCGCAGGTCGTAAATCTCCTGTGCCGTCAACTGTGCCATCTTTGCCGTACTGCCAGCCGACAAGATCTCTTGAGTGAGGAGCTGACGGGGATTCGTGCGCTGCTTCTTCGGGTAAGACTGAAAGGACTTTGGCTCCTTGATGGCTGTTGGCTCTGCGTTGATGGCCAGCAAGCGTCCGTCATCCGACAGCGCCACGTTGGCAGCTACGGTCTTGGCGTTGAATCTGATGGCATATTTCTTGGTTGTGTCAGGTATTGCTACGGGAATCACCTGGTAGTTGATGATGCGATATTGCGTGCTGGGTTCCTGTGCTATGTCCTTTAATCTCATGAACCGTTGCGCATAAGCGGCAAAGTCACCGGGCTTGTAGGTGGTCTTCTCAATCTGCATGGTAATGCGGAATGCCGTCTTCGGCAGGAAATAGATGGCTCCCTCGGGAGTCACGCCTGGCTGATAATCCGTCAACTGTGTCTGAGCGTTTAGTGCTCCGCTAAATAATAGACAAAGAATAATTGATGTAAAATAGCGTCTCATCTTCTATTTGTTTATACTTTTTACTTTTTCAACTTTTCACTTTTTCAACTTTTCACTTTTTCACCTTTAAAAACGCCTTTGGCAGGTAGTCAATGATATCGCTGGCTATGAGGCTCTCTTCGCCCAGTTCGCGTGCAGCTAAATCACCGGCCAGTCCGTGCAGGTAAACTCCCAGTATGCAGGCTTCGCGTTGATGGTAACCACGTGCCAACAGCCCTGTTAATATGCCGGTAAGCACATCTCCGCTACCGGCAGTAGCCATACCGGCATTGCCGGTGGTATTGAATACCACATGGCCGTCGGGCATGCAGATGGCGGTGTTGTGACCTTTCAGGATGACATATCCTTGCAACTTCTCAGCCAGTTGGCGTGCTTTGTTCAGTCGCTCATAGCTGTCGATGCACTGTCCCTCCATTCGGTCCAGTTCCTTGGGGTGGGGGGTCAGAATGATACCCTTTGGCAACTGTTGTGTCCATGCGTGTCGGGCTGCCAGGATGTTCAGTGCGTCAGCATCGGCTACGGTAGGACACAGGGCCCTGCGCAACTGTGCTATCATGGCAATCATGGTCTGTTCGGAAGTACCGATGCCTGGTCCCACGCCCACTGCCTGGAAATTGTCGGTAGGTACCGCTTCGGAGAATGTCGTCTCTTCACGGTCCAGGTTCAGAATGGCTTCAGGGATGGCGGCCTGCAAGACTGGCGCATTACGTTTGGGCGTGTGGATGGTCACCTTTCCTGCTCCAGCCCGCATACAGGCCTTGGTAGCCAAGACGGCGGCCCCCGCCATCCCATAGCTGCCGGCCACCAGCAATGCGTGCCCCATCTGTCCTTTATGTGCAAAGGCGTTGCGTGGCTTCAGCATCTGTCTGATGTCGCTTTCCTCTATGCAGGTGAAATGGGCATCGGTATTCTCGATTCCCTCTTTGCTCAGTCCGATGTCCAGAGTCTTTAGTTCTCCAATGTACTGCTGGTTCTCGGCAAATAAGAACGACAGTTTGGGCTGTTGCAGTGTGAGCGTGAGGTCGGCGTGTATGATGTTGGCTCTGACATTATATGCGTTGTCCTCTGTCATCAGACCGGAAGGCACATCGATGCTCACGATGGTGGCTGCCGATGAGTTGATGTATTTGACCAATGCGGCGAACCCTCCTGCCAAAGGCTTGTTGAGTCCGGCACCAAAGATGCCGTCGATCACCAGTGTCCCTTTCTCCAGATGTGGCGGGTCGAACTCCACCGTCACCTCAGTGAACAGGGCTTTCTTCTTAATCAGGCGGTCTTTGTTCTCGGCACAGTCGGCAGAGAGATGGC
Source organism: uncultured Prevotellaceae bacterium (assembly GCA_902785695.1). Classification (GTDB taxonomy): domain Bacteria; phylum Bacteroidota; class Bacteroidia; order Bacteroidales; family Bacteroidaceae; genus Prevotella. Next base: position 125,745 of record CACZZQ010000002.1, on the reverse strand, counting down.
CGGAGATGTTAAACAGATAGGTCTTCACCTGATAGTTCATTTCTGTCAGCATACGTGCCACGGCCAGCGCGTCGCCGCCATTGTTGCCTGGTCCGGCAAAAACAACCACAGGCACGTCGTTCATCCATTTCTCGGTGATAGCCTGAGTGATGGCATGGGCAGAGCGTTCCATCAAATCAATGGACTTGATGGGTTCGTGCTCGATGGTATATTTGTCGATTTCTTTTATCTGAGAATGCGTAAAAATCTTCATAACGATGCAAAAATACTAAATAATTGGTAATATATGACCATTTTTCGCATTTTTTTTTGTAATTTTGCATCAAAATCAATAAAATACGGTCTATGAGTAGAGTAAAGGTTTTAGATAAGACGTTCGAGACGTCTATGCCCGAGGCACAAATAAAAGCTCGTGTAAAAGAGGTGGCTCAACAGATTTCCAAGGATATGGAGGGTAAGAATCCTTTGTTCCTGGCAGTACTTAACGGTGCCTTCATCTTCGCTGCCGACTTGATGCGCGAGATGACCATTCCCTGCGAGATATCATTTGTAAAGCTGGCATCCTATCAGGGTACGATGTCTACGGGTAAAATCAAGGAGGTGATGGGTATCAACGAGGATTTGTCCGGACGTACTGTGATTATCCTCGAGGACATTGTGGAGAGCGGCCTGACTATTCGCCAGATGATTGACTCGCTCGGCACCCGTAACCCAGCTTCTATTCATGTATGCACGCTCTTCTTTAAGCCGGAGAAACTGAAGGAAGACGTGAAACTCGACTATGTGGCCTTCGAGATTCCCAATGACTTCATCTTGGGCTATGGATTGGACTATGACCAGCAGGGACGTGGATTGAAGGACCTGTATACGCTGGTCTCGGAATAACGACGTAACGTCATCACGATATAACGTCATCACGATATAACGTCATCACGATATAACGTCATCACGACATCACGATATAACGTCATCACGATATAACGAAATAACGACTAAAAACGACTGGATTATGAAGAACATTGTGATTTTCGGTGCCCCTGGCTCAGGTAAGGGCACACAGAGCGACAAACTGATTGAGAAGTATGGCTTAGAGCATATCTCTACTGGCGATGTGCTTCGCGCTGAAATCAAGAACGGCACCGAGCTGGGCAAGACGGCCAAACAGTTCATTGACAATGGACAGTTGATTCCCGATGAACTGATGGTCAGCATCCTCGCATCGGTTTATGACTCGTTTGGCCGTGAGCATAAGGGTGTGATCTTCGATGGTTTCCCCCGTACCATTCCACAGGCTGAGGCTCTGAAACAGATGCTCAACGAGCGTGGCGATAAGATTGCTGCCATGCTGGAACTCGACGTTCCAGAGGATGAACTGATGAAGCGTCTTATCCTGCGCGGACAGCAGAGCGGTCGTGCCGACGACAATGAGGAGACCATTAAGAAGCGTCTCGTGGTTTATCACAACCAGACGGCACCCCTCATTGAATGGTATGCCAAGGAAGGCCTGCACTATCATATCGATGGCTTGGGCGAACTGGACCGTATCTTCGCAGACATCTGCAAGGTGGTTGATAATATCTAGTCTGACTAGTAGAACTAGTAATTCTAGTGTTTTATGGAGAGTAATTTCGTAGACTACGTCAAGATTTTATGCCGCTCTGGTAAGGGCGGAAAGGGCAGTATGCACCTGCGCCATGTGAAATACAACCCCAACGGCGGTCCCGATGGCGGTGACGGCGGTAAGGGTGGTAGCATCATCCTGCGTGGAAACCATAACTTCTGGACGCTGCTCCATCTAAAGTACGAACGCCATATCTTTGCAGAGCACGGTGGAAACGGCGGGCGTGACAAGTGTCACGGCACTGACGGCAAGGATGTCTATATCGACGTGCCGCCTGGAACGGTAGTCTATAATGCTGAGACGGGTAAGTTTGTCTGTGATGTAGCTTACGACGGACAGGAGGTGATGCTCTTGAAGGGTGGACGCGGTGGACTGGGTAATTTCCAGTTCCGTACAGCCACCAATCAGGCTCCCCGCTATGCGCAGCCTGGCGAACCCATGCAAGAAATGACGGTTATCCTGGAGTTGAAACTCCTGGCTGATGTTGGACTGGTGGGTTTTCCCAATGCAGGCAAGTCAACGCTGGTCAGTGCCTTGAGTAATGCCAAGCCAAAGATAGCCAATTATCCCTTTACCACGATGGAACCCTCGTTGGGTATCGTCGGTTATCGCGACGGCAAGTCGTTTGTGATGGCTGATATCCCAGGAATTATTGAAGGTGCTTCGGAAGGAAAGGGCTTGGGCCTGCGTTTCCTGCGGCATATTGAGCGCAACTCTTTGCTGCTCTTCATGGTACCGGGAGATGCCGACGATATCAAGCGTGAATACGAAATACTGCTCAATGAGTTGCGGAAGTTCAATCCAGAGATGCTCTCTAAACATCGGGTACTGGCTGTCACTAAGTGCGATTTGCTTGACGAAGAGCTTATCGAGATGCTTCGCAAAGACTTATCCCCCCTTTCGTCCCCCGAGGGGGATGCAAATGCCCAGCAAAGTGATGAAGCCACCTCGGGGGCAGTAGGGGGGGCTACTTCCGTAGTCTTCATCTCGGCTGTTACAGGCTTTGGTCTCGAAGAGCTGAAGGATGTGCTGTGGCGTGAGCTGAATGCTGAAAGCAATAAGCTACAGGCCATCACCAGTGAGGATACACTGGTACACCGCGACAAAGATATGGCTGTCTTTGCTCAGGAACTGGAGGACGAGGGCGAAGATGAAGACATAGAATATGTTGATATTGAGGACGTTGACGACCTCGAAGACTTTGAATATGAGGATGAAACAGAAGATGGATGAAGTCACTCCCGCGATTTGTCATAACCGTTTTCCTGCTGTTGCAGGCCGCTGTGCCCTCATTGGCTCAGTCGCCTCTGCAGCCCCCAGGCTATCGGTCTGCGATGATTGACTTCGATACCTTCGAGAGCTTTCCCCCATTCCCTTTTAAGACTGACTTCTCGATGCAACGGCCCGCCTTTCGGCCCGTTGTATCGGGAAGTGCGGTTTACGACCCCTTTGGTGGTGGTGAGCAGTTCACCGTTCATCTGAGAAATTTCGCAGATAGCGACTGGTGCTACCTGTTGAGCTCTTCTTCCGTCATCAGCTCTTATGGCGGGCGTGGTGGTGGACATCATTCCGGCACCGATATCAAGAGTTTCCCTAACGATACCATCCGGGCCGTCTTTGCCGGTGTGGTGGTGATGTCGGAACCTTTTGCTGACTATGGCAACTGCGTGCAGATCCGTCACATGAACGGACTTACCACACTCTATAGCCATAATGCCAGGAACCTGGTGCGGACGGGCGATTACGTCGAGGTGGGACAGCCCGTGGCATTAGAGGGTAGCACAGGGCGTGCCACTACCCATCATGTGCATTTTGAGATACGAGTTGCTGGTCGGCATTACAACTCTCAACTGCTCTTCAATCACGACACCCGTCAGCTCCGTCGCCACTCTTTACAGTTCAATCGGAGTGGTCAGGTCACGATTATCAAATAATACTGAAAAAAGTCTGTAAGAAATGCAAAAATATGGAAATTTTTCCGTATTTTTGCAGCAGATTTTTGATAACCGTAAAAACAAACAACTTTATGCAGAAGAAACTATTTTTTCTGGTGTCGTTACTGTTAACTATTTCGTTAACGGCTATGGCACAAGTAACAACTTCCAGTATGACTGGTAAGGTGACTTTCGATTCTGAAAAAGGAGAGGAAGTTATCGGTGCAACAGTAGTGGCCGTACATACGCCTTCTGGAACACGTTATTCGGCAGTGACTAACACCTCAGGTCGTTACACCATCCAGGGTATGCGTACCGGTGGCCCATACGAGGTGACAGTATCCTACATCGGCTTCGAGTCAAAGACCGTTAAGGGCGTTACGCTTGTCTTGGGTGAGACTTACAGGCTTAATGTATGGCTTTCTGAGAACTCTACAGAGTTGACGGAGGTGGTCATCAGTGGTAAGGCATCAAAGTTTGCTGCAGAGAAGACAGGTGCGTCAACGAACATCACGGCAGCACAAATATCGAACTTGCCAACGGTGAATCGCTCTATCACCGACGTTACCCGTCTTTCACCTTATGGGGGCAACGGCATGAGCTTTGCTGGTGGTAATGGTAAAATGACCAACTTTACTGTTGATGGTGCCAATTTCAACAACAACTTTGGTCTTACAGAGAATCTTCCTGGTGGTGGTAACCCCATCTCGATTGATGCTATTGAGGAAATGCAGGTGGTTATCTCTCCTTTCGATGTACGTCAGACCAACTTCATCGGTGGTGGTGTAAACGCTATTACCAAGAGTGGTACCAATACCTTCAAGGGTTCGGCTTATGTCTATCATAAGAACGAGAATATGCAGGGTGACGCTATTGACCGTGAGCAAATCGCCGGTATGCGTGAGCGCGACAAGACCACAACCTATGGCTTTACGCTTGGTGGCCCTATCATCAAGAACAAGCTGTTCTTCTTCGTGAATGGCGAAATGATGAAGTCGCCTACTGTTATCAACCGTTGGCGTGGCTCTGACAATGGCTCTTACGATGAGAAGAACTATATTTCTCGTACATCACTTCAGGACCTGGAGGCTGTGTCCACTTGGATGAAAGACACCTATGGCTATGATACAGGTTCGTGGACAGACTATACACGCGACAAGACCAACTACAAGGTATTGGCCCGTGTTGACTGGAATATTACGGATCGTCACCACTTGTCGGCACGCTATAATTTTACTAAGAACCGCAACTGGTCGATGCCAAGTGCCACAAGTAATGATGGTGTTACTGTACCTTATGGCCGTAACTCACTTTATTCTATGGCCTTCGCTAATTCTATCTATGGACAGGACAATACTGTAAATACTTTCGCACTTGACTTGAATAGCCGCCTGACCGACAATCTTTCTAACGAGCTGATGGTGACCTATTCATATATGGAGGATCCTGTCCGTTTCTCAGATTCGGCTGAGTTCCCCTTCATGGATATCTTTGATGGTGCGGATGGCAACTATATGTCTTTGGGCTATGAGTTGTACACGTTGCACAATGCCGTATATAATAAGGTATGGACAGCTAAAGACGATGTTAAGTATTTCTTGGGCAACCATACGATTACCGCTGGTGTGAACTATGAGTTCCAGCGTGCAGAGAATCACTATCAGCGTAACGGTACAGGCAACTTCAGTTATGGCAGCATTACTGACTTGATGACCTTTGCTACACCTAAGGCGGTGACCTATACCTATGGTTACAATGGTGTTGACGACCCCGCCAGTCAGGTGACCTATAATAAGTTAGGTGTTTACCTGCAGGATGAGTGGAACATGACCGACCGGTTCAAGCTGACTTATGGCTTGCGTGTTGATGGCCTGTTCTTCGATAACAATGACTTGAAGTTCAATGAGGCGATCTATAATTTGGACTATAATGGCCGCCGTATAGATACAGGCAGTTGGCCCTCTAATAGCTACACGTTCTCGCCACGTCTCGGCTTCACATGGGATGTGTTTGGCAACAAGCGTTTGAAGGTTCGTGGTGGTACCGGCCTCTTCTCTGGCCGTATCCCCTTGGTGTTCTTCACTAACCTGCCTCAGGGTTCAGGTATGTTCCAGAACAACTTGAAGATAACAAAAGCAGCAGACTTGGCTCTCTTCGGCGGTCAGCCGCTGAATAATTTCGTAAGCGGTGGGCAGACCTACGACCTTACCACTCGCACGGGCTTACGCCAGTTTATCATTGACAACGGTTTGGGTGAAGAGAATGTAACGACGGGCTCTAAGAGTATCGACACAGGTATCGTGAGCGATTTCAAGTTGCCTCAGGTTTGGAAGTCATCAATAGCTATTGACTACCAGATTCCTGTAAGCTTCCCCTTCACCGTTACGGGTGAGTTTATCTTCAACAAGACGATTAATGGTATGTATATCTCTGACTGGAGTGTCCGCGACCTTGGTGGCTACGCACGCTTCAATGGTGTTGACAACCGCGCTATCTATCAGAATTACAAGAATACTTATGTCAATGACGCTGGCAATACTGTAGATTTGCCAACTTCTTATGTGCTTAGCAATACGAGCAAGGGTTATGGATGGACAGGAACCATTGAGTTGAATGCCAAGCCTGCAGAATGGATTGACTTGTTTGCTGCCTATACCCATACCGTTCAGAAGGAAATCACAGGTATGCCAGGCTCTAATGCAAAGTCGGCCTTCATCTACATTCCTTCAGTGGAAGGTCCAAACAATTTGAAACTGCACAATTCTCAGTTTGTTACACCCGACCGTCTGATTGCTTCAGCAACCATTCACGACAAGTGCAGTAATCACTATAGCTTCGTCTACGAGGCCAGCCGTGGCAACTGGGCCTATTCTTATATCCTGTCCAACGATATGAATGGCGACGGACAGCCCTACGACTTGATTTATATTCCTACCGACGGACAGGTTGGCTACTACGATGCCAACGGCAACCTGCAGGGTGGAAAGGACTTCCGCTTCACCTCCAAGGATGATATGACCCGATTCATGGAATTTGTTCATCAGGATGACTATCTGAGCGACCATCAGGGTGAGTATGCCGAGGCATATAGCGGCTATAATCCTTGGGTTCACCGAGTGGACTTCAGCTACAAGCATGACTTCAAGGTTTGTCTGGGCAAGACTACCAATACGCTGCAGTTGAGTCTTGATGTGAAGAACGTACTGAACTTCTTTAATTCATCATGGGGCGTGGCAAAGTATATGAATCCTGCCATTACGGGAACAAACTATGATACCAAGGTGCTGAAGTATGAGGGTGTAGATGCCGAGGGCTATGCCACTTTCTCTACACCGAAGGCAGTTAGCGGTAGCACTGAAATCTGGCAGCCATATCATAGTGCCGGTCAGTGCTGGTATGCCAGTGTAGGTGCGAAGTACATCTTTGAGGGCAAGCGCGATGCTGATTGTGATTGTGACAACGGTTTGAAGTCCATTGTTAAGGACAATTCTGAGATTGAGCGTCTCAATTCCGAAGTGAATCGCCTGCGTGCTCAGCTTGACTCTCAGACAAGGTAATGGCCGATGTATGCTTGATTGAAGAAAAAGAATAAGTAACCAGAAACAATAGAAGAAAATGAAAATTAAATATTTTTTCCCGTTTTTGCTGGCAGCCTTAGCAATGGTAGTAGTGGGCTGCGATGATGATGACGATGTGGCTCAACTTGGCGACTTGCGCGTGTCACAATCCTTCGTCTCTCTGGAAAAGACCGGTAGCTCTGCCTCAATTACTTTGACGGCAGCAGCCGACTGGACCTTTGAGGCTGACGATATCCCCAGCTGGCTAACTGTCAGCCCTACTTCGGGCGGCGCTGGCCAGACAGTGATCAATTTCTCTGCCCCTGAAACGCTTGAAGGTCGTAATGCGTCGCTTCGTATTGTCAGCGGTTCGTTAGTTCAAGAAGTCAATGTGATTCAGGGAAAGACGGTTGCAACTCTTGCTACCTGCAAGGAAGTGATTGACGGTGCTGACGGCAAGACCTACAAAGTGAAAGGTCACATTGTATCCATCCGCAATACAAAATATGGTAATATTGACATTGCCGATGAGACAGGCCAGATCTATCTGTATGGTACTCTCGACAAGGATGGCAAAGAAGCTAATAATCCAGTGGCAAGCTGGGGACTTGAAGTGGGCGATGTGATTACGGTAGTTGGTCCTAAGACCACCTATAAAGACGTTGTAGAACTGGTAAATGTTGAAGTGGTTGACATCGAAAAGTCACTTGCAAAGATTCTTTCCCCAGCCGACACCTTGAAGAAGGAAGGCGGTGTGTTAGAGGTAAAGGTGGCCTACAAGGGCTTTGCTCTTGCACCTTCGGTTGACGAGGCATATCAGGAGTGGATTCATTTTGCCGGTATGGATATTTGGCAGGGTAAAGAGACCGCTGTAGAGCCTAATCCAGCCGACACGGCTATCGTTCGCTTCAATATCTCTGCTAATGATGCGGGTGAGCGTGCAGGTGTGATTAACTTCTCGACGACAAAAGATGGCTCTACTACTAAACTTAGCTATACATTCGTACAGCAGGGTACTATTTCCGAAGTGACTGTCGGTGACTTCCTCGCTGCCGAGGTAGGCGATGCGCAGTATCGCCTGACGGGAATCGTTTCTAACCTGTATTATTACAAGGAAAACGTAAGTGGCTTCTATATCAAGGATCATACCGGTGAGGTGCTCGTCTACCAACCCAATGGCTTTACCGGCACCGAGGCCAAGGTTGGCGACGTGGTGACTGTAAGCGGAAAGCGTGGTGTCTATAAGGAAACGCCTCAGTTGGTTAGCGGTGCCTTGGAGGCAGTGAAGTATGCAGTGACCGAGATCAGCATTGCCGACTTTGTCAATGTTGAGGACAGCAATGAGAAATATTATCTCCTTTCGGGTACCATCCGTCAGACTTCCGAAGACGAAAAGGCTCTGGGTGCCAAGGATGATGTCACTCAATATGGTAACTTCTATCTGGTCGATGCGGCTGGCAATGCCGTCTATGTATATGGTGTGACCAAAGGCTGGGGCGGTGCTAAGGGACAGTTCGGTGAGCTGGGCCTTACCTATGGCGACAAACTGACTATCGTGGCTTATAAGTCTACTTATAAGGGCCTTATCGAGGCTGTCGGAATGTACCTTTCAAGTGAGAAAGCAGCGCAGTAAATGATGCCAATGAGCATCCTTCATATTGTCAAATAGACGATATTACAAAATAAAATCGACCATGTTACTCAGTAATATGGTCGATTTTATGCCCGACGATGAAGATCCAGAGGTTGGCCAGTGCTGTGCCGCCCTGGAAGATAGCTGGGGCAATAGAGCGAGCTGGGTTCACGGAAGTACCCGTATAGCGGATGCACACCAGATGAACAAGTACCAGCGACAGGCCAATGGCTAATCCAGCAAAGTTGTTGGTGGCACCGTTGGTCTTGGCAGTGGCTCCAAGCACCACCAGCACGAATACGCAGGTGAAGATGATTTCTGCCAGCAAGCCACCGGCTATTGATACTCCGGCCTGAAGATCGTTGGCTCCTGTTCCCTCAAGTTCTGAGACATTGGCTGTGAGAAGTGCCAGCAGGGCAGAACCGATAAAGGCACCGATAATCTGGAAGATGATGTACATGGCACAGTCTTTGCCGCTCATGCGCCCGCTGAGGAAACATCCCAGTGAGATGGCAGGATTGATATGACAGCCGGATATTCCTCCAATGGTGTAGGCCATAGCCACAACAGCCAGTCCGAAGGCAAAGGCTGTGCCTACCACAGCGGGAATATTACTAATAGGATTACAACCCAGGCTAACGGCCACGCCGCAGCCCATCAACACGAGCACCATAGTGCCCACCATTTCTGCAAGATACTTTTTCATAATTGTTAATGATAAGATTTAATTATGGGTTAAACGATTTTTAATTAACAAGGTTCAGTCCTTGATGCCCGCGCTCCTAGAGTTGGCTGCAAAAGTAGGAAAAATTAGTGAAACGACAAAGTATTTTGTCAAGTTTTTTTCTGCATTTGTTGGCATAAAAAATAAGGCCTTAGGTTTCCGCCTAAAGCCTTATATATATAATAAGGTGTAAATGCTTAGTTATATTTCAGAATCTGACCGGGACGGAGCGTTACCGTCTTCTTGATGCGGTTCAGATTGCACAGGGCGTTAACGGTAGTGTGGTGTTTTTTTGCAATAGCAGAGAGCGTTTCGCCTTTCTTAACCTTATGGTAGCGCACATCGCCGCTGTTAGCCTGATAGCTGCTCTTAGATGCAGTTTCGTAAAGACCATCGCCTCCGCGATAAACGCCACCAGTTCCGCGCAGACGGGTAGCCTCAGCTGACTCGCTGTTATAAGTTGAGCGGTTGAAAGTCCATTCATCGCCTACAACGTCCTGATTCTTGAAGTCGAACATCAGGGCGGGGTTCAGAGCTACGCCACACAGACGGGTCTCGAAATGCAGGTGTGAGCCTGTGCTGCGACCGGTGTTGCCACCCAGTCCGATAGGTTGTCCGGCACGTACTTCCTCGTTCTCGCCAACCAGATGCTTTGACATATGGGCATAGATGGTCTCCAGTCCGTTGGGGTGACGAATCACCACGTAGTTGCCGTAGCCACGACGCTCGTAGCGAACAACGCGTACCTTGCCGTCGAATGCGGCACGGATGGTATCGCCGATATATACTTTGACATCCAGTCCCTTGTGCTGACGACGCCAGCGGGCACCAAAGTTTGATGTCACCACGCGGTTTGTGGTAGGCATACAGAAGTTGCGAAGGTTGATGCGGAAGGAATCGGGCAGTGCGGTCTGCTTGTGGGCATACAGGTTGTCCCAGTCCTCATAGAGGTCTGCTGCGGGCGATTCCCATACTTCGTTCATCAGGAGCTGCTGCATCATCAGTGAGTCAACTGCTTTAATCTTGCGGTCGATAGGTGCCTGATTTGCTAAAAGATCCTGACCTGCAGCAGGTAACACTGCAAGTGAAGCGAGGGCCATGAAGGCAAATTTCTTTATGTTTTTTATTTTCATAATCGCCGGTTAGTCAATAATTTTGGGCAAAGGTAGTAAATATTTATGAGAAATAAGTGTATTAGTAGCAATTATTTGAATACTTTTAACATTATTATTAAGAAATGGCCGCCCAATTAACATTTGTCTTACGTATTTCGCGCAGTCTGTTCCAAAGCATCTGATATTTTGTTGACTGGCATTGCGGGTCTTCATCGATAATCTTCTGTGCCTCGTCGCGAGCCAGTTGCACCAGCTGTCCGTCGCGCGCAATATTAGCTATCTTCAGGTCGAAGGCCATGCCGCTCTGTTGTGTGCCTTCCAAGTCGCCGGGACCGCGTAGCTTCAGGTCGGCCTCGGCAATGCGGAATCCGTCGTTGGTCTCGCACATGATGTCAATGCGCTTGCGGGTGTCCTCACTGAGTTTGTAGGTTGTGACGAGGATGCAAAAGCTTTGATCGGCACCTCGGCCTACGCGTCCTCTTAGCTGATGTAACTGAGAAAGACCAAAACGCTGGGCATCGAGGATGACCATGACCGAGGCATTGGGTACATTGACACCAACCTCAATAACAGTTGTAGCAACGAGAATCTGTGTCTCTCCAGAGACGAATTTCTGCATTTCCTCTTCCTTTTCTTTGGGCTTCATCTTGCCGTGCACCTTGCTCAGACGGAATTCCGGGAAAGCCTCTCGTAATGCTTCAAAACCCTGTTCCAGGTTCTTCAGGTCTATCTTCTCGCTCTCCTCAATGAGTGGGAATACGATATACACCTGTCGGCCCTCATGTATCTGTCGGCGGATGCCGTCGTAGAGTGAAGTCATGCGGTTGTCGAATACATGGGAGGTACGGATGGGCTTGCGTCCTGGTGGTAATTCGTCGATGATGCTCACGTCCAAGTCGCCGTAGAGTGTCATTGCCAGTGTGCGAGGGATGGGCGTTGCCGTCATCACCAGCACGTGGGGGATGGTGTTCCCGTCGGTCTTTGCCCATAGTTTGGCTCGTTGTGCCACGCCGAAACGGTGCTGCTCGTCAATGACCACCGCCCCCAGTTGTGCGAATTGCACAGTATCCTCAATGACGGCGTGCGTACCCACAAGAATCTGCACGTTGCCAGAAAGGAGTCCGTCGAGAATCTCCTGTCTGCGCTTACCTTTTACGATGCCGGTGAGCAGTTCCACCCGTATGGGCATCCCTTTCAGGAACTCACGGATGCTTTGCAAATGCTGCTCTGCCAGAATTTCCGTGGGTGCCATGATACAGGCCTGATAGCCATTATCTAAAGCGATGAGCATCGTCATGAGTGCAACCAATGTCTTACCGCTACCCACATCGCCTTGCAGCAGGCGGTTCATCTGTCGGCCAGAGCACATATCCTTCCTGATTTCGTGCATTACACGTTTCTGGGCACCTGTCAGTTCAAAAGGCAGGTTCTTCTGATAGAAATCATTGAACAGCGGGCCGATGCGGTTGAACACAAATCCTCGATATTTGCGTCGCTGGTCGCTGGCATATCTTAAGATATTCAGTTGTACGAAGAACAGTTCCTCGAACTTCATCCTGACGCGTGCCCGTTCCAAGTCTTTCGCGTTCATCGGATAGTGTAGCGTGCGCAGGGCCTTATCGCGGTTCATCAGGTGGAGTGGGGTGGTGATGAAGTCGGGTATGGTCTCTGGGAGTGGGTCTTTCAGCTTTTCCAGAAGCGTCTTGGTCAGTCGCTCCACAGCACGGGAGTTCATGCCCATCTTCTTCATCTTCTCCGTGGTGTTATAGTAAGGCTGCATACCCATCGTCGACAGTTCCATGTTCTCCGCAAGGTCGATATCGGGATGCTGCACCTGAATGCGGTTGTTGAAGACGCTGGGCTTGCCAAAGACGAGATAGTCTGTGCCTATTTTGTAGTTCTGCTTGGCATATTTGCCACCGTTAAACCACACCAAGTCCATAATACCTGTACCATCAGAGAAATGAGCTACCACACGCTCCTTGCGAGGCCCCATGTCAAAGGTCTCGAAACTCAATATGTGTCCTACGACCTGCACGAATGGCATATCGCCAGTCAGCTCGCGTACACTATAGATCTTCGAGCGATCTACGTATTTGTAAGGGTAATACTCGAGCAGGTGGCCGTAGGTCTCAATGCCCAGTTCCTGGCTGAGCGTCTTCCGGCGATTAGGACCTACGCCAGGTAAGAATTTGATGTCCTGATCGAGTATATTCATTTAAATGAGGGTTTCTGCTATCTTGAGGTCGAAGGGAGTCGTGATCTTGATGTTCTCACGGTTGCCCTCCACCATGGAAACCTCGTGACCGTATGCCTCTACAACAGAGGCATCGTCAGTAAAGACTTCCGAATAGGGCTGGTGATAGGCAGCCTTTAGTAGCTGAATATCAAAACATTGTGGTGTTTGTACCAGACAATAGTCGCTGCGTAGTACGTTTTGTCGTGATGGGATATGCCGTAAGGTCTCTACAACAGGCGTTACGGGAATGACAGCTTTCTTCGTTCGTGCTGTCTCGAAGCAGTTGTTAATGACCTCAACAGAGACAAACGGACGGACACCATCATGCACACCTACTACACCTTTTGAGTCATCTGGTACTTTTGCCAAACCGTTTTGTACGGAGTGGAAACGTGTCTCTCCACCATTCGCCAATAGGTAGAAGCCTCCCCCTGCCCCCTCCGACGGGAGGGGGAAATGGTACTGTTGGCAAAGCTTTCGCCAATAGTCTTGCTGACTTTCTGGTAATACAAGGATAATCTGCAGCTCCTTGGAATACTCACGGAAACGCTCCAGTGTGCGCATCAACACAGGCTTCCCTCCAATAGGAAGGAATTGCTTGGGAATCTCGCCACCCATGCGCAGGCCCTTTCCACCGGCTACAATGATCACATAATCCATAGCGGAAGCAAATTATTCACTTTTCACTATTACTTTTTACCTTGCATTAAATGCACAAATCGCATACCATCGGCAATCTGGTCGCTCACCTCCTTGCTGACCAGCTGACTGAGCAGTTCGTAGGCAAAGGGGAAGGCGGCAGCAGGACCTTCGGCAGTAGTGATGTTGCCGTGGACAGTCACCAGAGCACCGGTATAGCGGACACCATCGCCGAGCATCCTCTCAAAACCGGGATAGCAAGTGGCGTTGCAGCCTTCTAACAGCCCCATCTGTCCTAATACCACGGCGGGTGCGGCACAGATGGCGGCTATCCGCTTGTTAGCGGCGGCCTGCTCCTTCAGTGCCTGGCGCACCATGCTGCTGTTGTACAGGTTAGTGGCTCCCGGCATACCGCCTGGCAGGAAGAGCAGGTCGGCATCGCTGAAGTTGCAATCTTCTATCATTGCATCGGCCACAATCTGCACGTTGTGGGCAGATTCCACGATTTGTGAATCATCCATCACACTTACCGTTGTCACTTCCACACCACCGCGACGCAACACATCGACAGGAATCAACGCCTCGACATCTTCGAAGCCGTCAGCAAGAAAAACATAAACTTTTGCCATAGTTTCAAATTTAATTTGTACTTTTGCAGGCAAAGTTACAAAAACTTTACGAATTCAGAAAGAAAAAGGAGAAATATGTCATCTGAACCCCTTACATTTGCCCTCTTCGGCAATCTGTATCAGCAGGAGAAATCGGCAGCTATTCAGCAGGTACTGGCCAGCTTGAGAGTGCATGGTGCGCGTGTGGTCATCGATGAGGAATACTATCATTTTATCAATGAGATGTGTGATGTCCGCAGCATTCTTAATACGCCGAAATATCGTTTTGCAACATTCTCTGGCAATGACGTTGAGGCCGATTTCGCTATCTCGATGGGAGGCGACGGCACCTTCCTGAAGACGGCATGCAAGGTGGGTGCCAAGAACATACCTATCTTGGGTGTCAACATGGGGCGTTTGGGTTTCTTAGCAGATATTGCCCCTGTTGACATTGAGGCTTGTCTGCAGGCTTTGTATAACGATGACTATGCGGTGGAAAGTCGTGCCGTGATACAGGTGAAGGCTAACGGCCAGCCTTTGGGCGATGCCTCTTGTGCACTTAACGATGTGGCCATCCTGAAACGCGATACGGCTGCTATGATCTCCATTCGAACCAGTATCAATGGTGAGTATCTGACGACGTACCAAGCCGATGGTCTTATCGTATCTACCCCTACAGGTTCTACGGCTTATTCCCTGTCGAATGGTGGTCCGGTGGTGGTGCCTGGCACAGGGGTGTTTGTCTTGACATCCGTTGCTCCTCATTCTCTAAATATCCGCCCTGTTGTCATTCCAGATTCCGCAGAGGTGACATTAGAGGTCGAGAGTCGCAACCATTCGTTCCTGGTGGCTATCGACGGACGCTCAGAGAAGTGTGGCGAAGGCACACACATTGCCTTGCGCCGTGCGCCCTACAATGTTCAGGTGGTGAAACGCCGTGGCACTCGTTATTTCTCAACGCTGAGAGAGAAACTGATGTGGGGAGCAGATGGGAGATGAGGGAGGAATTTGAAATGCAAAAATGCAAAAATGTAAAAATTGAAAGGTTGAAAATCAAGGAATTCCTCCAACTGCCCGACAGCCATTTTACGGCAATGGAAATATTCCGCTGGCTGTGGAAGGCTCTGCAAGGCAATCGTCTGCAGGCCGTGATGAATGCGTGCATCGGACTCCTCGGCGTTGCTCTGGGCCTGTCGTCTGTCTGGGCCATGCAGCGTGCCATTGATATTGCATCAGGTGCTCGCGAGGGTTCGCTCTATATGGCTGTGGGGGTAATGGCTGCCCTGATACTGGGCGAGTTTGCCGTGGGCATCTCGCGGGTATGGGTGAAAAACATCCTTGGCGTGAAAGCCCAAAACCGTATGCAGCAGCGTGTATTGGCGCGATTGCTGCGTTCGGAGTGGCGTGGGCGCGAGGCGATGCATAGCGGTGACATCATCAACCGGTTGGAACAGGACGTGAAGACGGTGGTGAATTTCCTCACCGAGACGCTTCCTTCGGTCATTAGCACACTGGCTATGTTCGTGGGTGCTTTTGTCTATCTGCTTCAGATGGACACCTGGCTGGCTATCGTCACGGTGGCTATCCTGCCTCTCTTCATCCTGGTGAGCCGCATATATATTGCCTATATGCGTAGATATAATAGAAAGGTGCGCGATACCGACAGTCAGATACAGAGTCTGCTCACCGAGACCATGCAGCATCGTATGCTGGTGAAGACGATGGAGGCTAACCAGCAGATGCTCAGTAGGTTGGAAGGTACGCAGCAGATGCTGCGCCAGTGGGTACGCAAGCGTACGGCTTTTTCCGTGGGCAGTAATTTCTTCCTGAACATGGGCTTTTCCATTGGGTTCCTTGTGGCATTCCTGTGGGGTGCCCTCCGTCTGCACAGTGGTACGCTGACCTTTGGTGGTATGACTGCCTTCCTGCAGTTGGTGAACCGTATACAGGGTCCTGCACGCGACCTTGCCAAGCTGGTGCCTGCCTTTGTCAGCGTGTTTACGGCAGCCGAACGACTGATGGAACTGGAAGAGACTCCTGAGGAGCAGCAGGGAGAACCGCAGTTTCTTGCTGCACCCTGCGGCATCTGTTTCGATCATGTCACCTTCAACTATGGTGCGCCTGGACAGCAACCAGCGATGAAAGACTTCAGTGTGGACTTCCAGCCAGGCTCTTGTACTGCTATCATGGGTGAGACGGGCGCGGGAAAGACAACACTGATACGTCTGCTGCTGGCTTTAGTAAAACCACAACAAGGAAATATAACTATATACTCCCCTCTCTCTCTCAGAGGGGACGGTGGAGAGTCTTTGTCCCCTCTTCACCGCTGCAACTTCGTCTATGTACCCCAAGGAAACACCCTGCTTAGCGGAACCCTGCGCGAGAACCTGCAACTGGGCAATCCTCAGGCTACTGATCCGCAAATGAGGGAGGTGCTCCGTCTGGCCTGTGCCAACTTCGTCAGTGAATTGCCTGACGGACTCGATACCCATTTCTCAGAACAGGGTGGAGGCTTGAGTGAGGGACAGGCTCAGCGCATCGCTATTGCCCGTGCGCTACTTCGCCCAGGCAGTATCATGCTGTTGGATGAGGCTACCAGTGCTCTTGATGCTGATACGGAGAAAAAAGTGCTGGAAAACATCCTCAAGGATCATCTGCGCACGGTCATCTTTGTCACTCATCGTGCCGCCGTCATAGATTATTGCGACCAGGTTGTTACTATCAAATCATAGCTTTTGACTTCAATTTATGCAATAATTCGATGAATTTATACATAAATTGCGCCAATTATTGCATAAATTCATTTCCTCTTATCCTTCTCTGATAAACTATCAATGCCATGATGCTTATCAGAATAGGCCATATTATATTAATAAGGTGGAAATGTTAAACTATTGTTAACGACAAAAGAAAATTGGAAAAAAGTTTGGTGGATTAATAAAATACGCCTACTTTTGCAGTGTACTATTAAAGTGGTACACTAATACAGACATTGTTTTTTAAGTTATAATATCATTATGATCAACGTAAACAACATTAACTTTAAGTATGCCGGACAGAAGCGTCTGGTGTTTGACAATTTCAGTTTGACGCTGGAAGAGAACCAAATCTATGGTCTGCTGGGAAAAAACGGTACAGGCAAGTCAACCTTGCTCTACCTGCTCTCCGGCCTGTTGCGCCCCACTGCTGGTACTGTGTATTGCGACTCAGTCGCAACCTACAAGCGACAGGCTGAGATGCTGAGCCGTATCTTCTTGGTTACTGAGGAGTTTGAACTCCCTGCTATTCATCTTTCGGAGTATGTGAAGCTCTACAAACCTTTCTATCCCCAATTCTCTGAAGAGATATTGAAAGGATGTTTGGCTGACTTTGACTTGCCTGAGGATGTGCATCTGGGAAAACTCTCAATGGGTCAGCGCAAGAAGGCCTACATAGCCTTTGCGATGGCTACCAATACGCAGTATCTGTTGATGGACGAGCCGACGAATGGTCTGGACATTCCTTCTAAGTCGCAGTTTCGCAAGGTGATTGCTCAGCACATGACAGACGACCGCACGGTGATTATCTCTACCCACCAGGTGCATGATGTAGAGCAGTTGCTCGACCACGTACTGATTCTCGACCAGCGTAGCGTACTGCTGAATGCCTCCATGCAGGAGATTATGGATCAATACACCTTTGAGTATCGCACACCTCAGCAGATGGATGCTGATGTGCTGTATGCCGAACCTACACTCCAGGGTAATGCCGTTGTTGCTAATCGTAAGGAGGGTGATGTAGAGACGCAAGTCAACCTCGAACTCTTGTTTAACTATAAAACTCAAGCAAAGATTTAACTAAAAACAAAGCATAAAAATGGAAAACTTCAATATAAAAAGATTTGGTCAGGCACTGAAGTGCCACTTCCTCGTATCACGTAAGACGTGGATTCGCATCTTTGGCATCTACACGTTAGTGATGTTCGTTGCCAACCTGTTCTTTACCCGTGTAGCTGGTTGGAGCTATTCAAAAATGGAAGAACTCTATCAAGGTAAAGAATTGGTTACGGAATATACTCATCTTGTGTATCAGACAACAGGTTTCTGCATGATATTCTTTGGTTTTGCTATGCTCTTTGGTGCCAGCTATATGTTTGCACAGATGAAAGACACGCGTAAACGCTCTGCCTACTTGCTTTGGCCCGTGTCTAATAGTGAAAAATACATCATCAGTCTGCTTCACTCCATTATTCTGATGGCCATTATCACAGTAGTCTCCATCGTTGCAGCTGATGCATTGCGCGTCTTGATAGATGCCATTACAGGACGAGTTTTTGTGTGGGGTGTTCCTTTGTATGGAAAATACATCTCTTCTGGGCCTGAGTGGCAGGAAATGTTGATGGTTGTTACTTGGATGTTCTATATTCATTCCCTCTATATCGTGGGTGGTACGCTATTCCGTCGCTTTCAGTTCCTGTCAACCAGTATTACTATTATTACAATTGTAATTCTTCTGATGATATTTGTTAAGCAGACGGGACTGGACTACATAGACTATCATTTCATAGAGTATGAGCAGGGTGAGATACTGCATCAACTGCCTGACGGCTCAACTTATTATTCTTACCGTGCAATTTACACTCCCCGCTTCTATTTCGCCTTGCTGGGCGGCTGGCTTATCATCGCAGCTCACTACTGGGCTTCGTTTAAGCTCTTCTGCCGTATGCAGGTAATTAACAATAAATGGCTGAACGTATGATATTTAATTCTGATAAACCGATATTCTTGCAGATGGCCGATAGGCTGTGTGACGAGATACTGGCCGACAAGTACAAGGACGATGACCGCATCCCATCGGTGCGAGAGTATGCCGTGCTGCTGGAGGTGAACACCAACACCGCCGTGAAGGCCTACGATGAACTGGCTCGCGCGAACATTATATATAATAAAAGGGGACTGGGCTACTTCGTGACTAAAGGCGCGAAGAAACAAATCCTGAAAGAGCGCAAGCAAATGTTCATGAAAGAACAGCTTCCCGAACTCTTCCGACAGATGAAATTACTGGGTATTACGTTAGAAGATGTTAAAGTTGCGTATGAACTGCAACAATCCTAACATTTCTTGCGTCTAATGGTCAGAGATAACAAGTTAAAAGGTAAAAAGTGATACACTTAGAAAACGTAAACAAGACTTACTTTGGTGCTCAGCCTTTGCATGTACTGAAGGGAATCAACCTCGACATCGAGGCAGGCGAGTTTGTATCAATCATGGGTGCCTCAGGATCTGGCAAGTCCACCTTGCTGAACATCCTGGGCATCCTGGACAACTACGACTCGGGTCTCTACACGCTGAATGGCGTTCGCATCTGGAACCTCTCTGAGAGCAAGGCTGCCGAGTACCGCAATCACATGATTGGATTCATATTCCAGTCCTTTAATCTCATCTCGTTTAAGAATGCCGTGGAAAATGTGGAGTTGCCACTCTTTTATCAGGGTGTGTCGCGTAAGAAGCGACACACCCTTGCCATGGAGTATCTGGAGAGATTGGGACTGAAAGAGTGGGCCGACCACTATCCCAACGAGCTTTCTGGTGGACAGAAGCAGCGTGTGGCCATAGCCCGTGCGCTGATTACTAAGCCTCAGATGATTCTGGCAGATGAACCTACGGGTGCTCTCGATTCGAAGACCTCTGTCGAGGTGATGCAACTCCTGAAAGATTTGAATGCTCAGGAGCATATCACACAGGTTATCGTGACTCACGATCCCAATGTAGCCCAGCAAACCAACCGCATTATTCGTATCAAGGATGGAGTTATTGAATGAAATATGGCAGACGGCGCGGCGTAATAAGTTGCGCACGGGGCTTACCGGCTTCGCTGTAGCATGGGGTATCTTTATGCTTATCGTGCTACTGGGAGCCGGCAATGGTCTCATCAATGCCAATCTGAAACAGAGCGACCGCTTCCTGAGCAGTTCGATGGTGGTCTTTGGCGGCGAGACGTCAATGGCCTATCAGGGGCTGAAGGAGAATCGTGACATCCGCTTGCACCAGCGCGACATTGAGATTACCGACGAGGAATTTAAAAAAGTGGTCGATGAGGTGGGTGCCCAATATCGCACCACCGCCATGGTGAGCAACGGGCAGCAGTATCTCACCGGTCAGATTGCCGGCGTTTATCCCAACCATATCAAGATTGACAAGGTGGAGATGCTGCAGGGCCGTTTCATCAACAGTATTGATGTGAATGAGAGCCGTAAGGTGCTGGCCATCAGCGACAAGCAGGCCAAGGAACTGAAAACGCAAGTGGGCAAATTCGTCAAGGTGGGTAACTTCGCCTTCAAGGTTGTGGGTATCTACAAAGAGCAGGAGAACGGTCGTGCCGATATGTTTTCAGCCTACAGCACCATCAAGCGTATCTATGGCGCTAAGACGGATGATGCCGGGCGCATAGAGTTCACCTTTCATGGACTGGAGACGGAAACCGAGAACGAAGCCTTTGAAAAGGAGTATCGCCAGCGTATCAATACGGCACACCAGGCTCACCCCGACGATGAGAATGCCATCTGGCTGTGGAACCGCTATACGCAGAACCTGCAGATGCAGAAGGGTATAGGAATTATCCGTACGGCCCTGTGGATAGTAGGACTCTTCACATTGCTGAGTGGTATCGTGGGTGTCAGCAATATCATGCTGATCACGGTGAAAGAGCGTACCCATGAGTTTGGCATACGCAAGGCCATTGGTGCCAAGCCCTGGAGCATTCTGAAGCTCATCATCATCGAGAGTATTATCATCACTACCATCTTTGGCTATATTGGAATGATTCTGGGCATTGCCGCCAATGAGTATATGGATGCCACGCTGGGACATACAAAAGTGGATGCAGGCTTGTTTAAAGCCACGATGTTCCTCGACCCCACAGTGGGACTTGATGTGTGCTTCGAGGCTACGATGGTGATGATTATCGCTGGTACTATTGCCGGACTGATTCCGGCTTATAAGGCCAGCCGTATCAGACCTATTGAGGCTTTGAGGGCTGATTAGTATTCACTGGTGGAACTGGAAATACAAGATGTAATATGAGATTAGACTTAGATACATATAGAGAGATTCTTGACACGCTGACGCGTAACAAGAGC
Organism: uncultured Prevotellaceae bacterium; assembly: GCA_902785695.1. Lineage (GTDB taxonomy): Bacteria > Bacteroidota > Bacteroidia > Bacteroidales > Bacteroidaceae > Prevotella. The sequence goes on along the minus strand of CACZZQ010000002.1, from coordinate 104,558 downwards.
CGTTCGTTCCTGACAGGCTTTGGCGTGTTCTGGGGGGTCTTCATGCTTGTGGCGCTGATTGGCGGCGGACAGGGACTGAAGGAACTGCTGAACCAGAACTTCGAGGGCTTTGCCACAAACAGCGCAATGGTATGGGCACAACCCACGACAAAGGCTTATAAGGGTTTCAGGAAAGGCCGTATGTGGAATATGGAGTATAAGGACGTGCAGCGTCTGAAGAGTCGCATCCCGGAGCTCGATGTGGTGAGTCCGGTGCTTTTCTCGAATGGCGGAACGGCCTATTTGGGCGACCGTAAGACCACTGTCAGTATCAACGGTGTACAGGAAGACTATCAGCGGGTGAGTGAACCTAAGATGCGCTATGGGCGCTATCTTAACGATATGGACGTGGCGCAGCGCCGTAAGGTGTGTGTCATTCAGAAAAAGACCTATAAGGACCTCTTCCCTGGCGGTGGCGACCCCTGTGGCAGTTTTATACGTGTAGATTCGGTTTATTATCAGATAGTAGGTGTTGACTATAGCTCTGCCGAAGGTATCAGCTTCGGTGGCGAATCGGGCACCACGATGCTCCTGCCTATCACACTGATGCAACAGACCTATAACATGGGACAGAATGTTCACATGATTGCCGTGACGGGTAAAAAAGGTGTGGTCATGTCTGCTGTCGCGGATCGTATTCGCGAGACGATAGCGCGTGCCCATACGATAGACCCGGAGGACGAACAGGGCGTGATGGTATTCAACACTGAGGTGCTGTTCCAGATGTTGGACAGTCTGTTTAAGGGTGTCAACTTCCTGATCTGGCTGGTAGGATTAGGTACTTTGTTGGCTGGTGCTATTGGCGTATCGAATATTATGATGGTAACGGTGCGTGAACGTACCATAGAAATAGGTATTCGTCGTGCCATTGGTGCTACGCCCCGTATGATCCTCTCGCAGATTATCTCTGAGAGTATCGTGCTGACAATGGTGGCGGGTATGAGCGGCATCCTCTTTGCCGTGATGATCCTGCAGATGCTGGAGCTGGCAAATACAGAAGACGGTATTCTGGCCGCTCATTTCCAGGTGGGCTTCTGGACAGCAATCTTCGCAGCCCTCGCTATTGCTGTGATGGGCGTGCTGGCCGGACTGGCACCTGCTGCACGTGCTATGAGCATCAAGCCTGTAGATGCTATGCGTGATGAATAAGAGTAAAAAGTAAAAAAAAGGTAAATAATAAAATGAAAAAGTATTTCAAACTGGTCATCGCTGCCATCGTGGCGTTGATTTTTATTGGAACCTTCGTGTTCCTCTGGCAGAAAAGCCAACCCAAGGAAGTTCAGTACTCTGAGTTTGCAACGAGTATGGACAGTATCCGCAAAACCACTATCATTACAGGTAAGATAGAACCTCGTAATGAAGTGAATGTGAAACCGCAGATTAGCGGTATCATTGCCGAACTGATGAAACAACCCGGCGACCGCGTGGAGCAGGGAGAGGTGATTGCAAAGGTAAAAGTGATTCCCGACATGGGACAGCTGTCGAGTGCGGAGAGCCGTGTGCGCCTGGCTGACATCAACCTGAAGCAGGTGGAAACCGACTATGCACGCACGAAGAACCTGCACGACCAGAAACTGGTGAGCGATGAGGACTATGAGAAGGCGCGTCAGCAGTTGAAACAGGCACAGGAAGAAAAGGCTGCTGCCGTGGATGCCCTGCAGGTGGTGCGCGATGGTGTGTCAAAGTCGAATGCCTCAGCATCATCAACATTGATTCGCTCTACCATTAGCGGTATCATCCTGGATATTCCCGTCAAAGTGGGTAACTCGGTGATCAATTCGAATACCTTCAATGATGGTACGACCATTGCTACCGTTGCTAATATGAACGACCTCATCTTCCGTGGAAATATTGACGAGACCGAGGTGGGACAACTGGCTATTGGCGTGCCTATGAAGATTACTATCGGTGCTCTGCAGGATTTGCAGTTTGATGCTACGTTGGAATATATCTCGCCAAAGGCAACCGAGAGTAATGGTGCTAACCAGTTTGAGATTAAGGCTGCTGTGGTTGTTCCTTCTGATGGAAAAATCCGTTCGGGCTATAGTGCCAATGCAGAGATTGTGCTGGCTGAGGTCAATGATGTGCTTTGTGTGCCTGAGAGTGCCATTGAGTTCAGCGGTGATTCTACCTTCGTTTATCTGGTGAAAGGTGAGGGTAAGCAGAAGACTTACGAACGTCAGGCTGTGGTTACAGGTCTTAGTGACGGTGTGAACATTGAGATTAAGCAGGGCTTGGCGAAGGACCAGAAAGTTCGCGGACCTCAGATTATTGCTGAAGATGACCAAAACTAATAAAGCCCTATGAAGAAAGCATCCTTTCTCGTTTTGTGTGCTGCAACATTGTCGCAGCTTGCAATGGCCCAGCAGAAACAATGGTCGCTCCGCGAATGTTGCGATTATGCTGTAGAGCATAATATCACCATCAAGCAGCAGGAGAACCAGTGTCGCCAACAGGAGATACAACTGTCGAATGCCAAGAATCAACGGTTGCCAGATCTCAGCGGTAGTGCAAGTCAGAACTTCTCTTTTGGTCGAGGCTTGACGGCAGAGAATACCTATACGAACACCAACACCTCGTCTACATCGTTCTCGTTGGGTACCAGTGTGCCTCTGTTTACTGGCTTTCAGATTCCGAATAATATCAAGTTAAACCAACTGAATCTTGAAGCAGCAACGCAGGACTTAGAGAAAGCCAAGAATGATATCCGTACGCAGGTGGCACAGGCATACGTGCAGATCCTCTATAATATGGAGATGGCGGATGTGGCTCATCGCCAGATAAGTATTGACAGTGTGCAGGTGGCTCGTCTGCAGGCTCTCCTTGATATCGGCAGAGCTAGTGAGGCAGAACTGGCTCAGCAGAAGGCCACCATGGCGCAGAGTCAGTTGACAGCTACACAGGCCGATAATAACTTACAGTTGGCTATTTTGGCAATGACTCAGCTATTGGAACTGAATACTCCAGAAGGCTTTTCTGTAGAAAGACCTGCGGCAGAAAATTCTTCACTCTTCACTCTTCACTCTTCACTCTTCACTCCCGATGAAATCTATGCCGATGCCTTAGTCTCAAAACCAGAGATACAGGCTCAGCAATTGCGCCTCCGTGCTACTGAGAACAGTATCAAAATAGCTCAGGCTGGCTATTATCCTACGCTGAGCTTTAGTGCTGGACTGGGTTCGAACTATTACAAAACTTCTGGTTTTAAGGCCGATGGCTTTGCTGATCAGATGAAGAATAACTTTAGTCAGTATCTGGGATTTAATCTGAATATCCCTATTTTCAACCGTTTTCAGACACGCAACAGCGTTCGCTCGGCAAAGATAGACCGTGAAAACCAGACGCTGCAACTTGATAATACGAAGAAAACCCTGTATAAGGAGATTCAGCAGGTGTATTACAATGCTGTTGCCGCCAACCAGAAGCTAATGAGCAGTAAGCAGGCCTGTGAAAGCAGTGAGACAGCCTTTCGCCTGACTCAGGCTAAGTACGAGCAGGGCAAGGCCACCATCACCGAGTTCAACGAGGCTAAGAACAACTACCTCAAGGCTGAGAGTGACCTCACCCAGGCTCGCTACGAGTATCTGTATCAGCAGGCACTCATCCGTTTCTACCAAGGAAAGGAAATGGCGTTTTAGTTGTCGCTGCCCAGTTTTAGCCTTACACCAAACTGTAGTTTCAGATTAACAGGTTTGTCCTTGAAATAGTTCTTAACGGTGCTGCCGTTATTGAAATGATAGTTGATGCCAGGCTCGGCATACAGTGCTAATAAGGGTAGCACATCATATTGCAGGCCGAGACTGGCATTAACTGACCACTGCATTTTGTCGTGGTTTAACTTTTGTTCTACCCCTTCAGTACTTTGTTTGGCACTGACATTCCAGTCGGCTTGCATTTCTGCTGTGACATAAGTTCTGAAACTGCCGTATTGCCATGTACGGCAGCATAATCCCAAGGGCACGCCAATATAGTGGAGATCCTGATCCTGTTGAATATGTTGGCTATGAATAGTCTGTGTGAAGTCAGAATGCAGTTTGGTATAGACAATGCCTGAAGTGAGGGAGAGCCGTTGATTAAGGGGGTAGGCTATAGACACGCCAAGGGCCACAGGCTGATAGTGGTGATGGTGCTCTTCGTAGTCTGTCAGGTAGATGGGGTTCTGCGGATGCTCATTATAAGATATGTCATTGGCAAAGATATCCGTATAGCTTCTGGCCAGTGCGTCGGCCATGAGTACAGAATTGCTGTTGTCGTTGGCTCCAAAAGCGTTCATGGCATATAGGCTGAAAGAGACGCTATGCTTGATAGGATGCTCTTGGGCGACTAAAGGATGGAGCGGAGTGGTAGTCTTGGGAGGCATATATGGTGTTGTCACATCTGTATTTCTTGACGAATCGGGTGAAATCGATTCTGTGACTGTCTGGGTTTCCTGGGTTTCATCGAACGCTTGTACCGGTATCGGCTCGTTGGTGGGTTGCTCAGGCTGTTGCTTCCTGACGGCTGGTTGCTTATGTGTCTTGGTAATTAACGGTGCGGTGGGTTGTGGCTGATCTGCTGTTTCTTTTGCGGGTTTCACTGGCTGCTCCGTCTTTGTCGTTTCTGCTAATAACTCCTGTTGGCCATTGCTCATTCCAGTCTCTTCATTCTGAAAGAGTCTGATGCCAATGACGCTTACTATCATGACTGCCACTACAGCCGCTGCGGCTACCCCCCATCGGCGTAAGGCTATGAAACGGGCTCGATGCTGCTGTTGGCTTATGGCCGACTCAATATCAGCCCAGAGGTTATCGGGCGCAGCCGTTTCGTGCTCTGCCAGTTTATCGTGCAATTGCTGTGTCCATTTGTCCTGTTTCATATCCTATTGCTTTGTCCTGTTTTCTTTAATCATCTTTGCCAGCATCTTCTTTGCTCTGAAGAAAATAGAAGATGAAGTACTCTCTTTGATGTCTAGTAAACGAGCTATCTCTTTATGTGACCGCTGCTCGAAGACGAAAAGGTTGAGCACCGTTCGGTAGTTGGATGGAAGTTGTCCTATCATCTCTGTCAGTGCTTCGGGCGTCAAGTCCGTGATGTCGGGCTCGTCTATCGTATCATCGGGTTCGTCCGGGATTTCTGCAACCGTCTGGTAACGGTTCTGGCTCCTGAGGTGATCGATAGCATGATTGCTGACGATGCGGGCTATCCAGGATTTTAGTGAGCCTTCACCCCGGTATTCAAACTGATTGATAGTAGTGAGAATCTTTACAAAACTGTCTTGCAACACGTCGCGCACCTCGTCACGCTCAGGCACATACCTCAGCCCGATAGCCATGGCATAGCCGGAATAGCGGTCGTAGAGTCGGCGCATGGCCTCCTTCTTTCCACTTTGTATTGCGTTGAGCAGTTCCTTCTCTGTTTCCACCAGTTAGTTTATTCTCTGCTTCGTATTATAATATATCATGGTGGTGACTGGCAGTTCGCGTGTGTCTGATGTTCCCGTCGAAAGATCCGTTATGAGGAATGCGCTGACGGGGATGGCGAGTGTCCATTGCCCGGTGCCATTGCGGTATATCGCGCTGGCATTTTCTTTTGAGAGCAGGCTGATGCTGTATGGCGTTCCATTCACTGAAGCCTCGAAAGAGCAGGTGTTGAAAAGTAACTGGTTGTCGGGTGTCTGTGCTGTGACAGATGAAAATACCAGATACAACGACTGGTCGCTATAGCCTTGCGTGAGCAAACGTATCGTGATGGGGTTATAGTCAGATGGAGCCGTGGTGACTGTCTCATGGTTGAAACAGAGGGAGAGCAGATAGCTTTCAGGCAGTCTGATCTGTATGGCTTCGTTCACCACTAACCGTGCTGTATCGACAATCTGTTTGTTCACTGTCCATTCACCCTCGTATAAAAAAACTTCTTTGGAGATGGCATTGTAAGAATCTTTCATATTTGCATCAGGACTGTCGGCATCATCTCCCACGCTACAGCTGGCAAACACCGCCATGACAACTATGACTATGGTTACTATTCTCCATTCTTTCAGCAGTTTATTCATATTTATATATGGTATGTTGTTTTTATGTTATAACGGGAAAAACATGAAATCTTGCACTTTTGGCTTGTATTTTTTCTACCGGACAGTTTAACACTTTTTAAAGACGAAGGAGTGCAGGATTTTATTTGTGTGTCCGTTATAGTTGAAAAAACTGTTAGAAACAAATAAAATGAAGGAACAATGAAAAGAAAGTTTTTTTTGAATCTGGGAATGGCTGTCATGAGCCTGTTGGCCATCAGTTGCACAACTGCTGATGGTGATTCCTACAACGTATTGGATTCTGAAATGTATAACGGCAATGGGATTGTTGGCGGTTTTTCTCCCTCACTCAGCGGAGACAAATTCTCGGAATTTGCCGACAATCCTTTCGTGAAGACGTCACTCCAGCCCATATCAACTTTTTCTGTCGATGCCGATGGAGCCTCGTATGCCATTGTGCGCCATTATTTGGATAAAGGGTTTACTGTCAATCCTTCGAGTGTGCGCATAGAGGAGTTTCTCAACTATTTTACTTTCAACTATGCTTCACCCACTGATGGCAATACTGTGGCGATTAATGCGGAAGTGGGCGAATGCCCGTGGAACACGCAGCATTACCTGTTGCGCCTGGGACTCAAGGGCAAGGAACTGAAAAAAGAGGAAATGCCCCGTGCAAACTACGTGTTCCTGGTCGATGTGTCTGGGTCTATGGCAAGTAGCGATAAACTTGATTTGCTGAAGTCTGGTTTGAAGGAACTGGTCTATCAACTGAATACCGATGACCGCATCTCGCTCGTCACCTATTCCGGTGAAGTCAAGAAACTGCTGGAGTCAACGCCTGTCAGTGAGGCTCAAACCATTGTGAAGGCCATAAACAAGTTGAACGCCAATGGATGTACTAATGGAGGTGAGGCCTTGAAGATGGCTTATGAAGAAGCACTGGCCAATTACGACCCGAAATGCAACAATCGCATAATCTTGGGTACTGACGGTGATTTCAACTTTGGTATCACTTCCACTGAAGCACTGACAGAGATGGTTGAGAGCTACGCCCAAAAAGGCATTTATATGACTTGCCTGGGTTTCGGCTTGGGTAATCTGAATGATGACATGATGGAAAGCATCAGCAATCATGGCAACGGCACCTATCATTATATTGACAGTGAAGACGAGATGATGAAGGTCTTTGTACACGAGCGCGAGCGCTTTGTCAGTGTGGCTAACGATACGAAGTGCCAGGTGACGTTCGACAGTACTTTGGTGAGCCAGTACCGTTTGATTGGCTATGAAAACCGGGTGATGAGCAACGAGGATTTTACCAACGATGAAAAAGATGCCGGTGAGATAGGAGCTGGCCAGACCATCACGGCTCTCTATGAGATTGCCTTGAACGAAGGAGTGGAGGCATCTGGTTTGTCGGACAAACCGTTTGCCACCTTCGACTGTCGTTATAAAAAGGCACTTGGTACCGAGAGCATTCCTTTGAACGTAGTGCTAAAGGTTGAGGACATCTTCAATAAACATGGACGCTCTGACGACTACTACTTTGCTGCCGGAGTGGCTGCTTACGGCATGATACTGCGCAAATCACCATATAAAGGCGATGCCACTATTGATTTGGCTGGCAAACTGGTAAAAGGTCATCTCGGCAAAGACCCTTACGGCTACCGTTCTGAATTACTGAAACTGATAGAGAAGAGCAAATAAGACTTTACTTCACCATCAGCTTACGTCCGTTGCTGATGAAAATGCCTTTAGTGGAAGCAGGCTTTCCCGTAAGTCTGCTTCCACTTATTGTATAACAGGCATCATCGTTGGCGCTGTTGATGGCAGGACTGCCGATGCCGGTAGATTCTCCGAGAAAAGACTTCATTTCGTAGAGGGCATTCAGGGCGCACCCGTTGCTGTTGTCGAACAGCCCGGCGTTATACCACCCCTCTTTCAGGTTGCCAGTGCAGCCATAGGCGTTGGCCTCGGCCCACCACCAGGAAAGCCCATTGACGAGCGGATGTTCTGACAGCATATCAATCAGGTCTGTGATGAACTGTTTCTGACCATCCACCGAGTAGGCATAATCTACTGCTTCCGTTGTGCCAGGAACTGCCCATTTAGAGGGATATCCAGTTTCTACAATTTGTACTTGCTTGCCGTAATTCTTATTTTCCAAAGTATTCAGAGCATTCGCAAGTACCGTCAACTTGCCGTGGAAATAGGGATAATAGCTCAAGCCAATGATATCGTAGTCGAGCTCCGCGCTTTTCATGCTGTCGAAGAAGTCTATGAGGACATTGGGAGCGGCAGCACGCTCGCTATGGATAATAATCTTTGCATCAGGGCACGCCTCACGACAAGCCTTGCCAGCTTGCTTTAGCAGGTTAATGAAGCGTGTCCAGTTTGTTGCGTTGCTGTTTGTGTAACAACGGTTTGCGTTGGTGCCTTGGGCTCCCCAAAGCATTCCGTAGCTAATCTCGTTGCCTGTCTGGATAAAGTCTGGTGTTGCTCCTGCATCGTTCAACTCTTGCAGGCAGTTAAGGGTGTAGTCGTAGATTTTCTGCTGTAACTCTGTGTCATTAAGCGACTGCCAGTCTTCAGGTGTCCATTGTTTGCCTGGGTCTGCATAGGTGTCGCTGTAGTGAAAGTCAAGCAGGAAGTACAGTCCATTATCTTTGATGCGCTTACCCAGTTCTTTTACGTAAGCAATATCCTGCACCACTTCTTTCTTGTTGGCAGCATCGGTGATGGCCTGTCCCTTTACTGGGTCAACAAACAGTCGCACACGAATAGTGTTCCATCCTTGTTGCTTGACATAAACCAGCAGGTCATTAATGGTGTTGCCGTCTTTATCTTTATATTTCGCTCCCTGATTCTCGTATTTTGTAAGCAATGAGAGATCACCGCCTACGTATTTTTGGGCATATAAAAATGTGGTACAAACCAGCAGGGCTGATGCAAAGAAAAAACGGAGTAAGTTCATTCTGTTGTAGTTTTACTTTGTTATTTGCTGCAAAATTACGAAAAAGCATTGTCAACGCCAAATATTTTGTGTACTTTTGCAAACAATGAATCCAAGGAGAACAGAAATAATGCCATTGCTGATGCCTGCCATAAGCTTGATAACAGGCATCCTGACAGCACCTTTGATGCCCTATGCAAGGGTCATCGTAGTGGCATTTGCTGCTTGCATCCTGTTGACATGGTTTCTTTATCGCCGGGCTCATATACAGAGTATTGGCATCCTGTCTTGTTTCTTCTTGTTGGGAATGCTAGTTGCACAGCCAGAAGAACGGGTCTCGACTGATGATTCTCAGGTTGAGGCTGTTGTTTTTTCTGAACCGTCAGAGAAGCCAAAGACGATAGTCGTAGACTTGTTATTGCCAGAGGAAGACCGGCGTGTACGCTGTTTCCTGTGGAAAGACGAGCGCAGCAGACAGCTGCAGTTAGGCAGTAACTTGCTTGTTAACCATCCGGATAGTGGCTTCGTTCGTAGTAAGGACTGGGCATTCGGAGGCAGCGGTACCGAAAAATTGTCCCGAATGCAGCGTGTTCGGTTGCACTTCCTTTATTATCGCCATTACTTATTGAACCGATATAGGACGCAGGGGGCAGATGACGAACAATATGCTGTGCTGGCTGCTATGACGCTGGGTGATAAGTCGGCATTGACAAAAGATTTGAGAGAGAAGTATTCCGTAACAGGAGCCTCGCATATCCTGGCACTCAGCGGCTTGCATCTGGGTGTCATCTATCTCTTGCTTTTCCGTCTGACGTTTGGGCGACGGCATTTCTGGCTCTCGCAGGTTGCCATCATCCTGAGTCTCTGGGCCTATGCTTTTCTGACGGGCTTGTCCACCAGTGTAGTCCGTTCGGCTACGATGATCAGCATCTACGCTCTCTTTTCAGTGTCAGGTCGTCATCGTTCGCCTGTCAATCTGTTGTGCTTCACGGCTATTGTGATGTTGATAGTCAGTCCTGAGTCACTTTATGATATTGGCTTCCAACTGTCGTTCTCTGCCGTTCTCGCTATCCTACTATTGATGCCTTTGTTTGAGAGCTTCTTCCCTGATAACTATCTGGTGAAGCATTCTCTTGTGCGTTATATATATAATATGGTGGGGGTGTCTGTGGCTGCACAGATAGGCGTGGCTCCACTCATAGCCTATCATTTCGGACGTTTCTCCACTTATTTCCTGCTGACTAATTTCCTCGTCATACCTGCTGCCACGATTATTCTTTATGGTGCCTTGCTTGTTGTGGTGGTTCCATCGTTGGCTCCTGCCTTGCTTTGTGTGGTGGGATTACTAAACAAGGCACTTGGGTGGATGTCCCAAATGCCTTGTGCCAGTATCGACGGTTTGCATCCGTCTGTTCTTCAGGTATGTTTGTTGTATATCGTTTTCTTATGCTTCTATTTCTCCTTACGGACGTTACAGCGCGTAAAGCCTATTACATAAGGTGGAAAGCTCGTAGGATATCGTTCAGATTGGCTACTACCATCAGTAGAATGAGCGCACCAAAACCGATATACTCAGCCTTGATGAGGAAGTCCTCGGAAGGCTTCTTACGGGTAATCATCTCATAGAGCAGGAACAGCACGTGTCCACCGTCCAATGCTGGGATAGGCAGGATGTTCATGAATGCCAGGATGATGCTGAGGAAAGCCGTCATCAGCCAGAACTGATGCCAGTCCCATGCTGAGGGGAACAGGCTGCCGATGGCTCCGAAGCCGCCCAACTGTTTTACACCGTCGCTTGAGAAGAGGTATTTCAAGTCGCTTACGTAGCTGCTCAACGTGTTCCAGCCATAGGCGATGCCAGCGGGGAAACTCTCAAGGAAGCCGTACTCGAAAGTTGTGGGTTCATAAATCTGTTTTGGTGCAAAGCCCAGTTTCAGGTCTTTTGTCAGTGTGGTGTTGACGGTGTCAATCACCTCGCCACGCTGGTAAACCAATGTCAACTGCAAAGCTTTCAAGCTATCTTCTGTAGTCTTTGCTGATACCAGTACATCGTTCATGCGGGTCAGTTCGTCAGTAAATCCGTAGAACGATTTCACCTCCTTATTGTTGGCTGCCAGAATCTTGTCGCCTTTCTTTAAACCGATGCTTTCTGCTGGTGTGCCGGGAATGACACTGTCTATCTCAGCTGGATAGAATGGACGTACAAAGGCCGGTACGGTTTGTGCCATTTCCACCAGGCTAAGTCCCTCGGGCATCTGTATGGTGACAGGCTTTCCTTGGCGCATCACATGTACCTCTTCTGCATTGCAGATCATACGATACATATTGGCATCGGCCTTCTTGAAGTCTTTCTCGTTGGTGGATATCAGAATGTCGCCGTCCTGGAAGCCTAAGGCCTTCGCTTCCTCGTTGAACTCCATACCCTGTGTCATGCTCTGCAGCGGGGTATAGGTCTCGCCCCAAGTGAAGAGTACCATGGAATAGATGAACAGTGCCAGCAGGAAATTGACAAATACCCCACCCACCATGATGAGCAGACGCTGCCATACAGGCTTTGTACGGAACTCCCAGGGCTGGGCTATCTCAGAGAGTTTCTGGTTGGTCTCGTCAATCATACCGTCGATGGCACAATAGCCACCCAGTGGCAACCAGCCAATTCCGTATTCCGTACCAACATATTCCTTCTTGATTTTCTTGGTAACCTTACCGTCTTTGTCGGTCTCTTCTTCCTCTTTAGTGGGAACTACCTCGGGCTTCAGTCTCAACAATCGGCGTACCCAAGAGTCGTAGGTGCTGACGATGTGGAATTTGGGGTTGAAGAAGAGATAGAACCTGCTGACCCTTACCTTAAAGAGTTTGGCAAACGTAAAGTGTCCCAGTTCATGAAGCAGTACCAGCAGGCTGATTGCCAACATGAACTGCAGTGCTTTTATCAGAAATATTTCCATGATTTCAATTCTTAATTCTTAATATTATTGTTCAGCCAATTATGCATGATGCATTAAGCATTAAGCATTGAACTGGCAATTCGCCTTGCCTCGGCATCACTCTGCAGATAGTCCTCGTAAGTGGGCTTCTGGATGAAGGTGGCACGCTGCATAGTCTTTTCGATGATGTCGCCCATCTGCAGGAATCCGCAACGGTCCTCTAAGAAGGCACGGTTCACAATCTCGTTGGCTGCATTGACGATACAAGGCATATTGCCGCCTTGGTTCAGTGCCTCGTAGGCCATAGCTAAGCAACGGAACTTTTTAAGGTCGGGCTCGAAGAAATCCAGATGCTGGGCAGCAAAGAGATCCAGGCGTTCACCACTCAGTGGCAATCGCTTGGGGAACGAGAAGGCGTACTGGATAGGCAGACGCATATCGGGGACGCCGAGTTGGGCTTTCACGCTACCGTCCATAAACTGCACGGCACTATGAACGATGCTCTGTGGATGTACCAACACTTGAATCTGTTTGGCATCAACGCCGAAGAGCCATTTCGCCTCAATCACCTCGAAGCCTTTGTTCATCATCGAAGCCGAGTCGATGGTAATCTTTGCACCCATGTCCCATGTGGGGTGACGCAGGGCATCGGCCTTGGTAACATGGGCAATCTCCTCCATGGTCTTGGTGCGGAACGGGCCACCCGATGCTGTGAGCAGAATCTTGTCGATGGGGTTCTCGTCCTCGCCAACCAACGACTGGAAGATGGCAGAGTGTTCACTGTCTACAGGCAAGATAGAGCAACGGTTCTCCATGGCCAACTGACAGATGAGTTCACCAGCCACCACCAGCGTCTCTTTGTTGGCCAGACAGATGGTCTTCTTCGCCTTGATGGCGTGGATAGTGGGCGAGAGACCTGCAAAGCCCACCATAGCCGTCAGCACCATGTCGATGGGACCAGACTCTACAATCTCGTCAAGGGCGCGTGCTCCGGCATACACTTTCACGTCGGGCATATCGCTCATCAGTGTTTTCAGCTCATCGTAGCGAGCCTCGTTGGCAATGACGATGGCTGCGGGCTTGAACTTATGAGCCTGCTCAGCCAGCAGTTCCACCTTGTTATTGGCAGTCAGACAGTAGACCTCATACAGGTCGCTATGTTCCTCGATGACTTCGAGTGCCTGTGTGCCAATGCTTCCCGTAGAACCGAGAATAGCTATTTGTTTTTTCATAATTCCAGGATACCCTCAGGAAGGGCTATTGTAATTGTTTTGTTATCTTTATCAATATCTGTAATCAATTCTTCCGATGCAGGAATCAACGTGCCGTCTTCCAGTTCGAACAGAATATTCATTGTGTTGTCGTCAATGCTGGCGATAGTACCTACGTTCTTTCCGTTTTGGGCATCAACGATGCTGAAGCCTACGAGGAACGACCACGAGATTTCCTCTTCATCATTATCCGACAGCTCGCGAGGGAAATAGACATCGCAGTTGGTCAGCTCGCGAGCACGGTCCTGTGTGTCAATATCCTCGAACTTCACCAAGGCAGTGCTGTCTGATCGGAAACGGTATTCTTCCATGAAGAAAGGTACCAGAATGCCATCGACCTCTAAGATGAGATATTCGGCATCCACACGGTCAAATACATCATCATTGAAGTTGAAAGTCACCTCTCCCTTCACGCCGTGCGCCTTTCCTATTCGGCCTATCTTGTATACGTCTTCCTTCTTAATCATTTACAGCAGCGGTAGCAAATTATTCACTTTTCACTATTCACTTTTCCCTTCTAATTTTGGCACCAAGAGCATTCAATCGACCTTCGATGTCCTCGTAGCCTCGATCTATCTGTTCGATATTGTCGATGCGACTAGTACCCTTTGCACTCATAGCTGCAATCAGCAGGGCGATACCGGCACGTATATCGGGACTCGACATACGTCCGCCTCGCAACTGCACCTTGCGGTCGTGACCTACCACTACGGCACGATGGGGGTCGCAAAGGATAATCTGTGCACCCATATCGATGAGCTTGTCGACGAAAAAGAGTCGGCTCTCGAACATCTTCTGATGAACCAGCACCGAACCGCGGGCCTGTGTGGCTACAGTGATGAGCACCGACAGCAAGTCGGGGGTCAGTCCGGGCCAAGGTGCATCGGCCAGTGTCATGATAGTACCGTCGATAAACGACTGTATCTCGTAATGACGCATATGGGGGATAAATAGGTCGTCGCCCTCTTCCTTCACTTTGATACCCATACGGCGGAAGGTGTTGGGGATGATGCCCAGATCTTTGATGGAGACATCCTTGATGCGGATGCCGTCGCCCACCATGGCTGCCATACCGATAAACGAGCCCACCTCAATCATGTCAGGCAGGATGGTATGCTCCGTGCCGTTCAATTGTTCGACACCCTCAATGGTCAACAGGTTCGATGCGATGCCGCTGATGCGCGCCCCCATCTGGTTCAGCATCTTACAGAGCTGCTGGAGGTATGGCTCACAGGCAGCATTGTAGATGGTTGTCGTGCCTTTTGCCATCACGGCAGCCATCACAATATTGGCAGTACCGGTCACTGAAGCTTCATCGAGTAGCATATACTGTCCCCTAAGCTTTTCTGCTGATATCTCATAGACATCACGTTCTGCCAAGTGATGGAACTGTGCGCCCAGCCGTTCAAAGCCCAGGAAGTGGGTGTCCAGTCGGCGTCGTCCTATCTTGTCGCCGCCAGGTTTTGCGATAATGGCTTTCCCCATGCGAGCCAGCAGCGGACCAATCATCATCACCGAGCCGCGCAATTGTGAGCATTTATGTACAAACTCATCGCTCTCCAGATAGTTCAGATTCAGCTCGTCGGCCTGAAAGGTAAAGGTGTTGCCTTCGTCGCTTACTTTTACCCCGATGTCCTTCAGCAGCTGGATGAGGTTCATCACATCGCGGATGCGCGGAATGTTATGGATAGTCACCTGCTCGCTTGTCAGTAGCGTGGCACAAATCACCTGCAAGGCTTCATTCTTGGCACCTTGTGGTGTGATGGTTCCGCTCAGGGGATGTCCTCCCTCAATAAAGAATGATGCCATTATTTCTTCTTTTTGCCAGATGAACGCTTTGCAGGCGTGTCGTTCAAATTGATACGCTCGAACGTGAAGTGGCTCAGGTCCAACTGTACAGCACCGTCGGTCATGCGGGCTATGTCGTCAGCCACCTTCTCGTCGTCAATAGAACCGTGTCCCCACTGGATCAGGTCGCGCTTCATTTGATTAGCCGTCAGGCGAATCAACTCTTCACGCTCGGCACCTTCCGGCATCTCCTTGATCTTGTTGAGCATCTCGCTGACCAGTCGTCCGTAGTGACGCAGGCGAATATCTCCTTGTGGCAACGGCATGGGTTGAGGCTTGTTGTGGAATTTCTCGGCCTCACTAATGTCGAAGGGCCAGTCGATATCCAATTGCTTGTGGCTCATCAGATACAGATGGTCCCAAAGTGTCTGCTCGTAGCCGTTGTTGTCGCGAATCTGGGGAACCTTGTTCGCCATCAGCTTGACGATAGACTTAGCGCAGCGCAGTCGCTCGGCCTTGTCGGGCAGTGTGATGGCATGGTCTATCATGCGCTGAATCTCGCGGCCATATTCTGGCATCAGCAACGGCTCGCGTTGTGTGTTGTAGTCCAATCCTTGTATGTTCATAGTTTAAATCAGTTTGCGCGGCATCTTTGCTACATAGTCCTTCAGATAGAAAGGCTCGAAATAAGCCACGTCCTCTGTCTGCTCGTTCAGTAGTCGGCGCTCGGCCAGCGGCTGCATCCATTTTGCTAAAGGCTCAATACCTTCTATCAGATGGGCATTGGGATGGTTGATGGTCGCCATACACTTGGCGGCTCCGTTGCCGAAGAAGTAAACAGGACGCTCGTCGAGCCATTGCTTGTAGGTCTCGGCATCGACCACATCGGCACCAATGGGACGAACCTCATGGAGCGCACGGTCGAAAACGCCTGCATAGACCTCCATGCGGCGGGCATCAATCATCGGGCAGAGCAGGGCATCGTCTTCCACCATTTCTCTTAAAAGCACGGGGACGCACATCAACTCCAATGTTGGAACGGCAATGAGCTTCAGATTCCTGCCATAGCAGATGCCCTTTGCCATCGACACACCGATGCGCAATCCAGTATAAGAGCCAGGACCGCAACTCACGGCGACGGCATCAAAGGGAATAGCATGATTATCTGTAAACGAGAGGGCCTCGTCAACCATCGATCCCAGCCGCTCTGCATGGTTCGGTCCACTGTGGTCTTCCTGTTGGAAAATCACGTGGGAATCCTCAGAAACGGCCACCGAGCACACTGTGGTGCTGGTCTCTATATGTAGTATGCACGACATTTATCTAATACCTTATTATATTGAATGTGCAAAGGTACGCATTTTTTTCCTAAACCGCTATTGATTTTAGAAAAATTATGTTTTCATGGCCTTGTGGGTTTGACTTTGACTTTATAGAATACAAATATCAATTGTGATTCTCTGCATTATTTGTGCCAAAATTTGGATGATAGACTTTTTTGTTATATATTTGCAAAGCAATTAATGAAGAAAAATATGAGACTTTGTTTTGGTCTGTTCCTCCTGTTGCTCTTCGGATGCAAGCACATCCCTGTCTCCGTGGACGAGGACGTGATGGCGTTGGCGGAGCAAGGGGATGCTGCGTCACAGATGAAAGTGGCCCTGGCATTCGACAAGGAAGATGACTTCCCAGAAGCGGCTTTCTGGTATCAGAAAGCGGCAGAACAAGGTGTGAGCGAAGCGCAGAACAACCTTGGGGTGATGTATAAGGACGGACAGGGCATCAGGCAGGACTTTGGGGAAGCCGCCCGCTGGTTCCTGTTGGCAGCACGGCAGGACAACACCTTGGCACAACTGAATTTGGGGTGGCTATATCATGCAGGCAAAGGCTTGCGGCAAGATGCCGACTCTGCCAGCTACTGGTACATGCGGGCCGCACAGAAAGGACACGCTACGGCACAGCTGAACATAGGCATCCTCTGCCTGCAACAAAATGACACAGTCACTGCCATTCACTGGCTGAAACAAGCATCGCAGCAAGGCAATAGTGGCGCCCAGCGCATATTGCAGCATCTTGATAGAAACAAATAATGGGCTTTTTCTTTTGTGTTTTTCTATATATGGGAATTTTGTCTTCGATAGATGAGTAGAGTATTATGAGTGGTGTGTGGACAGATTCTGATGAAAAAGTTATTCGTGATAGCTGCCGGCTGCGTTGTATTTCTTACCCTCCTTAATAATGATGAATTAAACTAAAATAAAAATCAATAATCTTTGTTTCATGATTGTAGTATTGGTAATATTCGATATTACGACGGCAAAGATAAGGAAAAAAGCCGAAAGCGCAAAACTTTAGGATATTTTTCTATGTCGATTTTACTTTTTGACTTTCTCAACGTCATATTACCAAAATAGAACAATAAGGAGAAATGAAAAGGATGCTGATATGGGCGCTGGCCTTGATGATGGGCAGCGTATGTGATGCTGAGGATATTACCATTACATATAATGGGTCTAAGGCGAAGGTGAAACAATCGGTGAAAGATAGCGTGACGGTAAAGGTGCAGGGTGCAAACGTGGATATTGAGAGTCTGTATAAAGACCATAAACTCACATTGCTCGTGAAAGGTAAGAGTAACGACGGGCAACTCACGCTGAAGACGGCAGGAAAAGCAAAGATAAAGCTTGACAACCTGAATTTGACGAGTCAGGAGGGAGCACCTATCTGCCTAAAGAACAAGAAAAAGGTGGAGATTGTGGCTCATAAAGGCACAGAGAATACGCTTACTGTTACGGCCTGTAGCGACACAGTCAATCATAAAGGTGCTGTGATTTGGGCTAAAGGCAAGCTGCTGCTTTCTGGTAAGGGCGTCCTTAATATTATCGCTACTGGCGATGGTTGTCGAGGCATCAAGGCAAAGAAGGATATCACGATCGAAGAACTGACGCTTAACGTGACGACATCGGGCAATCATCTGGGTGAAAAACCCTTTGGTTTTGGTGGATTCCAGATGCCTAACGATAGCACGCTGAAGGCTGGTTTCCCCAACTTCCCCAATTTCCCCATGCCTAACGATAGTACAATGAAAGGCGGTTTCCCAGGATTTCCGGGCTTCCCTGGTGGAGGAATGCCTGACTTTGGGAATATGCCCGACTTTGGAAACATGCCTGATTTTGGGAATATGCCTCCCTTCGGCAACGATAGCATAGAGGGCGGCTTTGGCGGTGGCTTTGCCGGCAAACATAAATATGTAGCCTCTACAAAAGGTATCGCATCGAAAGGAAAGATTACAATCAACAGCGGCAACGTGACTGTCAGGACTAATACCGCTGGTGCTGAGGGTATTGAGGGAAAGAAGGGCGTTGTGTTCAATGGAGGCAACATAGATGTGATGACTCCTGATGATGCCGTTAATGCCAATGCAACCATCGAGTTCAACGGAGCTAATGTCATCGCCAGAAGTACGGGCAATGATGCCGTCGACTCTAATCCGGAAAACGGTTTCTTCATGCCTTTCGGAGGCAATGCCAACCAGGATACCGCCCCTGCCATCATCGTTCGTGGAGGTACGGTGTATGCCTGGAGTCAGGTGGGCTCGCCTGAAGAAGGTATGGATTGCGACTTCGCCCCATTGGCTATTGAGGGCGGTACCATCTTTACGGTAGGAGGCGGCATGGGTGAGATGCCCTCTGTTCCTACCATTGCCACAGCCAAACAGCCTACGGTATTGCTCATCGGGCTTAATGTCGTGAAGGATGAACCGATATCTGTCTGCGATGAAAAGGGCAAACGTCTCGACACGATAAAGGTGCCGTTTGCTATGCGACGTAGTGCGAGTCTCGTCAGTAGTCCTGCTTTTAAGATAGGCAGTACCTACACCGTCAAGACAAAGGGTTACGAAAAGACCTTTACAATAAAAGAGAACTTCACCACCGTTCGGTGAAGTTCTCTTTTTCTTAGGCTGTTTGCTCTTCTTCTGTTTCTTCCGATGGCAGCAACACGACTCCCGTCTGCTTCTTGCCGTCCATCATCACCTTAAGAGGCTTTTCAAAGCGCACATGGCGCACATACTGCGTCTCCTCGATGGCAGGCATCGCGTCAAGGATGTCTGTCTGCATGATGCCGTCGCCGGTATAGGTGTTGATGGTAAAGTAGCCCACACCGAAAGAGGTGAGGTTCTGGAAGAAGTGGGTGCCCTGCGAGGGGTCTACGTGATAGTTCTTCAGACCGGCCTCCACGATGACACGGGCAGCAGATATATGCGGCCACTTCACGGGGATGCCCAACCAGTAGTCACTACTACCCCAACGTCCAGGACCTATCAGCACGTAGTTCTTGCCTTCGTCCAGGAACTTGCGGTTGATACGCTCAATCTCGCTGGCAATAGTGGGATTGTTGGATGCCGTGAAGTTCTCGTCGGTCTTGACATATACCACGTCTGTGACATCCTCAGAGATGCCGTGCCCCAAAGAGTTGTAGGAGCGCAGCAGACATTGCTCATCAGGTATCTTTTGCAGGTCTTCATCAAGCACCTGCTTCGAGTCCACGATAGGACGGATCTGTAGGAGGTAGAAGTCACCTCTTGCTCCTTGCCCATCGCTCCTTGCCCCTAAATTACATGCAAACTCTATCTCTACTGGGCGACGCATCTCTTCAGAACCAAATTTTTGAGATAACTGTAGTATCTCTGGCAATGGGAAAATACCCTGTTGTAGTACGCCACAGAACGAGATGATCTTTCGTCCTCCCTCGTAGATACCGTCACGAATCACCTGATCCATCGGGTCAAAGGTTGAGGCGATATATTGCAATGACCCATCGGCATCGGCCTGTTTAACACGCAGGTTCTTAATGTTGAAGCCATCGTCCACCTTGAAGTCATCGCCCACGTGGCTCATATCCAGCGCATAGAAACGGGTCTGAGTGTCGCTCAGTGCCGTTTCCATCTCGCTGGTCTGCAGTACCTGATTGGGGTGATAGGGACTCACGCGTAGCGTCTGACCGCCATCAACGATATATTTTCCTAAGCCTAAAGCCAGCGAGGCGATACCCTCTTCTGCCGTTTCGTCGCCTATGGGGTAATAGTTGAGCGAGCGGAGCACACCAGAGAAGGTGGGGTAGTAGAGGTCACCATAGCGCTGACCCACCACTTCCTGCAGGATGACAGCCATCTTCTCCTGGTCTATCACGTTCTGAGTAGCTGTCATATAAGCCTTTGAGTCTCGATAATAGACGCTGGCGTAGACACTCTTGATGGCACAGGCCAGCATACGCAGCATGGCGTATTTATCATCGAGCCAGGGAATCATGTATGTGGAGTAGATACCGGCAAAGGGCTGGTAATGGGAGTCTTCGAGCAACGAGCTGGAACGCACGGCGATAGGTGTCTTGATGGCATCAAAGAAGATGAAGAAGTCCTCAATGAGGTCATCGGGAAGTTGCGCCTTGAGGAAGTGCTGTAGGATTACCTCATCAGGTGCGTCGCTCAGGGCGATGCTCCATAGGTTGTTGTCGTCCATGAAACGATCGAAGAAGTCGGTACAGAGCACCACCGTCTTGGGAATCTGAACGGTAGCGTTCGGAAACTGATTGAGCTCCGGATGGCGCTTGATGATGTTGTCGAGGAAAGCCAGACCGCGACCTTTTCCGCCCAGCGAACCGTCGCCGATACGTGCGAAGTGTGCATAGCGGTCGAACTTCAGTCGGTCGAAGACGGCTACCACACCGATGTTCTTCATCCGTCGGTACTGCACAATAGCATCGAAGATGATCTGTCGGTGGGCATCCACATCCTGCAACTTATGCCACGTGACATGTTTCAGGAACTGCGATACGGGGAAGATGGCACGCGCACAGAGCCAGCGGCTCATGTGGTTACGGCGGATATGGTGCATCAGCGAGTCGTGGGGAATCTTGAAGATGTTGTCCTGTAGCTCCTTCAAACTTGATATGCGGGCCACCTCTTCACGCGTGTTGGGATCACGGAAGATGAAGTCGCCAAAGCCCAGATGCTCTTCAATCATCTGACGCAAGTCCACGTTGAACTTCTTCGAGTTCTTGTCCAGGAAGTCAAAGCCCTCAGCCCACGCCTTCTCGCGGTTCTCAATCTCACTGCTCTCCAGTATCAGAGGCACATACTCGTCGCGTTTCCTGATCTCGCGAAGCAGTTTCAGACCGGCTTCTGGGTCGCCCTCCTCTACGTGTGATAGTCGGCCTGCGGGGGTCTTCATGGGGAAACGCGTATCGCTAATCACACCCAGCGTGTTCTCCTTATATTTCTCGTAAATCTGCATGGCCTCCTCGTAATTGGTTGCCAGCACCACCTTTGGACGTCCACGCTTGCGCTGGGCAGCAGCATGGGGGTTCAGAGCCTCAGTGGAAAAGCGTTTCGACTGCTGTAGGATATAGTTGTAGAGGTTGGGCAGTACGGATGAGTAGAAGCGGATATTGTCTTCTACAAGCAGTATCATCTGCACGCCAGCCTCCTCGATGTCATGTTCGATGTTCATCTTGTCCTCAATCAGCTTGATGATAGAGAGGATGAGGTTGGTATTGCCCAGCCAGCTGAACACATAGTCGAAGATACTCATATCCTCGTCCTGCATACGTCGGGTGATGCCATGCGAGAAGGGCGTCAGCACCACGCAGGGTACGTTGGGCTTGATCTGCTTCACCTCACGGGCAACAGTAAAAGCGTCATTGTCGGCAGTACCAGGCATACAGATCACCAGGTCGATGTTCGTTTCGTCAAGCACGTGGTGGGCTTCCTCTATGGTACTCACCTGTGTGAAGGTGGGTGGGTAGCGGATACCCAGTTCCGTGTATTCGTCGAAAATCTTCTCGTCCACACGTCCGTCGTCCTCCAGCATGAAGGCATCGTAGGGGTTTGCCACAATGAGCACGTTGAAGATGCGTCGCGTCATCAGATTGGTAAACGAGACATCCTTCAAGTAAAACGTATCAAATTCCTGAGGTATATTTGCCATAATGGTTGCAAAATTACGAAATAAGGTTGTTTGTTATTTTGTGATTACGATTTCCTGAGCCATTCAGACATAAACTTGTCGTAAACTTCGTAGGTGCCTTGCTGATGGGTCAATAATTGCTTTTCTGTGAGGGCCAGTGCAGACTTCTGAACGCTGCTGGCAGAAGAAAGATGGTGGCGCTTGACAAAAGCCATTCCTGTTATCTGCTTGGCTTTAGCTTCACGACTGACTGCAACAAGCAGGTCACGCTGACGAGCCGTCAACTGATAGAGCACATCCTTATAGGCTTCTTCGTTTTGATTGATGATTTGCTCAACTGCCTCGTCAACATCGCTTACGACAACGCTGTCTCTTGTCGCAAATAGTTGGTTGAGTACCTTCTGAAGATACCAGGTCGTGCCATCAAACCTTTCGTAGATAGCCCTCACCACATCATCGGCTATCTGCTTGTTTGCCTTCTGAAAATGTCCTTTGGCAAATACCTCATATTCCGACATCGCCACCGGCTTGAGGAACATCATGGAAACACTTTGATAGAAAGGCCTTGCTGGCGATGAGAACATCTCGCTCATCATGCTCTTCTGCGAGCCAGAGAAAATGAAAACGGCATTTCGGCAGTCTTGCACGTAGGTTCGCATCAGTTCCTCTACATTCGGCTCAGGGTAGTCGTTGATGGCCTGAAACTCATCTATGGCAACGATACATTTCCGATCAGCAGCCTTCAGATAATTGAAAATCTCTTCCAAAGTGAAACTGGGTGATTTGATGTCTCCCACCCCAATATTCCAGCTGGCATTGCCTTGTCCATCGAAGGATATGCCAGTACGTAGTGATGTCACGAAACGCAGGAAACCGTCGACAGCCGACTGTCCACGTGATTTCAAACGATTCACAATGCCTTGCCCCATTCGATAAACCATATCCTGCAAATTCTTAGTAGCGTAAATGTCTATCAGGAATGTATAGTACTGGTCTCGTACTTCTTTCTGTGCAAAGCTGTGGCGAATCAGTCCCGTCTTCCCCATCCTGCGTGGAGAAATCAGAGCCACATGATTGCCGTTTGTTAGCATGGTAACTAACTCCCGAGTTTCTGTCTTACGGTCGCAAAAAAACGCTGCCGACTCGTAGCCGTATGTAATGAATGGATTGTCAATCATAACAAAAGAGTAATTTTACGCGTACAAAGATACATCTTTTTATTTACGTCACCAAATTGTTATCCAAAAAAGATAATCCAGAATGGATAATTGTTGGTTTCTTTTTTCATTTCGTCTTCATTCCGTTTGCTATACCGATGCCATCGGCTCTGCCAATGAGTGCCAGTGAAGCAGTCAAAGCATGGTGCTGGAATTGCAAAATAGTCCATTTTACTTACTGATATGGACTGTATTACTGAGCAAAATAGACTGTATTACCGAGCAAAATAGACTGTATTACTGAGCAAAATAGACTGTATTACCGAGCAAAGTAGACTATATGGCAACGAATTTATGCATAAATGTCATCAATTTAAGCATAAATTGCCCGGATTTATGCATAAATCATCCTCCAATTTTGAATATGCTGTCATTGGAGATCAATAACTGACGAAGATATACACCCATCTTGTTTTGCCGATTGTAGTATTTTGTGTATGATAGACAATTTCTGCTTGTTCTGGTTAAAGTATGTCGAGCCCAACTTAAATGATACAACATTTATGGCTGACCATATGACCGCAGATATCATGAAGTCGTGGCGTGGAGTGGCTTTCGAGGAAGTTTGCTGGCAGCATATTACACAGATTCTGAAAGCTTTGGAAATAGGAGGCGTGAAGTCAACCTTTTCGGCTTGGGCAGTAAAAGGTAATGACGGACATACAGGTGCTCAAATCGACTTACTGATTTCAAGGGCTGATAATGTGGTTAATCTCTGCGAGATGAAGTTTGCCAGTACTCCATACACCATCGAGAAAGATGAAGCTGATAAGTTGCAAATCCGTATCGAATCACTGAAGGAAACACTTACAGCTAAACAAACTGTACATCTCACAATGGTAACGACATACGGTGTTGCATACGGAAAACACAGTGGTATCGTACAGAAACAAGTAACGATGGACGATTTGTTTGTATAGCCGAATCGCCTTCGACAGGTATGTCGAGGATTATGAGTGGTAGGGAGTTATCAGAGTAAACAAATCTGCAAAAAGGTTGGAGGTTTCGAAAGAAATCTCTATCTTTGCAACGGAATGGATAAGAAAGTGCTTAGCAATATCAAAAGAGTGCTGGCGCAGACACTACCAAAGAATGCTACAGCAAGACTCTACGGGTCACAAGCCCGTGGAGATGCTCGTAGTGACTCTGATTGGGATATCCTGATAGTGCTTGATAAGGATAAATTGCTTCCAGACGACTATGATACTGTGACCTATCCTCTTACTAAGCTTGGCTGGGAACTTGGTGCAGAAATCAATCCTATTATGTACACCAAGAAAGAATGGGAGGCAAGCAGAATAACACCATTCTACCATAATGTTGAACAAGACGCAATAGCGATATAAAAATGTGATTACAATTGTCTTTTCGATGTTACGAAGGACGAATTGCTGACTTTTGTAGAGC
This sequence comes from uncultured Prevotellaceae bacterium, assembly GCA_902785695.1. Classification (GTDB taxonomy): domain Bacteria; phylum Bacteroidota; class Bacteroidia; order Bacteroidales; family Bacteroidaceae; genus Prevotella. Next base: position 79,981 of record CACZZQ010000002.1, on the reverse strand, counting down.
CTGCTCACGAATTGATTGACAAAATCACCCAATTGATACAAACTCCCTAAGAATAGTAAGACGCAGTTCTTTGATCAGCTCAATGAATCAAAAAACTGTAATTCTATAGTTTGATGTTTTCTTTAGTTCTAAGGGCACAAAGTGCACAATGGGTCAGTTTCGTTGTGCACTCAATAACTGAAACGCCCTTACAGCTTATAGGGTTATATCCTATTTTGAATACCTACTGCCATTCCATCTATATGTAACACCTCTAATACCGCTTGCTAAATCATAAACGCCTTTCGTTTTGGTTGAGAGTATTATGAATTTGAGCCAATGATCTTCATCACTATCGAGTTGTGTTGTCCCTCCATTACTCCATTTTATGTAAATCTCGAGCATTGGCTTGTAGTCCACTTCTGGATCTCCCCAATTTACTCCAGGTTGGTATATACATTCTATTATTTCATTCTTCCCATCGCCGTTTAGATCATAGCTCACATGTTTTTTTACTTCATGCCCATAGCTGGCCTCTTGCTCTTCTGGTGTAAACGTAGTATTGGGATCAATTACTAATAACTCTTCAGTACCATCGGTCATAGTTTTGGTATTATCTTCATCTTCTATCCCCAAATCGACTTCAGTTACCCCCACTTCAAGTAGCCATGGGGCTTCTGACACATAGAATCCAAATTCTTTATCTAAACTTATTTCCAAAGACATGCAAAATCCAGAATGATATACCAAGTCGACAGCCCATTTGTTATCATCTTTCTCTTTGATTCTTATATCGTCCACAACATCATATTTATATGTCTTTGCGCCAAGGCATAACATACAACGATATATTTTGTCAAATAGTTCAGGAGTAATTTCAGTAAACTTCAAATGGTTAGGTTTGAAATAAATATCAGCAATTTCGTCAATAGAATAATAACTTGTTTCCTTTATTAAATCTCTATAAGTAAGTGTACTGTCTATTTCCTCTATCCCATATATGATGTTATAGTGATCAGAAAGATTGCTATATAATTTGGAAAATTCAATCCTTCTCTCATCGAATATATTGTTGATACCACCATAAGCTGAAGCAAATGCCATAGCAAGTCTACTCATTTCCTTTTCAATGTATGAAAAGTCGTAATCAGGATGTTGGGCATAGTAATTATATCTTTCCTTGAAGACTTCTATGGCCTCTTCTGTTACATATTTCAATATAGACTGACGTATCAAGTAATTTTCTGCCTGTTGTACAACTTCTTGTTCCACAAATTCCCTTGCTTTATCTTCTTTTGTTGTACAAGAGAAGAAAAACAAAAGTGCCGCTAATAAGAAAAACCAATATTTCATATTCATTTTTTGTTACTTTATTTATGAATTGGAAAATAACCATTAAGAGCCTCTATAAGCGTATTAACATAATCTCGCCCTTTGCGAGAAGGATGATATGCATCCAATAGAATAAGTTGCCCACTTTTATAAACATCAATCCAACCTGGATAATTACCAACCTTCTCAAGCCCTTTATTCTTGAAATCATTTTTGAAAAAATCAAATGTATTGCCAAAGATAATTACATCGGGAGCATATGTTTCAATCTGCTTGTTAAGAATTGATTTCCATTTGATATAGCATTGTTCAATGTTACTTTTAACCGATTTGTTATACCCCGGCATCTTACTCACATTCAAATATGCTATGGATTGCATAACCTTTGCCATTTCAATTTTATTACGAATATAGTCCATGTCATCATACATTAGACCATTCAGATATCCATACATTACATAAATAATTACTTGCCATGTCGGCTGACTAGCAGTTTTCTCAAGATTTGAAAATACTTCATTTGGAATAATCCAACCTCCCTTCTCAAGTTTCTTTTCATCTATCTGCCCATTTGGCTCTTTAAGTATCCACATGATTTTAGGCTTTGAATTGAGATAGCCAGAAAAGTCGTAGATGCCATCATATATTGGTTTATTCTCCACATATCCAAATTCCTTGGCAAGAACTTCCATATCATGCCATATCTTTTGCTGCTCCTGTTCTAGATATTCTATTGTCATAATAGTAAAGATTAACGTGATATCACATCTATTAGAAAAAATGTCAAACTTGGCATTGCTTTTGTGACATCAATGCCATATTTTTGGATAAAAGCCTGTTTCATAGCTTCTCTATCCTTGCCATTGTTAAAATTGTCTGCGATATTACCTCAACAGACATACCTTTTTCTACTTTAACGTCATTTGCTGTAATTGCTCTAGTAGTAGTAACCTTACACAACATCTTTTTCTTTGGCTGTTTTTTCCAGTTGCCACTTCTGTTTTAGAATCCATTTTAAGTTATTGATAGGTTAGTTAAAAAGCACACAAAAAGAAAACGTGGACAATTTACATCGTCTACGTTTCTGAGGTATTGGGGATAACCTAAACTGCTTAAACGAGTAAAAGTCCACGCCATCAGGCGCGAACTATCTACTTCAGTTCTTGCAGTTTTCTTCTAATTCCCCAATTATCAGAAACAAGAATCAAAAGTGGATGTTCAAATCCTATATGTCCTTGATGCTACTGCATCGATTTATTTCTCAGCCCATAGGCATTTCAGTTTTTAGTGTTACTAATTTGTTGTTATAATCAAGCAACAGTTGCAGCTTGCAACCTGCGTTTTAATGCAAGTGCTATGTTCTTGCGGGCAAAGTCGTTAAGGCCACGAAAAGTGGTGCGTTGCTTTAACTCGTCAAGCGACATAAGCAGCAACAATTTTGCAATACATTCATCTGCAAAGGAGTTGGATACGACATCTACACCCTCAAAATCAAGGCAGACCCTCTCGTTTCCTTGTATGAGTGGCCATAGCTGTTCGCTCACTCTCTCGCCTAACTGACGTGTACCAAGGTATTCACCATATTTTATAAAATGGAATGTTATCATAATCGTATATGCTTAATCACCATAACTCGTCAATGTCTGACGTGTCGATAAATGTTTCATTAAACTCTGTTTCTGCATCGGTTCTATTCTCAAGGATGCTGTTGGGATCTATCTCTTTGTCTGTATGCAATTCAAAATAGACTATTGTACCTTGCCACAGAGGTGCATCAAAGATGGTTTCTTTATCTCCATCAGTATGGAGGATATGCTGACCAGAATGTATCTCCATCTGGATGCCGGCGTTCTTAATGAGACAAATGGTGGAATACAAACCATAGCCCATGCCTTTTCCGTCTGTTACCTTATTTTTTAAGCACAATCGTATAGCTTCTGACTCGGACAAGTCTTTATACGCTTCATTCTCCGAAAGGGATCGAAGAATCCCCATCCCGTCATCAACAACAAGAATTCTTACACTTGATTTTGATGGCTCATAATGCATAATCACTGTTCCCGTCTTTTTCCCTGAATGTATCAGCACATTGTCCAATATCTCGTAGAAACAATAACTAAGAAGTTGTAGAACTCCAAGTTCTATGTCTGGTGAGTTCTTCAAGGTCTTGACTACATCAACATATACATTATAAATGTTCTCATTGTCGAACACTTCGATGGTTGGCAATGATGAACATTCCTTAAAATACTTATTTAGCAACGTATCAATGTTCATAGCTTAATGTAATATGTTGATTTATTTCTTAGCCCAAAGGCATACTTGTTTTTGGTTTTTCGGTTGCAAATATACAACATTTTTTTGAATATTGTTCTCTTTTTGTCGAAAAAAGTGTTTTTAGAAAAAGAAGGGCGATTTGTGAATTATTGCATAGATAAACATTTTTTCGTTGTTTTTCTTGGAAGCTATTGTTTTTTTTCTTAAATTTGCCTCGTCTAATAACCTTATACAGTTAACTATTTAAACATAAGACTATGGAAGTAGAGAAAATTATGCAGAACCTGGAACGGAAACACCCAGGTGAGTTGGAGTATTTACAGGCTGTTCGCGAAGTGCTGGAATCCATCAAAGATGTGTATAACCAGCATCCGGAATTCGAGAAGGCAAAGATTGTGGAGCGCATCGTGGAGCCGGAGCGTATCACCACATTCCGTGTACCCTGGATAGATGACAAGGGCGAGGTGCAGGTGAACATCGGCTATCGTGTGCAGTTCAACAGTGCCATTGGCCCGTATAAGGGTGGACTGCGTTTCCATCCCTCGGTGAACCTCTCTATCTTGAAGTTTCTGGGCTTCGAACAGACCTTTAAGAATGCCCTGACCACATTGCCCATGGGTGGTGGCAAAGGCGGTTCTGACTTCAGCATCCGCGGTAAGAGCGATCGTGAGGTGATGGCGTTCTGTCAGGCTTTTATGACAGAGCTATACAAGGTGATAGGTCCCGATATGGACGTGCCTGCCGGTGATATCGGCGTGGGTGCCCGCGAGATAGGCTACCTGTTTGGTATGTACAAGAAGCTGACGAGCCAGTTCCACGGTGCTACCTTGACGGGTAAGGGCCTGGAGTGGGGTGGAAGCATCCTGCGTCCTGAGGCTACGGGCTTTGGCGCCCTGTACTTCGTTCACCACATGATGGAGACCCACGGAATGGACATCAAGGGAAAGACGGTAGCACTCAGCGGCTTCGGTAACGTGGCCTGGGGTGCCGCAAAGAAAGCAACCGAACTGGGAGCAAAGGTGATCACCATCAGTGGTCCTGACGGTTATATCCTTGATGAGGCCGGACTGGATGCCGAGAAGATAGAATATATGCTGGAGCTGCGTGCCAGTGGCAATGATATCTGTGCACCATACGCAGAGGAATTCCCTGAGGCTAAGTTCTTCGAGGGCAAGAAGCCTTGGGAGGCAAAGGCCGATATCTATCTGCCTTGTGCTACCCAAAACGAACTTAACGGTGAGGATGCCGATATGATTCTGGCTCAGAAACCGCTGTGCGTAGCTGAGGTGTCGAATATGGGCTGCACGGCTGAGGCTGTGAACAAGTTCATTGCTGCCGGACAGCTCTTTGCGCCTGGTAAGGCTGTCAACGCAGGCGGCGTGGCTACCAGCGGTCTGGAGATGACGCAGAACTCGATGCGTATCTCATGGACTGGCGAGGAGGTAGACCAGAAGCTGCATCATATCATGCAGGGCATCCATGAGCAGTGCGTGAAATACGGCAAGGAGCCTTCAGGTTATGTGAACTACGTGAAGGGTGCCAATGTGGCTGGCTTCATGAAGGTCGCCAAGGCCATGCTGGCGCAGGGAATTGTGTAACTCCTAAATATAATCACTTTTTTGCAGTAGGTACTCGGAACTCTCGTGTCTGGGTACCTATTTTTCTTCCACCTTGTGCTACACCGAGGCGCACCACAATCTCACCATCTTTCAGCCGCTTGTCGGCAAGGATAGATGCCGTATAGCGTATGCCTTGATGCGGGGCAATACTCTCTATGCGCAGGTTGGGCGAGATCTTGATGTGCTTATTGCCTGTGGCATCCTCTACAAATGGACAAACATCATAGATGGTATCGTCAGAGGTGTTGTGGATCTCGAATACCACAGTACACTCCTCACCGCGTTTGAGCACGCCATCGGCATTTGACTCGAAGATTTCGGCATGACGAATCTCAAGCATAGAGATGACATCGTCTACATAGACACGGTCGAGGTCGCGTTCAGGCCTTTGACTGCGCTGAGCCATCCGCTCCTCGTATTTCTTCTCCTGGGCATTGTCGATGGCAGAACCAATGGCTGCACCTGCCACTATTCCTCCCACAGTGCCAATCAGGGCACCAGTGTGATGTCCACGCCAGCCGCCGGTGATTCCACCAATGGCAGAGCCGATAACATGTCCAAACTCGCCGCCCATATAGACACCGGCAGCAGTATTGTTGGTACAACTGCTCACGATGAGCAGAACTCCTAAGAACAGTACGATTCCTTTCTTCATCTTTTCTTCGTTTTTAAGTTTTCACAATCCTGCTTATATAACTAACCGTTATTACAGCTGTTTGTATGGGAGCGCGGGCGTCCTCGCCCGCAATGGTGGCGGGCGAGGACGCCCGCGCTCCCATAGTTGGCTGCAAATTTACGCTTTCCCTGCTATTTGCGAGAAGGATTTCCCCCATTTTTGCGTAGGGAAACCCCTATAAGCAGCAATATCAGCAGAACGATGACAGTCAGAGCTACATAGGCTATTGTCTCTGTGGTATCTACCGATTTGGGGAAGAAACTGAGTACTACCTGATGCTTGCCGGCACTGACAGGAATGGCACGGAGCACATAGTTCACGCGTCCCAGTTCCACTTCCTCGTCATCGACCGTAGCTGTCCATTCCGGATAGAAGATCTCTGAGAATACCAGCACGCCGCCCTTGGCACTCTGTACGTCGTAGGTCAGTTGGTTGGGCTCGTAGGCAGTCAGTTCAACAGAAGATATGGAATCCTGGGCAACGGCCTCGCCCAGTACCTGCTGGAACTGCTTGTCGGCAACTGCTTCATGGCGCAGATCCATCTGTCCAAGTGCATCCAGTTCCTGATTGGCGTTGTCCACATATTTTATCTTGTCCACATACCATGCATTGCCGTAGGCGTATGGGTTCTGTACTTCTATGTTCTGCTGCGCAGAGAGGAAATATCGGGTGTTGAGCATATTGAGCACGTTCCACAGGCTGTCGCCGTTGACCTGTGTCAAGTCTCCGTAATAGGTCTGGATAGACTGTTGGGCGATATTCATCTGACGGGAGATATAGCGCTCAATGAGTTCCTGATAGCGGCGCAGCTTGGCGGCATGATAGCCACCTACACTCTTGTGGTAATACGATGTCTCGTTCTCGTTGAACACATTCGGAGCCAGGTTCAGCACACGGTAATAGAGTGTCGGATCATCCTTGATACGGCGGTCGGCCTCTGTCAAAGGACGAATCTGTTGACGCTCCACCTTCTTTACAAACTGCTTCGTGTCGTTAGGGTTCAGATAACGGCGGTTTACCTGCCATAGGTCAACCAGACAGATGAGCAGTATCACTCCTGCCATCATCCATGTCTTCAGCTTCTTGGCCTGATAGAGTAAGAGCACCAGCGTGCCTGTTACAATAAAGCCAAACGAACGCCAGCAGTCGGCCGTGAAGATAGACTGGCGAGCCTGGCTGAGGCTCTCTAAGAAAGAATTGAGGTCGGCAGGAGGCAGCATCTGACTGAAATTCTTCACCTCGGCGTCAGTGTAGAAGTTGAAGAAAGTAGTGGGAGTCAGAGCAAACAACAGTGCAATGCCACCTGTCAAGGCGAAAGCGATGAGGATGGCGCGCTGAGGTTTGAAGTATGAGGTTTGAGGTTTGAGGTTTTCACGTAGCGAAACCAGTTCCTTCAGTGCCAGCATGGCCATGAGGGGTATGGTGAACTCGGCGATGACGAGTATCGACTCCACAGCTCGGAACTTGGCATACATCGGCATATAGTCGATAAACATGTTGGTGAGCCCCATGAAGTTCTTACCCCATGATAGCATGATGCTCAGGATGGTAGCTGCCAGAAGGCCCCACGTCAGCGGGTTGCGGTAGCAGATAAGCAGGCACAATACTGCCAGCATCAATACCAAGGCACCCACGTAGACGGGACCCATGGTGCCGTTGGAACCCTCCTCCATGCTCTCTTCCCAGTATTGCGGCATCTGGTTGAACATATAGCTATAGGGTATGGTCTGGCCGTTGCCAAGATTAAAGAAGTGGGAATCTCCTTCTTTCTTCACCGACTCGTTGTCGCCCAGAGCACGTACTGACGTACCGCCCTTGGCATTAGGTACCAAAAGGGTCCATGTCTCACCGATGCCGTAGCTGTAGTCGGTGATGTACGAGCGTTCCAGTCCGCTGCTGGTCTGGTTCTCTGTGTTTGCCTTCACCAGTTCGCTCTTGCCGCGCATGGTCTCCTTGGAGTATTGCCATGTGTGGTAGAGGTTCGAGGCATTGACCATCACGCCCAGAAGTCCACCGACGGTACAGGCCGCCAATGCTTTTCCGATGTGCAGGTATTCTTTCTTCATGATGGCATCTATGATGAATGCCAGTACCATCAGCAGGATGACAAACAGGTAGTAGTAGGTCATCTGTACGTGGTTGGCGTGTACTTCAAGGGCGGCAAACAGGGCCGTCACCACGAGTCCCCACAGGTATTTCTTCCTGAAGGCCAGCACAATACCGCCAATCATGGGCGGTAGATAGGCCAGTGCCATCACTTTCCACAGGTGGCCTGCGGCAATGATAATCAGGAAATAGGTAGAGAATGCCCATATTACAGAGCCCAGTGCAGCCAGTTGCTGGCGGAAGTCAAAGGCACGCAGCAGAATATAGAATCCCAACAGATAGACGAACAGATACCATACGTTGTCGGGTAGCCACAAATGGTAGGCATCTTCTACTGTTGTCAGTATGTCTGTGCTGTTATACGAGGGCGCAATCTGGTAAGTAGGCATTCCCGAGAACAGCGAGTTGGTCCAGCGTGTGCGTTCTCCTGTACGAATCAGATATTGTGCAGCCTCTTCGCCCATTCCCATACCGGCCGAGATGTCGCCTTGGTTCAATACACGATTCTCCATATCGGCAGGATAGAAATAGGCTAAAGCCAATACGGCAAAGAAAACAACTGCCAGCACATCGGGCAGCCACTGTTTGATTAATTTCATGTTTACTTGCAAGTTTTATTTGTTCTGGGCGCAAAATTACGAATTTTTTCTTAAAGTGCAACATGATTCCACAAAAAAGCCATTGATAGTACCCTTAGATTGAAGAATTATGCGTACCTTTGCCGTTGGAAACCAATTGTAGACAGGATGGAACCTATTAACGACTTCTTCTCGTTGCTTAGCTCGCTGCTATGGGGCTGGCCTATGGTGATTCTTCTGTTGGGGACGCATATGTTCCTGACTTTCCGTCTGGGCATACCTCAGCGCAAACTGTTTACGGGCATTCGCCTCTCGGTGAAAAGAGACCCTGGCGCAAAGGGCGACGTGAGTCAGTTTGGCGCTTTGGCTACGGCCTTGGCAGCCACTATCGGAACAGGAAACATCGTGGGAGTGGCTACGGCTGTTGCGCTGGGCGGCCCTGGTGCGGTGCTTTGGTGCTGGCTCACTGGTATCTTCGGTATGTCTACGAAATATGCCGAGGGTCTGCTGGCTGTAAAATATCGTGTAAGAGGCAGTGACGGTCATACTTATGGCGGTCCGATGTATGCTTTGGAACGTGGTCTGAACATGAAATGGCTTGCCATTCTCTTTGCGGTGTTCACGGCCCTTGCCTCGTTTGGCATCGGCTGTACGGTACAGGCCAACTCTATAGCTCTGCTTGCCAGCGAGACATTTGCCATTCCAACATGGGTCGTCGGTCTTTTCGTCTGCCTGCTTACGGCTTCAGTCATCTTGGGTGGTGTGAAAGCCATAGCCCGTGTCTGCACTGTCTTCGTGCCTTTTATGGCTGTCCTTTATGTGGTAGGCTGTATCGTCATCCTCATCATGAACGGCAGTTATGTATGGCCTGCGGTGCAACTCATTGTGCGGTCTGCCTTTAATCCCTCGGCGGCTGGCGGTGGCTTCGTGGGAGCTACGGTAATGATGGCGGCCCGCTATGGCATAGCTCGCGGACTCTTCTCCAACGAGAGCGGTATGGGCTCGGCTCCTATCGTGGCTGCTGCTGCCCAGACGCGTAATCCTGTGCGTCAGGCATTGGTGTCGAGCACCGGTACCTTTTGGGACACCGTGGTCATCTGTGCCCTGACAGGACTGGTTCTCGTCAGCAGCATTCTGGCCTATCCAGATATCAGCTATGCCGATGGTGCCGCGCTCACCAAAATGGCGTTTTCAAAGATACCTTACGTAGGTGCTCCGTTGTTGACCTTTGGCATCCTCACCTTTGCCTTCAGCACCATCTTGGGCTGGAGCTACTATGGCGAGTGTGCCGTAAACTATATTGAAGCGCGCCGTTCCAACCGATTCTATCGCATACTTTATATCGTTGCGCTCTTCTTCGGTTCTATTATCAGTCTTGATATTATCTGGAACATCGCCGACTGTATGAATGCCCTCATGGCTATTCCCAACCTCGTTGCCCTGCTGCTGCTCAGCGGTGTGGCAGCCCGTGAGACGAAGAGGTATCTTTGGAGTAATCGTCTGGATGAAGATATGGAGGAATAAAAGAAAAACTTACGTATATGAGAATAGGAATTATTGTAGCAATGGACAAGGAATTGCGCCAGTTGCAGGAAGTGTTTAAGGACAGTGATGTGTTGGTGCAGAAGTGTGGTATCGGGAAGGTGAATGCCGCCCTTGGTGCACAGCGTATGATTAACGAGTTCCGTCCTGACTGCATCATCAGTAGCGGATGTGCAGGTGGTAACGGTGACGATATCAACGTGCAGGATATCGTGGTGAGCTCAGAGCTTTGCTATCACGACGTGTATTGTGGTGCGGCTATCGATAACAGTACCCAGTATGGTCAGGTACAAGGACTCCCTGTACGTTACAAGGCAGACCCGGACTTGTTGCGTAAAGCGATTAGCCTTCAGGCATCAGACATCAGGCTTCATGCTGGCTTGATAGTAACTGGTGACTGGTTTGTAGACACGAAAGAGAAGATGCGCGAGATTCTCGGTCATTTTCCTGAGGCTAAGGCCGTTGACATGGAGTCGTGTGCTATTGCACAGACCTGCTATATCAATCACGTTCCATTCATCTCGTTCCGTGTCATCAGCGATATCCCTTTGCGGGACACCGATGCCTCGCAGTATCACAACTTCTGGGATACCGTGGCCGAGCACTCGTTCCAGACTACCAAGACCTTTGTAGAAAGTCTGTAAAGCGGTAGCAAATTATTCACTTTTCACTATTCACTTTTCCCTTAAAAAATGGAAGTTATACAGAGTTTTACGATTGATCATACACATCTGAAGCCGGGTATCTACGTTTCTCGTGAGGACAAAGGCTTTACCACTTTCGACTTGCGCATTACAGAGCCCAATCAGGAGCCTGCAGTGGCTCCTGCTGCCATGCACAGTCTGGAACATCTGATGGCAACGTGGTTCCGCAACAGTGAGGCGAAGGACGATGTGGTGTATGTAGGCCCCATGGGATGCCTTACAGGTATGTATATCATCATGACGGGTGCATATTCTGTAGAGGATATGCGCCGCCTCACCATGGAGTGTCTTCGCTGGATTCTTACTCAGAGCGAGGTACCAGCCACGCGCCCAGAGGCCTGTGGCAACTATCTGCTTCATGACTTGCCCATGTGCAAATGGGAGAGTGCTCGTTATCTGGATCGTCTGGAGCACGACTTCCATTCTGAGTACACAAAACTCCAGATTACGTTAGAAGACGGTCGAATGTTTGCCGATGCTTAAACGAGTACCAATGTTGTTCTTGAATAAAATGAAGAGTTTGTTACGCAAGTTGACGGCGAGTGCCGGTCGTCTTTCACTGTTTACTTTTTCTTGTATTGTCAGTGTCGGCACTCTGTTGTTTTACAACATACCTTTCTTTAATTTCGTTGCCGAAAACACTAATGAAAGTGTTGGTGGACGGATATTCCTCTTGGCATCTCTGGTTGTCATCATGCTGGTGCTCAACTTCATGATGGTATATCTCGTGATGTTTTTCCTGAGGATAGTAGGACGTATTCTGTTGGCCGTCCTCTCACTTATTAATGCCACGGCTGTCTATTTCATCTTCACCTACAGTGTGATGATTGACGCGACAACCATTGAGAACGTATTCAATACCAGATACTCCGAGGCTTCTGGATTCTTCAGTTGGTCGCTGTGGCTTTTCATGTTTGTTTTTGGTGTTCTTCCTGCCTTGTGGTGTCTGTTGCAGCCAGTAGTAATTGGCAAGGTGAAGAGAATGGCTGTCTGGTGCGGTAGTTCATTGGCTGTTGTCCTTGTCGTTGCATTGGCGAATTTCAATCAGGTTCTGTTTATCAGTGAGCACGATACAGAATTGGGGGGATTGCTGCAGCCGTGGTCATATATAGTGAATACTTGTCGTATTATCAGTTTCAGCCATGATAAGAACGCTGAGGAAATCAAACTTCCTGACGGTACGATTACTGACAACGAGAAGGCCGTGGTGGTGCTCGTCATCGGAGAGTCGGCCAGAAAAGCCAACTTCCAGCTCTATGGCTATCAGCGCGATACCAATCCTCTGTTGTCACGACAAAAAGGTCTTAAGGTTTATCAGGCTGTTTCGTGCGCTACCTACACCACTGCTGGTACCAAAGCCATACTTGAACCGGAAAACAGCGATGACCTGTATGAGTTGTTGCCCAACTATGCTTTCCGAACAGGTGTTGATGTGTCGTGGCGTACATCTAACTGGGGAGAACCACCAATCCACATCGACGAATATCTCACTGACGATGAACTTGGTGAGCTGTATCCCGACGAGAATGAAGCCTACGACGGAATCCTCATTAAGGGCCTTCGTCAGCGTATAGAGTCGAGTCAGAAAAACAAGGTGCTGATAGTACTGCACACCAGCTCAAGTCACGGTCCGAACTATGCCAGTAAATATCCTAAGGAGTTCGAGATGTATAAGCCTGTGGCCAAGAATGTGGAAGAAGGTCAGAAAAATGTAGGTTTGCTGATAAATGCCTACGACAACACAATACGCTATACCGACTTCCTTTTGGACAGCCTAATCAACACGTTGCGTGATATGACAGAGTGGAAAAGTGCCATGATCTTTATTTCCGACCATGGTGAGTCGTTGGGAGAGAATAATATGTTCATGCACGGCTTGCCCATGCGACTGGCACCAAAGGTGCAGTATGAAATCCCGTTCTTGGTATGGACGTCGGATCATTTCAGGGATTACAAGCCTGTATCCACTCAACAGGAAGCCCCAGCGGGTGAATTGCCAGCTGTTCTTGAGCAGCATTATATCTTCCATTCCGTACTAAACCTGTTATCTATACAGTCGCCTGCCTACAACAAAGACCTGGATATATTTGAGTAAGAAAGAATAGTTCATTTTGCAGATATGAAACGTGTTACAGTCTTACTATTAGTGCTTTTCTGCTGGCTTCACATCTCGGCACAGTACGACTTCCTGATAGCCAACCGGAATGTGATTCCCGGAGGTTACGATTTCTGGGTGTATACCCCTGAAGACTATTATTTCTCTCAAGAGCAAACACCCGTGGTCATCTTCTTGCATGGTGCCAGCCTGTGTGGTCGCAATCTGAACCGTTCGCGCCGTTATGGCCCATTGGATGCCATTGTCAGAGGCCGTGAGATACCCGCTCTCGTCATAGTACCCCAGAATCCGGGAGGGTCATGGAACCCGAAGAAGATCAATGATGTGTTGGAATGGACGCTGAAGAACTATCCTGCCGACAGCACCCGCGTCTATGTGCTCGGTATGAGTCTGGGTGGCTATGGTACCCTTGACTTTGCCGGCACTTATCCAGAGAAGGTGGCTGCTGCCATGGCACTCTGTGGCGGTTCTACGCTGAAAGACCTACAGGGACTGGGGCAAGTGCCGCTTTGGATACTTCATGGTACAGCTGACAAAGCTGTAGGCATCAAGGAGTCCAAACGGGTGGTCAAGGCACTGGAAGATGCCAATAATGACAGTCGCTTGCGTTACGACTGGATGCCAGGTGCCAATCATGGAGCACTGGCCCGTGCCTTTTATTTGCGCCGCACCTACGAATGGCTGTTCCGTCACTCCCTGAAGGACAATGGACGCCCGCTCTGTCGAGAGTTTAGCATCACCAATTCCGACCTTAAAGGAGCTTATAGCGATATGGATAAGAACCTGCCCGATCCGGAGGTTATTGACGATTAACTATTAAACATAAAAAGAGGATGCAACCATTAAAAGTCACATCCCCTTTTCGTTTTATTAAAAAATCGAGTGTGTTCTATTATTCTGCTGCGAGTGTGAAGCGACGGAAAGCAGTGATGTCCAGCTCCTTGTCCTGAGCCTTCACCCACTGGGCTACGGTAGCCTTGTCACCATCACCGAACTGGAACTCTTGGTCGACCAGACAGTTCTCCTTCAGGAACTTATTCACACGTCCCTTGGCGATGTTCTCGATCATAGGCATCTTCAGCTGAGCCTCACCCTCGGCCTTGGCAGCCTCGATGAGCTTGCGAGCTTCGTCAGCCTGCTCCTGAGTGAGCCAGCCCTTAGCCATATTGCTCTCAATGTGGTCTTCGCTGTCAACGAGGTTGGGGTTGATGCCAGCCTTCTTAAGCTTCATCTCCACGAACTTCTCAACCTGCTCAAGCTTGGTCTTCTCAACGGCAGTCTTGTACTCCTCGTCAAGAATCTTCTGGTCTACCTGCTCGGCATTCAATGCCACGGGCTTCATGGCAGCCACCTGCATAGCCAGCTTGTGACCTACCTCAGCATTCTCCTTGTTGGTCTGAACCATGGTGCACAGAGTGTGCTTACCCATGTGGTCGTAAGCCTCGATGTTAGCACCTTCCAGTATCTGGTAGCCATCGAGTTCCATCTTCTCACCAGTGATACCTGAGCGCTGTGTAACGGCCTCCTGAGCGGTCTGTCCGTTGATGTCGAGGTTCTGCACCTCGTCCAGAGTCTTGCACTTGTTGGCCACGGCAGCATCAAGGATGCTCTTGGTCAGGGCGATAAAGTCTGCACCATTGGCTACGAAGTCGGTCTCACACTTCAGGGCGATGATGGCAGCAAAGCCGTTCTCTACCTTGGTCAGTACGCAACCGTTAGAAGTCTCACGGTCGGAGCGCTTGGCAGCGATAGCCAGACCACGCTCGCGGAGCAGCTCCTTGGCACGGTCGAAATCGCCCTCAGCTTCGGTCAGAGCCTTCTTTACGTCAGCCAGACCTGCGCCAGTCATAGCGCGAAGCTTTTTAATATCGTCAATTGAAATTGCCATAATTCTTAAATGCTTAATTCTAAATTCTTAATGCTTAATTATTATTCTGCAATGCTTAACACGTAATGCCTTCGGGCAGAAGCCCAATTAAGCATTAAGCATTAAGCATTATGCATTACTCTGCGGCGGGAGCCTCTTCCTCTGCTACGGGAGCTACAGCTTCCTCAGCAGCAGGAGCTTCGTCCTTGCGAGCCTTACGGGTGCGCTTGGGCTTAGTCTCAACAGCCTCTTCCTCAGCCTGAGCCTCGGCAGCTTTCTCGTCAGCCTTCTCAGCCTTACGCTCCTCCAGACCCTCAGCGATAGCGGTGCAGCAAGCATTGAGGATCACCTCTACGCTGTCCTTTGCATCATCGTTAGCGGGAATGATGAAGTCAATGTTCTTAGGATCGCTGTTGGTATCAACAATACCGAACACGGGGATACCCAGGCGGTTAGCCTCCTTAACGGCGATATTCTCCTTCATCACGTCAATAACGAACAGAGCACTTGGCAGACGAGTCAGGTCGGCGATAGAACCGAGGTTCTTCTCCAGCTTGGCACGCTGACGGGTGATCTGCAACAGCTCACGCTTTGACAGGTTACCGAATGTACCGTCCTGCATCAGTTTGTCGATATTGGCCATCTTCTTCACTGCCTTGCGGATGGTGGGGAAGTTGGTGAGCATACCGCCCGGCCAACGCTCAATCACATAAGGCATATTAATGCTGGTTGCCTTCTCGGCAATCACTTCCTTAGTCTGTTTCTTAGTACCTACGAAGAGGATTTTCTTACCCTGACGAGCAATGTTCTTCAAAGCCTCTGCTGCATCGTCGATCTTAACCACAGTCTTGTGGAGGTCAATGATGTGAATACCATTACGCTCAGTGTAGATGTAGGGAGCCATGGCGGGGTTCCACTTACGCTTCAGGTGACCGAAGTGGCAGCCAGCCTGGAGCAGCATATCAAAATTTGTTCTTGCCATTTTTTTTATCTTTAATTTTGTTGTTTACTTTCTTTTTTAATCTTTGTTAGATCAACCAGCGGGTAGTCTAGTTGTACTAGTATGACTAGCAGTACTAGCCAGAGTCCCGTCAGTTTAGATACTAAACGTAGTCCAGTATGTTTAACGCTTACTGAACTGGAAGCGACGACGTGCCTTGGGACGACCTGGCTTCTTACGCTCAACCTCGCGGCTGTCACGTGTCAGGAAACCGTGATCCTTCAAAGCCTTCTTGTCATCCTCGTTAACCTTTACAAGTGCACGAGCGATAGCGAGACGCAGAGCCTGGCTCTGGCCAGTAAAGCCACCACCGTCGAGGTTAACCTTGATGTCGTACTTCTCGGCGCACTCCAGCAGGTTCAGAGGCTGCTTTACCACATACTGCAGGATAGCTGAGGGGAAATATTCGGTTAAGTCCTTCTTGTTGATCGTGATCTTGCCAGTACCCTCTGACAGATATACGCGAGCTACTGAGCTCTTACGACGACCTATTGCGTTAATTACTTCCATCTCTATTCAATTATTTATACAAGTTAATATCAATAGCCTTTGGCTGCTGTGCCTCGTGCTTGTGTTCTGTTCCCTCATATACATAGAGGTTGTTCAGCAGGCTGCGTCCGAGGGGACCCTTTGGCAGCATACCCTTCACAGCGTGACGGAGAATACGCTCTACACCGAAAGGCTTCTTGCGCAGTTCAGCAGGTGTGTTGAAGCGCTGACCACCAGGATAACCAGTGTAACGGGTGTACACCTTGTCGGTTTCCTTCTTACCGGTGAACTTCACCTTGGCTGCATTGATAATAATGACATTGTCGCCGCAATCTACGTGCGGAGTGAAGCTGGGCTTATACTTGCCGCGAATCAGTTTGGCGACCTTTGAAGCGAGACGACCCACTACCTGATCGGTAGCATCGATAACGACCCACTCCTTCTTGGCTGTCTCCTTGTTAATCGAGACGGTCTTGTAACTTAAAGTGTTCATTCTTCGTTTAAATTTACTAAAAAACAGTTTTTTCATTTGGACATACACGTAGGTACGTCCCTACCTAATTAAATGTTTGAATGCCGATTCACAAACCGTGCCATCCGGCCAAAGACAGTCACTATTTACACGACACTCATGGGGAGTCTAAGACCCTCCCCTCAATAATCGGACTGCAAAGGTACTAATTAATTGAGAAACAAAGAGCCAGTGTTTGCAATCTGATGCAAATTTTATATTTATTTAACATGAATAATCAAAAAAATCCAGTCCCCCTCATAGAAGAAAGGAACTGGAAGTTGTTTTTTATCGTGCAACAGTGTTTTACCTGCGGAGCACCTTTACGTTCCTAACGGTACCGTCATTCATGCGTTCCTGGCGGATGAGCAGTCCTTTGGCAGATGCAGTGGTCTGGCATCCCTGCATATCATAATAGACCACGTTGTTGGTATTCTGAGTCAGGGCCTGAATGCCAGTCAATAAATTATAGTCGACATCATACCAGCCGATAGCACTTTCGCGTGTCTCACCACCACCGGTATAAATACTCTTCACGCCAATCTTGCTCCAATTCTGCACATCACCGTAGACATAGACAAGATAAGCATTGGCCTCAATATCCCAATCGTCAGTAAAGACATAAGGAATGGCGGTCATGTTTTCTGACAGTTTCTCGTAGTCTGAGGTCTTCAGCACATAAGGCTCTACCACACCTTTTTTGTCGACATACAACTGATAGGACAACTTGGTGCTAAGCAAATAGTTACCTTCCGTATCTGTCAAAGGAACGTCAGGATAAACAATGAAGCCATATTCGTCATCGTACTCCATTTTCAGGATAGAAGGCGTAGCAGGTGTTGCAACTTTCTCTACGACCTTTGTAATGACAACATTAGAAAATTCGTCGAAAGGATAATCCTCAGATGTCGTAATGAAGCCCTGTTCAGAAGTAAAGGTTGCCTTCTCTGCATTATAAACGAATGTTGCACCTCCAAAGAAAATCTCTGAATCACCAAAGAACGACTCATAGACACCCATATACTGATTCTCGGGCAAAGTGACAACACCGTTCTCAAGTGTACCCTTTACCCAAGCGTCTGGTACTGATGATGACAGGCCTTGGAAATACACGTCGGTTTTATCGAAAGCAACCTGTACAGGATAATCTACATTTTCTTTGTAATAAGTGTCAAGAGCTTCGAAGTGATATTCTGCTGCCTCAACACCTTCTGGTAACTCTACCAACTCAGGCATCACAGGCGCACCTTTATGAATAGTGAACTCTGTATAATATCCCCAAGCATCATAATCTCTGATAGGCTTGGCATTCTCCACAAACAAGATATCCTCAGGAATCTCCAGCATGCCCTCTTCCTGATCAAAGTTAAAAGTAACCGTCTCTGGAAATTCGTCGATATTCTGATCATAATCGTAACGGTTCAACAGCAGGTAACAAGGATAGTTGGTGCCATTGTATTCAAGCGTTCCGTAATACTGTGGTGAAGGTATTGTGATTGTTTTGCCATCAGCACTCAGAGTTCCCTTGACCCAGGCCTCAGGCAGATAATGACTAATTCCTTGGATATACACGTCCTGACCCTTTATGCCAATCTGTAAGCTGTTGGCCACCTTTTCATAATCATCATCACCATCGCCATACACGAAATAGCCCTCCAAGGCCCACTCTTCTGTTTTTACGCCTTCGGGCAGTTCCACGAGTACGTCGTCAATGACACGTTCCTCGACTTCTTCACCACCTTCACCAATTACAATCTGCTGAATACGGGTCTGCATACCTTTGGTTGAGGGTACTGTTAAAACTATTTCCTTGGCATTGCCAGTCCAAACACCTGCCAGATTGTCAATCTTCATCTCACCTACACTGGCATCAAAAGCAGGTCCTTCGTTTTTTGATTTTGCAAAAACGAAAGAAATCTTTGTCAAGGGCTCCGTAGAGCTTATAGTCAGTGTGTTGCCTGCATACATACGAACCGATTCATCTGAACTGTAGTACGCAGGAGCCGAACCTCCTGTTGCCTTAGCAAAAACAGCTGTCACGCCATCGGCCAAAGTAGTGCTTTCTACAACCTCACTATTGCCATAGCCCTGTTTTGCAGCCGTCCATGTTGCATCTACGGCATAAGCTGCTACAGTCATGAAGGCCATCATTAACATAAAAGTAAATTTCTTCATAAACATTTTATTTGTTGTATTATTGAAAAACGGGTGCAAAATTATAAAGATTATCTGAAAAAAGAATGCTTTTTTGCTATTTTCATGAAAAAATAGTACCTTTGCACCCAAGTTATATAATAAGGTATGAATATTGAGACAATAATAAGCCAAGCCGCAGGCGAAGCCGTGAAGGCACTCTACGGCATGGAGGCAAGTGAAAAGATGCTGCAGCTGCAAAAGACGCGCAGCGAGTTTGAGGGCAACCTGACGCTGGTGGTATTCCCATTTGTGAAAGCCGCCAAGAAATCCCCAGAGCAGACAGCTCAGGAGATTGGTCAGTATCTGGTCGACAACTGTTCGGCTGTAGAAAAGTTCAATGTGGTAAAGGGATTCCTGAACCTGAGCATTGGCGAAGGAGCCTGGCTGCAATTGCTGCAGGCTATCGACAATGATGACAACTTCGGCAAAAAGACTGTGCACGAGGATTCACCCCTTGTGATGATAGAATACTCTTCACCCAATACCAACAAACCCCTGCACTTGGGTCACGTGCGTAACAACCTGCTGGGTTGGTCGCTGGCTCAGATTATGGAGGCCAACGGCAACAAGGTGGTGAAGACCAACATTGTGAACGACCGCGGTATTCATATCTGTAAGTCGATGCTCGCTTGGCTGAAGTATGGCAACGGCGAGACACCTGAGAGCTCTGGTAAGAAGGGCGACCACCTCATCGGCGACTACTACGTGGCCTTCGACAAGCACTATCGCGAGGAAATCAAGGAGCTCGTAGCACAGGGCATGGACGAGGAAAAGGCCAAGCAGGAGGCTCCGCTGATCAAGGAGGCTCACGAGATGCTGGTGAAATGGGAGCAGAACGATCCTGAGGTGCGCGCCCTTTGGGAGAAGATGAACAACTGGGTGTATGCCGGTTTCGACGAGACCTACAAGAAGATGGGCGTAGGCTTCGATAAGATCTACTACGAAAGCCAGACCTACCTTAAGGGTAAGGCCAAGGTGGAGGAAGGACTTGCCAAAGGTCTATTCGAGCGCCACGAGGATAATAGCGTATGGGCCGACCTCACTAACGAAGGTCTCGACCAGAAGCTGCTGCTCCGTTCTGACGGTACCTCTGTCTATATGACACAGGACATCGGTACTGCCGAGATGCGTTTCCAGGATTATCCCATCGACAAGATGATTTACGTCGTGGGCAATGAGCAGAACTACCACTTCCAGGTGCTCTCCATCCTGCTCGACCGTCTGGGCTTCAAGTGGGGTAAGGAACTCGTTCACTTCTCATATGGTATGGTAGAACTGCCTAACGGTAAGATGAAGAGCCGCGAGGGTACCGTTGTTGATGCTGACGACCTGATGGAGCTGATGGTTGAGGATGCCTACAAGACCTCCATGGAGTTGGGTAAGTTCGACGATATGACTGAGGATGAGCGCCGTGAGATTGCACGTGTCGTTGGTATGGGTGCTTTGAAGTACTTTATTTTGAAGGTGGATGCCCGCAAGAATATGCTGTTTAATCCTGAGGAGAGTATCGACTTCAATGGAAACACTGGTCCCTTCATTCAATATACCTACGCTCGTATCCGCTCAATTCTGCGCAAGGCCGAGGGAACAAACTATTCTCTCACCTCTAACCCCTCACCCCTCACTCCTAAAGAAATCGAGCTCATCCAGAAGATGTCTGAGTTTGGTGCTGCTGTAGAGCAGGCTGGCAAGGACTACTCTCCCTCTGGCATCGCCAACTACTGCTACGAGCTGACGAAGGTATTCAACCAGTTCTATCACGACTTCTCTATCCTCAACGAGCCTGATGAGCAGAAGAAGGCCGTGCGCCTGATGCTGGCTAAGAACGTAGCCAAGATTATCAAGAACGGTATGGGTCTGCTGGGTATCGAGGTACCAGAGCGAATGTAAAAAGCCTCCCCCAACCCCCTCCAAGTAGAGGGGACTTAGAAATAGAGAGAGAAAGATGAAGTTTGTTTATGAGACGGCGGATTGTGCCAACTATGACCTGTTAAGTGCTTATGCCGACTATAACAAGAGTCATCCTACTGAGGCTGAGAGTATCATATGGGATTTACTAAAGGCAAAAAGTATTGATGGCCACAAGTTCAGACGCCAGCATGTCATCAAGGATTATATCGTAGACTTTGTCTGTCTTAACAAAAAACTGGTGATTGAAATAGACGGTCAATATCACTTGGAGAGCAATCAAATCGTAAAAGATAAAAGCAGAACGGAAGATCTCCAAAAGAGTGGATTCACAGTCATCCGTTTTTCCAATGAAGAAGTTACAGGAAACACTCCTGAAGTAATAAGGTGCATTAAGAAATCGCTTATGGAAATCGTAAAGCCAAAAGCCACCCCCTCTGCACAGAAAGCCCCCTCTACTTGGAGGGGGTTGGGGGAGGCTGGAGTTCGTTTAGACGCGTGGGCTGTTGACGCTGCTTGCAGTGGCAACCCAGGGCCTATGGAGTATCAGGCTATTGATTTGCAGACGGGTGCGCAGGTATTTCACTTTGGCCCCATGAAAGGTACCAACAATATCGGAGAGTTTTTGGCTATTGTCCATGCCCTGGCTCTCTGTTGGCAGAAAGGACTGCACGATAAAACCATCTACAGCGACTCCTATAATGCCATTCTATGGGTCAATAAGCGTCAGTGTAAGACAAAATTAGAGCGCACCCCGGAGACGGAGCCGCTCTTTCAGATTATACTGCGTGCCGAGAACTGGCTGCGCACCCACCATTACCGTAACCCCGTCGTCAAATGGGAGACTCAGAAATGGGGTGAGGTGCCTGCCGATTTTGGTAGGAAATAAGAAGCCTCCCCCAACCCCTCCAAGGGGAGGGGCTTTTTATACCTTCATGTAATTGACAATGATGTTCTCGTCGTAAACTTGTTGCGAGAGCACCTGTACGTTAGCGGGCAACTGCGGTGCTCTTGTTCCACCACCCACCGTCAGAACGGTGTTTGTCTCCACACGAATCTCATCCCATAGCCCCTGAGTCAGGAATGAATCGAGCGTCTTTCTGCCACCCTCTACAATGAGCGACTGGATATGATGGGCATGAAGGACCTCCAAGTTCAGCGGATGCTGGCGGTCGATGACCAGACGTTTGGGGCTTGGGCCTTCCCATTGGCGTACGGTCAGTTGTGGATGCTCGCGCTCATCGGTCACACGCCCTACGAGGATAGCATCCTCCTCAGCCCTCAGTTTATGAGAGAGCATCTGTGTAAAGGGCGAGGAAATGGCCAACGCTTTTCCATGATCATCAATAAAGCCATTTGCCGTCTGGGCCCATTTTAATATAATGTACGGGCGCGAGAGGCGATGAAAGGTGAAGAAGCGGCGATTCAAGGCCTTACACTCAGCCTCCAGCACACCTACCGTCACCTCTATGCCGGCATCGCGAAGTCTCTGGATGCCGCGTCCCTGCACCTCGGCAAACTCATCGATACAGCCCACCACCACGCGCTTCACGCCTTTTCTGATAATCAGGTCGGCACACGGGGGTGTCTTGCCATAATGCGAGCAAGGCTCCAGCGACACATACATCGTAGCATCTTTCAACAACGGTTCGTCCTCGGCCCTCACTGATGCGAAGGCATTCACCTCAGCATGGCCCTGTCCACAGCGCACATGATAGCCTTCACCCAAAAGCCTCCCCCCAGCCCCCTCCCAAGGGTGGGGGAGCACGATTACCGCTCCCACCATGGGGTTGGGCTTGGCGTTCTGCCGTCCGTTCTGTGCCAGTTGCAGACAACGCTGCATATATTTCTCGTCGGTTGTCATCATCTTATCGAGTCGCCAATGCTTCTACAGTGTGCAAAGTTACAATTTTTTCCGAAATAGTGAAGCTAGTAAATTGCAACCGTAATTTCTGCTTTGTGAGTACTACAAACTCTCGATTTCCTCCGCCGTCAGGCCGGTAATCTCGGCAATCTGTTCGTTAGTCATCACGTTCATGGCTTTAAGTTTGCGGGCAGTTTCTCGTTTGTTTTCTTCAGCCCCTTCTTTCAGTCCAGCCTTGTA
Source organism: uncultured Prevotellaceae bacterium (assembly GCA_902785695.1). Lineage (GTDB taxonomy): Bacteria > Bacteroidota > Bacteroidia > Bacteroidales > Bacteroidaceae > Prevotella. Next base: position 56,977 of record CACZZQ010000002.1, on the reverse strand, counting down.
GCGGCGCTCAGCCTCGGTGGCCTTTTCCTTGTCGAGTCGCACCTGATCCCAAAACAGGTCATAGCCCATCAACTGCTCACGGGTATAAGCCGACTCCTTCACAAGTTCAACAGCCTCTCGAATATCTTCGTTTTCCAACAATTCTTGTGGCACTTCCTCCGTGCTCTTGTTAATCTCGGTAAGGAAACGGAGCCACAGCACTGCCATCTTGCGCTCGGCGATGCTCTGGGGTTTGAATTTCTTCAGTTCGACGAAGACAAGGTGAAAACCGTCGATGACTTTCTCCGTGTATTTCTCATGAACCATCCGATAATAATGGATGAACTCTGGCACGTCCTTCTCGAAATTCTCGTCTACGAGGTTGAGCGAATAGACAGGCTGAAGTTTGGAAAATTCCTCGGCATGCTCCAGTTGATCAACATACACCTTTGCAGAATTGAACAATACACGGTCTTTGAAGTTCGTCGACCAGTATATCTGCATTTCGACAATGAAGCGGCGACCGTCCTTTGTCTTGCAGAACACGTCGACGATGCTGTTCTTGCCGATGGATGTGCGGGGCACGCGCTCGGGCGACATATATTCGATGTCTTTTATCTCCTGTCCCTTGGGAAGCGGCAGCAAGGCGTTGAGCAGACTCATCACCAAATGGGGATGCTCACCGAATATCTTCTTGAAAGTCAGGTCAGCTTTCGGGTCTAAGTATTTTGCCATAGTCGTTTTGCTTTTAGATTCTGGCGCAAGGGCGATGCAAGCCGAATGCAATCAAGCTCGCTTGCGCTCGACCTCTGGTCGCTTGCTACCAAAAGGATGCAAGAATTGCTGAGGCGCAGCCCGTTCTCGCACGCTTTTGCGTGCAAAGTTAGTGATAATTTTGCAGAAAAACAAAACTTCGACGCTTTTTCCACATTATTATAGTTTGTAGACTGTCGTGGTGGATGCTGAGATAAAGAGGAACAGGCAATGAAAAGGACAGACTTCGTGATTCAACTTTGAATAAAAAACTATTCCCTATGATTTCTTCTGTCCTCAATCATCTCACAGGCCTTTTCGGCACCCTTCACCATCGCCTTGTCAATCTCCGACAGCTGCCACTTCTCACGATCCTTCATCGTCAATACCTCGACGTAGCGTTTCATGAGGCTGGAATCATGGTATTCCTGGCCACCTCGTGCAGGGTATTCTCCGCACTCCGGTTGATATCCTCCAGCGGCGTGACGTATATGTCCTGCTTGACGAGTTTGTTGCTGTTGTTCCTCAGTACCGAAAAATCCCCAATCCTGTATCAATTTGCCCAAGAAAAGTACATAAATTTAATATTTTTACGGCTTTTCGCTTCATATTGCCAGATTTTTTGTATTTTTGCAGGTGCATTCCGAAAAGAGTGCAAGACATATTGCTCAAACCTTGGAAATCACCACCTCCGAACTGAGAGCAAGATGTACACGAATGAGCCGAGCCCCAAAGGCGTAGGCTTTCCGTAACGTGTACAGGTTTGTGGTGAACCTCCAAGGTGTATGGCAGAGCTTTACGCCTTTTCTTTATGGAGTGAGCGTAATTAGATGGTAAAGAATAATGTAATAGAGCCGAAGGGCTATGGCATATAATCGCTCATTATTAGAAGAATGAAGACAAGAACACTATTTATGCTCACAATGGCTATATTTAGTTTGTGCATAACGTCATGCTCAAAAGATGACAGCGACGAGACAAATAACAATAACGACACAGAGCAACAACAGAAGGAGCCAACCTATCTACAAGTAAGCGATTTGCAGGGAGTATGGTCTGTTTCAGGTTCTTTCGGTATTTACTTTATCTCGTTTACAGAGACTGGTCACTACTCACTCTGTTTCAATAGCAAGCTAATGGGAGCAGGAACTTACTCTCTTGATAATAATACGTTAACGCTAAACAATGGATACCTCTATACAAAAGATGTTCTGAAAATTGAAAAGAATGATAATGGTCTAACATTATCTGGCGATATGCTCGATTTCAAGAAAAGTAGCAAGCAACCTGTTAATGTCAATTTGTTTAAGACGACTAAGGAAATCCCCATTCCAAAAACTGGGGAGACGTTTAAAATTTGGGGATTACATGTGACATACGGCAGTGTCGTAACGAAAATCCAGTATCAATCCGAATATCTCATTAAGTACCAGTATTGTAAGGACAACTCTTTGCAACAGGTTATTGAAGAAGCCATGTGGTACTATGTATATTGTGATGGTATGACCTACACACAGAATAGCTCTGGTAACGGAAATGTCGTCATTTACAAGTTACAAGACCATTATAGCACATTGAAGTCCCAAATAGTACAACAATAAAACCAATAGAATTATGAGAAAAATAATATTTTCTTTTCTTTTGCTTTTCCCTATGGTAATGGAGGCACAAAGCTTTATCTATGATGGTGTCTATTATTCAATTAAGTTGTTTACCAAAACTGTTGGAGTTGCAACTTCCAATAGCACAAAGTTCTACAAAGGACATATTACAATTCCTGAAACAGTTGTATACAATGATGAAACATATACTGTAGTCTCAGTTGATAATGGTGCATTTATCGGTTCAGAAGAGTTGTTGAGTGTTACCTTGCCCAATACTATTACAAATATTGGCGACAGAGCATTTAGCGGATGTTATGGACTTACAGATTTTGTAATACCTCTAAACGTAAAAGTTATAGGAGAGGAAGCTTTTTATGGGAGTAAGAACATTAAAGAGATTCGTATACCTAAAAGTGTAATAAGTATTGGATGTCAAGCATTTTCGGATTGTTTGGAGAAACTTGTTTTAGAAGACGGTAAAGAGCCGCTAAAGTTAATAACTTATTATAGTATTAACGATAATACTCCATTTCATATTTGTCCATTGGAATATATCTATTTGGGGCGAAATCTTGATTACACAAATGAATATGCTCCATTCAGAGACAATCCCAAATTATCTAACGTGGTAATAGGTGATAGTGTATCGGAAATCGGTCCCTATTTATTCAATGGGTGTACAGGTCTGACAGAATTTAATATATCAAATAATGTGAAGTCAATCAGGAATTATGCTTTCAGGGGGTGTTCTGGTCTTAGTAAAATTGACATTCCAAAGAGTGTCGATTATATAGGTCTGAATGTCTTTTATGGAAGCAATATCAAAGAAATCGAAATAGAGGATGGAGAAAGCGTTCTCACTTTTGAGTCTTTCTTACATTCTCCTTTTACTTCTTGTCCTGTAGAAAAAATACACTTAGGGAGGAACGTCGTTGGTAACATATTTAGTAGTGAAGTTCCTTTTACTAAGTCTAATGAGGTTGTAATTGGGGATTCTGTTACTTCAATTAACGATAACCTTTTTAAAAGATGCGAAGGCCTTTCCAAAATTGTCATTGGAATGAATGTAACGAACATAGGTAATGAATCTTTTGGAGAATGCAATGCCATTAGTAACGTTTACTGCTATGCGTCCAATGTTCCAAATACTTCAATAAATACATTTAAGGATTCTCCTATTAGTCAAGCCTCTCTCTATGTACCAAATTTGAGTTTGGAGCAATATCGCGCAACAAAACCATGGAGTGATTTCAAAAGTGTCAATGGAGTTTCAGGAGAATCTTCTGTTGATGCCATTCTTTCAAGCAAAGAATTTACAGATTTATATATTTCTCTTGATGGTAAAAAGAAGAACTATCCTAGCCAAGGCATAAATATTATTCGTTCTAATAGCGGAACCTTTAAAAAAATATTAATAAAGTAAAGAATGAGAATTAAAGATAGTCAGATAGAGAACATAGAGACTCTTATAGAAAAAGGGCATACCGTTCATAGTTCTGCTATTGCAGGCAAGAAACGATATCTTACAGAAATACAAGACGTATTTTATTCGATTTGTAAAGAGAATAATGAAGACGTTCCTGTTTGGGTGTATCTTTTGCAGACGGCGCCCGTGAAAATAGGAAGTAGTGGGATAACTATTGACATCGATTCTTTTATTGATAAGCAATTAGGATATTGCCAAAGCCTTCTAGAAGATATACGCTCCAGATATTATATTCAAAAGAATATTGAAGTTAGTCAAGAGCAGACAATCGAAATGAAAAAACAAACAAGGCTATCTAAAAAAGCTTATTGCATTTCAAAGTTTGCGATAGCAGTATCTGTAGTTTCGGCATTGTTTGCACTTTTTGCCGCTTACCTGTCAACAAAGACTACCAAGATTTCGCTTGATGAAAAACAATACAATTCCATTTATCAGATACTTTCAAAAGACTCGTTAAACGCTGAATAATTCGTATCAAAAAGTGAATAAAAGAACGGGGAGCCGACATTTCATCGGCTTGGCTCCCCGCCCTGCGTTTCTCTACATTATTATTTCTTACAGCCCCTCGATTTCCTCAGTCGTCAGGCCTGTGGCCTCGGCAAGGCATTCCCTTCCTGCTTATTCTTTCGCAAGCATATCAAGGAACTGTTGCGGCTCATAGACTTCGATTTCAGCAGCGTTGAAATCGCTGCTGTTGCGAGTGATGATGGCATCGGCACCCTCGCGGATGGCTGAATAATATTGCATGGCATCCTCGAAGTCGGAGAAACGGGAGACAATGGCCTCGTCAACGGTAAGGGAATCAACGGGCGTGACATTGCACATCGTGACGAACTCCGCGAACTTGCGGACGATGGTCTCATTCGACAACTTGTGATGCGCCTCCAATATGAAACTTGCCGTGGCAAACGACATGGCCGACACAAGCAGGCCGAATTCATGTTGCTGCCCCAGCTGTACTATCTGTGCGGCAGGCTCGAAGAACTGGCCGCGACGTGCGAGATAGTCAATGAGGATGTTGGTGTCGAGAAATACTTTCTTCATCATCCGTGCTTTTTAAGAAGATAGTCCAGACGTGCCTTGCCGTAGTCGAAATCATCAGGCAAAGGCTCAATGTCTTCGACGAGCTTCATCACTTCGGGCGAGATACGCATATCCTCGCGACGGATTTTCGGCCAGCCGTTATTGGTCGTTGCAGCCGCTTTGACCTCCGGTCGAGCCTGCTCACGCTCGGCAGAAGCCAAGCCAACTTGGCTCTGCTCTCGCTCACTCGCAGCCTTCTTCTCTGCTTTTACTTCCTCATAGAGATGGTCGGCGAGCCATTGTTTGTTGCTCGTCGAGAGTGCCATCGAATGGAGGAAGTTCAGCACCGTATTCATTGGATTTGTCAAATCCATATTCACGCTGTTTTAGAAATTCTGGCGCAAGGACGGTGGAAGCCGAATGCAATCAAGCTCGCTTGAATTGCTGAGGCGTAGCCCGTTCTCGCACGCTTCGCGTGCAAAGTTAGTGATTATTTTGCAGAATAACAAAACTTCGACGATTTTTTCCACTTTATTATAGTTTATAGGCTGTCGTAGCGGCAGTTTTTCATTTTGCCCCTTTGGCTTCTTGCGCTCCGTAAGTGCTCAGGCGAGCATAGCTCGGAGTCCGCCGCTTCCTAGATGCTCATGACTTCCTCGCCGGGAATGTAGTCAAGCACCTCGTTCTCTTGTTGTTCTGCACCGACTTTGAAAAGGCTCATGCTATTCTTGGCCTTGGCTGATTTTCCGTCCGTCCCTTTTTGTCACTCTTTGCACCCCGTCGTAACCCTCTGTCAACCGAGTCCGCAAAGTGACGATTTTGAAGCCCCGTAAATTCCTCACGGTAGAAATTGCGATAAACACGGTGCAAATATACGAAATATATTCTAATCTTGGATGAAAAAAGACGGGAAATGTAATAAGAAGATGGAAAATAAATTGTACCTTTGCATCGTGTACACTTAAAACAATGGGAAAAATGGAAACAACAGATATTGTGATAGACCAGAGACAAGTGCCTCCTGGCTACGTTTATTGCTTTAACAGTGCCTGTGTGAAGCATACGGAATGCCTGCGCTGGATAGCAGGCGAACAGATAGACCAGAAGTTGACCACGGCGAACACCGTACTGCCCAGCGTGCTCAGCAAGAGCAGCTGCCCCCACTTCCGCAAGGCCGAGCTGAAGCGGATGGCATGGGGCTTCGACAGGATCTTTGCCGAGGTGAAGAGCAAGGACGAGTTAGTGCTGCGCAACAGCATAAAGGCATACTTGGGCGGCAACGGCACCTACTCGCGCTACAAGCTGGGGCGGCGCCTGCTCTCGCCTGCACAGCAGGAGCATATCATCGGACTGTTCCGTAACCGGGGCTATAGCGAGGGGCTGGAGTTCGACCACTACACCTCTGTCTACGACTTCGACCACTAAGCCTTTTACGCATCAAAACGAATTGACCAAAACGGAGACCGTTTTTTGGTCATCCGATGACCAGGCCTTGGTCACATGATGACCAGGCCTTGGTCACGACATGACCAAGTATCGGTCACTGCATGACCAGGTATCGGTCACGGCATGACCGGGCTTCGGTAACGGCATGACCGGGCTTCGGTCATTGCACGACCAGACAACGGTCACAAGAAAAGGCATAACTTTGCAGCAAACTATGGGAACGCGGGCATCCTCGCCCGCCACCATTGCGGGCGAGGACGCCCGCGCTCCCATACAAACAGCTGTAATAACGGTTAGTTATATAGAAGGATATGAACTATGATGCATTCTGGCACAGACTGACCACCGTTTATGATGCTGACGAGGCGAAAGCCATCGTCCGCATGGTACTTGACGTGCGTTTCGGACTGTCGTGGACTGATGTTATTTGCGGAAAGATGGATGATCTTTCTGCCGATGGGCAGGAGGAGTTGGAACATTTGGCGCAAAGACTGGAGACGGGCGAACCCGTGCAGTATGTGTTGGGCGAGGCAGAGTTTGGGGGCAGGACGTTCCATGTGGGGCCAGGCGTGCTGATTCCCAGGCCGGAGACCTATGAACTCTGTGAATGGAGCCTCCCCCCGACCCCCTCCAAATGGAAGGGGCACATTCTCGACATCGGCACAGGCAGCGGCTGTATTGCCTGCACGCTGGCAGCAGAGATACCGAATGCAGAAGTGACGGCATGGGACATCAGCGACGATGCCCTGCGCATAGCATCTGAGAATGCCAAACGTGCCAATGTTCACGTGTCTTTCGAGAAAGTGGATGTCCTCAATTTTCAATTCTCAATTCTCAATTCTCAATTCGATATAATCGTCAGCAACCCGCCCTATATATGTAATAAGGAACGCGCAGGAATGGAGCGCAATGTATTGGAGCATGAGCCGGAACTGGCACTCTTTGTACCTGATGACGATCCGTTGCTGTTCTATCGTGCCATCGCTCGCTATGCCGCAAGAGCTCTCAAACCAAGCGGACAACTCTTTTTCGAGATCAACCCACTATATGCTGACGAGATGCAACAGATGCTAAGCGAGGAAGGATTTTCACACATTGAGGTCAGAAATGACCAGTTCGGCAAACAACGATTCACAAAGTCATGGTTATAAAGAAAGTAATGACGGGCCAACAGGCCTACCAGAAGCTCACAGACCTGTGTGCCCGCAGCGAACATTGTCAGCAGGAAATGATAGAAAAAATGCGACAATGGGGTGTCAGCGAAGAGGAACAGGCACAGGTGATGAGTCGTCTTATTGCAGAGCGATATATAGATGACGAACGCTTTGCCCACGCATTTATCTACGACAAGATACGCTATAACAAATGGGGACGGCGCAAAGTGGAGCAGGCCCTATGGATGAAACGTATCGATGAACATATCAGCAAACCCCTGCTCGACGAGGTAGACGACGAGGAATATCTCAGCATTCTGCGACCCATGCTGAAGCAGAAACGCAAGAGCATCAAGGCAAAAAGTGAATACGAACTCACTATGAAGCTCATCAAGTTCGCTTTGGGACGAGGCTTTACTATGGATATCATCAAACAATGCATAGAAGTAGAGGATGAGGACGAGTTTCTGGAATAGTCTCCTGGACATGATTGCCCCTCGAAGGTGTGCTATCTGCGGTGGCAGACTCTCGCCGGAGGAGTCGCTTCTCTGTCCTGACTGTGATGCAGAATTGGAGGTGACACCCTTTATGGAGTCACCCTACGACAACCCCATGGCTCGCCTGTTTTGGGGACAGTTCCCCGTAGAAAAGGCATCGGCCTGGTTCTACTACCGTCCCCATTCCGATCCCAGCAAGATGATCTACGACTTGAAATACCACGGTCAGGCCATGCTGGGCGAGGATATTGGCGAACAGTTGGCACTAAGACATCAGCCTACAGGCTTTTTCAACGATGTCGATGCCATAGTACCCGTCCCCATCACAAGCAAGCGCCAAAGGCAAAGAGGCTACAACCAGAGTATGCAGGTAGCGCGTGGCATCAGTCACATCACACGTCTGCCTGTTTACGATAAAGTGGTAGTGCGTCAGCATTTCACACAAAGCCAGACTCATCAAGACAATGTCTGGGAGCGGCGTGCGAACGTGAACGAAGCATTCCTGCTGGTTGATGCCGACAAGATCAAAGGCAAGCATCTGCTCATCATTGATGACATCGTGACAACAGGTGCCACCGTCATTGCCTGCGGACAGGAACTGGCTAAGGCCGAAGGTGTCAAGCTAAGCGTCCTCTCCATCGGTTATACAAAAGAGTAAACAAACTGAAAATTGAAGAGCGGCAGCAAATTTTTCACTCTTCACTCTTCACTCTTCACTTTTTTTTCTTACCTTTGCAGGCAAAAATCAACATAACGCTATGGATATCAAGAAACAATTCGCTCAGAAACTGATGGACATCAAAGCCATCAAGTTGCAACCCAACGAGCCGTTTACATGGGCCAGTGGATGGAAATCACCTATTTATACTGACAACCGCAAGACCTTGGGTCATCCCAGCCTGCGCTCGTTCGTGAAGTTGGAGCTCTGTCACGTCATTCAGGAGCAGTTCCCCGAGGCCGAGGCCGTAGCTGGTGTGGCTACTGGTGCTATCGCTCAGGGTGTATTGGTTGCTGAGGAGCTGGGCCTTCCTTACTGCTATGTTCGTCCGAAGCCGAAAGATCACGGTATGGGCAATCAGGTGGAAGGTGAGATTAAGACGGGCTCAAAGGTCATCGTCGTGGAAGACCTGATTTCTACTGGTGGCAGTTCACTAAAGGCTGTAGCTGCTCTGCGCGAATATGGCGTTGAGGTCATCGGCATGGTAGCCTCGTTCACCTATGGTTTCCCCGTAGCCGAGGAGGCTTTCCGTGAGGCTGGCGTGAAGCTCATTACCCTGAGCAACTACGATGCCGTTATCGAGCAGGCCGCCGAGACGGGCTATATCAAGGAAGAAGAGAAAGCCGTACTGGCTGAATGGAGAAAAGATCCCAGTGTATGGGGCATTTAAGCAGTAGTTATGAAGAAATTTGAAAGTAGCATTAAGCAGGTGCCTTATTCACAGGAGGCCGTCTATCGCAATATCAGCGACCTGAGTAATCTGGAGCGTGTACGCGACCGCATCCCTGAGGATAAGCTCAAAGAGTTCTCGTTCGACCAGGACTCTGTCACCATCAATGTAGACCCTGTAGGCCAGATTACCCTGCGCATCGTAGAGCGTGAAGAACCTAAGTGCGTGAAGTTCGAGACAACTCAGTCGCCTATGCCCTTTAACCTCTGGATTCAGGTACTCCCTGTCAACGAGAACGCTTCGAAGATGAAGGTCACGGTGAAGGCCGACATTCCCTTCATGCTGGCTGCCATGGTAAGCGGTCCTATTCAAGATGGTGTGGAGAAAATTGCCGACGCACTGGCACAGGTTCCTTATGTATAAGTGAAGAATGAAGAGTGAAGAATGAAGAATTTGCTACCGCTGTTATGACAAACTACAGAAGAGAAGGTGACCCACTGCATATAAAAAGTTATTCTGCAAATGTTCATGAATCAGAGTTTGCACAAAGTCCTTCAGACTTCTCATCAAAACTTCACATAGCTCTCAAAGAAGCAAATGAGACAATGAATTGGTAAAACCTATTACATGACACAGGTTTCTTAGATGACAATGGATTCAACAGTCTTACCTATGATTGCAACGAAGTTATTGCCATGTTGGTCTCATCAATAAAGACGATAAAGAAAAATAATAACATACAATAAAGGGTGTGAGATGATTTTTGACGTATTGCGGTAGCAAATTGGCTTTCCCCTTCGGGCCGCCGAGCTAAACCTTCTTCACTCTTCACTCTTCACTCTTCACTCCTATATGAAACTCTGGGAAAAAGACTTTGAGATAAACAGCGAGATAGAACGCTTCACCGTGGGCAGAGACCGCGAGATGGATCTCTATCTGGCACCGTATGATGTACTGGGAAGCATGGCTCATATTACCATGCTCGAGAGTATCGGACTGCTCGGAAAAGAAGAGCTGCCCGTACTGTTGGCTGAGTTAAGGAATATCTACGAACAGACACAGCGTGGCGAGTTCGTCATTGAGGATGGTATTGAGGATGTCCACTCACAAGTGGAACTGATGCTCACCCGTAAGTTGGGCGACATGGGTAAGAAGATTCACTCGGGTCGTTCACGTAACGATCAAGTGTTGGTGGATTTGAAACTCTTTACTCGTCATCAGTTGCAATTGGTAGCAGAAGCGGTGAAGGACCTCTTCGACCAGCTCATTGCCAAGAGCAACCAATACAAGGACGTGCTGATGCCAGGTTACACTCATCTTCAAGTTGCTATGCCATCGTCGTTCGGACTGTGGTTTGGAGCATACGCAGAGTCTTTGGCCGATGATATGCTGTTCTTGCAGGCCGCCTATAAGATGACAAATCGCAACCCCCTTGGCTCGGCTGCGGGCTACGGCTCCTCGTTCCCCCTGAACCGTCAGATGACCACCGACCTGCTGGGATTCGACTCCATGGACTATAACGTGGTGTATGCACAGATGGGACGTGGCAAAATGGAGCGCAACGTAGGTTTTGCCATTGCCACCATTGCCGGTACAATGGCGAAATTGGCCTTCGATGCCTGTATGTTCAACTGTCAGAACTTCGGTTTTGTAAAGCTCCCCAAGGAATGCACCACAGGTTCGAGCATCATGCCTCACAAGAAAAACCCCGATGTCTTTGAACTCATTCGTTCTAAGTCCAACAAACTGCAGAGTCTTCCTCAGCAGATCACGCTGATGATGAACAACCTGCCCGTAGGCTATTTCCGCGACCTGCAGATTATCAAAGAGGTTTTCCTGCCTGCCTTCGACGAGTTGCTCGACTGCTTGCGCATGACGGCCTATATCATCAACCGCATTGAGGTGAACGATCATATCCTGGATGACCCACGCTATGACCCGATGTTCTCTGTCGAGGAGGTTAACCGGCTGGCTGCCAACGGAATGCCGTTCCGCGATGCCTACAAGAAAGTGGGACTTGATATCGAAGCAGGCCGCTTTACACCAAATAAGGCTATCCATCACACCCATGAAGGTAGCATCGGCAACCTGATGAACGATCAGATAGCGGAGCTGATGCAACAGACGCTAAAGGGCTTTGGATTCGAGCGCGTGGAACAGGCAGAAGCTAAGTTGCTTGAGAAGTGAAGATATTAAGCATTAAGCATTATGCATTAAGCATTGCATTGCTTTGTTGTGCATGTGAGGCTGACAACCAGTACAGTTCGGCAACCTGTTATTTCGTTTTCCAAGCCTCGCTCTTTCCCACCAGTGCGCTGACACGCGCCGTATCAGGTGCAGGGGGCGATTTCTGTATTGTGAAAGCCGTCATGGAAAAAGGTGTCTATCATCTGAAACTGACACCTAATCAGGGATCTTTTGACCAGACAGACCTCGACCTGACTATCTCGAATGCTGTTGGCAATAGCAACAGTAATTATGTCAGGATGGGAAGGAAACGCGGACTCGTTATCGGGCGTACTTATAGCGGTGTGCTCTGCGCCTACGACCTTCAGTGTCCCAACTGCGACTTCAACAGCGAACTCCATTGGGCCGATAATCCACAGGAACTCAAGTGCGAGAAATGTAAGCGGATATACAACATATACAGCGAGTACAGCACAGTGAAAGGCGATGCGGGCAGACCACTGGAACAATACAAGCGCGTGACCTATTATCCGGACCGTGGCATCCTCTCGGTGCAGAATCCGTGAAAAAATACTAAAGAAATTTGGTTATTCCAATTAATAGCAGTACCTTTGCATCGGTTTTTATGAAAACCGACACAACAATACGGCTGCCGCGATGGTGGAATGGTAGACACGAGGGACTTAAAATCCCTTGACCAGAAATGGTTGTGCGGGTTCGAGTCCCGCTCGCGGCACTTCTATCTAACTTTTTCCACAATGAAAATAAATCAATTGCTTTTGCTGTCGGCTACCGCATTGGTGCTGACCTCATGCTCAGGGAAACTGGGTTCACTCTCAGAAGATAATTTCAAGGTAACACCAAACCCATTGGAGACCCAGGCCGGGCAAGTGTCGGCTACCATCAATGGTATGTTCCCCGAAAAATACATGAACAAGAAGGCCGTGGTAACCGTTACACCTCAGCTGCGCTATCAGACACCTCAGGGCGAGAAGTCTGTATATGGAGAAGGAACTACGTTCCAAGGCGAGAAAGTGCTGGGCAACAACCAGACCATCTCTTATCTCGTTGGCGGCAACTATACCATGCGCACCAACTTCGCCTATACACCTGAGATGCAGCAAAGCGATATGTACCTGACCTTTGATGCAAAAATCGGAAAGAAGAGCGTAAAGGTTCCTGCTGTAAAAGTCGCTACAGGCATCATTGCAACGTCGGAACTCTACAAGCGCACACTGGCTTCTGCCAATGCTGCCTTGGCCGAGGACAAATTCCAGCGTGTCTCTGAGCAGCGGCAGCAGGCAAATATCAAGTTCCTTATCGGACAGGCTCAGTTGCGCAAAAGCGAGCTTCAGAACAATTCTGTGCAGGAGTTCGTTCGTCTGATTGGTAAGATTGTGGCTGATCAGGAAGGTATGGCTCTCGATAACATCGAGGTATCGGCATACGCCTCTCCCGATGGCGGTTTTGAGCTTAACGAGAAACTGGCAAGCAAACGACAGGACGTGACCAACGAGTACCTGCAGGGCGAGTTGAAGAAATCCAAGATGGATGCCCCCATTGATGCCAAATATACAGCTGAGGACTGGGAAGGCTTCCAGGAACTGGTGGCAGCCAGCGACATCCAGGACAAGGATGTCATCCTGCGTGTCCTCTCAATGTATCAGGATCCCGAGGAACGTGAGCAACAGATCAAGAATATTTCGGCTGCCTTCCGTGAGCTGACCGACGGCATTCTGCCTCAGTTGCGCCGTGCACGCATGACCATCAACTACCTGCTTATTGGTCGTGATGACGATCAGATTCTGGAACAGATGAAGAGCGATGCCAGTCAGTTGAGCCTTGAGGAAATCCTCTACGGAGCAACCCTCTACGACAATGACCTTGCCAGCAGCGAAGCTGCCTATAAAAAGGCCACACAGTATTATCAGCAAGACCCGCGTGCATACAACAATCTGGCACGTATAGCTTATGCCAAGGGCAACTACGAAGGAGCAAGAATGTGGCTTGACAAGGCGCTGCGACTGAATCCCAACCAGCCAGAGACTAATGCCAACCTGGGTATGTTGGCACTACAGCAAGGCGATATGCTCAGTGCAGAGGACTATATTGCCAAAGGTGCTAATGCCAACGGACTGAACGAGGTGCTGGGTAACCTCCATCTGGCTCAGGGGAAATACGCTCAGGCAGAACTGGATTTTGAGCATATACAGTCGAACTCGGCTGCATTGGCTCAGATACTGAACAAGAACTACCAGGCAGCAGCCAGTACACTGAAAAACGTCAAGAATGCCGATGCCACTACAGACTACCTGCGTGCTATCCTGAACGCTCGCACAGGCAACAACGGTGAGGCTGCCAGCGCACTGAGGGCTGCCATTGCCAAGGATCCTTCGCTGGCCGACTATGCCGCCAAGGACTTGGAGCTTATCAAAGTGAGCAAATGAAATCTGTTCTTTACGCTTTCCTCCTTTCTCTTTTGTTGTTTTCATGTGGTGAGAGGGGAAATCACTTCCATCTGGAAGGCAGGTTCCGAAATATCAACCAAGGAGAATTGTATCTTTGTGACCTTGAACAGGGGCGCAAAGATACAATTATGCTCAATGGCGGGCAGTTTACCTATGATGCCGAACTCGCCGATACAATCATCCTTACACTGGTATTCCCCAACTACTCTGAACTTCCTATTGTAGCAGAGCCAGGCAGTAGGGTAAGCATCGAAGGTGATGTGTCGCACTTGAAAGAGACCGAGATCAGCGGTACCGACGATAATGAGCTTATGACGGGGTTCCGACTGAAGACAAAGGAAATGATGCCTCCAGAGGTCAGGAACGAAGCAGAAACATTCATTCTGGAGCATCCGCAGTCGCCTGCCTCCCAGTATCTCTTGCGACGCTATTTCATCATGGCGGTCGATGCCGACTATGCCAAGGCTTTTGAACTCTGCGAAAAGATGCATCAGGCTCGCCCCTCCTGCATTCCCTTATTGCAGCTGTATCAGCGAATGGTCTCTGTCAGGCAACTTGGCAGCATGGGCAAGCTGCCCCGCTTCACGGCCATCGATACCAATGGCGACACCGTGACTGACAGTGTACTCTGTAAGCAGGCCAATGTCATCATGGTATGGTCGGCCTGGAGCTATGACTCTCAAAACACACTACAGAAGCTCAACCGATGGCGAAAAGAACATCACGACAGTATCAGTGTTGTGAGCATCTGCATGGATGCCTCGGCCTTTGAGGGGAAGAGGACGATAGAAAGCGACAGTATCAAATGGCCAAACATCTGTGACGGCATGATGTGGGACTCGCCTCTCATATCTACTCTTGGCATCGCATTCATCCCCGACAATATCGTCATCGACAAGAAAGGGAATATCGTTGCCAGAACCCTCAGTACTAATGACCTAAAAGAGAAAATAGACTCGTTGTTCTAAACCGTACTATGCTTGTTAAAACATATTGCGCTGCCGTCAACGGACTGGATGTGACAGCAGTGACCTGCGAGGTCAGCATGACACGCGGCATACAGTTTCACCTTACAGGACTGGCAGATACTGCCGTCAAGGAGAGCTATGAGCGCATCAAGGCCGCCATGCTGAACAACGGTTTCAAGTTTCCGACAATGGAAATCACCGTCAACCTCTCGCCTGCCGACATCAAGAAGGAGGGGTCGGGCTACGACCTGCCGCTGTCTATCGGCATCCTGGCCGCTATGGGAAAAGTCACTGCCGACCGCCTGTCAGACTATATGCTTGTAGGGGAACTGGGACTCGACGGCACCCTTCAGCCCATTCGTGGCGCACTGCCTATTGCCATCAAAGCCAGGGCCGACAAATACAAGGGGCTCATCGTGCCGCGCCAGAATATCCGTGAGGCTGCCATCGTCAATAATCTGGAGGTCTATGGCATGGACACGCTTGCAGACGTTATCGCATTCATGAATGGCAACACGGTTTTCCAACCCACGATTATCGATACACGCAAGGAATTTTACGAGCAACAGAATCACTTCGAGTTCGACTTTGCCGACGTAAAAGGACAAGCGGGCGTGAAACGGGCCCTTGAAGTGGCGGCTGCCGGAGGCCACAA
Source organism: uncultured Prevotellaceae bacterium (assembly GCA_902785695.1). Taxonomy (GTDB): domain Bacteria; phylum Bacteroidota; class Bacteroidia; order Bacteroidales; family Bacteroidaceae; genus Prevotella. The sequence continues at coordinate 41,369 of CACZZQ010000002.1, read as the reverse complement.
CCTCATTATGATAGGCCCTCCGGGCAGCGGTAAGTCGATGTTGGCCAAACGTCTGCCAAGCATCCTCCCCCCGCTCTCCCTTTCCGAGAGTCTGGAGACAACTCAGATCCACAGCATTGCCGGAAAGTTGAGCCGCGACACCAGTCTCATCAGTCAGCGACCCTTCCGTGCTCCCCACCACACAATCTCGCAAGTAGCCCTTGTAGGGGGCGGCAACAATCCCTATCCGGGCGAGATTTCGCTGGCCCATAACGGCGTGCTCTTCCTCGATGAGATGCCCGAACTGAGCCGCAGCGTCTTAGAGGTGTTGCGCCAGCCCCTTGAAGACAGGAAGATCAGTATCAGCCGAGCCAAATACAATGTGGAATACCCCTGTTCGTTCATGCTCGTTGCCTCGATGAACCCCTGTCCGTGCGGCTACTATGGCGACCCCACCCACCACTGCGTCTGCACGCCAGGTCAGATACAGCGATACATGAATAAGATCAGCGGCCCGTTGCTCGACCGTATCGACATTCATTGCGAGATTCAGGCCGTTCCCTTTGCACAGCTCTCGCAGATGCAACCGGGCGAACCCTCTGCCGTTATCCGTGAACGCGTCATTGCCGCCCGTAAGATACAAGAAAAGCGTTTCAAACCATATAAAGGTATTCATTGTAATGCTCAGATGACGGAGCGTATGCTTCATGATTTCGCAGAGCCAGACACCACCTCATTGGATATGCTCCGTATGGCCATGGAGCGTCTGAAACTCTCTGCCCGTGCCTACAGCCGCATTCTCAAGGTGGCACGCACCATAGCCGACCTCGAAGGTTCAGAGCAGGTGCAGAGCCTGCATATCGCCGAAGCCATAGGGTATAGAAACCTTGACAGAGGCGATTGGGCTGAAAGGGGAATATAGCAACAATAAAACTAAAGAGGTCTTCGTGTGGCCTCAAGGCCATATGAAGACCTCTTTAGTTATAGTAATAGTTAGTTCTTTAGTCCTTTATGACATTTTTGTTGTAGCGTCTTCTATATAACTAACCGTTATTACAGCTGTTTGCCTGGGAGCGCGGACGTCCTCGCCCGCCATCATTGCGGGCGAGGACGCCCGCGCTCCCAGAGTTGGCTGCAAAGTTGCAATATTTTTTCCAAACTTCGTAATCTTTGTCTCACAGGCATTGATGGAGCTGGTACACTAACAAATAATAGCTATAATTTTCGGAATTATAGCTATTATTTTTAGAATTATGGCTATAATTCTTTAAAATGCACTATCTTTGCATCCCAAATGTGTGTCACGATGATGAAAATGAACTGGGAGAATTTGATATCCAACTGCCGTTTAGGGCAGGAGCATCGCCATCTGGAGCGGCATGATGACCGAACGGAGTTTAAGCGCGATTACGACCGGCTGATATTCTCGGCCCCCTTCCGCAGGTTACAGAATAAGACGCAGGTGTTCCCCTTGCCAGGTAGCGTGTTTGTGCACAACCGACTGACCCATTCGCTTGAAGTGGCCAGTGTAGGAATGTCGCTCGGTAACGATGTGGCCAGGCATCTGTGTTCAAAAAACCGCGATTTCATCGATACTCTAATACCTGAGTTAGGACAGATAGTGGCTACTGCCTGCCTGGCTCATGACTTGGGAAATCCGCCTTTCGGTCATTCTGGCGAGAAGGCTATCCAGTCATTTTTTATTGAGGGTAAGGGTACTTATCTGAAAGAGCGTGTGTCGCCGGAGTTCTGGAGCGACATTACCCGTTTCGACGGTAATGCCAATGCCTTCCGACTGTTGACCCATAGCTTTAAGGGCAGGCGACAGGGGGGCTTTGCGATGACCTATAGCACACTGGCCAGTATCGTGAAATACCCGTTTCCGTCGATTGCTGCCACTAAGAATAAGTTCGGTTTCTTCGAGTCGGAACGTGAACACTATGAGATGCTGGCCGACCGACTGGGTATTCCTAAGTTGCAGACAGAGAAAGGCAAAGAACGGTGGGCGCGTTATCCATTGGTGTATCTGGTGGAGGCTGCCGATGACATATGTTATGAAATCATGGATCTTGAGGATGCCTTTAAACTTAAGATTCTGACGTTTGACGAGACAGCTACTATGATGCTGGCATTCTTCGATGAAACCGAGCAAAATCGCATCCGTGCGCGTATCAGCGACGAGCATCTGACGGATACTAACGAGAAAGTTCAGTATCTGCGTGCCTGTGTGATAGGAAAACTGGAGAATGAGTGCGTGAAGACTTTCCTGGCTCACGATGAAGAAATCCTTGAGGGGACGTTCAAGGGATCGCTGGTGGAAAATATGTCGCCCCTGCAGCGCGATGCCTACAAAGCCTGTACCAAAGTTTCAATGGCGCGTATCTATAAGAGCCGTCCGGTATTGGATGTGGAATTGTCGGGTTATCGTATCATGGCTACCTTGATGGAGCTGATGGTTGAGGCCATAGAGCATCCAGAACGCTACTACTCCCAGCAGCTCATAGGGCGTGTGAGCAGTCAGTATGATATTGAAAGTGATGATCTGGAGACGCGTCTGATGGCCGTCATAGACTACATCACCGGCATGACGGATGTCTATGCACTGGATGTGTATCAGAAAATCTGCGGTATCTCGCTACCTATTATCTAACTCTTTTTCTCCTTGTAGATAATCTTGTTGGCTCCGCTGGTAATCTTCATGGCCTCCGGATGCTCCTTGATGAAGGAGTCGATATGGCGCACGCGCTTCTCTTCCAGCACTTCGTCCATGGCAATAAGGATGCCAGTCTCCTCTACATCGCCAAAGCCATAGTTGATAGCGGTGCCAAAGAGTTTCATAGTGGGCGACAGACTCATGTAGGCATTTACCAATGGCGGGATATTGTAGCCTAAGGCGCGGATGCGCTGGTTCAGGATGCGATAGTCCTCTTTGAAGTCGTTCTCTGTGAAAATGGCCGCAAGTTCTTTCTCGTCGGTTTCAATTTTCAGCGGTTTCATCGGTATTACCAGTCCTTCCTTGTCGTCGAAATGCTTTTTCAAGAAGTACAGAATCATGTCGCGGCCTTCACGAATATAGCTGGGGTACATGGTCATCTTGCCAAAGAAATACTTGACGTTGGGCATGATGACCGTCAGGGCACCCAGACCGTCCCACAGGTTGTCGAGCGCAAACAGGCTCTTGGCACCCATCTTCGAGCTCTGATAAGGCAGACTCACGAAGGAGCGTCCCAGCTCAATGGTATAGGGCATATATTCGCTCAGGAATTTCTCAGAGAAATGAAACATATGGCTGGTGGCAAGTTTGGGCTGGCCGTTCTCGTCGATCTCCCATTTCGTGCCTTCTAAATAACGGTAACCGCCAATGATCTCCTCGGCCTCGGGATTCCAGACAATGAGCTGTTTGTAGCAGTTCTCGCAAGTATCGAACTCGTCGATGTCCACTTCCTTGCCGGTGCCGCCACCAGCTTCGCGGAAGGCAATCTCGCGCAGACGACCAATCTCGCGCATCACGTTGGGCGCATTGTGTGCCGTGATGATGTAAATCTTGTTGTTGCTCTTGTTGGTCATGCGCAACTGAAGATCGGGTGTCAGTTCTGCTTTAAGTACTTCAACGGGAATCGGGTCGATGATAGGTTGTTCCATGATCTCTGTTATGTTTGCTTTTTTCTTGATTCTAAGATAGTTTGTAGACTTCTTCTTTCACAAATTTTGCCCATTCCATCGGTGTTTTTTCGTTAGTAAAGGTTTGCCAGGGGATGGGTTTTCCGAAGGTGATAGTAAATGTTTGGCCTGTGTTCTTGAACATCTCGTCGGATAGGAAGAGCATGGCAATGTTGATCTTTTTGACATAGCGGTCGCTGATGTTCGAGAGCCGGTAGAAGAAGTTGCTGTTATGTCCTTCGAAATAGATGGGGACCACATCGCGGTGGGTCTCCACGCTTTTGCTGATGAACGTCTTTTTCCATTCCAGGTCACAGATAGTGCCGCTGCGCTTTCGCGAACAGAGACCTGCGGGAAACATCAGGATGTGAGTGTCGCCCTTGAATCCAGCCTCTACCATAGCGGGGAAGTTACGCCCGTTCTTGCCTGTTTTGTTGATGGGGATGCAGAGGGGTGCCAATCCAGGGAGGTTCATCAGCAGGTCGTTGACCAGATAGCGGAAGTTGTCATCATAGTGCTCGCCTATGACCGAACCGATAGCGATGCCGTCGATGCCGCCCAAGGGATGGTTGCTTACAAATGTGTAGCGCTTGGGATCATCTTTGGCCGGCAGGTTTTCCTGTCCCTTGACCTTGATGGTTACGTGCAGGTAGTCCAGAGTGGCCTTGAGCCATGGTGTGCCGCTCAGGTCTCGGGCATTCCATAAATGCTCATTGACTTGGTCTTCATGGACAATATGCTTTAGCCACCACACCAAAGGGCGTGGCACCCAACGGGCTTTTTTGCCCATCTTGTCTTTCAGAATCCTTTTGATGTCAATGGTTTTCTCCATGTTTCCCTGAAGTTGCCTCCTATTGCTCAAAAACATTCTGCAAAATTACTTAAAATCTTTTATTTTCAATTTTTTTTTTATGAAAATTAATAATTTTCTTGCAGGTTTTACGGGCTTTTGCGGGTAAAGTGCCATTCCATGGTATGTTCTATCTAAGATAGATGATGTCTTGATGTTGTATCATTCCAGGTGTGAAGTATCTGAAACTATTGCACAAAAAGTTTGGAATGTGAAAAAAGAAAAGTGCGAAATGTATGAAAAAATGATTTTTTTGATATTTTGATAAAAAAAGTGGGGAAAAGTGGGGGATTGTGGTGGAAAATGATTACCTTTGCACGCAAACTTTCGTATTAATATGTTCGTATGCGATTTTTAGGAAACATAGAAGCCAAGACCGATGCCAAAGGCCGTATTTTCCTGCCCGCAGGATTCCGTAAGGTGCTGCAGGCAGCTGGCGAGGAGGTGCTGGTGATGCGCAAGGATGTGCATCAGCGCTGTCTTGTGCTTTATCCTGAGAGTACTTGGAATCGCCGTATGGACGCACTCCTGGAAAAAATTAGCGAGTGGGACGATGTGGGGCAGCAGGTGCTCCGCCAGTATGTGTCTGAGGCAGAAGTGCTTTCGCTCGATGGGAACGGCCGTTTCCTGATACCGAAACGCTATCTGCAGATGGCTGATATTGTGCAAGGTGTAAGGTTCATAGGTGTCAACGATGCCATCGAGATATGGGCGGTTGAGAAGACTCAGCAGCCATTCTTGCCGCAAGAGGAGTTTGCGGAGAAACTGAAAGCCATTATGACAAGCGGCCACTGACAGAGATGATAAAGACAGCAGAGACGTACCACGTATCGGTCCTTTTGAAGGAAAGCGTTGACGGGCTGGCTATCCGGCCCGACGGCGTTTATGTAGACGTCACCTTTGGCGGTGGCGGTCACTCCAGGGAAATCCTCAGCAGGCTGGGGGCTCATGGCCATTTGTATGGCTTTGACCAGGATGCCGATGCTGAGTTAAATATTGTGAATGATGATAGATTCACCTTTGTGCGCAGCAACTTTAGGTATCTGAAGAACTGGATGCGTTATTACGAGGTGGATGGGGTGGACGGCCTGTTGGCCGATTTGGGTGTTTCGTCACATCATTTCGATGACGAGTCGCGTGGCTTTTCGTTCCGTTTCGATGCCCCGCTGGATATGCGCATGAACAAACGTGCGGGTATGACGGCCGCCGATGTGGTGAACAACTATACGGAAGAGCAGCTCTCGGACGTGTTCTACCTTTACGGAGAACTGAAGAATGCCCGCAAGATAGCCTCATTGCTGGCGAAGAGTCGCCAGGAGAAACCGATACTGACTACGGGACGGTTGATGGAGATAGCGGAAAAACTGTTTCCCAGAGAGCGCGAGAAGAAAGAGATGACCAAGCTCTTCCAGGCGCTCCGCATAGAGGTGAACCACGAGATGGATGCCTTGCGCGAGATGTTGTTGGGGGCCTGTGAGCTTTTGAAACCGGAAGGCCGGTTGTGCGTGATTACCTATCACTCGCTGGAGGACCGTATCGTAAAAAACGTGATGCGTGCAGGTAATGCTGAGGGAAAGGTGGAACAGGACTTCTTCGGACAGGTGAAGTCGCCTCTACACCTTATTAATAATAGGGTGATAGTTCCTTCAGATGAAGAACTGACGGCCAACCCCCGTAGCCGCAGTGCAAAGTTGAGAATAGCAGTAAAGAATTAGAGATGAAGAAAGACGAACATAACGAAGTGGAGCTGATCATAGAGACTGGTGCGGAGCCTGAGAAGTCAGGCCCTGTGGCATCAGCCGGTGATGCTGCCGTGGAGCGAGAGAATGTCGTAGAAAAGGAGAAGAATGCCCGGCCTGAGTCCGAGTCGTCGGCTGCCTTGAAACGAATCAAAGAGTCGGCCAGTGAAGATGACAATGCGCCTGTGGGCTCATTGTCTCTGAAGCAGATTGTGGGTGGTGACTACCTGTTCGCATTGGTGCGTCACCATATCCTGTTGATTCTCTTTATCGTCTTCTTCCTTGTGTTCTATGTTGGTGTTCGCTATCAGTGCGAGCAGGATGTGATTGAGATAGACCAGTTGGAAAAGGATTTGGTCGATGCAAAATACAAGGCACTTTCCAGTTCGAGCAATCTTACGGAACTATGCCGCCAGAGTAATGTGTTGAAGGCACTCCATGAATACCAGGACTCGCTGCTGCAATTGAGCGACCAGCCTCCCTATATCATTGAGGTGCCTGAAGAATGAGCGATGAAGAGGAATGAGTAAGTTTAAGAGTGATAAGGTTCTGCCGCGCTACCTGGCCATTGCAGTGGTGCTCACCCTCATAGGAATAGGGGTGATTTTCAAGGCTGGCTATACGATGACTGCCAAGAAGTCGTATTGGGAGACTGTGTCAAACCGCCAGAAGAGTGATAGCGACAGTGTGCGTCCCAACCGTGGAAATATATTGAGCTGCGACGGGCAGTTGCTGGCCAGCAGTATTCCGGAATACAAGATATTCATGGACTATCAGGCAGGCGGCAATGCCGATACTGCATGGGTACGTAAGCGTGACAGTATATGGTATGCCAATATCGATACGCTTTGTATCTGTCTGAACAGGATTTTCCCGGAGCGTTCTGCCGAAGAGTTCAAGGCTCGTCTGGAAGAAGGCAAGCATAAGGTGATGAGGAATGGCACAGTGGGTGCCCGCCACTGGGCTATCTGGCCAAAGCGCCTGAGTTATAACACCTATTGTGAGGTGCAACAGTTGCCTTATTTCAATCTGCCAGCCAATAAAGGCGGTTTCCACGCCGAGAAATTTGAGGCCCGTCGTCGTCCGTTCGGCTCGCTGGCTGAGCGTACTATTGGCGACATTCGTAGCTTCGAAGGTGGAAAAGATACGGCTCGTTTCGGTATAGAACTGTCGTATGACTCGTTGCTCCGTGGTAAATTCGGTTATGAGCGCAAGCAGAAGGTGCTCAACAAGATTATTCCTTTTACCGTGACACCGCCCGTCGATGGTTGTGATATCGTGACCACCATTGATGTGGGTATGCAGGACTTGGCCGAACAGGCCCTGGTGGAAGGTCTGAAGAAATGGGATGCCTCTATGGGTGTTACCATCCTGATGGAGGTGAAGACCGGCGATGTAAAGGCTATAGTCAATATGCGCCGCTCAGAGAATGGCAATTATTACGAGCGTTTCAATGATGCCATCAGCTATCGTTGCGAACCCGGTTCGGTGTTTAAGGTGGCATCCTTCCTGGTGGCCTTGGACGATGGTATGGTAGATACCAGCTACGTCATCCATACCGGCTGTGGTATCATGCCGATGCACGGTGCCAAGATGAAGGACCACAACTGGCATCGCGGTGGCTATGGCGACATCAATGTGGCTCGTACACTGGAGGTGAGTAGTAATATAGGTGTGAGTTGTGTTATTGACAGATTCTATGGTTCTAACCCCAGAAAGTATGTGGAGGGTCTCTACCGTGTTGGTATAGGTCAGGACTTGAAGCTCCCCATTGTTGGCTATCTGCCTCCAAAGATTCGTATGCCAGATACGAAGACCTCCAACAGGGCACTCTATTGGAGTAAGACCACACTGCCATGGATGAGTATCGGCTATGAGACGCAGATTGCACCTATCAATACCGTGACCTTCTATAATGCCATTGCCAACAATGGTAAGATGATGCGTCCCCGTTTCGTGAAGAGCTTTATGAAGGAGGGTGAGGTTATTTCCGAGACACAGCCCGAAGTCATCAAGGAGCAGATTGCCAAGCCTCAGACCATCAAGACCATGCAGACCATTCTGCGCCATGTGGTCAGTCAGGGTTTGGGAAAGAAAGCCGGCTCGCATTCCTTCCAGGTGTCGGGTAAGACTGGTACCGCCCAGGTGGCGAAGGCTGGTGGCTACAAGACGGGTACCGTGGAGTATTGGCTCTCGTTCTGCGGCTATTTCCCCTCCGACAATCCGCAATATACCTGCATCGTCTGTATCAAGAAGAAGGGCCTGCCGGCCTCTGGTGGACTGATGTCGGGTGGCATCTTCCATCATATCTCGGAAGGTGTGATGGCCAAGAGCCTGAAACTTAGCGTGGCAGATGCACGCGACTCCATGTCGGTCATGGTGCCTTCAGTGCTGAAGGGCGACAACCAGGCAGCAGGTGTCGTATTGCATCGACTGGGAATCAATAAGGAGAAAGTGGCGATGGGCGACTTGGATGTTGTTGAAGGCAGGATACCTGATGTGACAGGGATGGGTGCCCGTGATGCCGTCTATCATTTGGAACGCCAGGGTGTCAAGGTGAAGCTTCATGGCACAGGCTACGTGTCGCGTCAGAGTATTGCGCCTGGCACGTCCATTCAGAATGGCATGGTGTGTACGTTGGAATTAAAATAATAACCTGAAAATATGAAACTTGAAGAACTACTGAAAAATGTAATGGTCAAGGCCATTGAAGGCACTGCCGATATCGATATCACCGATGTTGATATTGATTCGCGCAAGGCGGCAAATGGTCATCTGTTTGTAGCAATCAAAGGCACCCAGACAGACGGTCATCAATATATATCCAAAGCCGTTGAGTCAGGGGCATCGGCCATTTTGTGTGAGGAAATGCCGGAGCAACGTCATCCGGGAGTATGCTATTTGCAGGTGGAATCGACGGAGTCGGTAGTGGGACAGGTGGCCACCACCTTTCATGGCGACCCCACGTCAAAACTGAAACTGGTAGGTGTAACGGGAACTAATGGCAAGACCACCATCGCCACCTTATTATATAATATGTTCAGAAAACTGGGATATAAGTGCGGTCTGCTGTCAACGGTGTGCAACTATATTGAGGGTGAACCCGTTCCTGCCAGTCATACCACGCCAGACCCCATTGAACTCAACCAGTTGCTTCACCGTATGGTGGATGCCGGTTGTCAGTATGTGTTCATGGAGTGCTCCAGTCATGCCATTGCCCAGAAGCGTATTGGCGGTCTTAAGTTCGCAGGTGGTATCTTTACTAACCTGACCCGCGACCATCTGGACTATCATAAGACCGTTGAGAACTATCGTGACGCGAAGAAGGCTTTCTTCGATATGCTGCCGAAGGATGCTTTTGCCATTACCAATGTCGATGACAAGAATGGTATGTTTATGGTTCAGAACACTAAGGCAACAGTGAAGACCTACAGTATCCGTACGATGGCCGACTTCAAGGCTCGCATCATCGAGTGTCATTTCGAGGGTATGTATCTGGAGATTGACGGACACGAGGTGGGCGTACAGTTCATTGGCAAGTTCAATGTCAGCAACCTGTTGGCCGTCTATGGCGCAGCGGTCATGCTGGGCGAGAAACCCGAGGAGATTCTGCTGGTGCTAAGCACGCTGAAGAGCGTGGCAGGTCGATTGGAACCCATCCATTCCCCCGAGGGCTATACAGCTGTGGTTGATTATGCCCATACCCCTGATGCCTTGGAGAATGTGCTGAAAGCTATTCATGAGGTGCTCGACGGAAAGGAGGGAAAGATTATCACTGTGTGCGGTGCCGGCGGTAACCGTGATAAGGGCAAGCGTCCTATCATGGCACAGGAAGCCGTAAAACAGAGCGACCGTGTGATTATTACCAGCGACAATCCCCGTTTTGAGGAACCGCAGGATATCATTAATGATATGTTGGCTGGTATAGACCAGAAGCAGATGAAGAAGGTGGTGAGCATTGTAGACCGCAAGGAGGCCATCCGCACGGCCTGTATGTTGGCCCAGAAAGGTGACGTGATTCTCATTGCCGGCAAAGGCCATGAGGACTATCAGGAGATCAAGGGCGTGAAGCATCACTTTGACGACCGTGAGGTGGTGAGAGAGATTTTTGGCGCATAATACCGTCATAGCGAAACGATATAACGAAATAACGAAAAAAAATGCTATATTATCTTTTCAGATTCTTAGAGCAATACAATATCCCGGGCAGTCACCTGTGGAGCTATATCTCTTTCCGTGCTCTGTTGGCCTTGATTCTGTCGCTGGTCATCTCGGCATGGTTTGGTGAGTTCTTTATCAAATGGATGAAGCGTCGCAAAATATTCGAGACAGAGCGCGATCCGGCCATCGACCCCTTTGGTGTCGAGAAGAAAGGCGTACCCACCATGGGTGGTATCATCATCATTGTCAGCATCTTGGTACCCGTGTTGTTGTTGGGACGTATCCGTAATGTCTATCTAATCCTGATGGTTATCACTACCGTTTGGCTGGGATTCCTTGGATTTATGGATGACTATATTAAGATTTTCCGTCAAGATAAGGCAGGCCTGAAAGGCAAGTATAAAATTGTAGGTCAGGTAACAATAGGGTTCATTGTAGGAATTGTGCTCTATCTCAGTCCCGATGTTGTAATGCGCGAGAATGTGAGCGAACCTGTCCAAAGTCATAGGACGGAAGTCGTGAAACATGAACCCGTGGCTCATAAGTCGCTAAAGACCACGATACCGTTTACCAAGCATCATAATCTGAGCTATTCCGACATCATGTCGTTTGTCGGCACACATAAGGTGGCTGCAGGTTGGATTCTCTTTGTGCTTATGACCATCATCGTGGTGACCGCTGTGTCGAATGGTGCCAACCTCAATGATGGCATGGATGGTATGTGTGCTGGCAACTCCGCAGTCATAGGTGCTGTCCTTGGAGTTCTGGCCTATGTGTCATCCCACATCGGCTTTGCCTCTTATTTCGATATCATGTATATCCCGCATAGTGAGGAGTTGGTAGTTTTCCTGAGTGCCTTTGTAGGAGCTATGGTAGGTTTCCTTTGGTATAATGCCTTTCCAGCCCAGATTTTCATGGGCGACACCGGTTCACTCACTATTGGCGGTATTATCGGTGTGGGTGCCGTGATTATCCACAAGGAGCTGCTGCTACCCATCCTTTGTGGCATCTTCTTTGTAGAGAGCCTGAGCGTGATTATCCAGACCCAGTGGTTCAAGTTCATGAAGCGCAAGGGCCAGCGTGTGCGTGTGTTCCGTGCCACACCTATTCACGATAACTTCCGAAAACTGGATCATCAGCTCGACCAGACGTCGCGCTATATACTGAAGGGGTGGCCCCACCGTCCTTTCCATGAGTCGAAAATCACCATCCGCTTTTGGATTACCACTATCATCCTGGCGGCATTGACAATTATAACATTGAAAATACGATGAAGAGAATCGTTGTTCTTGGAGCTGGCGAGAGTGGCGCAGGCGCTGCCGTGCTGGCAAAGAAAGAGGGCTTTGACGTGTTTGTCAGCGATATGTCGAAGATTGCCTCTAATTATAAACAGATGCTTGACGACCATCAGATAGCATGGGAAGAGGGTCAGCATACAGAGTCGCTGATTCTTAATGCCGACGAGATTATCAAGAGTCCCGGTATTCCAGAGACGGCTCCTATGGTGCGCAAGGCTGTAGAGAAAGGTATCGGCATTATCAGCGAGATAGAGTTTGCCGGTCGCTATACGGACTCTAAGATGATTTGTATTACGGGTTCTAATGGTAAGACTACTACCACCTCGCTTGTTTACCATATTTTCAAGAAAGCCGGTTATGATGCCGGACTGGCAGGCAATATCGGTCATTCACTGGCTCTGCAGGTGGCTGAGGATCCACATGAATACTATATCATAGAACTGTCGTCTTTCCAGCTCGACAATATGTATCAGTTCCGTGCCAATATCGCCATCTTGTTGAATATCACGCCAGACCATCTCGACCGTTATAACTTCGAGATGCAGAATTATGTCGATGCCAAGATGCGTATCATTCAGAATCAGACCGCTGACGATGCATTCATCTATTGGAACGACGACCCCATCATCCAGCGTGAGCTGAAGAAGTACGACATCAAGGCCGTACAGTATCCCTTCTCGGAGTTGAAGGAAAAAGGTTCAATCGGTTATATCTCTGAGGGCGAATATACCATTGAGCAGCCCGAGCCGTTCAACATGGAGCAGGAGAGTCTCAGCCTCACTGGTCGTCATAATATCTACAACTCTCTGGCAGCAGGTATTGCCGGTGACATTGCAGGTATCCGTAAGGATGTGATTCGGCAGTCGCTCAGCGACTTCCCCGGTGTGGAGCATAGGCTGGAAAAGGTGGCTACTGTGCGTGGCGTACATTATGTGAACGACTCTAAGGCCACTAACGTAGATGCCTGCTGGTATGCCCTTGACTCGATGAAGACCAAGGTGGTGCTTATTGTGGGGGGCAAGGACAAAGGAAACGACTATGACCCCATCAAGCCGCTGATACGCGAGAAATGTTCGGCACTGGTCTATCTGGGTGCCGACAACCAAAAGCTGCACGATAACTTTGACGCACTGGGCCTGCCCGTCCGCGATACTCACTCGATGAAAGAGTGTGTGGAGGCTTGCTATGAACTGGCTAAGACAGGTGAGACAGTGTTGCTCTCTCCTTGCTGCGCCTCGTTTGACCTCTTCAAGAATATGGAAGACCGTGGTGAGCAGTTTAAGGAATTGGTAAGAAATCTATAAGAATGGAAAAGAAAATTGGCAATCTCTTCAAGGGTGACAAAGGAATATGGACTGTGTTCCTTTTCCTCTGCCTAATCAGCATCGTCGAGGTGTTCTCTGCCTCGAGCACGCTGACCTATAAGACCCATAACTATCTGACACCGCTTATATATCACACCGCCATGATTCTGGTCGGTGTGGCAGTGGCTATCGTGACGTTGAACATACCATGCCGTTATTTCAAACTCATCACACCGTTGATGCTGGTTCTGACCTATGCCACTCTGCTGTGGGTTCTCATAGGCGGCGAGAGTATTAATGGTGCCAACCGTGTAATTCAATTGCCGGGCTTCACGTTCCAACCTTCAGAGATTGCCAAGGGAACAATGGTGCTTACGGCTGCTCAGATATTGAGTGCCATGCAGCGCGAGGATGAGAGCGGTGCCGATCCGAAGGCGATGAAATATGTGCTGTGTCTGGTGGTGCCGGCTACGTTGCTCATAGGGCTGGAGAACCTGTCAACAGCCTGTCTGCTCTTTGCCGTCATCGTCGTGATGATGTTTATTGCACGCGTGCCTTTGAAACAGATGGGAAAACTGATGGGGGTGCTCGTCTTGCTGGTTGCCCTATTCCTTGGACTGGTGTTCTGGTTAGCCAGGCTTGACAAGGAGGGTCAGGCTTTGGAACAGGCTCAGGCCGATGGACTCACAGAACAGGTGGAGAAGCCTGTAGAGAAGAAAGACCGCTCGGGATGGGAGAAGCTGACCCATCGTTTCTGGACATGGAAAAACCGTATTGCGGGCGAGTCGGACAAGAATGTACCTGCCGAGGAATATAAGATTACCGACAAGAACTTCCAGGTGACCCATGCGAATTTTGCCATCGCTTCATCGGGAATCATCGGTAAAGGCCCGGGTAACTCGGTGGAGCGCGACTATCTGCCGCAGGCTTTCTCTGATTTTATCTATGCGATTATCATTGAGGAGTTGGGGCTTTTGGGTGCCATTGCCGTGGTATTCCTCTATGTGATACTCCTGTTTCGTACCGCCCGTATTGCCAGTCGGTGTGAGAATAATTTCCCGGCATTCCTGATTATGGGACTCACGTTGCTGCTGGCATTCCAAGCCGTCATTAATATGTGTGTGGCCGTTGACTTTGGTATTGTTACTGGTCAGCCGTTGCCACTTATCTCGAAAGGTGGCACGTCGACGATAGTCAACTGTGCCTATATAGGAGTCATCCTGAGCGTCAGCCGAAGTGCCAAGCGCAAGGAACAGTCTGTAAAAACAGCAGAAGTATGAGTGAGTTAAGAGTTGTAATTAGCGGAGGTGGAACTGGTGGACATATCTTCCCTGCCGTATCCATTGCCAATGCCATTCGAGAGTTGCGCCCAGATGCCAAGATATTGTTTGTCGGTGCCGAGGGACGTATGGAGATGCAGCGTGTGCCGCAGGCCGGCTACGAGATTGTGGGATTGCCTATCCGCGGTTTCTTGCGTCCGTTGTGGAAACCGGGAAATGTCGGTGTGGCACTCGATTATCTGAAGAGTAAGCGTATGGCCAAGAAGCTGCTGCGCAACTTCAGGCCTCAGGTGGCTGTGGGCGTGGGCGGTTATGCCAGTAGTGCGGCACTTGGCGCAGCCAATAGCCTGGGCATCCCCACATTGCTACAGGAACAGAATGGCTATGCCGGTCTGGCCAACAAAAAACTGGCGGCCAAGGCTGCTAAGATATGTGTAGCCTATGAGGGTATGGAGCGTTTCTTTCCCAAGGAAAAGATTATGATGACTGGTAATCCGGTACGTCAGTCGTTGCTCGATTCAAAGGTGACACACGAGGAGGCTCTTCAGACCTTTGGCCTGAAGTCCGACAAGAAGACCATTCTATTGGTGGGTGGCAGTCTTGGTGCCCGTACTATCAACGAAAGTGTAATGCGTCATCTTGAGGATATACGCACGTCGGGGTTACAGTTCATCTGGCAGACGGGAAAATACTACAGTGAGCAGATTGCTGCCCAGTTAAAGGAGCAGGGAAAGCCTGACAACCTTGTCGTGAGCGACTTTATTGCTGATATGGGTGCGGCTTATCGAGCTGCTGATTTGGTGATCAGCCGTGCTGGTGCCAGCAGTATCTCGGAGTTCTGTCTTATTGGCAAGCCCGTTATCTTAGTGCCTAGTCCTAATGTGGCTGAGGATCATCAGACCAAGAATGCTATGGCATTGGTCAACAAGGGTGCTGCTCTTTGCGTAAAGGACAGTGAGGCCCCTGAGACGCTCATTCCCCTGGCTGTTGAGACGGTGAAGGATTCCTTTAAGTTGAGGTCGTTGAGCGAGAATGTACTGAAGATGGGTTATCCCGACTCGGCACGTGTCATTGCAAAGGAAGTATTGAAATTAGCAGGAGCAGAATAAAAAAAATAAAATGGAAATAAAGGATATAAAAGCAGTTTATTTCGTTGGTGCCGGAGGCATCGGCATGAGTGCCTTGGTGCGCTATTTCATTCATCGTGGCATGATTGTGGCAGGCTATGACAAGACACCTTCGGAGCTGACCCGCAGGTTGGAGAAAGAGGGCGCGTTGATTCATTATGAGGAGAATGTCAGCGAGATTCCCCATGCCTGCAAGGATGCCAAGCATTGTATGGTGGTCTATACCCCCGCCATCCCCGCAGAACATAAGGAGTTGCAGTTCTTCCGTGAGAACGGCTTTGAGATACAGAAGCGTGCTCAGGTGTTGGGTACCCTGACCCGTCAGATGAAGGGCCTCTGTGTGGCAGGCACCCATGGCAAGACCACCACTTCCAGTATGTGCGCTCATATCATGCATCAGAGTCATCTTGATTGTAACGCCTTCCTTGGTGGTATTACCAAGAACTATGGCACCAACTACATCGTTTCCGATTCAGAGTATGTGGTTATCGAGGCCGATGAGTTCGACCGCTCCTTCCATTGGCTCTCCCCTTGGATGAGTGTCATTACCTCTACCGACCCGGACCATCTGGATATCTATGGCACCAAGGAGGCTTATCTGGAGAGCTTCCGTCATTATTCCGAGCTCATTCAGCCAGGGGGTGCCCTGATTATCCATCGTGACCTGGAGATGAAGGAAAACCTGCAGCAGGGTGTGAAACGCTATGACTATGCCCTCCATGAAGGTGATTTCCATGCCGAGAATATTAAGATTGATAACGGAGATATTTCGTTTGATTTCATCTCGCCTATCGAGAATGTGCCAAACGTGGTGCTCGGTCAGCCGATTCCTATTAATATAGAGAATGGTATTGCTGCCATGGCTATGGCTCAGTTGAACGGATGTACTGCCGATGAACTGCGTATCGGTATGCGTACCTATGGTGGAGTGGACCGTCGTTTTGACTTTAAGATCAAGACCGATGACCTCGTGTTACTTTCTGACTATGCTCATCATCCCAAGGAAATCTATCAGAGTGCGCGCAGCATTCGTGAACTCTATAAGAATCGTCATATTACGGCTATCTTCCAGCCACACCTCTACACCCGCACCCGCGATTTCTATCAGGATTTCGCCGATGCATTGAGTCAGTTGGACGAGGTGATCCTCACTGAGATCTACCCTGCCCGTGAGCAGCCTATCGAGGGTGTTACCTCACAGCTCATCTACGACCGCTTGGCACCTGGCGTTGAGAAACAGCTGATAAATAAAGACGATGTGATGCAGCTGATTAAAGAGCGTTCGTTTGACGTGCTCATAGTGCTTGGTGCCGGTGATCTGGACAATCAGGTGCCTCAGATGGCAAGTGTACTGCTACGAAAAGGTGTGAAAGGCAAGGCTAAGAAATAAGGTTAAAAGAATAGCGTCAATGAATTGGAAGAAAATAGCATTTGGGGCATTTAACATCGTGCTTGGTGGCTATCTCATACTGGCTATGACAGCTTTCAACAAGCCCGATGAAACTCAGGTATGCCGCGACCTCCGTATTACGATTGAGGAGGGTATTGTAGAGGGGTTCCTGTCGCCCAGCGACATCAAGTTCATGCTCAACGAGGATGGTATCAGCCCCATAGGAAGGTCTATGAAGAAGATCAACCTGCGTGTCATGGAAGAAGTCCTGGAGAGCAAGGAACTCATCGAGTCTGCCGAATGCTATAAGGGGCAAAATGGCCTGGTGTGTATCGACGTGCGTCAGCGTATCCCCGTAGTCCGTGTGATGAACGACCGCGGCGATGACTATTGTGTGGATAGTCATGGAAAGCCAATGCCCCGTACCGACCATTCATACAATCTCATTATTGCTACTGGCGCAATCAGCAAACCTTATGCTGAGAAATGGCTCGCTCCCCTTTCCAATACCATATTGTCGGATTCGTTCTGGAAGAACCAGATAGTGCAGTATCATGTACTCAGTGACGGCTCTGTGGAGATGGTGCCTCGTGTTGGCGGTCATATAATCTATCTGGGTCAGCCCACTGACGTGAGCAGGAAGCTCTCCCGTCTGCAGAAGTTCTATCGCTATGGATTGATGCAGGCCGGATGGAACAAATACTCACGTGTCAGCGTGGAGTTTGATAATCAAATTGTTTGTAAAAGGAAATAAAAATGACTATATAGTATGGCAGAATTTAAGGATTTTATTGTTGCAATTGAACTCGGTTCATCCAAGGTGACGGGTATTGCCGGACAGAAGAAGCCTGATGGCAGCATCAGTGTATTGGCACTGGTGAGGGAAGATTCTTCTTCGTTCATCCGCAAGGGTGTGGTTTACAATATCGACAAGACGGCACAGTGTCTCACGTCTATGGTCAAGAAACTGGAGACTCAGCTGAAGACCCGTATCACTCAGGTCTTCGTGGGCGTTGGTGGACAGTCTATCCGTAGTGTCAGGAACTCTATCGTCAAAGATCTTCCTGTAGACTCTATCATCACTCAGGAGATGGTTGTTGAACTGATGGATATGAACCGTGGCATGGACTATGGCGATCAGAAGATTTTGGATGTGGCCGAACAGGAGTACCGTGTCGACACGCAGCTGCAGATGGATCCTGTTGGCATCCGTGCCAACCGTCTGGAAGGCAACTTCCTGAATATCCTTGAGCGCAACTCGTTCTTCCAGAACCTGAACAAATGCTTTGAGACGTCAAATATCAAGGTAGCTGATATGTATTTGGCACCTTTGGCTTTGGCTAACGTGGTGCTTACCGAAGCCGAGAAGCGCTCGGGCTGTGCCTTAGTCGATATCGGTGCCGACACCACCACGGTGTCTGTCTTCTCAAAGAATGTGTTGCGCCATCTGGCAGTCATTCCTCTTGGCTCCAACAATATAACGAAGGATATTGCGTCGCTTCAGATGGAAGAGAGCGATGCTGAGAAGATGAAGCTCGCCTATGCCTCTGCCTATACCGATAACAATGATATAGATCCGGATAAGAAGTATCCTATCGACTCAGAGCGTCAGATGGAGAGCCGTCGTTTCATAGAGATTGTAGAGGCTCGCATGGAAGAGATTATCGAGAATGTGCGCTATCAGATTCCTGCCGAATACTACGACAAACTGTTGGGCGGCATCATCCTGACAGGTGGTGGGTCGAATATGAAAAATATTGAAGTGGCCTTCAAGAAGTACACGCATATTGATAAAGTCCGTGTGGCCAAGTTCGTTAATACTACTGTCAACTCCAGCAATGACCAGATACGTCAGCGCAGCGGTATGTACAACACAGTATTGGGTCTGCTTATCAAGGGTGACCTTAACTGTGCCGGCGGTTATATCGATCCTAACGGCAATCTCTTTGGTGATCAGGAACAGGCTCCTGTTGTTGCAGACCGTCGTCCGCGTCAGATTGACGAGATAGCAACTGGCACCATCCGTACGGCCAGTGAGGAAGAGAAAGCTGCCGAGGAGGCCCGCCGCAAGAAGGAGGCTGCCGAGGCTGCTGAGGCCGAACAGCGTCGCCTGGAAGAAGAAGAGGAGCGTCGCAAGAAGAAGGAAAAGAGCTTCTGGAACAAAACAAAGAAGTGGCTTGAAAACCTTGCTGCTCCTGAAGAGTAATTTCTCATTTACATTTCTCATCTCTCATTATTCATTTCTCATATATAATAGAACATGGAAGATTTCAATAAGACAAACGATATACTCGACTTCGGCGTTCCCGAAGAGAAACACAGCATTATCAAGGTCATCGGCGTAGGCGGTGGTGGTGGCAATGCTGTCAACCATATGTATAAGGAAGGTATCCACGATGTGACCTTCGTAGTGTGTAACACCGATAACCAGGCGTTGAACGACTCGCCTGTTCCCGTCAAACTGCAATTGGGAAGCGAGGGACTTGGGGCCGGCAACCGTCCTGAAAAGGCGCGCGCTGCTGCCGAGGAGAGTCTTCATGACATCCATAATATGCTCAACGACGGCACCCGTATGGCTTTTATCACGGCTGGTATGGGCGGTGGTACCGGTACCGGTGCTGCTCCTGTCATAGCCCGTGTGTCGAAAGAGATGGATATCCTCACCGTGGGTATCGTTACCATTCCTTTCCGTTTCGAGGGCAACAAGAAGATTGATCAGGCTCTTGATGGCGTGGAGGAGATGTCCAAGCATGTCGATGCCCTGCTCGTTATCAATAATGAGCGTTTGCGTGAGATTTATCCTGATCTCTCATTTCTCGATGCCTTTGGCAAGGCCGATGACACATTGTCGGTGGCTGCCAAGTCTATTGCAGAGATTATCACCCTTCATGGCACCATGAACCTCGACTTCAACGATGTGAAGACCGTACTCCAGGATGGTGGCGTGGCTATCATGTCAACCGGTTATGGTGAGGGCGAGGACCGTGTGAAGAAGGCTATCGACGATGCCCTTAACTCTCCCTTGCTCAACGACAACGATATCTTTAACTCCAAGAAGATACTGCTCAATATCTCGTTCTCGCACCAGAAGGACTCTAAGGATAACTTTATGATGGAGGAGATGAACTACGTCCACGAGTTCATGGATCGCTTTGGCAATGACTTCGTGTTCAAATGGGGTGTTGCCGTAGATCCTGAACTGGGCAAACGTGTAAAAGTGACCATCCTGGCTACTGGCTTCGGTATGCAGAATGTCGACGGCATGGAGGAGCGTATGCTGCGTCAGCAGACCAAGGAAGATGCCAACCGTCTGGCTGAGGAACAAGAGCGTGCTGCCAAGCGTGAGGAACGTCGTGGCCATTTCTATGGCGACAGCGACTCTGCCAAGCGCTACAAACGCCGTCCCAATATCTTTATCTTCGGTCCTGAGGATCTCGACAACGACGATGTCATCTCGGCCGTAGAACAGACTCCTACCTATAAGCGTACCAAAGAAATACTGGCCAGCATAGGAAGTCAAGACAATATCACGGAGATGTCGCGTCAGGATTTACCGGAACCACCGCAGGGTGTCATCAGTTTCGCATAAACAAAATATCATCATCATGCAGATTAACAGCCATCTTTCCCGATTGGTGCACGATGTGGCAGGCCATTATGGCGACCGCGAGGCACTGATCTACAAGAATTTCGGAGCCACGGAATGGAAATCGTGTTCATGGAATCAGTTCTCGGGCATCGTCAGTCAGGTTTCCGATGCGATGCTCTCATTGGGTATCCAAGTACAGGAGAACGTGGGTATCTTCTCCCAGAACTCCGTGCAGTATCTCTTCACCGACTTCGGAGCGTGGGGCATCCGTGCTGTCACCATCCCTTTCTATGCCACCAGCAGTGAGCAGCAGATCCAGTTTATGATCAACGATGCTAAAATCCGTTTCCTCTTCGTGGGCGAGCAGGATCAGTTCGACAAGGCACGCCGTGTATTTCCTACCTGCCGTTCCCTGGAGCGTATCATCGTCTATGCCCCTTCTGTAAAGCTGCCCGATGGTGATCCGACGGTGATGTCGTTCTCTGATTTTCTGAAGTTGGGCGAGGGGTTTAATCGTCATGCCGAGGTGGAGAAGCGTCAGCAGGAAGCCACGATGGACGATATCGCCAATATTCTCTATACCAGTGGTACCACGGGCGATTCCAAGGGCGTAATCCTTTCTATGGGTCAGTTCCATGCTGCTATGGAGGCTAATCACCTTGACGTGCCTGTCGACGAGAACGACCGTGTGATGAACTTCCTGCCCTTCACCCATATCTTCGAGCGTGGCTGGACCCTGCTTTGTATCACCGTGGGAGCCCGTCTGATTGTCAACACCTATCCGCAGGAGGTTCAGAAGTCCATGCGCGAGCAGCATCCTACTTGTATGTCCAGCGTACCCCGTTTCTGGGAGAAGGTCTATCACGGTGTTATGGAGAAGATAGAGACCAGCGGTGCCGTGCAGCGTAAGCTTTTCAAGCACGCCCTGGAGGTGGGCCGCAAACATAATATCGAGTATCTGGCGGCAGGTAAACAGCCCCCTATGGCCTTGCATCTGGAATACGAGGTACTGAACAAGACCGTCTTCTCACTGGTTCGTAAGGAGCTGGGACTTGAGAATGCCCATTTCTTCCCCACGGCAGGAGCCACCGTCTCTGCCCATGTAGAGGAGTTTGCCCATGCCATCGGTCTCAACATGGTGGTGGGCTATGGTCTCACCGAGTCGTTGGCTACCGTCAGCTGTGACCACTTGGGAAAACCGTTCCAGGTAGGTTCCGTAGGTCATCCCATCCAGGGCATCGACCTGAAGATCAGCGAAGAGGGCGAGGTGCTCCTGAAAGGTCCCACCATCACCCGTGGCTATTACAACCGTGATGACATCACCGCCCAGTCGTTTACCGCTGATGGTTATTTCAAGACAGGCGACTCCGGTTATATCAAGGATGGTGAACTCTTCCTCAAGGACCGTATCAAGGATCTCTTCAAGACATCCAACGGCAAGTATATAGCACCCCAGATGATTGAGTCGAAACTTCTGGTGGACAAGTTCATCGACCAGATTGCCATTATTGCCGACCAGCGTAAGTTCGTTTCAGCCCTCATCGTGCCAGAGTACAAACTGCTTGAGGAGTATGCCCGTACACACGACATTGCCTACAACAGTCGTGAAGACCTGTGCCGCGACAAGCGCATCATCCGTATGCTCACTGATCGCATTGAGACGCTCCAGCAGTCGCTTGCCCACTATGAGCAGGTGAAGCGCTTCACGCTCCTGCCCCAAGCCTTCTCGATGGAACGTGGCGAGTTGACTAACACGCTGAAAATCAAACGTCGTGTGCTCAACGAGAACTACAAGGAACAAATCGATATGATGTACGAAGAATAGAATATGATAACACAGGATCAGTTAAAAGACGTATTAGATAGAGCAGACAAGCTGTTTCACTACCTGAAGATTGACGAAAAGCAGGTGGAGTGGGAGGAGGAGGATCTCCGTACCCAGGCTCCCGACTTCTGGGAAGACCCGAAAAGGGCAGAGGAGCAGATGAAGAAAGTGAAGGCCATCAAGAAATGGATTGACGGCTACAAGGAAGTGCGTAGCAAGGCCGACGAACTGCAACTTGCCTTCGATTTCTACAAGGACGAGATGGTCACCGAGGATGAGGTCGACGATGACTACCGCAAAGCCATCGAGGCCATCGAGGAGCTGGAACTGATGAATATGCTGCGCCAGAAAGAAGATCCCATGGACTGCGTGCTGAAGATTAACTCCGGTGCTGGTGGTACTGAGGCACAGGACTGGGCCTCTATGCTCATGCGAATGTATATGCGCTGGGCTGAGGCTCACGGCTATAAGGTGACCATTGCCAACTTGCTCGACGGCGATGAGGCTGGCATCAAGAGCGTCACCATGCAGATTGAGGGCGGCGAGTATGCCTACGGTTTCCTGAAAAGCGAGAACGGCGTTCACCGCCTGGTGCGCGTCAGCCCCTTCAATGCGCAGGGCAAGCGTATGACGAGTTTTGCCTCTGTCTTCGTAAGCCCTTTGGTAGATGACACCATCGAGGTCTATGTAGACCCAGCCAAACTCTCGTGGGACACATTTCGAAGCAGTGGTGCCGGTGGCCAGAATGTCAACAAGGTGGAATCGGGTGTCCGTCTGCGCTATTGGTACACCGACCCCGATACAGGCGAGGAAGAGGAAATCCTCATCGAGAACACCGAGACCCGCGACCAGCCTAAGAATAAGGAACGTGCTATGGCCCTGCTCCGCTCACAACTCTACGACCGCGCCATGAAGAAACGCTTGGAGGCGCAGGCCAAGATCGAGGCTGGCAAGAAGAAGATAGAGTGGGGCTCTCAAATCCGTTCGTATGTCTTCGATGACAAACGTGTAAAAGACCATCGCACCAACTTCGAGACACGCGACGTGGAGAGTGTGATGAACGGCAAACTCGATGGTTTCATCAAAGCCTACCTGATGGAATTCCCAGTAACAGACGAATAAAATGAAATGTTGTAGCTTTTTTGGTAAGAGATTTTTTTCAGTTATCATGCTTCTGCTGATAGCCTTGGTGGCATCGGCAGAGCCTATTAGTAGGGCAGAGGCTTTTAATATTGCCAAGACGTTTCTGACACCGCGCCATTCATCGGCCAGGCATTCGGCAATTCGTCTCACACAAGCGAAACTAACTACAGAAACGAGTGCTGCGCAAAGTGCCTACTATGTGTTTAACGTCAGCGATGAAGACGGTTTCGTGATTGTCAGCGGTGATGACAGCACCCCCGCCATCCTGGGTTATGCAGATAGTGGCCATATTGACATGGATGCCCTGCCAGACGCTCTGCGCTATATGCTGGACGGCTATGCAGAACAGATAGCCTGGCTGCAGACCCACCCGCAGAGTGTCAATGCCCAGGCACGCGCTGAAAGCCAAGCCGATGTCCGCTCCAGGATAAGTCCACTGATCGTCACCAGATGGAATCAGGGCAGTCCGTACAATAACAACTGTCCTTTGGTGGAAACAGAACATACAGTAACAGGCTGTGTAGCTACATCGATGGCACAGCTGATGTTCTATCACAAATGGCCTGAAAGAGCCACGTCCGCTATTTCTGGCTATACCACTAAAACAAAGAAGTTTGAATTGAAGGGTCTCGAACCTACAACCTTCGACTGGGATGCCATGACTCATACCTATAGTTCTAACAGTACGGGGGCGGCAGCAGATGCCGTAGCCAAACTGATGCAGTATTGTGGCTGGGCATTACAGATGAACTATGATGTATCTGCTGCCGGGGGATCTTCTGCCTACAACGCAAGTATTCCATGGGCGTTAACGAGCTGTTTCGGCTATGACAGTGGCATAAGATATGCTCGTCGTGAATACTACAGTTATCAGGAGTGGGTGAATCTGATCTATCAGGAACTGGCCGCTAATCGTCCAGTCATCATGGGCGGACAAAGTGCTGGAGGCGGACACTCCTTTGTGTGCGACGGCTATGATACTGATGACTTTTTCCACCTCAACTGGGGCTGGAGCGGCTCTTCCGATGGATATTTCCGCTTATCGATTCTTAACCCCGCCGAACAAGGAATTGGTGGCAGCAGCACCGTCGATGGTTTTAGCTACGGACAGGATGCGATACTCGGCATCCAACCGCCACGTTCGCAAACAGATGATTCGGGTTATTGCCTTTCTCTGGAAGGATTCCGTTTCGGCAGTAACGATACACGCAGTTCTGCATCCTTTGACAGGGAGAAAGCCGAAGATGCCTTTACCGGCATCAGTCTCTATGTCACACTGTGCAGCTATCAATTCGGTTCCAACGCTTTTGACTATGCCGTTCAGCTCACAGATGGTGATGGCAATGTGGTGCATACGCTCCATGAAGCAAATAATAAATCTTGTGCTTTCAATAATGACCTGAATGAGTCTCTCAGCGACTTGAGTATTCCAGCCTCTGTTTCTGACGGTACCTATTATATTAAGGTGGTAAGTAAGGAACATGGTACTGAGACTTGGCAAGAGTGCTATGCTGGTGACAGGTTCCAGATGGCTGCTATCATCAACGGCAACAGTCTGACTATTACAGCTCCAATACCTGCTGTAAGTCTGCCAGAGCTTGTTAATCTTCAGGTAATAGGCGATTGCGTCATGGGCCATGAGCAGGAGGTGATAGTTTCTCTAACTGGCGGTAAAATAGATTTTCACCATAATCTCATGTTGTATAGTAAAGGGGAAAAGGAACAAATGATTGCCGGAAAGCAGGCTGATATTCCAGCAAGTCGCACGGTAGATGTCCATTTCTTCTATACACCAACAGCAGCAGGCACTGATAAGCTGATAATTAAGGCCAACGGTACAAAGATTGGTGGAGAGTACTCTGTTACTATTACGGAAAGCGATGCCACCGACAACTTAGACCTGGGATTCAATGTCACCGTGAACAATCTTACTGCCGGTGGACAACTCTATGGCCATGCTTTCCGTGCCACTGTCAGCGTCACCAACACCTCTGAGACCAATAGTTATGCAGGCCGGTTGAATTGTTCTATCAGGGAATGGAAAGCGGATGATGACTTTGAAAGTCTTAATGTAATCAGTAAGCCTCTTATTGTGGCAAAGAAAACTGGCGATACCGATGGAGTGACGACCCTTACTTTTGCCTACGACGGACTGAAGAAGGATAAACATTACAGCTTCCGCTTTACTTACACGAAAGATGGAAATACAACAGATGCCGTTCACTGGGGTTATGACGTGGAAAACAAGATAGGTACGATAACCACCACCGACGGTTATCGCATAGGCGATGCCACAGGAGCCACCACCATCCATCCGTCTTCCGAGAATATTGATGCCGGCACAGCCTGCTTCGTAGACCTTCGCGATGTAGCATCGTTTGAGGGCCTGACCGTCACTCCGAGCACTAATCCCAACTGCCTCTACTTCCTGGCCAGCGATGCGTCGGTACCCACAGCGCTGACAGGGCATAACGTAGTGAAGGGCAACCAGTCCGAGAACATTGTCCTTCAAGATGGCAACGATTTCTTCTCGCCTCTCAGCTTCACTGCCCAGACCATCAGCTACAAGCGCACGTTTACCTTGGCTGCCGGTGGCAACGAGGGCTGGAACTCGCTGCTGGTACCCTTTGATGTCAGCACGATAACGTGCGAAGGCATAGGCACGGTAGACTGGTTCCGTGGTGCTGAGGATACCGGCAAGAACTTCTGGCTGCGTGCCTTTACTGCCGACGAAAGTGGCACGGTGACCTTCAGTGACACCCAGACGCTCGCTGCCAATACGCCTTATATCATTGCCGTTCCCGATAGCCGTTTCGGAGAATCGTTGCAGATGACCGGGCGCGAGGTGACGTTCAGTGCAACCGATGCCACCGTTGCGGCTACCGGCGATGCCAGTGTCAGTGGCGATTACTTTAAGTTCTGCGGCACCACTGCCGGCAGGTCGCTTACCAATGTCTATAAGTTGAATGCTGCGGGTAGCAGATTCGTTAAAAGGGAGAACAGTTCAGTCGGAGCCTTCCGTGTGTGGTTCTCGCCGGTAAGCATCAGTTCGCTTTCGCTCAGCTCGCTCTCTATCGCCAGTCCTGAGTTGACAGGAATCTTACCTGCATCCCTCAGCGATATTGAATCCCCTGCTGCCGGATGGTATACCCTCGACGGTCGCCGTCTCGCTGCCAAGCCCGCAGCCCCTGGACTATTTATTCATAACGGAAAGAAACAAGTAATCAGATAATGCAATGAACCATAAACGTGTATATCAAACTCCCTCCTTCAGCGTGATTCCCCTGCACCTGCAGTCGCCTCTGCTTGATCAGTCCATAACATCTACCTTTATGTCGAATCCATACATAGACGATGAAGATAAAGGGAATAAAGAGGGATATGAATATGATGATGACGGAGACCAGTAATGAAGGGTTCACGTTATTGCAGGAATTACAGCCGCTTTAGCCAAAGGGCGAAGAAATGGTCATATATAATATAGCCTGCTGGGGTGCGGTAGACAATGTCTTTGTCTGTCAGTACGTCAAGTGCAGTCTTGATGCTGCTTGTACTGGGCAGGTCGTATTGTTTTATAAAGTCAGTTCCCTGGGGACTTGCTACCAAGCCTTCCTTGGCAATAGCCTTGACTACAGCCAACTGGTTGTCTGTTAAGAAACCTATCAACTCCTCATACTGCATAGAGTTTCTGTTGACAATATGCCGTATTGCCTCATCGACCTGTTCCGTCTTCGTTACATGTCGTTCTGTCTCATATAGTCGGTTAAGCATAAGCTGGATATTGCGAGTAACGCCCTCAAAGCGCTGGTAGATGTCATGGAATACGTCCTGACTGAGGGAGCCTTTCTTGTCCTCAAAGAAACGGCGTGCAAAGTCGTAATAGATCTCCTCATGCAGGGGATCAAGTCCCATAGTCACCGTGCTCTGATAGAACGGACGCTCAGGCGAATAGAATATCTGCGACATCAGATGACGTTTACTGCCAGAGAACACGAAATGCACGTTGGGCGCAAACTGGACGTATGAGCGCAGCAGTGCTTCCACACCTGAGTCAGGATAATTGGTAATCTGCTGGAACTCATCAATGGCGATATACACTTCACGCTTGCTCTGCTTCAGATAGTCAAAGACGGTTTTAAGCGTTACTTCCGTCATTGTAGGCTGTATGCTTACAGATACCGTCGGCTGTCCCGTCATGGGGTCGGTGCTGAATACGGGTCGCCAGGAGCCAAAGAACTCCAAAAGCCGTTTAATGGCTCTTCGCTCTCTTGACAGAACATCTTGGGCGATGGCAGTACCTAACAATTGTACGAAATCGTGCTGATTTTTCGTAGCAAAGATATCAATATACAGACATTTTGCATCCTTTTCTTGTTCCAGAATGCGATAAAACGCATTCTTTATCAGTCCTGTTTTGCCAATTCTACGAGGTGAAATCAACACAGTATTGCGTCCATTTTGCAGATTTGCGATCAATTCCTCTGTCTCATCAGTACGATCACAAAAATATGTAGGGCTTACATAACCCTGATAAACAAAGGGATTTCTGAGATTTTGAAGATTCTTAGCCATACTCGCTTTATATTAAAACAACGCTTACAATTGAGACGGAATTTCCGTGGCGGAATTTCCGTCACGTACATTCCGACTGCAAAGGTACAAAAAAATTGAGTAAGTGAGTACAAAAGTAATATTTTTTTTGTATCACCACTCATAATCCTCGGTGTAGCTGTCTTAACTTGAATGACTTTGCAGCGGATTTGGTTAACGTCAAGTTGGAGGATGATTTATGCATAAATCCGGGCAATTTATGCTTAAATTGATGACATTTATGCATAAATTGGCTGTTATATAGTTCATTTCGCTCAGTAATACAGTCTATTTTGCTCAGTAATACAGTCTATTTTGCTCGGTAATACAGTCCATATCAGTAAGTAAAATGGACTATTTTGCAATTCCCGTACCATGCTTTGGCAGCTTCACCAGCACTTAATGGCAGAGTCGATGAAACGGGATGGCAACGGAATAACGTCGGAAAATGTAGAAGGCTTTGCGAAATCAGCGAAAAAAACGGCTGTAAATTTTGGGTAGTCAGAATATTGTTGTACCTTTGTACTTTGGAAACCAATTTTTAAAAGAGAATATTATGGCTAACAAAGAAAAAGCAAAGCATTTGAACGCTAAGCAGCAGGCTTACGCTGAGAAACAAGAGAAAGAAGGGCGCAATGTGGTGAATTGGATCTTCGGTATCCTCATCCTGTGTGCTGCCGTCTTCTGTGCTTACTCTATCTATGCCTTTGCCTAAGCAATGAGCGGCATGGAGATAGAGAGGAAATTCTTGGTGCGCGGCTCGGAATACAAGAGCCGTGCACACAAGAGTTTCCGCATTTGTCAGGGCTACATCTGTAGTGAGAAGGGGCGCACGGTGCGCGTGCGAATACGTGACAACCAGGCATTTCTCACCATCAAGGGACCATCGTACGATGGCGGTTTGGGTCGCTATGAGTTCGAGAAAGAGATTTCCATGGACGAGGCCAAGGAGCTTTTCAAACTCTGTGCAGGGGGATTCATCGACAAGACCCGCTATTTGGTTGCCAGTGGACAGCATACCTTCGAGGTGGACGAGTTCTACGGCGACAACGAAGGCCTCGTGATTGCCGAGGTGGAACTGTCAGCGCAAGACGAACCTTACGAAAAGCCTGATTTTATCGGTGATGAAGTCACCGGCGACCGACGCTATTACAATGCACACCTTCTGAAGAATCCGTATAGGATGTGGAAGGAATAGGCAAACTGACTTGCCTGCCAAGCTAACTTTGTTTGCTGGCCATTGTAACTTTGCAAACGAAGATGGAGAATAAACTGAATATCAATCAGTGGGCAGAGGAAGACCGTCCACGAGAAAAGATGGAGCGGTTAGGGGCTCAGGCATTGAGCGATGCCGAGCTGCTCGCCATATTGGTGGGATCGGGAAGTACGAAGGAGGATGCGGTGTCGCTGATGAAGCGCATCCTGAACGACTGCAACAACAACCTGAACACGCTGGGAAAGATGAGCATTCGCGACCTGTGCCAGTATAACGGTGTGGGGCCGGCAAAGGCTATCACCATCATGGCTGCCTGCGAACTGGGTAAGCGTCGGCAGATGGAGAGTGCAGAGGAGCGACCAGACCTGGGTACAGCCACGAGGATTTACAACCACATGCACCCCGTGATGCAAGACCTCGACGTAGAGGAGTTCTGGATTCTGCTGATGAACCAGAACTACCGTCTTATCAAGAAACTGCCTATTGCTCATGGGGGCATCTCGGAAGTGAGCGTAGATATACGCATCTTGATACGTGAAGCCGTACTAAGCAATGCCACCATCATTGCTGTCTGTCATAACCACCCGTCGGGCAGTCTGAAACCCAGTCAGGCTGACAACGACTTGACAAAAAGCATCCAACAAGCCTGCAACGTGATGCGCATCAAGTTTATGGATCATCTGATCATTACTGACGGCAGCTACTACTCTTACCACGAACAGGGAATAATCTGAAAAATTCACATTTTACAATTCATAATTCACAATTCACATGAAAATAACAAAGACACTTATGGCTATAGGAATTGCATCAGCTATGATGATGCCGCTAAGCAGCTGTCAACAAGCACAGCGCGAGAATCCCCTGTTGCAGGAGAGTGAACTGCCTTTCGGCGCTCCTGACTTCAGTAAGATACAGGTTGATGACTATCTGCCTGCCTTCGAGGTTGCCATCCAACAGTCACGCGACGAAATCAAGGCTATTATTGACAACACCGACTCGGCCACTTTCAAGAACACCATTCTGGCCTACGAAGAGAGTGGAAAACTGCTCGACCGAGTCAGTCGTACGTTCTTCGCTTTGGCAGAAGCCGACAAGACACCAGAGATTGGCGAGATTGAGAAGAAGGTGACGCCAATGTTGACCGACTTGGGAAACGAGATTTCATTCAACAAAGCACTCTTCGAGCGCATCCGTCAGGTGTACGACAAGGAGTATGCCACGTTGGAAGGTGAGGATAAGAAGCTCACAGAAGAGATTTATAAGGAGTTCGTACGCCAAGGTGCCTTGCTGCCCGACGATAAGATGGAGCGCATGAAGGAGATCAACCTGCGCATCTCTGACCTGCAACAGCAGTGGGGCGACCAACTGCAAGAGGCTGTGAACGACGCAGTGGTATGGGTGGACAAGAAAGAAGACCTTGCCGGACTCAGCGATGCCGATATCGCCCAGTGCGAGAAAGATGCTGAGAACAGAGGCAAGAAGGCACCTTATGCCATCGTCATCGTGAACACCACACAACAGGCTATCCTGGCCAGCCTCGACAACCGCGACCTGCGAAAGAAGGTCTATGAGGCTTCTATCCATCGTGCCGATGGTACCAACTCGCACAACAACTTTACGATTGTCAGCGAGATGGCAAAACTGCGTGCTGAGAAAGCAGAGATTATGGGCTATCCCAACTATGCCGCTTACTCATTGGAGAATACAATGGCAAAGACACCCGAAAACGTCTATGCCTTCTTGAAAGACCTTATCAGCCAATACAGACCCAAGGCCGATGCCGAGACGAAAGCCATTGAGGATTATGCCCGCAAGACTGTGTCCGACGGTTCCCCCGTCGGAGAATTCACCCTTCAGCCCTACGACCGTTTCTATTATTCTGCCAAGATGAAGAAGGAACTCTTAAATATCTCTGATGATGAAGTGAAGCCCTACTTCAATATTGACAGCGTACTGATCAACGGCGTGTTCTATGCAGCCAACCGTGCCTACGGACTCACGTTCAAGGAGCGCACAGACATCCCCGTATACCATCCCGACATGAAGGTTTACGAGGTGATCGACAAAGACGGCAAGTCGCTGGCTCTGTTCTATACCGACTATTTCCGTCGTCCCACAAAGCGCGGCGGTGCATGGATGGACGGTTTCCAGAAGCAGAGTCATCAGCGCAACCAGTTGCCTATCATCTTTAATGTATGCAACAGTGCCAAAGCGCCAGAAGGTCAGCCCTCACTGCTCACCTGGGACGAGGTCACAACCATGTTCCATGAGTTTGGTCACGCCCTTCACGGCATTCTCTCTAACTGTCAGTACAACAAGCTGAGCGGCACCAGCGTAGCACGCGACTTCGTAGAGATGCCATCACAGTTCAACGAGTCGTTTGCCTCTATTCCTGAGGTGTTCGATAACTACGCCCGTCATTACGAGACAAACGAACCCATGCCAGCAGAACTGAAGGAGCGTATGCTGAAGAGCATCAACTTCCAGACAGCCTATGCCCTGGGCGAGAATCTCGCAGCTACCTGCGTGGACCTGGCTTGGCATATGCTTTCTTCAAAGGAGATTCCCTCAGCAGAACAGGCTGCACAGTTTGAGACCGAGGCCCTGCGACAGGTAGGACTGCTGGATGCCCAGATTCCTCCCCGCTATTACACCAGCTACTTCAACCACGTATGGGGTGGCGGTTATGCTGCTGGTTACTACAGCTATCTGTGGACAGAGGTATTGGCAGTTAACGTTGCTGATGTCTTTGCACAGCGTGGTGCTCTTGATCCTAAGACTGGTCAGGACATGCGCGACAAGATTCTGAGCCGTGGTAATACTGGCGACCTCATGAAGATGTTCTCTGACTTTACTGGTATGGAGCAGCCCGATGCATCAGGTCTGCTGAAAGCCCGTGGACTATAATTTTTTCCTATTATGACACAAGAAGAAAAGACAAAAATAGAAGAGCGGATCGTAGACGTGCTGAAGACCGTCTACGACCCCGAGATTCCCGTCAACATCTATGACTTGGGAATGATCTACAAGATTGACGTGCAAGACGACTCGTCGGTGGAACTGGATATGACCTTTACTGCCCCCAACTGTCCCGCCGCTGACTTTATATTAGAAGATGTACGCACGAAGGTAGAAAGTGTAGAGGGCATTAAAAGCGCTAATGTCAACCTCGTGTTCGAGCCAGCATGGGATCAAAGCATGATGAGCGAAGAAGCACGAGTCGAACTTGGGTTCGACTAACTGAGAACTGAGAATTGAGAACTGAGAGGTATGATTAGACCTGTAAAACTATGGACATGAAACGGGATAGAAGCATCTTATTGGAAAAATCCGAAACCTTTTCAGGCAGAATAATCAAGATGTACCAATACCTCACATCTCAAAAAAAGGAGCTTGTAATATCAAAGCAAGTTTTACGAAGCGGAACCAGCATAGGAGCAAATATCGCAGAAAGTAGAAATGCTCAAAGTACAGCAGATTTTATACACAAGCTAAGTATCGCCCTCAAGGAATCCGATGAAACATTATTTTGGCTAAAAAGTTTACACAAAGGAGACTATTTAAATGAAAAAGAGTATGAATCCATATACAATGATGCCGAGGAATTGGTCAAGATATTGGTCAGTTCAATTAACACGCTCAAAAAGAAGCAACAAATCTAATCATACCTCTCAGTTCTCAACTCTCAGTTCTCAGTTATGAAGAATATATATTTTTTATCCGATGCTCACCTGGGTTCTTGGGCCATTGACCATAAGCGTATGCAGGAGCGCAGATTGGTGCGTTTCCTTGACTCTATCAAGGACAAGGCGGCTGCGGTCTATCTGCTGGGCGATATGTTCGACTTCTGGTACGAGTATAAGTATGTGGTGCCAAGAGGCTATACCCGTTTCCTCGGAAAGTTGTCGGAGTTGGCAGATATGGGTGTAGAGGTGCACTTCTTTACCGGCAACCATGACATCTGGGCCTATAACTACCTGGAGCGCGAGTGTGGCGTCATCCTGCATAAACAGCCACAGACAATAGAACTCTACGGAAAGATATTCTATCTGGCGCATGGCGACGGACTGGGCGACCCCAGCAAGTCGTTCAAGGTCATCCGCAGTATCTTCCATAATAAAGTCTGCCAATGGCTCTTCTCGGGCTTGCATCCCCGTTGGGGACTATGGTTTGGACTGGCATGGGCCAAGCACTCCCGTCTGAAGCATGAGGCAGAAGGGGTGCCTCCATATATGGGGGAAGACCGCGAGCATCTGGTTCTCTATACGAAAAAATACATCCAGTACCACTCCAACGTGGACTACTTCATCTATGGACACCGTCATATTGAATTGGATCTACAGCTGACGAAGAAGGCCCGCGTACTTATCCTTGGCGACTGGATCAGTCAGTTCACCTACGTGGTGTGGGACGGTCAGCACCTCTTTATGCAACAATATATTGAAGGGGAAAGTAAGGTTTAAGGGAAGAGTGAAAAGAGAAAAGTGAAAAATTTGCTACTGCAATACGATTCTGTTGCGGTAGCAAATTTTTCACTTTTCACTATTACTTTTAGCTTTACAGCAGGTTCATTGTATCGGTAGCAATCATCAGCTCCTCGTCGGTGGGGATGACAACAACCTTCACCTTGGAATCATCGGCAGAGATGATAGCTTCTTCGCCACGCACCTGATTCTTCTGCTCATCGAACTTCACGCCCAGGAACTCCAAGCCCTTGCAAACCTCAGAGCGCATACCAATCTGGTTCTCACCAACACCGGCAGTGAAGACAATCACATCAACGCCACCCATAGCAGCAGCATAGGCACCGATATACTTCTTAATACGATAGAAATACATCTCCTGAGCCAGTGTGGCACGAGGGTCGCCAGCTTTGGCAGCATTCTCTACGTCGCGCATATCGCTGGAACCGCCTGTGATACCAGCCACACCGCTCTTCTTGTTGAGCAGGTTGCTCAT
Source organism: uncultured Prevotellaceae bacterium (assembly GCA_902785695.1). GTDB lineage: Bacteria > Bacteroidota > Bacteroidia > Bacteroidales > Bacteroidaceae > Prevotella. The sequence continues at coordinate 7,256 of CACZZQ010000002.1, read as the reverse complement.
ACCGTCGGCATCGAGATCCAGCTTCTTCTCAAGGAAGGTCACAGCGCCACCGTCGATATCCCCAGAACGGGTACCCATCACGAGGCCCTCCAGTGGGGTGAGACCCATAGAGGTGTCGATGCACTTGCCATCGAGCACAGCAGCAATAGAACCACCATTACCGATATGACAGGTAATCATCTTAGTACCCTCAGCCTTCATACCCAGGAACTCCAGGGCACGAGCGCTGACATAACGGTGAGAGGTTCCGTGGAAGCCATAACGGCGCACGCCATACTTCTCATAGAGCTCGTAAGGAATAGCATACATATAAGCCTTGGCAGGCATGGTCTGATGGAAGGCGGTATCAAAGACACCTACCTGAGGCAGACCAGGCATTAGCTCCTTCACGGCATTCACACCCTTCAGGTTGGCGGGGTTGTGCAGAGGAGCCAGGTCAGAGCACTCCTCGAAGGCCTTCAGCACCTCGTCGGTCAGCACTACAGACTTATTGAACTTCTCGCCACCATGCACCATACGATGGCCTACGGCATCAATTTCATCAAGACTCTTGATAACACCAATCTCAGGATCGGTCAGCAGAGAGAAGATGAACTTCACACCCTCAGTATGCTCAGGAATGTCGTGCATAATCTGCTTCTTCTCGCCATTAGCGAGTTTCACCTTTACAAAGGCATTATCCAAGCCCACGCGCTCAGCACCACCACTGGTCATCACACTCTTATCGTCCATATTGTACAGAGCGTACTTAATAGACGAAGAACCGCAATTCAATACTAATATTTTCATAATAAAAGCCCACCCAAGCCCTCCCCAAGGGAGGGATGTTTAGTTACATATAGGGTGCTCCATTTTTTTGTTGTTAATAATCTTGTTGTATTTATATTCTCCTTTTCTACCCATCATACTTTCTATATAGACTCCCCTCCCCTGGGGAGGGGATGGGGGTGGGCCTTATTTCTTTGCGTCCATAGCCTGACAAGCCGTGATAGCTACGAGGTAGTAGATGTCTTCTACTGAGCAACCACGAGACAGGTCGTTAACAGGACGTGCAATACCCTGGAGGATAGGACCGATAGCAGTAGCACCAGCCAGACGCTGCACGAGCTTATAGGCGATGTTACCTACCTCAAGGCAAGGCATTACCAAGACGTTAGCCTTACCTGCAATCTCTGAACCGGGAGCCTTCTTAGAACCTACAGAGGGAACGAGGGCTGCGTCAGCCTGCAACTCACCGTCAATCTTCAGGTTGGGATCCAGTTCCTTAGCCAACTTAGTAGCCTCAACAACCTTATCTACGACCTCATGAGAAGCACTGCCCTTGGTAGAGAAGCTCAGCATAGCCACACGAGGATCTGCGAATCCAGCCACACTCTTAGCGGTCTGAGCGGTGCAGACAGCAATCTGCGAGAGCTGGTTAGCATCAGGCATAGGCGTTACAGCCACGTCACCGAATACGAGCACACCATTCTCTCCATACTCAGGTTTATCAGTAATCATCAGCATTGCACCGCTTACGCAAGTGATACCAGGAGCACACTTGATAATCTGCAGAGCAGGACGCAGGGTCTCACCAGTAGTTGAAAGCGCACCAGAGATCTGACCATCAGCACCCTCGGTCTTGATAATCATACAACCCAGATAGAGAGGATCCTTCACCAACTCACGAGCCTTCTCGATGGTCATACCCTTCTTCTCGCGAAGCTTCTGCAACAGTTGAGCCATCTCCTCGCTCTTCTCATAGTTCAGCGGGTCAATGAGGGTAGCCTTGTCAATATGGGTCAGGCCCTTCTCCTTTGCCAGTGCATGAACCTTCTCAGGGTTACCAATCAGAATCAGGTCTGCAATGTCGTCAGCCAGCACACGGTCGGCGGCTGTCAGGGTGCGCTCCTCTTCAGCTTCAGGGAGCACAATGCGCTGCTTGTTGCTCTTTGCACGCGCAATGATTTGTTCAATTAATCCCATAGTTTGTAATACGTTAAAATAATAATATTAAATAAGATTCATTTCAATAGTTCTGTGAGCTCGGCCTCCAGTTCCTCTGCCGAGAGACGCAAGTGAAACTGACCGTTGTGTGCCGTACTGATGGCACCGGTCTCCTCCGAGACGATAATGCAGAGGGCATCACTCTCCTGCGACATTCCCAAAGCCGACCTGTGGCGCAGACCTAGTTCCTTGGGAATGTCCAAGTCATGGCTCACGGGTAGGATGCAGCCGGCAGCCTTGATACGATGGTTGCCAATAACCATTGCCCCGTCGTGTAATGGCGAGTTCTTGAAGAAGATGTTTTCAATGAGCCGCTGATTGACCTCAGCGTCAATCTTGTCGCCTGTTGCCACGATGTCATCCAACGGCACATTGCGCTCCATCACAATCAGTGCACCCACCTTTCCCTTAGCCATCTGCATAGCGGCCATGACGATTGGCATGATGCTTTTCTTCAGTCGCACCAGGTCGCGCTCGTCGGTACGCTTCAGCGAGAAAAGGCGCATCAGCGTGCGGATGCGCCGGTGGGCACCGAGGTTATAGAGGAATTTCCGGATGTCATCCTGAAAGATGACGATGATAGCGATGACACCTACCGACACCAGTTTGTCGAGAATAGCTCCCAGCAGTTTCATCTCCAGAATCTGGGACACGAAAATCCATATCACGACGAAGATCATGATACCTACGAAGATGTTCAGCGAGCGCGACTCCCGCATCACTCTGTAGGTGTAGAACAGCATGATAGCCACCAACAGGATGTCGATTATGTCCTTGATTCCGAATTCTATCATACGGTTATGATGATTTTAGTGCCTTGAACATCTTCACACATTCCATGGCTTCTTTCACGTCGTGCACCCTTAGTATGCTGGCTCCTTTCATTAGGGCGACGGTGTTCAGCATCGTCGTACCGTTAAGTGCTTGGCTCTGGTCGGTGTCCAGCAACTTGTAGATCATCGATTTTCTCGATATGCCTACCAAAACGGGCAGTTCCATCACCTGTAGCTTCTCCATCTCGTTCATCAGCCGGTAGTTCTCTTCCACCGTCTTTCCAAAACCGAAGCCTGGATCCAGGATGATGTCTTTCTGCCCCATATCGCGCAGCATTTGCACCTTGCGGGCAAAAGCCATCAGCGAGTCGTGCAGGTCCTTTTGTACTGACATTAAAATATAAGGTATGCCCAGTCGGGCCACCATACGGAACATCGCCTCGTCGGCCCCCTCACTCACATCGTTGATGATGTCGGCACCAAACTCATCAACGGCCATCTTTGCCACATCGGCACGAAAGGTGTCTATCGACAATGGCACATCGGGCTGCACACGCCTGACTACACTCAGAGCCATACGCATACGTTCAGTCTCCTCCTCTACAGAGACTTCTGCTGCACCAGGTCTTGTGGAATAGGCTCCTACGTCAATGAAAGTGCCGCCCTGAGCAACAATCTCGTCGGCTCTTTCAGCAATCTCGCGCTCCGTCTGTTTACGGCTATCGGCAAAGAAAGAGTCGGGCGTGGCATTCAAAATACCCATCACCTTCGGCTCGCTCAAATCCAACAGTCGTCCCTTGATATTCAGTGTATATTCCATCTGGTTTGTCTTTCGACTGCAAAATTAGCCAATAAATCCCAAATATGAGCAACTAAGGATGAAAAAGTTCAAGATTTTTCTAATTATGTGTTTTTGAAGTCAACATATCGGTTGACTGGAGTCGACGGATCTGTTGACTGGAGTCGCCAGAACCGTTGACTTAAGTCGGCAAAATGACTTCCATCGTGGTTTTCTGCACTTGCATGCCCATATTCTGATAGAAATGCAGGGCGGGGGCGTTTCCTTCCCATACATTCAGGGTGATGTTGTTGCAGCCAATGGAGCGGGCATAGTCGCGCACGTATTCGTAGAGCGACTTCCCTACGTGTTTGCCGCGAGCCTTCTCGTCGACACAGATGTCGTCAATATACAGCGTCTTGATGTCCTCGAGCAGTTGGTTGTCCTTGACCTCTGTAATCTGACAGAAGGCATAGCCCTGTACTACTCCGTCGTCATAGACGAAGATGGGCTTGCTGCTGTCGTCGAGCATTGCCGTCAGCTCCTGCTCGTTGTACTTGGTGGTATGGGGTTTGAAGAGGTCAGGGCGTAGCACGTGGTGCACCATGTTTACCTGATGCAACAGCTCAATAATACGGCTGATGTCTCCTTTGTCGGCTTTTCTAATCATCGTTTTTGGCGTTTGGGTTATGGTCGCAAAAGTACAAACAAAAAATGGAACGGCCAAGTGATTGGGAAAATAATTTGGTGGTTTCAGAAGAAAGTATTATCTTTGCGCTCCAAATAAGAATGAAATAACAGGCAAATGGATATCAAGGAGCTTTATAAGCTGTACCAGCAGCATCCGTGTATCACGACGGATAGCCGCGACTGCCCTGAAGGCAGTATCTTCCTCGCGCTCAAAGGCGAGAAGTTCAATGGAAATCTGTACGCAGTGCAGGCCTTGGAGAAAGGCTGTGCATACGCTATAGTTGATGAGGACATTGACACCAGTGCAGTAGCAAACTCTACACTCTACACTCTAAACTCTAAACTGATAAAAGTCGAGGATTGTCTGCAGACCTATAAGGATCTGGCCCGCGAGCATCGCCGCCAGTTCAACATCCCTGTTATTGGAATCACGGGTACCAACGGCAAGACCACCACGAAGGAACTCATCAAGGCAGTGTTGTCGGAGAAATACAACGTACTGGCTACCGAGGGCAACTTCAACAATGACGTAGGTGTACCCAAGACGCTGTTCCGCCTGAACAAAGATCATGAGATTGCCATCATTGAGATGGGAGCCAGTCACCCGGGCGACATCAAGACGCTGGTAGAGACGGCAGAGCCTACCTGCGGACTGATTACCAACGTAGGGCGTGCACACCTGCAGGGATTCGGCTCTTTCGAGGGTGTCGTCAAGACCAAGGGCGAGCTCTATGATTATCTGCGTACCCGTGAGGACGGACTGGTGTTCGTCAATGCCGACAATGACTACCTCTGCGATATGCTGACCGACGAGATGTGGTGTACTCCATACTCCACAGACCCCGACAAGCAGTATGCCTGCATCTCGGGTGAAGTCATCAGCTGCGACCCGTTATTGAAGTTCCGCTGGCGCAAACCTCTGATGGAACTGGAAGAGACGGGAGCCTCGCAAAAATGGCATAAGGTACAGACGAACCTCATAGGTGCCTATAATATCGACAACCTCTTGGCTGCCATCGCCGTGGGTATCAACTTCAACGTGGATCGCAAGCAGATAGACCATGCTTTGGAGAACTATGTTCCTACGAACAACCGTTCACAATTGACGGAGACACCTTATAATCGCCTTATCGTCGATGCCTATAATGCCAACCCTTCGAGCATGGCGGCTGCCTTGGAGAACTTCCAGATGGTAGTGCCGCACGAGGGCGAAACCAAGATGGCCATCCTGGGTGATATGCGCGAACTGGGTGAGGTTAGCATGGAGGAACATCAAAAGACCGTTGACCTGCTGGCGGCTTCCAGTCTTACAGACGTATGGCTCGTGGGCGAGGAGTTTGGAAAGACCAAAACGGAGTTTCGCAAGTTCAAGGATGTTGAAGAAGTAAAGGCCGAGATACAAAAAAATCGTCCCGAAGGTCACCTTATATTAATTAAGGGTTCCAACGGAACGAAGCTCTATCAGTTACCAGAACTACTATAACGCAGTTTTTAGGTACTGTTTCTTCATACGCGTGCTCTGCTTCTCCAGAGCGCGCGTTTTTTTATCGGGCTGCCACTTGGGAAAAACATTCTTCAGCACGAATTTCTTCGCCTGCTTTTTGTCCATAATAGTCTCGGCCTCACATTGCTGGTCGTTGACCTTGAATGTCACCACATTCGAATTTGGGGTGATATTACGCCCATTGACATCCATCGTGTTATACTCAAAGAATGCATTATCTACAGAGCGGATGCCATTCGGATCAAAGCGTGTATTCATCAACTTCTCTGGCGTTTCCAACGTGGTGTTCAGCCACACGCAGCGCGGATTAGTATGCCAGCCACGGGCAAAGGCGAATGTTGACATATCATTACGAATGGTGCAATGATTAAACACATAGCCCCACTTCGACGTTGATGTACGTGGAGCAGCTATCACATTTTCGCCACTACCATCCAGATTTCGTTTCTCCGTAACAATCAAGCAACGATTAAAATATACATCGCCAGCACCACAAAGGAAATCGATGGTGCCGTGCAGTTCTGAGTCCTCAAAATAATGACTACACTCCTCGCTGTGACTATAATAGGTGTCCTGATATGACAGCATCCTCACACGCTTGAAAATCGTATAGTTACCCTTATCCTGCCAACAGACGGCGCGCCCTGCAGCCCCTGAGTGATAATAATCCAGCGCATTCTGAAGCGTCAGGTCCTGCAGGTATGTGTTCCACCCACGATTCAGCAGTGTAGCTGTTTTGCTAATACTTTCATTCTCCACACTGGGTGCATTTCTGATAATTGTACCCTCCATACTCTCGCCTATCAATGCGATATTATGCCCCCATATTTGAGTCAGCGTACGCTCTCCCAAATCATAGACTCCATTAGGAATAAACACAAACAAACGCTGAGATGCTGAATCTACGTTCTGATGATTTGCCTTGTCGATAGCCTCCAATAGGCTCTCGGCATTGCCAGATTCCACTACGATTTGGGCCTTCAACGATACTGTTGCAAGCAGAATGAATACTAGTATGACTTGTTTTAGGTGTTTCATTTTTGGATATTAGTTTATGAAAAAAACACCAACCTTCATTTCTAAAGATTAGCGTTTGCTAAGTGGTACCTCCAGGAATCGAACCGGGGACACACGGATTTTCAGTCCGATGCTCTACCAACTGAGCTAAGGCACCATTATCCTTTTTGCGGGTGCAAAGGTACAACTTTTTTCCGACATTACATAACTTTTCGAAAAAAAATTTGCTTAATCCACGAAAAAGCACTACCTTTGCATCCGATTTTTTAGGAATTCCCCTTCCTTTCCGGAGGGTTTCGGGATGTAGCGCAGTTGGTAGCGCACTACGTTCGGGACGTAGGGGTCGGGCGTTCGAGTCGCCTCATCCCGACAACGCAAGGTTGTCAACCGCAGGAGTTGGCCCTGCAAACGCTTAAAACAAGCTGACAATAAGTTCCTGACAGTCAGTACGTTGTAAAGCATGGTGGTCGAGTAATCGGCCACCTTTTCTTTTTGGCGTTCACGAAAT
>CACZZQ010000001.1 GCA_902785695.1 uncultured Prevotellaceae bacterium | reverse complement strand
TTCTATCGGTATCTTCGGTATCAAGAACATGAGCCGCTTCTATCGTCACGTCCTCATCGAGAAGCACTACCCACACCACTGCGCCGTTATGTTCGGCCATCAGGGTAAGTATCTCTGGGAGGTTCTCAAGTATATGGGTATCCCCGTTGACGAGATCGACTACAACTTCCCCAAGGGTGACTTCTATCCCACAGAGAATCCTTTCGCATAAAGAAGAGATAACTCATCAATATGAAGGCAACCTGTCAACAAAATGGCAGGTTGCTTTTTTTTCTGACGCGGAAAATAATATTTTCCGATGCAGAAAACGGCGTTTTCCTGCTTTGAAAATACGAGGAAAATGATTATTATTATGACAAACCGAACTTCAATTTATCATAATGCCGATTCGGAATTGGTACAACTAAAACATTTTAATTGTACAATTCGAACCTGAAGCATATTTATTTATCAGTTGCTGGAGATAACGTGCATTGTCTAATACACGTTGATTATTGCCGTCGTATCCATTGACAAGTACGACAATATGTGTGGTTTGTAGAGTTATCTTTGTACGTTCGTTGTCACTCGTTGGTGTTCCGACTCCACCTATTTTATCACGATACACGGGCAATCCTGAAATATTAAGCATTCCACGTCCGATTCCTTCATACGGTTCACCTTTGTGACCAATGCCTAGTGTCAGCGTATCGCCTACGAATTTATCGGCATCAAACCCACCGATACTATATCCGTATACAATAGATGCCAGATTAACAAGATCTACGAGCGTATCAATCTGGTACAGCTTTTTACCTTGCAGCATTCTTCTGATGAGTTGTTCACTGGCTGGTCGATAGCGCGAAGGATCTTTTCCGCAGGCTTTATATACACGTCTCGTTGCAGCTATAGAAGGTAAATCCTTAAGCGATTCGGTTGTAAATTGCTGTCGAAAAAGTTCTTCTTTCTCTCGGATTTCATTCCATAAGTCATTGTTTTTCTGTGTGTTAACGACATGAGCTTCCACACAAGCCCCAACGAACTCATTACAAACTTCGCGTATTTCTTTTGAAACAACTATATTCATTTCAACATTTCTAAAAATTTATCTTCACTAATAATACGCACGCCCAATTTGTTAGCTTTCTCAAGTTTCGACGGTCCCATATTTTCTCCTGCCAGAATAAAGCTGGTCTTGGCACTTATTGAACCCACATTCTTGCCACCATGTTGTTCTATCATGAGTTTATACTCATCTCGTGAATGGTGCTCAAACACGCCACTTATTACGATGCTTTGTCCAGCCAGACGGTTGCTGGCAACTGCTGTGAGAGTCTCGGAAAGTGACATTTTCAATCCATAGTTGCGCAGGCGATTCACGATACTCATATTTTCTGGGTTATGGAAATATGCCATGATGCTTTTTGCCATTATTTCTCCGATACCTTCTACTTCCTGTAATTCATCAAGACTGGCATTCATCAGGGCATCAATATTTTTGAAATGTCTGGCCAACAACTTGGCTGATGTTTCTCCGATAAAACGTATACCCAATGCAAAGACCACACGTTCGAATGGCACTTCTTTTGACTTCTGGATGCCATTTACAATGCGTTGTGCAGATTTTGTTTTTGACCCGTCGCCGTTAATCTGCTGTATATCAATGGTATAGAGATCAGCTATGTTCCTGATCAAGTGCCGCTGATAGTACTCGTTGACGGTTTCTGGTCCCAACGATTCTATGTTCATCGCCTTTCGTGCAATGAAGTGTTCTATACGTCCTTTAATCTGCGGGGGGCAACCTGTGTCATTAGGACAATACCACACCGACTCTCCCTCATAGCGCACAAGCCGTGTGCCGCATTCCGGACAGTGTTTGATGAACTGTACTTGCTGGCAGACAATAGGTCTTTCGTCAATATTGACACCCACTATTTTGGGGATGATTTCCCCACCCTTCTCCACATACACCATATCACCTATATGAAGGTCGAAGCTCCGTATGAAATCCTCATTGTTGAGTGTGGCTCGTTTCACAGTAGTACCTGCCAGTTGTACGGGTTCCATGTTGGCAACAGGTGTCACAGCACCCGTTCGCCCCACTTGGAAAGTCACGTCAAGCAGTCGGGTACATTCTCTTTCTGCTTTGAATTTATAGGCAATGGCCCAGCGTGGACTCTTTGCTGTATAACCTAATGAACGCTGTTGCTTTATCGAGTTGACTTTCAACACGATACCATCGGTTGCAACAGGTAGATTCTTTCGTTCCACATCCCAATAATTGATAAATTCCAGAATCTCTTCAATAGTCTTTACCTTGCGCATTCCTTCAGAGATTTTGAAACCCCATTTACGGGCTTCTTCAAGATTCTCGAAGTGGCCCTCAGCAGGCAGGCTGTCGCCTAAGAGATAGTAGAGATATGCATCCAGTCCACGTTGAGCAACCACATGCGGGTCAAGACTTTTCAGTGTACCACTGGCTGCATTGCGAGGATTGGCGAAAAGGGGTTCCTCAGCAGCTTCACGTTCTGCATTCAACCTTTCAAAACTGCTCCAAGGCATCAGTATTTCTCCGCGAATCTCGAACTCTTTGGGATATCCAGTACCAGGCAACACCAACGGAATGGTACATATAGTCTTTACGTTTTGCGTCACGTCATCACCACGAACACCGTCGCCACGTGTTACGGCCTGAGTCAGCCGTCCGTCAATATAGGTCAGCGAGATGCTCAGTCCGTCGTACTTCATCTCGCAGCACACCTCGAAGTCTTCGCCTGCAAGTCCTTTCTTGACGCTCTCGTACCATTCTCGCACATCCTTTTCGCTATACGTATTTGCCAGCGAAAGCATAGGATATCTATGAGCGACCTGCTGAAATCCCGTCTGCAAGTCGCTTCCTACTCGCTGTGTAGGCGAGTTTGGATCGGCCATCTCTGGGTGACGAGCCTCAAGTTCCTGTAGCTCGTGCATCATCATGTCAAAGTCCTGATCGCTGATAGACGGCTGGTTCAGTACATAATAGCGGTGATTATGTTCGTGCAGTTCTTGTCGTAACTGTACTATTCTTTGTTTCTCATCCATTGTGCTTCTGTATTTCTGTCGGCAAAATTACAAAAATATCCTGAGATGCGGACAAAACATTGCAATTATTTGCTGATTAAAAAAAAAATCGATACTTTTGCATTCTCATACAGAAAAATCATGCGAATAGATATCATTACCGTACTCCCCGAGATGCTTGAAGGCTTTGTCAACGAGTCAATTCTGGCGCGCGCTCAAAAAAAAGGATTAGCAGAGATACACCTTCACAACCTTCGTGACTATACTCTTGACAAATGGCGACGTGTAGACGATTACCCATACGGGGGGGCAGCAGGTATGGTGATGCAATGCGAGCCTATAGACCGCTGTATCTCGGCACTTAAGTCCGAGCGTACTTACGACGAGGTGATCTTCACTTCACCTGATGGTGAGCGCTTTGACCAGCATATGGCTAACGAGTTGTCGATGATGGGTAACCTGATTATTCTTGCCGGACATTATAAGGGAATAGACCAACGTGTGCGTGACCACCTTATAACACGTGAGATTTCTATTGGTGACTTCGTACTCACTGGCGGTGAACTCGTTGCAGCTATGATAGCCGATGCAGTGGTTCGTGTGGTGCCAGGTGTCATTGGCGACGAGCAGAGTGCGCTATCCGACTGTTTTCAAGACGATATTCTTGCTGCTCCCATCTATACCCGTCCTGCCGATTATAAGGGATGGAAAGTTCCCGAAGTGCTTCTCAGTGGCAATGAGGCCAAGATTCGCAACTGGGAGTTGGAGCAAGCAATGGAGCGTACCCGTCGCCTGCGTCCAGATCTCCTTCAGAAGTGATATCTGTTTCTATATCAGTTGCATACCCATTTCCTTGCACTTCTGGCGCATATCGTCGGGCCAGATAGATGCTTGAATCTCGCCGATATGGCCTTTGTGGAGCAACACCATGCAGAGTCGGCTCTGACCGATACCACCACCTATGCTCAGCGGCAACTTGTCGTTCAATAGTTGCTGATGGAAATATAGCTTTTCGCGTTCCTGTTTTCCCTCAATCTCCAACTGGCGTAACAGGCTCTCCTTGTCTACGCGGATACCCATTGATGACAGTTCAAACGATCGTCCCAGTACGGGATACCATATCAGTATGTCTCCGTTCAGACCCTTTCTACCGTCTTCTGCCATCGAACTCCAGTCGTCATAGTCTGGAGCGCGTCCGTCGTGCTTCTCACCATTAGCCAGTTTTCCACCGATGCCAATCAGGAACACGGCACCGTATTTCTCGCAGATGGCATCCTCGCGCTCCTTGGGTGTCTTATCAGGATACATCTCCAGCAGTTCCTCGGCATGAATAAAGTGAATTTCCTCAGGCAGGAAAGGCTTTATCTGGGGATAGCTCTCACATACAAGGTATTCGGTACGGCGAATGGCTGAATAGATGCGCTCCACAATGTTTTTCAGAAATGCCAGCGTACGATCCTCCTTACGGATGCTTGCTTCCCAGTCCCACTGATCCACATAGAGGGAATGCAGGTTATCCAGTTCCTCGTCGGCACGAATAGCATTCATATCGGTATAGATGCCGTAGCCTGGCTCTATTTCATACTCTGCCAGTGTCAGTCGCTTCCATTTTGCCAGTGAGTGAACCACCTCTGCACGGGCATCGCCTAAATCCTTGATAGGGAAAGTTACTGCACGTTCTACGCCATTCAGGTCATCATTGATTCCCAGTCCATGTAACACGAACAGGGGTGCAGTGACTCGACGCAGGCGCAATTCGGTTGAAAGGTTAGCCTGAAAAAACTCTTTAATCAGTTTAATACCCTGCTCCGTCTGTCGCATATCGAGCAAAGGAGTATAGTCGATGGGCTTGATAATTTGACTCATGTTTACAAAATTTTGGGTGCAAAGATAACAATTATAAAGTAAAATGCAAATAAAATCAGCAGAAATCTTTCAGAAAGACAGCATTTTTTGAGTTTACGTTTCTTTTTGCTTTGTTTTTCCTTTTGTCCCCCACCCTATTTTAATGTCTGTATCCTCGTAATTTCAAATGGCACACTTACGCATCATAAATGGCACACTTACGCATCGTAAATGGCATACTTACGTATTGCAAACGACCTGTTTAGCAAATGGGTGTTCAATACTTAAATTAAATAAGCGTAAAAAGCCTGAAATATATTTGGATATATCGTTTTTGTTTTGTATCTTTGCAAAAGCAAAAATATAACTATTTAAAACTATGGCAAACAAAAGATCCCTAAAGAAAGCGATCAATCAGCTTTGCGAAGAGCTGTTTTCTGAGGCAGTGGCAGCTTCACTGTATGGCAACGAATACCATAAGGAGAATGCTGATGCCTTGCTTGTAACCGTCATTAAGACGCAGCGTCACTACATTAGTCGTGTGTCGCACCCAGAGCCGGGTATCGGTACACAAAGCTATTATAAAGACCTACGCGAGAAATTTGCTGCACAAGCCAGCGAGATAGCAGACCAAATATCCAATTTGTAAATGTGGAAAGAATTTTGTAACTGGCTCTTGTTCAAGAAAATGGGATGGACGGCAGAGGTAACTGAAGCTCATCCCGACAAATACATCATCTGTCTGGCTCCGCATACCAGCAACTGGGACTTCCTGATTGGGCAACTCTACAACGGAGCAAAGGGGCTGGGCAGCAACTTCCTGATGAAGAAGGAATGGTTCTTCTGGCCTCTGGGACCTATCTTCAAAGCGATGGGAGGTATACCCGTGTACCGCCAGAAGCATACCAGTATGACCGATTCGATGGCTGAGACGGCTAAGAAGGCCAAGGTGTTCCACCTATGTATCACACCGGAAGGTACGCGCTCGCGTGTAGAAGAATGGAAAAAAGGGTTCTACTTCATTGCACTGAAAGCCAACATCCCAGTCATCCTCTATGGCTTAGACTATGAGAAAAAGCATATCCAGTGTACCAAAACCATTATTCCCACAGGCGACTTGGAAAAGGATATGCGCGAGATAAAACTCTATTTTAAAGATTTCAAAGGCAAGAAGCCCGAGCTATTCACTATAGGAAATGTATAGACTTTGCTTTCTTTGGCTGTGTATTCTCGGCTTCACTAATACCATGAACGCCCAGACCTCATGGGGGAAAATTGACCACGAAGGACAACCCTGGGTAAGAAACATTTCACGACCATACAAAATAGAAAGTGGTCTTGAGGGGCGGCACCTGTCGCTCTGGGCAAGCCACGGGCGTTATTATGACAACAACGAGGGGCGATGGAGATGGCAGAGACCACCACTCTTCGGCACCACCGAAGACCTGTTTACGCAAACCATCGTAGTCCCCTATTTGATTCCAATGCTTGAGTATGCAGGAGCCAACGTATTTACACCGCGTGAACGCGACTGGCAGCGAAACGAGGTCATCGTAGACAACGACAATATGCCGTCGCTTGCAAACTACCGCGAGGAAAACTTACGTTATGTATGGCAAACTGCCCCCAGCCAAGGATTTGCCTTCCACCCAGGCACATATCAGGACAACGAGAATCCCTTTATGGCTGGCACCGCACGTATGGCAGAAACAACCCATAAAGGTACGAGGACGAGCACCATCACCTATCAGCCAAACATTCCGGAAGATGGGCGATATGCTGTCTACGTAAGCTATCAGACAGTGGAGAACAGCATCGATGATGCCCATTACACCGTGTACCATCAAGGGCAGAAGACAGAATTTACGGTGAACCAACAGATGGGTGGATTCACATGGGTCTATCTTGGAACCTTCGACTTCGACAAAGGATGCAGCGAGAGAAACAAAGTGGTTGTCTCAAATCTTAGTAAGAGCAAGGGCATTGTCACCAGCGATGCAGTGCGTTTCGGTGGAGGAATGGGAAACATAGAACGAGGCGGTGAGACCAGCGGGCTGCCCAGATGTCTGGAAGGTGCCAGATATTACGCTCAATGGGCCGGTATGCCCTATGAAATTTACAGTTGCAAGAACGGACAATATGACTATGGCGATGATCTTAACGTGCGCTCGTTGATGACCAATCTGCTTTGCGGAGGCTCTGCTTATGCCCCAGACTCTGTAGGTCGCCGCGTACCCATAGAACTTTCGCTTGCCATTCATAGCGATGCAGGATATACAGAAACAGGCGAAGGCATCTACGGCTCACTTTCCATCTGTACAACACATAACGGCGACAGCTGTCTGGCTGCAGGCATCAGCAGAGAAGCATCAAAAGAATTGGCTACAGACCTGTTGAACAACCTGGCAAGTGACCTTAGATACAGTTACGGAGAATGGACAAGAAGGCAAGTGAGAGACCGAAACTATTCTGAAACCCGCCTGCCTATAGTGCCAAGTGCCATTCTGGAAACCTTGTCGCATCAAAACTTCGGTGACATGCGATATGCACAAGACCCCAATTTCAAATTCACATTGGCACGCTCTATCTACAAGACCATATTGCGCTACATAACTGGCAAGCACAAGAAAAAAGCAGTTGTACAGCCATTGGCTCCCTGCCGCTTCCACATAGAGTTTACCGATAAGCCAAGTGAGGTAAACATCAGTTGGCAAGGGGTGATCGACGGACAGGAACCTACATCGGAACCTTCGGGCTACATCCTTTACATAGCCAAGGACGATACAGGATTTGACAACGGCACCGTGCTGAGAGGAGCATCGTGTAGAGTACAGTTGAAGCCCAACGTCCTCTATCGCTTCAAAGTTACTGCCATTAACGACGGAGGCGAAAGTTTCCCCACAGAAGTCCTTGCCGCACTTTATCATTCAAAGTCATCGAAAACAATAATGGTTGTCAACGGATTCAATCGTCTGTCATCACCTGCTATCAGTAAAGAAGGGCAAGGATTCGACCTAAACGAAGACATCGGCGTTTCATACGGAAGGACGGCAGGATGGCTGGGGCTGCAGCGATGCTTCGACATAAAAAGAATAGGCATCGAGAACTCTACAGGTTTGGGATATACAACAGAAGATTTCCGGGGTATGTTTATTGCAGGCAACGATTTCAATTATGTAGAAACACATGCAGAAGCCATCCGCACAGCCAATGAATACAATATTGTCAGCAGTTCGGCTCAGGCAATAGAACAAGGCGACATCAATTTAGAAAAATACTACATTGTCGACCTCGTGTTGGGACTGGAAAAGAACGACGGACACAGCCTTCTCCCCTACAAAAGCTTTCATCAGAGTATGCAGGAAAAACTTAGAGACTACACTGCTTGCGGAGGAAACTTGCTGGTTAGCGGAGCATACATTGGTTCTGACATGAAAAACGATGAAGAAAAGTCTTTCTTGTCAGATGTCCTGAAAGTAAGTTTCGAGGGAACCAACAACGATATCAGTGAAAACGTAAGGGGACTGGGTACGACATTCCAATTCTATCGCCAGCTGAACGAGACACATTATGCTGCCACGCAATGCGACATACTGATGCCTACCCACAGCAAAGCTTTCCCTACAATGATATACAACAATGAAACCTGCGCTGCAGTAGCCTATCCCGGAACCGACTATCGGGCATTTACAATGGGATTCCCGTTAGAATGCATCAACGACAAGATAAAACGAGAAGCTATTATGCGAGGAATACTAAACTTTTTACATACCAAATAATTATGAAAAAAATCCAAGCAAACGCATCTGGAACAAGAAGTATTGAAGTAAGCGAGCAACACCTTGCCACCATAGAGCAATACCAGCTGCTGCGTGACCTCATTGACTCTAATGGGTACATAGACGAAGGGGTACTTGAAAAGCTGAAACTTAACATCCGCTCCCTGCTGGAATCAGAAGCTGGACGAGACAAGCAGCTATTGGATCTCTGTCTGGATGTCATCTATCACCCGAATATGAAGGCCATCGGCTTGCAAAACTTAATAAAACTTTTCCTTGACTGGAAGAAGAACCAAACAGAAAATGGAGTATCGGCTGACTGATTTCTTACCGACTACAAAAAAAGAACTGGAATTACGAGGATGGGATACACTTGATGTGATCCTATTCTCAGGCGATGCGTATGTTGACCACCCTTCTTTCGGAGCAGCAGTCATAGGACGTATACTGGAAGCAGCAGGATACAAGGTCGCTATCGTGCCACAACCCGATTGGCACGGTGACTATCGGGACTTCAAGAAACTGGGGCGCCCACGCCTCTTCTTTGGAATATCACCAGGATGCATGGACTCGATGGTCAACAAATATACAGCAGCACGTAGGCTCCGTTCCGAGGATGCATACTCACCGGATGGTCGCCACGACATGCGTCCTGAATATCCTACCATCGTTTACACGAAGATCCTTAAACAGCTATTTCCGGATGTGCCTGTGATTCTTGGAGGCATAGAGGCATCATTACGACGTCTGACGCATTATGACTATTGGCAAGACAGAATTCGCCCAAGTATTCTACTTGACAGTGGTGCCGATGTGATTAGCTATGGAATGGGCGAAAAGACAACAATCGAAATTGCCAACCGTCTGTCTCAAGGCGAAAGTATTAAAGACTTGACCGAATTGCCCCAAATCGTCTACCTGTCAAAGGACATCAAGCCTACAGCTAACGACATCATACTTCATAGTCATGAGGAATGTATGCGCAACAAGAAATCACAAGCAGAAAACTTCAGACATATAGAAGAACAGTCGAACATGATGCATGCCAAGAGACTGATACAAGGCGTTGGCAACCAATACGTGGTTGTTAATCCACCCTACCCTCCTATGACTACAGCAGAATTGGACGCATCGTTTGATTTACCCTATACCCGACAGCCACATCCCAAGTATAAAGGCAAGAGAATACCCGCCTATGAGATGATAAAGCATAGTGTCAATATACATCGCGGATGCTTTGGAGGCTGTGCTTTCTGTACCATCTCTGCCCATCAGGGAAAGTTCATTGCTTGTCGCTCAAAGGAAAGCATTGTCAAAGAAGTGAAGCAAGTTGTTCAGATGCCAGACTTCAAGGGCTATCTCAGTGATCTTGGGGGACCAAGTGCCAATATGTACGGTATGCATGGACGCAATCTGAATGCCTGTGAAAAATGCAAACGACCCAGTTGTATTCATCCACAGATATGCCCAAACCTGAACACCAGTCATCAGAAGCTCTTGGATGTCTATCACGCTGTTGATGCAATAGAAGGTGTCAAGAAGAGCTTTATCGGTAGTGGTGTAAGATATGACCTCCTATTATATAAAGGAAAAGACGAGGAAGCCAATAGGTCAGCTGAAGTATATACACGAGAACTTATATGCAAGCATGTCAGCGGAAGATTGAAAGTGGCACCAGAGCACACAAGCGACAGAGTGCTTATGCTGATGCGAAAGCCTTCTTTCAGACAGTTTGAAGAATTCAAACGCATCTTCGACCGTATAAACCGAGAGGAAAACCTTCATCAGCAAATCATACCTTATTTTATAAGTAGCCACCCAGGATGCCATGAAGAAGATATGGCTCAACTGGCAGCTATCACACGTAAGCTTGGATTCCAACTAGAACAAGTACAAGACTTCACTCCTACTCCAATGACCGTTGCCACAGAGATGTGGTACACTGGATATGACCCATATACGCTGGAGCCCGTATTCTCTGCAAAGACACCACAGGAGAAACAAGCGCAGCGACAGTATTTTTTCTGGTATAAAGACACACAAAATGCAAATAATAGAACAAAGCCTCGTTCCGAAAAGCCCAAAGAAGAAAAGCGAGGACGGCATCGTCGTCACTCCTGACTTTATTGCCGTCATCGATGGTTCCACATCAAAAACCGAACGCCGATATAGCTTTTTCAATAGCAATGGTCGTTATGCCATGCAGATAATCAGCAATTTCATCCGTAAAATGCCAAAATGCATATCGTGTCACGAATTCTGTGTCGGTGTAACCAAGGAAATACGAAAACACTACAAGAAATCAGACATTCCAAGGTTGGCAGAACATCCAGAGGAAAGACTCACGGCAAGTGCTGTTGTCTTCAGCCGACTGAACAGAGAAATATGGATGATTGGCGACTGTCAATGCATGGTTGGCGGTGATTTCTATGATAACCCCAAACCCTATGAACAAGAATTGGCAGAACAAAGAGCAAAAATCATAAAAGAAGGCACGCTGCCAAAGGAGCAATACCTTATTAATGATACTGCACGCAAACAGATTATACCACATATGTTGGAAACCATGAAGCAACAGAACATCACTTATAGCGTCATTGACGGTTTCCATATCCCAGAGCAATACGTACGAATTATAACATTAGACTTCCAACCGTGGGAAATCATACTGGCCAGCGACGGTTACCCATACCTTTGCACTACACTTCAAGAATCAGAAGAAAAACTAACCTGGCAACGAGAGAACGACCCACTGAACATTGGGCAGTTTAAGGCCACAAAAGCCTTTGCCAAAGGTAATAATTCTTTTGATGACAGAGCCTATATTAGATTCAAAGTCTAAAAAAATCATTATTATTTGCTTTCGCATCAAGAAAATTTGCATAATTCATAAAAAAGGAGTACCTTTGCACTCGCAAACGGGGATCTTTCCCCAAAGCGAGGTCGGTTCCGTAGCTCAGCTGGATAGAGCAACAGCCTTCTAAGCTGTGGGTCTCGGGTTCGAATCCCGACGGAATCACATAATTACATAAAGCCCTTATTCTTTAAGGATAGGGCTTTTATAATAAAAAGGGTTGTAGATGAAACTTATCATCCTGACAAAGGCCACGTTTTTCGTGGAAGAAGACAAAATCCTGACCACTCTTTTCGAAGAAGGAATGGATAATCTGCACTTATATAAGCCAGGTTCTGAGCCTGTCTATTCTGAACGACTGCTTACACTGCTCTCTGAAGACTATTACAAAAAAATTACTGTTCACGACCACTTCTATCTGCGTGAAGAATTTGACTTAAAAGGTATTCATCTGAATACCGCCGACGCAGAGTTGCCCTATGGCTACAAGGGACATTTCAGTTGCACTTGCCATAGCATTAGCGAATTGCATGATGCGAAGAAAAAAGCCGACTATGTATTCTTGAAGACCATATTCGACAGTCAGAGCAATCCAAAAGACAAGCAGACGCTAACCGAAGAGGAATTGCGTGATGCAAGCAGAAAAGGTCTCATTGACAAACACGTCTACGCTATGGGAGGCATCACGCTGGAGAATATCAGGCAGATACGTGACTTAGGCTTTGGAGGCGTAGTGATATGCGGAAATCTTTGGAATCGCTTTAATATTCATCAGGAACAAGACTACAAAGAGCTCATATCGCACTTTCAGAAGTTGCATAAAGCAGTTAACTAAGATATATATTTATACGTACTACATAAAGCAATGACTACACAAGACTCTTACATGGTATTCTCGGGTACAGCAACGAGATATCTGGCTGACAAGATTTGCCAAAGCTTGGGATGCCCTTTGGGCAAATTGCAAATTACAAAGTTCTCTGATGGCGAATTTGCCGTGTCATACGAGCAATCAATTCGAGGACGTGACATTTTCTTAGTTCAAAGCACATTCCCAAACAGTGACAATCTAATGGAACTGTTGCTGATGATTGACGCTGCCAAGCGTGCGTCTGCCCGTACGATCAATGCCGTCATTCCTTATTTCGGATGGGCCCGTCAGGATCGTAAAGACAAACCACGCGTCAGCATAGGCGCAAAACTCGTAGCCGACCTGTTGAGCATTGCCGGAGTTAATCGCGTTATTACTATGGACTTGCATGCCGATCAGATTCAGGGATTCTTCGATGTCCCTGTTGACCATCTTTACGCTTCCGGCGTATTACTGCCATATCTGCAGAGCCTTAATCTGGAGAATTTGGTCATTGCATCGCCTGACGTTGGTGGATCAAAGCGAGCCAACACTTATGCCAAGTATCTGGGATGTCCACTTGTGCTTTGCAACAAGACGCGGGCACGTGCCAACGTCGTTGCTACAATGCAGATTATTGGTGAAGTTGAAGGCAAAAACGTAGTTATTATCGACGATATGGTAGACACCGCTGGTACTATCACCAAAGCAGCCGATTTGATGATGGAGGCTGGCGCAAAGAGTGTGCGTGCCTGTGCGTCCCATTGTGTAATGAGCGGCCCTGCCAGCGACCGTGTACAAGAGTCGGCATTAGAAGAAATTGTGTTCACCGATTCTATTCCTTACACCCAGCGTTGTGCCAAGGTTAAACAGATCAGCGTTGCTGATATGTTTGCAGAGACCATTCGTCGAGTCATTGAGAATGAGAGTATTAGTGATCAATATTTGGTATAATCTATAACATAATGAAGAAAACAAATTATCTTTTAGGATTGGCCTTAGCCACTATCACACTGGCATCCTGTAACTCAAACGGTTACAAGGTTAAAGGTGTGGCAGAAGGATTCAACGACGGCGACACTCTTTTTGTGATGTCAATGGATTCTCAAGAACCTCTCGATACTCTAATCGTTGAGGATGGTAAGTTTGAATGGAGCGGTGAGAGCGACTCCACAGTGATGTGCTCTATCGTGGCTTCAAACTATATGTCAATGGTAGGTTTCTTCCGTGAGCCAGGTACCATTAACGTCGTGCTTTCAACCACCAGAAATTCAGAAGTCTCTGGCACAAAGTCCAACGATGCCTTGCAAGAGATGATAAACATGCAGAGCGAGTATCAGAAAAAGTTTGAGTCACTTAGCGCACCTCTATATGCCGACTCTGTTAGCCCTGAGACTCAAAAGGCTGTCTATTCTCAGTATGCCGACATTCAAAATCAGATGAAAGAGGATTTCAAGAACCTTGCCATAAAACATCTTGACAACGAATTGGGTTATTTGTTGTTGACACAGATGGCCTACGATGATGTGTTTACAAAAGATGAAATCATCGAACATATTGCAAAGATGCCCGCTGATTTTAAGAATCGTAAGGAAATCAAAGATATTCAGGCAATGTTTGATAACATCTTCCCAACTAAAGAAGGTGATACTATACAAGACTTTTCAATGCCGACACCTGATGGCACTGAGGTAAGCATTATGGATATTATTAAACAGAACCAGCTCACTGTGATTGATTTCTGGGCATCATGGTGCCAACCTTGTCGAGAAGAGATGCCGGCACTGAAGAAGCTGTTGGCTGATAACAAGGAAAAGGGGCTTGGAATCGTGGGCATATCTATTGACGACGATAAGGAAGCATGGATCAGCAGCATTAATGAATTGGAACTCACATGGATTCAGATGTCCGATTTACAAGGTGGCACATCATCTGTAGCCCAAAGCTTTGGTGTACGTACCATTCCCTTCACGGCAGTTATCGATAATCAAGGCAAGGTGCTTGCAAAAGGACTTCGCGGAGAAGAACTCTCACAATTCATCAGCGAGAAACTGAAGTAATCAAGAATGTTCAAGCCAAGAGCGTCCATTCTACTCAACAGCAGGATAGTATCAAAAGTCCCAGTGTTTCACAACACCGGGACCTTTTCGTTTCATTTAATATATATGTAGTCAGTAGTTGTTTTTCAGTCTTATTTATCGCGGCAAGTTGAATGCCTTAGTCATTTCCTTCATTTGTTCGTCACTCATACCCTCAGGCTCGAAGCCCATACAGCGCGAATTGATGTATATTTTGGCACTCTTCGACAATACGTCAATCTGGTCGAAAGCATCCATCACGTCTTTGCCTTTAGCAAACACGCCGTGCTTCTCCCACATCACAACATCGTACTCCTCAAGTTCCTTCAGTGTAGCTTCAGCTAATGCGTTTGAACCAGGCAGAGTGTAAGGCACGATGCCCAGGCCCAGCGGACAGAAGGCCTTCGTTTCAGGAATCATACTCCACAGAATTCTCGTCAGCACGTCTTTACCCAGAAAAGCGCGGTTATGACTCATAGCAACGAGTTCGATGGGATGTGTATGAACGGTAGCCTTATAGCCAGAATTTGTCTCTATCTGACGAGCGTGAACAGACAGGTGACTGGGCAACTCACTTGTAGGCATAACGACATTGTCAGCAATAATGACGTATGAAGCACAATCATCAAGGATACGAATCACCGATCCGTTTTCCATAGGCCAACGAGCCAAGTCACGCATACGCTTGCCTGTACCCTTGCAATAGAAGTAGCAGCCCTTCAGAGCAGGCAGCGTAACGCCAATTTGCTTAACGTCGCTGATAGGAGCCATACTGCGAATTTCGTCATCCGCATACTCTGTGATGTTCACTGTGATGTTGCCACCGTTGCGCTCAGCCCATCCGTTTTGCCAGAGATATCCGGCAACTTCTGCTATTCGCTCTATTTCAGCCCTCAAAGCTGTGCGTCCATCTAAAATACTCTTCATTATTTTATTTCTTTTTTGGATGCAAAGTTAAACTTATTTTCAACATACAAGCACAACTATTTGATTTTTAACCCCCGATTTATGATTTGTCACTTGATTCATATCAATTTGAAAGAAATCATAGACATTGTTTGCTGCTTTACGCCATTTTTATTATTTTTGCAGACGAATTATGCGACTACCAGAAGATTTTATACGTACAACAACGCAACTGATGGGGCCTGAACGCTTTGCAAGATATATGCAGTCATTCAATGAAGAAACACCCGTAAGCATTCGCCTTAACCCCATGAAAGCCTCTGGACTTCAGGTAATAGATGGAGAACAGGTGCCTTGGTGCCGTGATGGTTTTTATCTGAAAAGTCGGCCAAACTTTACATTCGACCCCCTGTTTCATGCTGGCTGTTACTATGTGCAGGAAGCAGGCTCAATGTTTATTGATGAGGTCTTGCGCCAGCATCTCTCACTTATCACCCATCACTCCTCACTTATAACTTCCCTCGACCTCTGCGCCGCCCCTGGTGGCAAGTCCACATTGTTGCGTGCCGTTCTGCCCGAAGATTGCGTGCTCTATAGCAACGAGCCAATACAAAAGCGAGCCAACATTCTTCTTGAGAATATTCAGAAATGGGGGTATAAGAATCATTATGTCACCAATCTCTATCCACGCGACTACAGAAAGGCGAAAATGAAGTTCGACTTGATTCTTTGTGACGTTCCCTGTTCCGGTGAAGGAATGTTCCGCAAGGATGAAGCCACCATTCAGGAATGGAGCCTGCAAAACGTAGAGAAATGCTGGCAGTTGCAGCGCACTATAGTCAGTGATGCATGGCAATGTCTTAACGAAGGTGGAATATTAATATATAGTACGTGTACATTTAATATAAAAGAGAACGAAGAAAACATCCGTTGGATGATGGAAGAATTGGGTGCTATTGTATTACCTGTTGAAACAAAACCTGAGTGGAATATCACTGGCTCTTTGCTCGAAGGTTTCAATGAGCCCGTCTACCGTTTCATTCCTGGTATTAGTCGCAGCGAAGGCCTCTTTGTTTGCGTTTTGAGGAAGAAGGGAACCCTCACAAGTGGGGGGAGTAAAAACTCTCGAAAATCTCCGATACCTGTTCTAACCACTCCCCTTCCTCACAAGGAGGGGTCAGGGGAGAGTCATGATAGTCTTTTTGATCTCTCTTACCCTCAGGCTCTCTCCTACCTCCGCGGCGAGGCCCTCATACTCCCTCCAGATACACCACGCGAACAGGTAACGGTATGCTTTATGGGCGAACCCCTCGGATTAGTGAAGAATATTGGTAATCGCGCTAACAACCTCTATCCTAAGGAGTGGCGCATCAAGACCACACATCTGCCTCACGACTACAAGCCCGTGCTTCAGCCTATTGAAGCACCTTCTGAGTAAAGTTATCGAACGATGCCATGCCGTTCTTTCCATAGCAGAACAGCCCCACACGAATGCCTTTCCAATAGCCTGCACGCATAGGGAAGGCATCTTTGACATTAACAAAGCGGATGCCGTCCATGCTATATGAGAACTGGTGTTTATTCACGATACAGTTATTGTTCACGCGTACCCAGAGCTTTTCGAACTTTCCTTTGACAACGAGTTCCCGTTTACCTTGAGCCTCCACGAAGATACCCTCTTTGCACAAGCCGACACCCCTGAACGTCTGCCCACGAACCACCGGCATAATGCTGGTTACTGTCCCACCCTGGTTCATCGAAGCGGTTGTATATCTGACTGATATAGCGCCAGTTCACCATATCCTCGCTCTCCAATACTTGCATACCCAGGAAATGGAAATCGGATGCCACCATATAATACTTATTGCCTACACGGACGACGTCAGGATCAGAGAAGTCGACATTCAATACTGGATTCCGATAGGTGCCATCGCCTTGGTCGCCCCAGCCCTCAGTGTCTTCTTTCACAAAGTCAGGACGGGCATCGGGTTCAGAAGTCTGAATCGTGACATTCTCAAAATGGATGTTTCTGGTGTGTCGCAAATAAAAGCCCTTGGCAGGCAGGTAGCCCCACATTGTTGCTTCTGGGTAGGCTTTCTCTTTTTCATTGCTGATGGAGTCGTTGATAGCCTGAAGGTCATTGGCTTTTATGCCCCCTTGCTGATGAATGGAGATATCCGACAGCCAGACATGACGTACAGGATGACCTGCTAAGCCCGTTATCGAGCAACCCACTGGTCCTGCATTCCTCACTTGGAAATGATGGATTCGAATGCCGTCTATCGTGCCCACATGATCTATCGGAATCAGTTCGGTGATGGTATCGTCATTCCCTTTTCCGCTTAGTCCTTTTGCTGTTTCCCTAAGTTTGTAACCTCGCCCACGATTACCCAAACGGATGAAGATGGGCGACTCTGTGCCCTCAACGGTGAAGTCCGTTGCACTGACATTCTCCATCACACCGCCATCTACTATTTCGAGCGAGAGAGCCGAGGTGCCTATCTTCGACGGAGCGCCAAAGAACAGGCTTGACTGATCGCTACTGGGCTTGACCACGATACCGCTGATGCTGATGTTACGAAAACCGCCATTCGTCTCAGTACCAAGTTTTACGGCATTACAATGACTTGATATCACGCAGTCGGCAATGCGGATGTTTTCACAAAGGCGTGGCGAGGTACTTTTCAGCGTGATACCATCATCATCGCTATCAGCAATCACGCCCTTTACAATGACCCCATGACAACCGTCTATATCCAGCGCATCGTTATTATAGTTATTACGGTTAAAGACCTTGATGCCCTCAATCCTCAAACGGTCGCAAGCCAGATAATGCTGCATCCAGCAGCCTGAGTTCTTCAAGGTGATATCCTTCACCGTAATGTCCTCGCTCTGTATGAAACGGAGCAAATGCGGACGGGTGATGCCTTCATCATTCCACGATAGCTTCTTGAATACACGACCTCGCCCATCGATGGTGCCATAGCCGTCAATCACCACATTCCGTACCATATCAGCGTAAATCAACTGGATGGTAGAGGTCTGTGTACGCAGCGACACGTAGTCGGATTTCATAGGCAGGTAATCCTTCAACTCCGTACTGCCATAGAGCGTAGCCCCCTGTTCCAGATAGAGATGGACATTCGACTTCAAGACGACAGAGCCAATCTTATAGTTGCCCGTAGGCACTATCACCCTACCCCCTCCTGCTTTCGAGCAATCGTCAATGGCCTGTTGCAGTGCCTTCGTGCTGAGCACCGTCGTATCTGACTTTGCCCCGTACTCCAGAATATTATAATCACGTGGAAAAGCCGTTCCTGTCAACATCAACAGGAAAAGAGCCACTAAAGAAGTTTTTCCAATCATTGTAAGAACTGTTTATGAATTACAATCTGAATCGGCGCCAGAGGAAACGCGGGATTCTACGCCAAAGAGCAGTCAGCAGGCGATAGCGCCAGTCAATGACACGAATATGCTGATGGTGATTGACAGCATAGACAATCTCCTTAGCCACTTTCTCAGGTTTCAGCATCATGGGGTAATGGAAGTCACCGCTTAGCAATGCCGTATCAACGAATCCCGGACGGATATCGGTAAACCGAATGTTTAACCCACGACTATTGGCCTGTTGCTCCAATGCCTGCAGATAGACGTTCTGCATGGCTTTGGTAGCCGAATAAGACGGTGCAGGCCCCAGTCCTTTCGTACCTGCTATCGATGTGATAGCAGCAATATGCCCATGTCCCTGATGGGCGAAATACCTATATGCCTCGCCTATCATACGTGTAAAGCCAAGGCCGTTGGTCTGAAGCGTTGCCAGTTCGATATCTTCCTGCAACTCACGGTTCTGTTTGCCTATTCCGGATGCATAGAAAAACAGATCCATACCACCCACCTTGCTAATCAATCTTTGTAAAGCTTCAGTAGCTTCTTCTGCTGTTACATCAATCTTTTCTACAGCCACAGCACCAATACCTTGCATCAGTTCCACTCTTCTGGCAGCGACACCAACCTTCCAGCCCTCATCAATAAGTTTCTTTGCCACCTCAAGACCTATGCCTGATGATGCACCAATTACTATTGCTCTCTTTTCCTGTTGCATAAAGCCCCATACTAACAATTAAACTAAAACCAGAGTTATGATCTTCTGATTTTTCGCAAAGGTACAAACAAAAAACTTTCCATCCAAATTAATTGAACGGAAAGTTTATTTCATACCCGGAAGATGCCAAATCTGCCACATTTGACACTATATTTTGAACTTTTTTTGCGTACGTCTGCGCATGCGCGTGTATATAGTGTACAGACGTACGCGTGAGGATTTTTGTAAATAATGTGGCAAATGTGGCAACTCAAAACTATGCCACTTCCCACTCAAAAGTAAGCCACTTGTAAAAAAAAGTAAGCCACTTGTAAAAAAAAGTAAGCCACTTGTAAAAAAAAGTAAGCCAAAATGAAAAAATGAGAAAATGAAAAATTGAAAAATGAAAAGATTGAAAAAACGGGCGAATCCTTTGTGGTTTGCTCGTTTTTTAGTAACTTCGCACCCGTAAATTAGATAAGAAACAGAAATGAAACAATACTTAGACATACTTGACCGCATACTGAAAGAAGGTACACAGAAGGGTGACCGCACAGGGACGGGTACACTGAGTATCTTCGGCACGCAGAGCAGATACAACTTGGAGGAGGGGTTTCCGCTGCTCACCACCAAGAAACTCTACCTGAAGGGTATCATCTACGAGCTTCTCTGGTTCCTCAGAGGCAGCACGAACATTAAATACCTTCAAGAGAACAATGTACACATCTGGGATGAATGGGCTGACGAGAACGGTGAGTTGGGTCCCGTATACGGACACCAATGGCGTTCGTGGCCTGATTACGACGGGGGAACTATCGACCAGATACAATATGTGGCAGACCAGATTAAGAACAACCCCAACTCAAGGCGCATGATTGTGTCGGCATGGAACGTGGCTGAGGTGAACAAGATGGCACTGCCGCCCTGTCACACCATCTTCCAATTCTATGTGGCTGATGGCAAACTGTCGTTGCAGCTATATCAGAGGAGTGCAGACACCTTCCTTGGTGTGCCTTTCAATATCGCATCGTATGCCTTGCTTTGTATGATGATGGCTCAGGTATGTGGCTTAAAGCCTGGTGAGTTTATTCATACTACTGGTGACACGCATTTGTATTTGAACCACTTGGAGCAGGCCCGTTTGCAGTTGACGCGTGAACCAAGACCACTTCCAAAGATGAAGATCAACCCCGACGTGAAGAGCATCTTTGACTTCAAATACGAGGACTTTGAACTCATTGGCTACAATCCTCATCCACACATCAAAGCGGA
This sequence comes from uncultured Prevotellaceae bacterium, assembly GCA_902785695.1. Taxonomy (GTDB): domain Bacteria; phylum Bacteroidota; class Bacteroidia; order Bacteroidales; family Bacteroidaceae; genus Prevotella. The sequence continues at coordinate 198,993 of CACZZQ010000001.1, read as the reverse complement.
GGTAAGCGTATGATATCGATGATTGCTGCCGTAGCGAATAACAGGGCTATCGGCTTTGAGAACAAACTGATATACTGGCTGCCCAACGACCTGAAGCGTTTCAAGGCATTGACAACGGGGCATACCATCGTGATGGGACGGAAGACATTTGAGAGCCTGCCGAAAGGTGCCCTACCCAATCGCCGCAACTGCGTGCTGACAAAAAGTACGAAGTCACTGCCTGGCTGCGAATGTTTTACGTGTTGGGATGATTTCATCATCAGCTGCCAGCCCGATGAGGACATATATATAATAGGAGGTGCCAGCCTTTACAACAACCTGCTGGATAAGGCCGACCGTCTCTGTCTGACAGAGATTGACGATACACCCGACAAGGCCGACACGTTCTTTCCGGATTATACTGCCGGCTGGCAGGAAGAGTGGCGTGAAGACCACCCCGCCGACGATCGTCACGCCTATCCGTATGCGTTTGTCGATTATGTCAGGAATGGAAACGAAAAGTAAACAGACAGCATGAAACTCCTGCAAACCACAGCAAAGATCTTGTTGCCGTTCGTTCTGGGCGGTGCAATACTATATTGGATGTATCGTGGCGAGGACTGGCAGAGCATCAAGCACGTTATGATAAACGAAATGAACTGGACGTGGATGCTACTATCGTTTCCCTTTGGCATACTGGCGCAGGCCTTTCGCGGCTGGCGATGGAAGCAGACGCTTGAACCTCTGGGCGAAAAGACACGCTCATCAGTAGCCGTCAATGCAGTATTTATGAGCTATGCAGCCTCGCTGGTCATACCCCGCATAGGCGAGTTCACACGATGCGGTGTGCTGAACAGGTGGGAAGGGACATCTTTTCCAAAAGCACTGGGTACAGTAGTGACTGAGAGGGCTGTTGACACACTCATCGTGATGCTCTATTCAGGCATCATTGTACTGTTCAGCTTGAGCACCTTCGGCACTTTCTTCGAGAAGACAGGCACTTCGTTCGAGAATATCCTGAGCGGTTTTTCCCTGATGGGATGGCTGGTTACGGCTGTGTGTGGCGTAGCTGTGGTGCTATTGCTCCATTTGCTGCTGAAAAACCTCTCTATATATAATAAGGTACGCATGACACTACAAGGCATCTGGGAAGGTGTGCTCTCGCTGAAAGATGTAAGGAACTTGCCGCTGTATCTTTTCTTCTCCATAGGCATCTGGGTGATGTATTTCCTGCATTACTACCTCACTTTCTTCTGCTTCGACTTTACAGCGAACCTGGGATTGGGCTGTGCGCTTATCTCATTTGTCGTTGCCAACTTCGCCGTCATCGTGCCAACGCCCAACGGTGCAGGTCCCTGGCACTTCGCTATCAAAACGATGCTGATACTCTATGGCGTAGCCGATCATCAAGCTCTCGTCTTTGTACTCATCGTCCACACGGTGCAGACCATGCTGGTTATACTCTTAGGAGTTTATGCTTGGTTAGTGCTTAATTTCACTTCTGTGCGTAATGCTAAGGGCAACAGTATACTCTCACACAGAATTACTCAATAAAACCCTAAAAACAAAAACTATGAACGAAATTCAAAATCTGAATCCACAGTGCATCTGGAAGAATTTCTACGCACTGACACAAGTTCCCCGTCCCAGCGGACATCTGGAGAAAATACAGCAGTTCCTGCTTGACTTCGGCAAGCAATGTGGCGTCTATGCCGTAAAGGATCCTGCCGGCAACATTCACTTTCGCAAGCCTGCCACGCCAGGCATGGAGAACAAAAAGGGTGTTATCCTACAGGCTCACATGGATATGGTACCACAAAAGACACCAGAGTCAACACATAACTTCGAGACCGACCCTATCCAACCTTGGATTGATGGGGAATGGGTGAAGGCTACAGGTACCACACTGGGTGCCGACAATGGTCTGGGCGTTGCAGCCATCATGGCCATCATGGAGGACAAGTCACTGAAGCATGGCCCCATTGATGCCCTCATCACCGCTGACGAGGAAACGGGTATGTATGGTGCAAACGACCTGCCTGAGGGTGAGCTGCAGGGCGACATCCTGATGAACCTTGACTCAGAGCATTGGGGAAAATTTGTTATTGGCTCAGCTGGTGGCATCGATGTTACTGCAACCTTAGATTATAAAGAGGTGGATACGGATCCAGAGGATGCTGCCGTACGTTTGACGGTAAAGAACTTGCGTGGTGGACACTCGGGATTAGAGATTCATGAAGGCCGAGGCAACGCCAATAAGCTGATGGTACAGATGGTGCGAGAGGCTATCGAGGAGCTCGACGCACGTCTGGCTGTATGGCAGGGTGGTAATATGCGCAACGCCATTCCTTTCAAGGCTGAGACCATCCTCACCTTGCCCAAGGAGAATATTGAGGCATTGAAAGAATTAGCAGAGGACTGGAAAGAGACTTTCAATGATGAATTCAAGCTCATTGAGCCTCAGGGTATCGAAGTTATCGTAGAGGAGGTTGAGACTCCAAAGACAGAAATCCCTGTTGAGATTCAGGACAACATCGTTGATGCCATATATGCTTGTCACGACGGTGTCATCCGTTATATTCCCGCCTATCCCAACGTGGTAGAGACAAGTTCGAACCTCGCCATCATAAACATTGGCGATGGAAAGGCCAGCATCAAGATCCTGGCTCGTTCAAGTCGAGAAGACATGAAGGATTATATCGTTAAGACCTTGGAAAGCTGTTTCTCAATGGCAGGCATGAAAGTGGAGACCGCTGGCTCGTATGGCGGCTGGGATCCCAACCCTGACAGCGAGATTCTGCACCTCTTGTTAAAAGAATACAAGGAGCTGTTTGGCGAAGACGGCATCATCCAGGTTGACCACGCCGGACTGGAGTGCTCAGTTATCCTGGGCAAATACCCCTGGCTCGACGTTGTAAGTCTCGGTCCTACGATGAAGTCGCCCCACACCACTACAGAGCGTGCCCTCATCGCTACTGTGGAACCCTTCTGGACCCTACTCAAGAAAACATTGGAAGATATACCGATGAAGTGAAAAGTAAAGAGTGAAAAGTGATTAATTTGCTACCGCTACATGAATAAAAAACATAAGCGGTAGCAAATTTTTCGTTTTTCGTTTTTCACTTTTACCTTTTTTTATTACCTTTGCACCCAAATTAAACCAAATACAAACAACATTATGGACGATTACCCGGCGGATTATTACAATTTGTAATGGCGGGGGATAGCGAGCAAGGCAGCTAATCCCTTTGCCGCTATATTTATGAATTATGCATGATGCATTAAAAATGGATTAGCACAATGAAAACCTACTGGAACACCCAAGGTGGACTGAACCAACTACAGGAGTGGCAGCCCAATTGTTGGATACAAGTGACGTGTCCAACCGAAGATGATCAGCATGAACTGGAAGAGAGATTCGGCATACCCGACTATTTCATCAGCGACATCAGCGATACCGACGAGCGTGCACGTTACGAATACGATGACGGATGGATGCTCATCATCCTACGTATACCCTATGTGAGGGAAGTTCGCTCAAGGACTCCCTATACCACTGTACCTCTTGGTATCATCCACAAACGCGATGTGACCATCACTGTGTGTTACTACGAAACGAATATGATGATAGATTTCGTGAGTTATCAGCAGAAACGCGGCGTGGGATTCACCGACTATGTGGATATGATATTCCGATTGTTCTACAGCAGCGCCGTGTGGTATCTGAAGCGTCTGAAGCAAATCAACTCGCTCATTGACAAGGCCAAGCGCAACCTGGATCAGAACGTGAACAACGAAAGCCTGATAGGACTGAGCCGCCTTCAGGACTCGCTCACCTATTTCCAGACCTCCATCCGTGGAAACGAGACACTATTGTCGAAGCTGAAGTTCAAGCTTCAGATTGACGAACTGGATGCAGACCTCATAGAGGATGTTGGAATCGAAATGACACAGGCTCGCGAGACCACCAATATCTATGCCAACATCTTGGAGTCAACAATGGACACATACCAGAGCATCATCAACAACAATATGAACACCGTGATTCGTACGCTGACATCAGTAACCATTATCATGATGTTCCCCACGCTCATCGCTTCTTTATTTGGCATGAACCTGATAAACGGTATGGAGGAGAACTCGTTTGGATTCGTCATTGCACTCATCATTTCTATCGGTGTTTCTGGTGTTGCCTGGTGGCTGTTCCGCTACAAAAAGCTGATTTAAGCCCAGAAAACAAAAAAAAACGTCAAATAATTAGGCCAAATAAATTATTTTAAGTAATTTTGAGGCCTAATTTTGTATGTACCAACCGATTCAGTAACTAAAAAGTTAAATGATGGACTCTCAAGAAAACATCCTCGAACAGGGGAATCAAGAAGTGAAGGTCGAAGAGACCGCAGTAGAAACAACAGAAAACAATCCAGCATCAGCTGAAGAGCGCAAGGTTTACACTACCAAGAAAGAAGTGCTCGAGCGCGTGAAAGAAATAGCGCATAGCGAGGACGCTCCGCAAAAAGAAGAAGTGGAATACCTGAAGACGGCATTCTACAAATTGCATATCGCAGAGCGTGAGGCGAAGTTGAAGGAGTATATTGACGGTGGAGGCGACCCAGAAACCTATCAAATCACCCCTGACGAAGACGAAGAGGTATTTAAGGCTGAGATGGGCGTTATCAAAGAACGCCGCCAACAGTTGTTCCGCGAACAGGAAGCAGAGAAGGAAGAGAACCTGAAAAAGAAACAGGCTATTATCGAGAAGATTAAGGCTATGGTTACCTCTCCCGAAGAAGCCAGCAAGACCTATCAGGAATTCAAATCCCTACAGCAGGAATGGCGCGACATCAAGGCAGTACCCGCAGAGAGTGCAAACGAGTTGTGGCGTAACTACCAATTGTATGTTGAGCAATTCTACGACCTGCTGAAACTGAACAGCGAGGCTCGCGAACTGGATTTCAAGAAGAATCTGGAAGCAAAGACACGCCTTTGTGAGGCTGCCGAGAAACTGGCCGATGAAGAAGATGTAATCAGTGCCTTCCACCAGTTACAGCAACTGCATCAGGAATATCGTGAGGTAGGCCCAGTGAGCAAAGAACTTCGCGAAGAAATATGGCAACGCTTCAAGGCAGCCAGCACTGTTATCAACAAGCGTCATCAGCAGCACTTCGAGGATTTACGCACCCGTGAAGAAGAGAACTTAGCAAAGAAGACCGAACTCTGCGAGAAAGTAGAAGCAATCACTGCTGAAGAGAACAAGGGCAGTGGCGACTGGGAACGCCATACTCAGGAGATCATTGCCATTCAGACAGAATGGAAGACCATTGGGTTTGCTCCACAGAAGATGAACGTGAAGATTTTCGAGCGTTTCCGTGCAGCCTGCGACACTTTCTTTGCCAATAAAGCCGAATATTTCAAGACACTGAAAGACAGTTTCAAGGAAAATGCCGATAAGAAGCGCGCTCTCATAGAGAAGGCAAAGGCACTGCAAGACAGCACCGATTGGCGTTCTACCAGCGACAAGCTCATTGCTTTGCAAAAAGAATGGAAAACCATTGGTATGGTACCCAAGAAGCTGGGCGACCAGCTGTGGGAGGAGTTCCTCGGAGCCTGCAACAAGTTCTTTGAGGCACGCAATGCCGCCGGTGCCGGTCAGCGCAACGAAGAGCACGAGAATCTGGAGAAGAAGCGCAATGTCATTGAGCGTCTGAAAGCTGTTGCAGAAGAGGCTGGTGAAGATTTGCAGGAGAAAGTCCAGAAGCTGGTAGAGGAATACAACGGCATAGGACACGTTCCCTTCAAAGAGAAGGACAAGGTGTATGAAGAATATCATACTGTGCTGGACAAGCTATACAAAGAACTGAACATCAGCGTAGCCAAGAAACGCCTCAATAAGTTCAAGGACAACCTAAAGCAGGTAGCAGAGCGTGGCGAGGGTGCACTGGACAATGAGCGTCAACGCCTCATGCGTCAGTACGACAATTTGAAGCAGGACATCCATACCTACGAAAACAACCTGTGCTTCCTCACTGCCAGCAGCAAGAAAGGCAACAGCCTCATTGAGGAGATGAACCGCAAGATCCAGAAACTCAAGGACGATTTGCAATTGGTAAAGGAGAAAATCAAGGCTATTGATGCCCAGAACGCATAAGCAAGCCAGCACAAGGCAATACAAGGCGGTATGTCCAAAGAGATATACCGCCTTGTTGTTACCTTTATCCCTAATGGTCTATGCTGGAACAGCAAGTATAAAGCGCGCCCCCAACGTATAGCTTTCGTCAAGAGTCAAGTCACCGCCCATCATCTTGGCAAACTGCTTGGAAACATAGAGCCCCAACCCCAGACCTTCTGAGAAACTATTGGCTTTGATAAACTGATTGAAAATATGGTCACGATGAGCAGGTGACACACCAGGACCGTTGTCCTCCACTATAAAATGCACAAAGCTATCACATTTCTTAACTCTCAATGTGATGACAGCTTCTGATTCCTTACCTTCTACAATGCCATATTTTTCAGCGTTATAGAGCAATTCATTGAGTGCTTTCAGGAAATACTCCTTATGTATGTTAATATACATATCATCAGGGACACTGGTTACCACATATGGTGTACTCCCCTTTGATGACCGTTGATGGTGTATATTTACAGCCTCATAAGCCACCCCATTACATGGAACCCTATCTTCACAATCCACCACTTTTCCCACATCGAGTGCCGATGCTGCCGTCAACATATGTACCATACGCATAATCGTAGTGGAATTATGAACCATCGTCTCAGTAATGGTAGCCATCTCTTCACGAGGAATGGCCTTATAATCATCGCGTAGCACCTGGACGAATCCCATGATGATATTTAACGGTGTACGAATCTGATGCAAGATATTCTGAAGGAATACTACCTGACGCTGCACAGCATCTTCCGCCTGCTGATTAGCATTTGCCAGTTCTTCATTACGCCGTTCCGTCTCTTTGTTTACATGTTCCAGATTGCTGATATACTTAAACAATGACTGTTGCATATCTGCAAAGTTGTTCTGTAATCGTCCAACAGCATCCACACGCGTAGAAGTAGGCATAGACACATCAAAATTTCCATCGGCAATATGACGGGTCTGCCAAGCCAGGCGATTGAGCGGATCAATAAAGAAATTAACTATTCTGCGCAGGAAATACATCAGGAGCAGCAACCCTATGGAAAGAAGCGGCACCAAGACATACAATAGATTATTGTAACTATGAAAGATATCGCTCTCCTTCCAAATCAGCGCAATACTACAGGACGTATTCTCTAAAGGCTGATAGAACACCAGACATTCTTCACCGTCGACGACAACATTCATATATCCGCTTTTTCCAGCCACCATTTCATGTCCTAAGGCAATGACATCAGCCTGAGTCTTTGGATTCAAATCATCAAAAATGGTTTTCCTCCCCATTCTCACAGAGTCAGTGTGAAGAAGATAACGCCCCTCTGAGTTGAGCACAAAGCAATCTAATTGTTCATCAGGCATCAATCCTCCATTCACACGCATCGATGTATTGTCCAACACATAATAGGTATGTTCTATGGCTTCCTGGCGCACCATCTCTCTTGACCACTTAAATAGAAATCCAAGAGACACAACAAACACAATAATGACAAAGGGTACGATGCCGACACCCAGTCTTACAGCTAATGAATTGTAAACTTTACGTAATGGCATTGTTTCAGTCTTCTGTTTGTTTGTGCAATGATACTTCTATCGTCTTGTCAAGCAGGTGGGTCACCGTGCGTGTACACTCTGTCATCTGGTTCACCATATTGACTACTTCTTCGTGCTTCAGATGGGAATGTTCGTGATAAATTCTATTCACCAACGTGTTGATTTCCCTCACAGGCCGTTCCATTTGGTCTGTCATATTATGCACGAAGACCGATTTCAGACGGTCAGCCTCGAAAACTTTTTCTTGCGCCACACGCAGAGCTTCATTCTGCTCGTCTAAAACAGTCCTGCGCTGTTCTATCGTTTTCAGGTATCTGCCCAAGGATCGCTGCATGGCCCGGAAGCTTTTCTGCAAGGCACCCACCTCATCCTTACGGTAGCTGTCGGCAATAGGCTTGTCGAAATGACCTATTGTCAACCGCTGTGCCGAAATGTCGAGCAATCGAAGCGGGCGAAGCTGGATATGGATGATATGCCAACAGTATATCAACAACGCCAGTAATCCCACAATCATAATGGCAATCATGCGTTTTTGCAGCCGATGGTATGTGGAAAAGACATCATCCTTCGGACTTACGATATTGGCAGCCCATCCAGTATTCCTATAAGGTTTATAGAACACATAGCAGTCCACGCCGTAGATGCTCACGGACATATAGCCCGTCTTACCTCTCAACATTTCATCAGCCAGAAGCCTCAGATTCTCATCTGGATGTTCTTTCAATAGCTGAAAGACCGTTTTTGCCTGAAGGTAAGCTGTATCGGGATGAACAATAAAGGTACCATCCTGATTGATGAGCGAGCAATAGGTACGTTCAGAAGGGCGGGCATCTTCTATGGTCTTCGACAGCCACTCCAAAGAGATTGCCGTTGTGAAAACGCCAACGATACGCTCATCTTTCCTGATAGGGATACTATACCCCATAACAGGATACCCTCCTCTGAGGTTCTCTATTTCAGGATTGCTCCATCTTGCCTCACCAGTATTGAATGGCCACGTATACCATTCCTGTTCTGTATAAGGACGGTTTCCAAAGTGGTCAGACACAGAGATGGAATCACTGCCCCGATAAGAACAGAGCAACCTCTGAATGTCTCTATTATGACAGAAAGAAGGATCCAAAGCTATGGCACAGCCAACAATAGTAGGATTACTATCCAACATCTTGTGGGTGATTTGCTGTAGGGAATCAGCATCGTCCAGATTTTTCTCTACATCCGCATACATATTGGCAGAAATCATCTCTACCTCACGCAGCCTGTTATCTATCCGTTGAATCATACCGTCAAGTGCTGCCGACGATTTATCTAATGCCTCTTTTTTTACAGCGGCACGTGCATAATAGAACATCACGAAAAGAGCAGCGATGAAAAAGATGGCCACAAAGCCAACAACACAAAGACTAAGCCTTGCTGATAATGATTGACGGATAGCTAAGATTAGGTGCTTCATATTCTGTGTGCAAAATTAAGCATTTATTGGCATAAAGCGTTCATTCCACACACAATGTTTTCTTAAAAGAGGTTATCAGCAAGCCGTTCGTCGGCATCTGTTCCACAATCGTCTAAAAGCAGGGGGAATCAAAGATGATTTGGAGTATGATGCTGCCTTCACATCACCGCCATACAAAGCATATAACATGAAGAAAGGCATCCTCATCGGATGCCTCTTATTTTGTCACTCTTGCATGGAGGAGGTCTACACTTTCTTTATGAATCCGTCACTTTTTTATATATCACTTTAATATTCAATAAGTTATAAAAGTGATGGTTATATTCTATCCATCACTTTCCATCACGATGCAAAACAAGTTGTTTTGGTGGTTAAAACGCGTCACTTTAGGTTGCGAAATGGCCCATTTAAGACACCAAAACAACTTGTTTTACTTTCTAATGTGCCTTCTCTTTGATCCTATAAGACGCTCCACTGTTCATCTTATGATATTTATACCCCATAGAAGTAAGCCTTTTACCGAGCTCAATCTCCGTACCTTTATGGATGGTAAACGTGGGGAATTTCCTGGCCAACAGCTTCATGATGTCCTTGAGGAATACCGGGATGGTATCGTCTGGCGTATCCTCGGATGGCAGGAAATTTAGATGATTAATATGAAAAGTGACGGTTTTGACAATTTTTATCTTAGAATGACTTTCCTGCCGTTTCTTATATATATGCCTTTGGTAGGACGGATTACTTCCTGACCGCTTATGTTATATAACCGATGATGGTGCTGAGGGTCGGTAGCGGCCATCTCTACCGTAGTGAATTCTTTCTTCGGCACGAGATATATGCCCTTTACAGTGAGCTGCCCGCCAGAGTTCACCTTAATCGTATTCAGGTGTACAAAGTCTTCCACCCGCTGCTGGCCTTGTGAATCAGCCATACGGCTAATCTCGTCCAACGGAATAGACAGCACGCCGTAGTCGGGATCCCAGTACTGACTCCACTCATTGAAATCTGCAACAATCTGTTTGTACGACCCATGATTCACCAAGCGGTTGGCAACGATACGGAATCCACTACCCGTACCGCGTACTATCAACCGGTCGTACTGACTAAGGTCGGCAAACTGATTGTAGGTCACGGAGTTGGAGCCTACAACGACATTGCCGCCATTCAGCTGTCTGTTCAGATTCCAGTCAACACTCCAATCGTTCGTGGGTTTGGCATCAGCACCGGTACCATCCCATACATAGAACATATCGGGGGTCAGCGGCACCCATTCCTCCGGAGCCTCGAAATCATCTACGTCAACATAACTCAGGATGTCGGCAAGCACCTTCTCGCTGCGGCTTGGGAAATACTCATACAGCAGTCGGTTGCGCTCAGGGATATAGAACTCGTCAACGGTATAGAGCCGTCCCCCACTCTGCCAGCGATGCACATCACGACGATAGTCGCCCCAGCGGGCAGCTTCATCATAGAGTGCCTTGTCAATGGTGTAATAGAGGCTGTCCCATACCTGAACAACCGACTTCTCACCAAGCAGTCCGTCGGCTGTCAAGACCTCTTTGGCGCGTCTCACATACCGTTTGGCGAACTTAGGATTCTGCAGCAGGTTGCGATAGATGGCCGTTACGGCTCCCGCCTTGTCGCTACTTACGGCACCCGAGGCCAGGTTCTCGCTGACATTCATCAGTATCAGCTCGCTGTCCCAACAGAGGAACTTGAAGCCCTCGCTGGCTTCCGATTCATTGTTATGACGGCGTATGGCATACCAGTTGTGATGGTTCCAGTCGGTATTGCCCGCATACTGGTTTATCAGCATATAGTCAATGAAGTTATCGATGTCGAGCAGCGTGTCGAGCCTCTGGTAATAGGCATCGTCGGCAGCTCTGGCGGCTACTGCATTCATCTCTTCCCAGGCTGCAAGGTCGCCCTCGCTGGCTTCGATATGATTGCCGCCGTCCTCTTCTATCTTGATGACATCTATGTCGTTTTTTTTGCCGCCCAGATGATCCTTGCCATACTGATCGTCCACGCGCTCGGCAATGTTATAGAGTCCCCAGTACATCCCATTGAGGAACAGGTGGACGTAGAGGGCATTCACGCTGGTGTGTCCCATTTTCTTCTGTATCCTACGCGCCCAGACATCACGGGTGTACTGCGCCCTTTGACGGTTATCCTCGGCCCAGTGCTGCCAGGCATTACCGAAATGACAGCGAACCACCAATTGGTTGAACTGACTCGGTTCATCCTCGCCAAACACAGGATACTTCATCGTCTTCTTACCGTATTCCTTCTTAAAGACCAAGCGGAAGGAGTGCTTGGGATTCTTCTCAGCCAAGCGTCCGTGGCCACCATGCAGGCGCACGCCGCAAGTTCCCGTGTAGTCATGGTTCTGAGGACCGCCAATGAGCTCCACACTGGCAGGGCGCGTCCAGCCGAGACCAGTAGCGTCGCCAACGGGAGGCCCCGTAAAGATATAGATACCGCCCTTCACAGAGTCGTTCTCATGACTGAAGAAGTTGTCCTTGTCAGAGACGATGCTCAGGATGGGGAGTTGTTTCAGGCCTTCGATAATCTTTGGGCGCAGTTTGCTGTCGCCAGTCATCTCGGGATCCATCTCGTAGTCAGCCTTTGCCGTACCGTTCATCTGTGTATATTGCCCCCACGTGTCAGGATAGCCAGTAGGATTATTAGGCTGACTGAGCACAGAGTTGACAAAGATATACGATGACGTAGCGACAGGCGAGAGGGAATCGCCTTTCACCTCCACTGCCCTGAGAAGCGTTGTTTTCCTGATGGTCAGCGGTGATGTGTATTTGCTACTCTTCAGGGTAGGTTCGCTGCCGTCGGTCGTATAACGGATCACAGCATCAGCGTCGCTGCCGGTCATGGCCACTGTAAGGTTATTCACGTCGTAGAGTCCATGCGGCTGGCTGAACTTCGGTTGCGCCATAACAGCCATAGCTGTAAGACAGGCTAAGAAGATGTGATATATTCGTTTCATTACTTGATGATGTGCTTCTGTCCGTTCTTGAAATACAGGCCTTTGCGGATGAGCCCATTCACCTTGCGGCCTTGCAGGTCGTATACCACCTTATTTAATAAAGAGCAGCGGAGCCATCTCCTTCAAGCTGCGGCGCCAGGTGAGGAACTCATGGGCTGTTCCTTCGCTGACGAAACCGTGAGCATTGAAACCGGCAGACTTCAAGGCCTCTACACTCTTATTGATACCGTCGGGATTCTCCTTGCTGCCGCAACTCTCGAATATCATCTTCACCTGCTTGGGATCCTTGATGTCTTCGGGCATATAGGTACCACCGCTCAACAGGCCGTAGTAGGCAAACATCTCCGTACGACGCAGTGTGATGAGTTTGGTCTCTATGCCACCCATTGACAATCCGGCCATAGCGCGGCTTTCCTTCTTGGCAATAGTCTTGAAGTTGGCATCGATATAAGGCACAAGCTCGTCGCAAAGCACGGTCTCGAACTCTTTGGCAGTGAACTGTCCGATACCGCCGAACTTCACATCATTGGTCATACCGTAAGTCATCACGATGATGAAGGGCTTGATCTTGCCTTCAGCGATAAGGTTGTCCATAATGAGTCCGGCACAGCCCTGTACAGGCCAACTGGTCTCGTTCTCACCCCATCCATGCTGCAGATAAAGCACTGGGAAGCGTTCGCTCTTGTTCTTGTCGTAGGTGGGGGGCAGATAGACGTTGGCAACCTTCACCAAACCTGTGCTCTTCGATGGGAACTGCACCTGCACCATCTTGCCGTGCTCCACGTCGAAGCGGTTCTGATAGAATGCCTCATCGGGAGCAGGAATCTCAATACCGCTCTCCCAACGGCAGCTGCCAAAGTAGTTGCCCGTACCGGGGTCGTTAACTGTAGCACCATCGATAGTGAGGTGATAGTAGTGGAAACCAGGATCCATAGGACCATCGGTAGTGCCTGTCCACACACCATCCTTATCCTTCTTCAGCACGGTACCGCCACGACCGCCAAGTCCAAGGCTTACGATGACAGACTTTGCATCTGGAGCCTCAATACGGAAACGGGCATAGCCCTCGCTGTTCACCTGAGGATATTCCTGACCAGCCTGGTTCCAAAAGTTTGGCTTGAAGTCCTCTTTAGGCTGACGGTTGTCCAACGCAGGGTCAAAGTCGCGGATAGCACGGTAGCAAGCCTTCGGACGATAGTTCTCATCGAAAGGCAGCGGGTGGTTGTTCACACCAAGCCAAGAGTCTTTGTCGCCCAGGTTCCAGAAGGTGACGTTGTCAATGACATCAGCGTGCTTGCGGAACACTTTGAACAGACGGGCATACTGGTCGGTCTGCAGTGTGTTCATATAACCTGGCAATGGTTTTGCCTCACCACGTGAGAACATCAGCTGACCGCCGCTCTCATTGTTCATACGCAGGTCGAGCTCAGTGATATGGATATGCTTCACCAGTTCCTTGAAGCGCACAATAGCCTTTTCAAGCTGATCTTCGTCAGGGAAGTAGATATTGTAGTGACCCTGCATACCGATACCGTCAATGGGTACACCGGCATCCTTCATCTTCTTCACCATATTATATATACGCTCGCGCTTGCCGTTGTCTACACAGCTATAGTCGTTGTAGAACAGCAACACGTCGGGGTCGGCCTCACGTGCAAACTGGAAGGCTTTGGCAATAAATTCATCGCCGCAGAGATTGAAGTGACGGCTCTGGCGATAAGGGCTTGGTTCCTGTCCACGACGTCTGAATCCGAAGCGGGGGCCTCCATTGTCATCGGCCATTGCCTCGTTCACCACATCCCAAGCATAAACCACATCCTTGTAGCGTTTCACCACCGTGTGGATATGATCGCGCAGACGCTCATAGAACACTTCCTTCGACACTTCTTTGCCGTCTTTGTCGGTAAACATCCAGTCGGCAAACTGTGAATGCCAGCACAGGCAGTGACCGCGCATCTTGATACCATTCTGACGGCAGAAGTCGGCAATCTTGTCTGCCTTCTCAAAGTTCCATACGCCCTCCTTAGGGTGAATCTCGCCTGGCTTCCAGTCGTTCTCAGCCGTTACGCTGTTAAACTGCTTAATAGTGAGTGCCTTCTGGGCCTCGTCACTGACATTGCGCTGGTTCAACGCTACGCCAATAGTAAAGTAATCCTTGTAGGCATCCTTCAAACCGACATCCGCTCTGGGGTCAGCCTGTCCCCACTGTGCCATCGACACAGCAGTACTCATTGCAAAAATCGCAGTAAGAGCAAACAATCTGGGTTGTTTCATTGTGTTGATTAAAAAATTTAGTTGATAGTTATTATTAACGCTTTCTGCCTGCAAAGGTACAAAAAAGAGCGACACATCATATTGGAAGATGTGTCGCATTCTTTTCTATTTGTTTCATTTATTGTTTCTGGAAACGATAAACCTTGCCTGCCTGCGTCTCCACGTCGTATTCATAAACCTTCTGCAAGGGGCGCAGTGGGAAATCTTTCAGCTCAACAGACTTCAACGGTTCTCTGATATCAGCAGGTTTCAGCAAGCTGTTGGGACAAGCCCCCGTAGCTTCTTTCAGTCCTTTTCCCTTCAAGGGGACATAAGAGCGGAGTCGCACAACACCACCAATTGTAGACTTGATGGTCACTGTCTGAACCTGACCTTCACTCCATTTCTCGTCCACGATGAAGCCGCCTCGTGCACGCAAGCCTATCACTTCGCCCTCCTTCCATTCGCCGGGCAAGGCAGGCAACAGATGAACGGCACCGTCGTGACTTTGCAACAGCATTTCGCAGATACCTGCACTCACGCCAAAGTTACCATCGATCTGGAAGGGTGGATGTGCATCAAAGAGGTTGGGATAGGTCCGTCCGTTAGGATACTGACGGGACTTCGAGTCATCGGGCAACAGGTTCAGCATATTCTTGATAATCTGGAAGGCATGATCACCATCGAGCATACGAGCCCAGAAGTTGGTCTTCCATCCCAGGCTCCACCCCGTAGCCATATCGCCGCGCTGGTTCAGCGTGTTGGCAGCAGCAGTAAACAACTCTGGATGCGAATAGGGAGATATCTGGTTCGAGGGGTACAGGCCGTAGAGGTGTGAGATATGCCGGTGCTCGTCATTAGGGTCATCGGCATCAATCATCCACTCCTGCAACTGTCCGTACCGGCCTATCTGCATAGGCGGGAGCTTCTGCAAATAAGAGATGAGCGATGAGGACTGGGAAATGTCCTTGCCCAGCACCTTGGCAGCTGCGATGGTTTGCGACAGTACATCGAACACAATCTGGTTGTCCATCGTAGAACCTGCTGTGACGTTAGTGCCTTTTCCGCGAGGTCCGTGTTCCGGCGACACAGTAGGAACGGTCATCACCCACCCTGCTGCCTGCTTGATCTCTCCGTCGGCAGGATATTCCTGCATGAAGTCCACAAGGAAGTCGGCAGCACCCTTCATCACAGGATAATACCTCTCCAGGAACTGCTTGTCGCCAGTATAGAGGTAATGCTGCCAGATATGTGTGGTCAGCCAGGCACCACCCGTGGGGAACATACCCCAGGGCGTACCGTCAACAGGGCCTGCTATGCGCCAGATGTCCGTATTGTGATGAGCCACCCAACCTCTACAGCCATACATTTCCTTCGCAGTCTTCGCACCCGTCTCACTCAAGTCGCGGATCATCGAGAAGAAGGGTTCCTGTGTCTCGGCCAGATTACCCACGAGTGCTGGCCAGTAGTTCATCTCGGCATTGATGTTGATGGTGTATTTCGAATCCCAGGGTGCATTCATCTTATCGTTCCATACGCCTTGCAGATTAGCTGCCTGACCGCCTGGCTGACTTGAAGAAATCAGCAGATAGCGGCCGTATTGCATCATCAGCGACACCATATCAAGGTCGCTCTGTACCTTCTCAAAAGCCGATACGCGCTTATCTGTCTCCAAAGTTGAATTGTCCGACTTCGGCAGCGTGAGCGACACACGGTTGTACTGCTCCTGATACTTCTTAATATGGTCGGCCAGCAACTGCTTATAGCTCTTCCCGTTTAGCGAGGCAAGTGTCTGCTTGTTCCTTTTCTCGGCATCACCACTGATATCGTTATAGTTCACGAAATTGGTAGCTGCCACAATATAGAGTGTAGCCGTAGTGGCATCGTCCACGCTGAGGCCTCCGTCTTCTACTTCAACTGTGCCGTCAGCCTCAATCATCACCTTGCAGTCGGCATTCAAGCCTGCCTTGATACCTTCCTGCGCTACGCCCTCAACGGTAGCAGAGAGAAGGTTCAACTTTCCCTTGCCGCCTTTCGCAACCGTGGGAATCACCTTCGACTGCAACTGGCTGTCGAACTTGATGTCAAAATCCAGTGCGCCCTTTTTGTCTGCCTTCAGTCGCACTACAATCACATTGTCTGCCTGCGATGCAAACACCGTGCGTTCGTACTTCACGCCATTATAAATATAAGTGGTAGTGGCAACGGCATCGCCAAGGTTCAGTGCGCGCTCGTAGTTCTGCACATCCTTATGCCCAAACGACAGTTTCAGACTTCCGAGTGGAAGATAACGCATACCGTGAGGCCCAGGAATAAAGTGCTTGTCGATAAGTTTTGAAGCCTCGAATTCCTTGCCTTCAAAAATTAGTCGGCGCACCTCAGGCAGTACTGCCAGCGACTCCTTACTGTTGTTATTATGCGGACTTCCGCTCCAGAAAGTCTCTTCGTTCAACTGGATTTCCTCCATCTCTGTACCCCCATAGATCATGGCCCCCATGTGACTGTTGCCTACAGGCAGAGCCTCCAGCCAGTGGCTGGCAGGACGGGCATACCACAGGCGATGGTTCTGAGCCATCGCAGTTGCTGAACAGACTACCAAAAGGAACAATAAAGCGAATCGGTTTCGTAACATAATGTTATTGTTTTGTTTTACACCCCAAATCGTATAACGGTTCGGGGTGTAAAATGATAATACGTAAGTCTGTTAGTCAATTATCTCAAAGCCTGTGTATGGCACAAGGGCTGCAGGAATGCGGATACCCTGCTCCGTCTGATTATTCTCCAACAAAGCAGCTACAATACGAGGCAGAGCCAAAGCCGAACCGTTCAACGTGTGACAAAGCTCAGTCTTTTTGGTCTCTGAGTTACGATAACGACACTTCAAACGATTAGCCTGATAGGTATCGAAGTTTGATACTGACGACACCTCAAGCCAGCGTCCCTGAGCCTCTGAGTAAACCTCGAAGTCGTAGCAAATAGATGATGTAAACGACTGGTCGCCTCCGCAGAGCAACAAAATGCGGTAAGGCAGTTCGAGCTTCTTCAGCAAGCCCTCAACGTGAGCCAGCATCTCCTTGTGGCTCTCCTTAGAGTGCTCAGGCTTATCGATACGTACAATCTCAATCTTAGAGAACTCGTGTAGACGGTTCAATCCACGCACATCCTTACCATAGCTACCAGCCTCACGACGGAAGCACTCTGTATAGGCACAGTTCTTGATAGGCAAATCCTTCTCGTCGAGAATCACATCACGATAGATATTCGTTACAGGCACCTCGGCAGTAGGAATCAGATAGAAATCATCTACCTCGCAATGATACATCTGGCCTTCCTTATCAGGCAATTGACCTGTACCATAGCCAGATGCGGCATTTACAACCGTAGGAGGCATTATTTCTGTGTAGCCACTCTTACGAGCCTCATCGAGGAAGAAGTTAATCAAAGCACGCTGCAAACGAGCACCTTTACCTATATAAACGGGAAAACCTGCACCTGTAATTTTGACACCAAGATCAAAGTCAATAAGATTATATTTCTTAGCAAGTTCCCAGTGAGGCAATGGATTAGCAATACCCAATGATGGATTTACGTCCCAGTTACCTACGGTATCCTTCTCCGTACACTCCTTCAAGTTCGACTTCACCACATGGTTATCCTCTGCTGCTGCACCCTCTGGTACTTCATCATAGGGGATATTAGGAATCTGACAAAGTAGACGTGTCATCTCCTCCTGTGCCTGGTTCATCGTCTCTTCCAACTGTTTGTTGGTTTCCTTCATCTCGGACACCTGTGCCTTGATTGCATCTGCCTCAGTCTTCTTGCCTTCTTTCATCAGGCCACCAATCTGAGCAGCCATCTTCTTGGCCTCACTCAGGTTCTTGTCCAATGTTTGCTGAGCCTCGCGACGCTTTTTATCAACGGCCAAGACCTCATCAATTGCCTCTTTTGCACCCTTAAAGTGCTTCTTCTCCAAGCCACGAATCACGCGCTCGGTTTCCTCAGTAATGAGTTTCAGTGTAAGCATAAATATTTTAATTTTTACATTTTTACATTTTTCAATTTTTACATTTTCTACAGTTGCTGCAGTCGGGCGATATATTTACCCAAGATGTCGAACTCCAAGTTCACAACGGTTCCCACCTTGATGTCTTGGAAATTTGTATGTTCCATCGTATATGGGATGATAGCCACCTGGAACGTATTTGCAGTGGGATTGCATACAGTAAGCGACACACCATTGACGGTTACAGAACCCTTGTCGACAGTAAAGTAGCCTCTACGCGCCATCTCACGGTTCTCAGGATATTCAAAGGTGAAATATGTAGAGCCACCTGCATCTTCCATCTTCACACACTTTGCCGTCTGATCTACGTGTCCCTGTACGATGTGTCCGTCAAGTCGTCCATTCATCAGCATCGATCGCTCCACGTTGACTTTGTCGCCAACCTTTATCAGGCCCAGGTTCGTACGGTCTAATGTCTCTTTCATAGCTGTCACCACGTAGTTCTTCCCTTCTATCTTGACAACAGTCAGGCAAACACCGTTATGTGCCACACTCTGGTCTATGCTCAATTCATCTGTAAACGAGCATGTCAGCGTGAAATCGATATTCTCCCTATCGCGTTTGATATCCACTAAAGTGGCAAATTCTTCAATAATCCCTGAGAACATAATAATTATCTCTAAATTCTTAAATCAAAAAAAATGGGACCGCCAGGGTGATGTGATGAAAACTCCTTTATCACAGGTTTTGGGTGCTCTCTGTCTTTGTAATCCATCGGCATTTATTAGAACGCTTGGTTAATGGCCCGCCATTGACAAGAGAAGACTGCCCGGTTTTCAATGTTATTTGATGAGTATCCCGATCGAACCAAGGCGGCCCCTACTCTATTCTTTATATTCTATTCCATGATCTCATAAGCTGTTGTTTCTTCGTCTATGTTCACCTGTCTGAACTTATCACGATACTGTGATGGTGTCAACCCCGTCATACTTTGAAAATGCCGATAGAACTGTGCTGCATCGGTGAATCCAGTGTTATACGAGATGTCTGCAATACTATCGTTGGTTTGTTCAAGCAGTTGTTTTGCCTTGGTCAGGCGGAAATCAATGATATAATCGCGAACGGACTTCTTAGTGATTTTCCTCAGATGGCTCTCGAAGTCAGCCAAACTGATTGACAACTGTTTAAGAAGCGGTTCAATGCTAAGTGCAGAGTCTTTGTAATTCACCTCCATCCATTCCTGAACACTTTGAATGAAATCCATGTCTTCCTTTTGGTTGACATATAAGTTGGATGCTGCATTCTTGCGTTTTTTCTCTTGCCTTTGGCGACGAGCTTGCAACCAGAACATCAGAACTAACATGATTACAATACCTACAACAATGTATACCCATATTGAAGTATGTGACATGAAGAAAGATGCAGGCACTATAACCTCAATTTCTTTTAAGTCAAATTTGTCTGGCGAATCAAGCAGGAAAGCTTTCACTTTGAACTTATAGGTGCCAGCGGGTACGTCTGCATACGATACCATACGGCGTTCATTAGCGTTTTGCCAGTCAGCATCATACCCTTCAAGCATATACTGGTAGTGTACACGATGCTGCAACTGATAGTTCAACGATGCAAATCGGAACATGAAACGGGAATCGTGGCTTGGTAGTACTACTTTCTTTGCATCTGGCACATAATAGGTGTACTGACTATTTAAGCGCGGACTCTGCATCACATCGTCCAACCAGAAATCAGTGATACGCAGTTTCAGCATTGAACCAGTGGAGGTAACCAGTTTCTCCTGATCCACATGATAATAACCATTGAGCGTACCAAAAAGAATATGTCCATTGCCAAGCATCGTTGCCGAACTTTCTGAACAGTTGGTTTCGTCAACACCCTCAAGGCTAGAGTAAGTAGCAAAGATACGCTTGCCTAAATCAAAGGAGCAAAGGTTATGATCAGTGGCAAACCATACATTACCACGGCTGTCAAAAGTAAGGCTCTTAATCTCATCAGACACCAGTCCGTCCTCGACCCCGAATTGTTCAAAACGCCAACGGCCTTTTGAGTCCTGACCGATGGTATGGGCTAAGCCTCCACCACTGGTTCCCACCCACATCATACCCTGTTTGTCACGATCCAAACATACAATATCGTTTGACAAGAGTATATCTTCCGGATATTCCTCGGATTCTTCAAGTTTGCTTACATGTACCTTTCCTTGCTTATAGGACATGATAAGTATGCCATCGGTTGTGCCTGCCCACACATTTCCGTCTTTTGCAACAGCCACTGTTCGTACCTTCTGATAAGATCCAATGGGATAATTGTTCATGCCACGCTTGGGATACAGGAAATCCTCATGGCCCTTTGGCAACAAATTAACGCCTCCACCATAGGTGGCAACCCAAATGTTACCATCTGGGTCTTCCACGCTATAATAGACACGGTTATCGCTTAATGAAGTTTCGTCACCGTCAATATGCCGATAATTCTCAATAGAATAACCAGAGCCAACAGGCGACATCCTGAACAGGCCATTGTCTTTTGATGACAACCAATAAATTCCTTTTGAATCTTTTGATATGCCATAGATACGACCTAAGGGTTGCCCGTCTTCTGTCTTTTCAAACAATGAACGCTGGCCGTTGTCCTGAATGATATACAATTGTCCGGCTTTATTGCTAATCAAAAGCTGCTTCCTTGTACTGTCATATAGCATACCTCGGACTTCGTTCTCTATCATCTCGGTGGCATCAGGAACCAACAAGACTCGTTCTATGGTCTTATTGATGAGTTCCATCTTCTCTAAACCACGAAGAGAGGTAGACTCGAAAACCACCCCCTCGTTGGTAACCAGCATAGCATTGACGGTATTGGAAAGATTCCAAGGGTTCGTTGGGTCGTTATGGAAATACTCCATTTCATCGCGTTCACGGTTATAATAGCCAAATCCTCCACGATTCATGATTACCCAAACCACACCGTTTTTCTCGGTAAACTTACCACCTGCTCCGTCATAATCGGGAAGCTTCACATTCTGGAAGAAGAACTTCTCTTCACCTGTAGCAGGGTTTAGTTTAGACACACCCATTCGTTTGTCGGTAAACCAAATCAATCCGTGGCTGTCTACAAAAATCTTTTCTACCGAGGTTCCACCATTTCGAATAACCTGTGAATCCTGACCATACGAGAAAGAAAGTATTTTTCCACTCTCCGTACCTGCAAAGACGTTATAACCGTTGGAATAGATACATAAAATGTTCTCATCGAGGAACAATCCCTTATGCTCAACCGTAAGATTACTGGCATCTACCCGATGCACACCTTTATTAGTACCAAGCCAGATGTCATCAAGGTACCCTTCTGCAATAGAAGAAATCTTCAAATCGCTCACCGTGATGAGCTGTGACTTTATTTCATCGGATTCTACTCTCAGCTTATAAAGTCCAACGCCTTCAACCACTATCAGCACATCACCGCTGCTTGTGACGAAAACTGGCTTCTGTGTCCGATACTCATCACTGCCACTTACATTTTTGAAAGGGTTTTGGAAACAGTCGGAAGAACGCTTTAACAAAAACACGCGTCCGTCGTACATTCGCATCCAGATGTTTTGCTGGTTATCAACAGCAAGCTGGCTTATGCGATTATGCATATTTTTAATATGACTGCCTGCACCGGTTTTGTAATTGTAAAAATGATAGCCGTCAAAACGTGACAATCCATTCCACGTAGCCAACCATACATATCCATAATCATCCTGCACAATTTGAGCAATAGCATTGCTCGCCAATCCATCGTTGGTGGAATAATGTTGGCGAGAAGCCTGTAGTTGCTGGGCAGAAGCGTTAACATTTCCCAGCAATGCCAAACAGGTTGCGATAACAAATGAATGTATGATTCTTTTCATTCAATAATCTTGCTATTAATTTCAGGCTACGAAATTACGAATAATTTTTGTTGAAACAGTTGATTTTATTTTTTTTAACGGTAAAACTGCGGAACAAAGCAATTATTCAAGCCATTTTCACCTGTTTTTATGTTTAAAAAACCAATTATGAGTCCATAAAACATATAACAGCAATGCCAGAGCGGTAAGAATAAAGGCTGTGAGCAGCAATATCATAGGCTGTCCACTGAAGGCATAATATCCCAATCCAAGACCAATTGCCAATCCCCCTTCCCATGCCAGCATGAACGTACTCTGTGATGTGCCGCGCTGACAGTGTCTGCTCAGTTTGACAAAGAACAGCAGGAAACGAGAACCGACAAGCCCTAATCCAAGTCCAAGGATTGGAGTTGTCAAAGGAGAATATCGCGATGCCAAAAGAATAACAAGTGAAGTGCCTATCAGTATCAATCCTGATACCACTTCGCTCTTCAAGTCTGCATCCTGAAAAACAAAACGCTGGGCTATAAGAGCCAACAGAAAGCCAACCATAACCATGCCGTAGGCCTCTATCGTAACATTCAGCGACATCAGTAATCCGATAGCAGTTGTTACGAGTATCAAGTTGAGAAACAGAGGCCAGCCTGCCACCAAGAAAAATCGGTCAAGGCTTAAGAGATGCATACGGTCTTCTGGTATACGAAATGGAAAACGGATGAAAAGAACCAAGATGACAGCCACCAGACAACACACCAATGCGAGAAAGAACACATTAAGTGTAGAATTGGGCGATACAGGTATTGACGATGGAGATATGGTGTTGGATAGACGAATCAACAACAAAGCCGACATAGGGCCTATCGACAAGGCAAAACGTCCGAACCAGGAAGCCGAATGATTAGCTTCAGTACGCTGATGCGACTCACAGGTGTCTATAATTAACGTAGAGACAAGTACCATCTGTGCTAATCCATAAACGACTCCCTGTCCCATACGCCATACAACAATCATTGGGAACAAGTGTAACGCTGGAAGCCGAAAAAAAGGTAATATCATTGATACAGCCAATATCAAGACACAGACCAAGAACACCACATTACGCCTGTATTGCTGAACCAAATACGAACAAAAAGCACCCGGCAAAAACAAACCTATCGCAAAAGATGCCATCACAATACCTACCTGCTGGCTATCCAACCCTGCCGAGATTTTCAACCATACAGGTAATATGGGAATCAGCATCGTAGCAGCCATCGTAAGTAAAAGATTTGCTATAGACATAAGCCAGAGCTCCTTATGCCACAGCCGTATATGCATCTTTGTTCCTTGTGTATTCACCTTTGAACTTTTAACTTATCACTCAACACTTCTCACTTCTCAATACGATTCCTTCTCATTTGGGAAGTCGCCACTCTTCACGTCGGTGACATACTGTCCTATAGCATCGGTCATTACCGTGTTCAGGTCGGCGTATCGACGCAGGAAACGCGGAGAAAAGCCCTGATTCATGCCCAGCATATCAGCCACAACGAGAATCTGTCCGTCGCAGCCATTACCGGCACCAATACCTATCGTAGGCACGCTGATACTCTTCGTCACCTGTTCGGCCAATTTCGCTGGCACCTTTTCCAGTGTCACCGCAAAGCATCCTACCTCACTCAGTGCCTGAGCGTCGGTAAGTAGTTTGGCTGCCTCTTTTTCTTCCTTTGCTCGCACGGCATAGGTACCGAACTTATTGATACTCTGAGGGGTCAATCCCAGGTGAGCCATCACGGGGATTCCAGCATCCAGAATACGCTTCACGGTGTCAATAATCTCTACGCCGCCCTCCAGTTTCAGGGCATCGCAGCCACTCTCCTTCATGATGCGGATGGCGTTGGCCACACCATCGTGTGAGCCTATCTGATAGCTGCCAAAGGGCATATCGCACACCACGAGGGCGCGTTTCACACCACGCACCACCGAACGGGCGTGATAAATCATTTGATCTACGGTCATAGGCAGCGTGGTAGAGTTACCAGCCATCACGTTCGAGGCAGAGTCGCCCACCAGGATAGCGTCGATGCCAGCACGGTCTACGATGCCTGCCGTAGTATAATCATAAGAGGTGAGCATC
The DNA here is from genome assembly GCA_902785695.1 of uncultured Prevotellaceae bacterium. GTDB lineage: Bacteria > Bacteroidota > Bacteroidia > Bacteroidales > Bacteroidaceae > Prevotella. The sequence continues at coordinate 174,594 of CACZZQ010000001.1, read as the reverse complement.
GAAATCTTCTCACCCTTCTGTTTCATTTCAATAAAGCGATGCGTAGTCACTTTACGCTCGTCGCTCACTAAATAGCCTGCCATAATTCAATTCTTAATTCTTAATGCTTAATGTTAATTATTTCCTTTAAACAATCAAATGTTAGTCCTTCATAATCCGCTATCTGAATGTCCGACAGCGGTGCAATGTCTTCCTTCTTATTCGTTGTGGCCAGACCTACGACGAACATCCCTGCGGCGCGACCCGATTTCAGGCCGTTGAAGCTGTCTTCAAGCACAACGCACTCGCTGGGCTGCAAGCCGAAACGCTTGGCACCCCTCAGATAGCAGTCGGGTGATGGTTTGCTTTCAGCAAAGTCCTCGCTGGTAAGGATGGCGTCAAACAGGGTCGTAAACTCTGGTCGAGCCTTGAACACGCTCTCCATCTTAGGCTTGTTGCTGCTGGTCACTACAGCGGTCTTCACGCCGTTTTTATGCAGGTCGACGATAAAAGCCTCCAGGCCTGCGATGTAGGTATAGTCCATCTGCGCCTCAAACGCATTGAGACGTTCAGTCACCTTTTCGCGCTCCTTCACCAAGTCGCCGTTCCACCACTTATCGTAAATCTGATCCAGCGTGGAGCCTTTGATTTCATGCTCCAAACCTGGATGCTCCGGATGGTACAATCGGCACTGGCTTCCCCAGAAAACCGTGTACTGTGGCTCTGTGTCAAACACCACGCCGTCAAGGTCAAAAAGTGCCGCTTTCAGTTGATTCATTTCCAATTTTTTAAAAAATCGGGTGCAAAGGTACGAAAAAATCCCAACACTTTCATCTTTATTCATAATTATTTGTATCTTTGTGCCATGAAATTGATTGAAAAGTATTTTCCCAAGCTCTCCAACGAGCAATATGCGCAGTTTGAACAGCTCAATGCGCTCTATCATGAATGGAATCAGAAGATTAACGTCATATCCCGAAAGGATATCGATAATCTCTATGAACACCACGTGCTCCACTCGCTGGCTATAGGTCGTTTTATCGGCTTCAAGCCAGGCACCCAGATTCTCGACTTCGGCACAGGCGGTGGATTCCCTGGTGTGCCTCTCGCCATCCTCTTTCCTGAGTGCGAGTTCAAGCTCATCGACGGCACTGGCAAGAAAATCCGTGTGGCTCAGGAGGTGTGCAATGCTATCGGTCTGAAGAACTGTCACCCGGAACATCTGCGTGGTGAGGACGAGAAGGGGAAGTACGACTTCGTGGTGAGTCGTGCCGTGATGCCCCTACCCGACCTCATCAAGATTGTCCGTAAGAACATCTCCAAGGAGCAGCACAATGCCCTTCCCAACGGTGTTATCTGCCTCAAGGGTGGTAATCTGCAAGGCGAGACACAGCCCTTCCGTCATATCGTGCAAACCACAGAACTCTCTGATTACTTCAGCGAGGAATGGTTCCGTGAAAAGTATTGCATCTACGTTCCCCTTTGATTGAAGAATGAAAATTGAAGTAAATGCTTAACATCAAGACTTTTGCCGTTAATCCCCTTGAGGAAAACTGCTACGTGGTGAGCGACGAGACCCACGAATGCGTCATCATCGACTGCGGTGCCTTCTACGACAGCGAGTTCAGGGCCATCGAAGCCTATATCCGCGACAACCAGTTGAAGCCTGTACGGCAGTTCTGCACCCACGGCCATTTCGATCATGTGTTTGGTGCAGGTTTCATCTTTTCTGCCTACGGTTTGAGACCAGAGGCTCACGCTGCCGACGCGCCCTGGATTGAGGACGTTGACGCACAATGCCGGATGATGGGTTTTGATTTGGGTAGCGTGCCACCCAGTGCCCCAGTAGGCACCCTGCTCTCTCACGGCGATGCCGTCAGCTTCGGCAGTCACACCTTCCGTGTGCTCCACACCCCAGGACATTCTCCAGGCAGCATCACCTTCTATTGTGCAGATGAGCACGTAGCCTTCTCTGGCGACACCCTTTTCCGCATGAGTGTAGGGCGTTCCGACCTGCCTGGCGGTTCGTGGAATCAGCTTCTCGACAGCCTCGCCACCCATATTGCCACCCTACCTCCTGACACTACCGTCTATCCAGGTCACGGCCCTCGCACCGTCATTGCCGATGAGGTACGCATGAACCCTTATTTAAGGTAATTCGATTTTCTGTCGGATTGTAATAAAAAAAATTAAAGGTTTTTGTCAATTCAACTTTTATTTGTACTTTTGCACCTTGCATGGAAAAATCCGCATTCAATACCGAAAGAACGAAAAAGAGACTGCTTGGTCTTACTGCTGTAGAGCTGAAACAGGTGGCCCTACAGTTAGGTATGCCTGCATATACAGGTGGGCAGATTGCGAAGTGGCTCTATGAGAAAGGTGTTATGAGTATTGATGAAATGACAAATCTTTCGAAACGTAATCGTGAACTTCTGGATGCGGAATATTGCGTTGGTGCCATGGCTCCTATTGATTGCCAACGTAGCGTAGACGGTACTGTCAAATACTTGTTCCCGGTGAGGACGTCTGCATTCTCTGACAATTCGGAAAACGCAGGCAAATTTGTTGAAACCGTCTTTATCCCAGAAGATGACCGTGCTACGCTCTGCGTTTCATGTCAGGTGGGCTGTAAGATGAACTGTCTTTTCTGTCAAACGGGCAAACAAGGCTTTGAGGGCAACCTGACGGTAGCAGACATTCTGAATCAGATTTATGCCTTACCCGAGCGCGACCAACTGACCAACATTGTATTTATGGGGCAGGGTGAGCCTATGGATAATCTGGACAACGTACTGAAAGTCACAGATATCTTGACTGCCCCCGATGGCTATGCATGGAGCCCCAAACGCATCACGGTTAGTAGTGTGGGACTCAGGAACAAACTCAAGCGATTCCTTGACGAAAGCCAGTGTCACATAGCCATTTCCATGCATTCGCCCTTACACGACCAGCGTCTGTCATTGATGCCTGCTGAGAAAGCGATGGGAATCCGTGAGGTGGTAGATCTGCTGAAGCAATACGACTTCACCCATCAGCGTCGCTGTTCGTTTGAATACATTTGTTTCGGCGGGCTCAACGACACGTTGGAGCATGGCCGCGAGATAGTCAGGTTAGTAAAAGGGCTGGAATGTCGCGTCAATCTGATTCGCTTCCACCAGATACCTGGTATTAATCTGCCTAATTCAGACCTGAGCCGCATAGAGACATTACGAGACTATCTAACAGATAACGGTGTTTTCTCAACGATTCGAGCCAGCCGAGGACAGGATATCTTCGCCGCTTGTGGTCTTTTGAGCACCTCTCACAAAACCCATTCGTCTTATTAGACCCCTAAAAGAAACACAACTATGGAACAAGAAAGAAAAATACGCATAGCTATTACGCAAGGTGATACCAATGGTGTTGGTTACGAAGTCATACTCAAGACATTCTCAGACCCCACCATGCTGGAGCTCTGCACCCCTATTGTCTATGGTTCACCCAAGGTGGCAGCCTATCACAGTAAGGTGTTAGACCTCGATGTACCTTATATTATTATAAAGAATGTAAAGGAGGCACGTGAAGGCAAGCTGAATATGCTCTCAGTCATCGACGATGATACGAAAATAGATCTTGGCATGGCTACTCCTGAATCAGCAGAAGCAGCAAAGAAAGCTCTCGACAAGGCTCTGGAAGACTACAAAGCCGGTGGCTTCGATGTCTTGGTGACAGCTCCCGTGAGCAAGAACAGTATCAAGGGCTTCAATGGTCACACCAATTATATTGAGAATGCACTTGGCGACCGTAAGAAGGGTCTGACTATCCTGACCAACGATGACCTTCGCGTGGCACTGGTGACCAACAATGTATCCATCAAGGATGTAGCCGAGTCGATTACCAAGCAGAAAATCATGGAAAAAGCCACGATATTCTATAACGCCCTGCGTCGTGACCTGCGCGTCAGCAATCCACGCATTGCCGTCTTGGCACTCAATCCCCGCTGTGGTGAGGACGGAGTGTTAGGCGATGAGGAGCAGACCATTATCAATCCTGCCATCAAGGAACTCTCAGAGCAGGGTATTCAGGTGTTCGGCCCTTATGCAGCTGATGATTTCTTCGGTCGTTGCGCATATTACCGTTTCGACGGTGTGCTGGCCATGTATCACGATCAGGGACAGACACCTTTCAAGGCAGTGGCTTATGAGAACGGTGTTCGCTTCACTGCCGGACTGGAACTTATTCGCACTGCTCCTGCCCATGGTGTCAATTTTGCCGCTGCTGGCCAGAACGTCACCGACGAACAGTCGCTGCGCAACGCCATCTATGTTGCAACAGATGTATGGCGTAATCGTCAGAACTACGACGAGCCATACGCCAATCCACTGCCAAAGCTCTACCATGAGCGCCGCGATGAGAGCGAGAAAGTACGTTTCCGTACACCTGCTGACGGTGAAGTACACAATAAAGTGAAACAATCATGAACAACGCTGAGTTACAACGCATCAAGCAGAGGTATAATATTGTAGGCAACTGCGAGGCTCTGAACCATATCCTGGATGTTGCCCTACAAGTGGCACCTACAGACCTTAGCGTACTCATTATCGGTGAAAGCGGCGTAGGTAAGGAAATCATACCACGTGTCATTCACGACAGTTCACCGCGCCGACGTGAGAAGTATTTCGCTATCAACTGCGGTTCCATTCCTGAGGGTACTATCGACTCCGAGCTCTTCGGACACATCAAGGGTTCCTATACTGGTGCTATTAATGACTCGCCAGGCTATTTTGGCGTTGCCAACAAAGGGACGCTGTTTCTCGACGAGGTAGGTGAACTGCCGTTAGCCACTCAGGCCAGGCTGCTGCGTGTATTGGAAACAGGCGAGTATATTCCTGTGGGCGGTACTGAGGTGAAGAAGACAGACGTACGCATCGTGGCAGCCACAAATGTAAACATCCGTCAGGCTATCAGTGAAGGGCGATTCCGTGAAGACCTCTATTACCGTCTGAACAGTATTCCCATTCAGATGCCAGCCCTGCGTGAACGTGGCGAGGACATCGTACTGCTGTTCCGTCTGTTTGCCATGCAGATAGCAGAAAAATACCACATGGAACGCGTCACGTTGACCGAAGAGGCGAAACAAATGCTGATGCGGTATAAATGGCCTGGCAACGTGCGACAGCTGAAGAACATCACCGAGCAGATTTCCGTGCTCAGCCAGGAGCGCATCATTACGCCTCAGATACTGTCGAAATTCATTCCTCAGGATCAGGAGACCACACAGTTGGCTGTCATCAAGAACAGCAGCGACCATTCCTTCGAGAACGAGCGTGAGATACTTTACAAGATTCTCTTTGAATTACGAGGCAATGTCAATGATATGCGCCGCGAGATGAGCCAGTTGAAGAAACAGATGGAAGATGTGAAGAGTTCACCGTCATCCCCTGTCCAGCCCATCCAGCCTATCCAGCCTATTCAGCACCTACTTGAAGAAGCTGAGGCTGAGGAATACATTGAGCCGACCTCTGAGCAGGAGAACCTGAACCTGAGCGTCCTAAGCCGTCAGATGCTGGAAAAGGCATTGGAGCGCAACAACGGTAACCGGAAAAAGGCCGCGCAGGAATTAGGCATCAGCGACCGCACTCTCTATCGCCGACTGAAACAATATGGACTCATGCTCCTGTTAGTCCTGGCATCATGCATCATGTCATCGTGCTACACTTTCAATGGCGCCAGCATTGACTATGCAAAGACCAAGACCATCCAGATTGCTGATTTCCCCATCCGCTCAAACTACGTGTGGGGTCCTATGGCCAGCATCTTCAACAATCAGTTGAAAGACCAGTATGCCAACCATACCAAGCTGATACAGGTAAAGCGCAACGGTGACCTGAAAATCGACGGAGAAATCACACGTTATGAGCAGCGCAACAAATCAGTATCGGCCGAAGGCTATTCAGCACAAACCGAGCTCACGATGACTGTCAATGTGCGTTTTACCAACAATGCCAACCATAACGAGGACTTCGAACGCCAATTCACGGCATCGTCAACATACGAGACAACGCAGTCGCTCAATGCCGTTCAGGAGGAATTGGTCACGCAGATGGTAAAAGACATTACCGACCAGATATTCAACGCCACGGTAGCAAACTGGTAAGAAAAGGTAAAAAGGTTAAAAAGTTAAAAGTGAAAAGATGGATATAGTTGAACTTATAGAACACCCTGAACGCATGGATCGTGAAACGCTCTACGAGCTGCGGTCTATACTGGCACTCTATCCCTATTTCCAGACGGTTCGCCTCCTCATGCTGCAGAATCTGTACCTGCTTCACAACCCTTCCTTTGACCAGGAATTAAGACGCGGTGCCATATACATCACCGACCGCAGAGTGCTCTTCCAGATGATTGAAGCAGCACATTATCGTCTGAAGACCGTTCAGGAAGAAAGCAGCAATCACGAGACAGCTACACCCACATTGGAAGAGCGCAACAGTCGCACCATCTCATTGATTGATGACTTCCTGGACTCTCTGCCCAAGGAAGAAGAAGAACCCGCCAAGAAAAAAGAGAAGCGCAAGCCCACTCCTGCCGACGCTGCCGTAGACTATGTGGCGTACCTCTTGGAAAGTGAAAGCGACGAGGACAGAGAAGAGGTTTCCGAAGCACCTCAGCTAATCGGTCAAAGTCTCATTGATTCATTCATCAATTGTGACAATGGGAAAATCGTGCTCAGTGAAACACCTACCCTGAAACCCGAACTTGAAGATGAGGCGTCTGATTCGAAAAAAGAAGCAGAAAAGGGGTATTTTACTGAGACTTTTGCCAGAATTTACATCAAACAGGGCAATTATTCCAAGGCTTTAGAAATTATTCAGCAATTAAGTTTGGATAATCCAAAAAAAAATGTTTACTTTGCAGACCAAATTCGTTTCTTACAGAAATTAATAATAAACAACAATAAAAAACAGTAAAAAAAATGGGTATTTATTTTCCTTTAATTATCCTCATCGTCATTGCCGCCATCCTTATGGTAGGCATCGTTTTGATTCAGGAATCCAAAGGTGGCGGATTAGCTTCCAACTTTGCTTCTTACAACCAAATTGGCGGCGTTCGCAAGACCACTGATTTCATTGAGAAAGCTACTTGGACACTTGCTGCGTTCATGGTGGTTGTCAGTGTTGCATGTGCATACGTAGCACCTAAGGCAGCTGGTGAGACCAACCTTATTGAGCAGGTAGAGACCAACCCCATTACAAGCTCCAGCAACGCTAATGGTATCGAAGCTACTGCTGCTCAGCAGGACGCTCCCGTAGCAGCTCCTGAGGAGGCTGAGGCTCCTGCTGAAAACGAGTAAGAAGAGGAATTACAAGTATGATGAGGGTGTGTCAGAACAGGCACGCCCTCTTTGTTTCACCTGACCTACGAGCTTGTTCTTGCCTACGAGAATGCAGCCAGCGGTGTCTTCGGCGGTGTTGCCAGCATGGATGCGTAAAGCACAGGTATGTGCATCTTTGTGCACATCAAGTTTTTCAGCAATGGTTTCTACACTGATATGAGAATCTTTGTCCATCATACCTACAATTGCTTGCTTACGACGTTTTTTCTTTTCCTTGACAGATTTCATCAGATTCTGACGGATAGTGCGGCGGTCTTCATAGGTGCACATGTGGAACACAGCTTCGAAACTTCAGTTACTTTACGAACATTGTACAATACGAAAAAAATGACATCGTGACATCGTGACATCGTGACATTAAGGTATATCCATATTCTGAAAAAATGTAGAGTAGAATTTTTATAATAATATATATAATATATTATATATATTATTATAATAATAAAACCTGCATATTCACAGGTGCTTAATGTCACGATGTCACGATGTCACGATGTCACGAATCGAATCATGCCAACTTTGTAATGTGATTCGCAAGTAGCCCGCCCGCGCCTCGCAAACAGGCCATTTGCAACACGTAAGCAGCACACTTAGAGTGGCAAAGTGACCCACTTTCAACAACGGCCTTGCGAAATTCATTGAATAATTTGGCATATCGGAAAAATTGACGTACCTTTGCAGTTTGAAACGAAACAAAACAAACAAATGAACTACTTTATGCTAAAAAAAACTATTCTGGCTCTGACAGCCCTGATGCCTGTGATGGTATCCGCACAGACATTTGACTTTGACATGACAGAAAATCAGCCTGTGTATAGCGATGCTCAGGGCTACGGATACGATGTGCTGCCTGCTCCTGACAAGAAGAGAACCGTGAGCACGAATTCTCAGCCTGTGGAGCCTTTCTACTTCAGCGTGAAGGTACCCGATGGCAATTATCTGGTGAAAGTGGTGCTGGGTGGCAAGAAAAATTCGAACACCACGGTGCGTGCCGAAGGCCGTCGACTGATGATGGACAACATCACCACGAAGAAAGCCAAGGACACGCAGGAAGTGAGTTTCGTGGTGAATAAGCGTTCACCTCAGATTGACGAGCAGAAGCGTGTAAAGATCAAGGATCGCGAGAAGGATTATCTGGCTTGGGACGACCGCTTAACGCTGGAGTTCAATGGTGATATGCCAGCTGTGAAAAGTCTTCATATAGAGCGAGTTGACGTGCCTACCCTCTACCTTTGCGGTAACTCCACCGTAGTAGATCAGAACAACGAGCCTTGGGCTTCGTGGGGACAGATGATTACACGTTGGTTCGGCCCTGAGGTAGCTATCAGCAATCATGCGGAGAGCGGACTGACAGCTCGCACCTTCATCGGCTCGTTCCGTCTGGACAAGATACTGACTACGCTGAAGAAAGGCGATTACGTCTTCGTGGAGTTCGGACATAACGACGAGAAGGAAAAGCGTCCGGGCGACGGTGCATGGTATCACTACCAGTACCAACTGAAAATCTTCGTGGATCAGGTGCGTGCCAAAGGCGCAGAGATCGTGTTCTGCACACCAACCCAGCGCAGAGCCTTCAACGATGACAAGAAGACCCTGAGGAATACCCACGGCGACTTCCCTGCTGCGATGAAGATGGTAGCTGAGAAAGAGAACGTGCCTCTGATAGACCTCAATGCTTCGACGAAGATATTCTTCGAGGCACTGGGATACGAGGACTCAAAGCGCGCGCTGGTGCACTATCCGGCAGAGATGTACGGACGCAAGTTGGAAGACAACACCCACTTCAACCCCTATGGTGCCTATGAGGTAGCCAAGTGCGTGGTGATGGGAATGAAGCAGTTGAATCTGCCTATCGTGAAATACCTACGCGCTGACTGGCAGGACTTTAACCCTGCACAGCCCGATGACTGGAAAACATTCAAATGGGCGCCTTCCAAACTTAAAGATATCGTGAAGCCCGACGGCAATTAATAGACGGGCTGAGCCCTAAATGAGAAATGAAAAAGATTATTTCATCCATAGCGCTGGCTACCCTCGCATTAGGAGTATATGCGCAATCGTGGCCTACCGTCACACCAGAAGCCAAACCTGGCACGCGCTGGTGGTGGCTGGGCTCTGCCGTCGACGAAGAAAACCTGAAATGGAACCTTACGGAATACGGGAAACACGGCATCGGAGCCGTTGAGATAACTCCACTCTACGGCGTGCAGGGCAATCAGCAGAACAACATCCCTTATCTCTCTGACAAATGGTTTACGATGCTGCGTCATACGATGAGCCAGGCAGAGCGTAACGGCATAGAGGTGGATATGGCTACGGGTACGGGCTGGCCGTTCGGTGGGCCTTGGGTACCATTAGAGGAATCAGCCTCGAAAATGATGTTTGTCGACTCTATCATGAGTAAAGAGGCGGCAGACAGGATGGCCATGAAGGGCTCAATTCTCGGTTCAATTCTCGAATTACCCGTTAAAGATCAGAAGAATACTCGTTTCATATTACAGAAAGCCTTTCCACTGGCGAATGGCAAAGTGCGCGTCATTGCCCTTTACGCCAAATACGGCGTGATGAAGGTGAAACGAGCTGCACCTGGTGGCGAAGGATGGGTGATTGACCACTTCGACAAGACGGCGGTGGCGAATTATCTTCGTCACATAGAACTGGCCTTCGAGCGTACCAAGACGCCCTACCCTCACACCTTCTTTAATGATTCTTACGAGGTTGAGGCTGCCACATGGACACCCATGCTTCTGAAAGAATTTGAGAAGCGTCGCGGCTACAAGTTGGAAGACCATCTGCCTGAGTTGATTGACTACGAACCAAAGGTGCTGAGCGACTATCGTGAGACGCTGGGCGACCTTTTACTGGAGAACTTCACTAATCAATGGACGGCATGGGCTCATTCGCATAGAGCGATAACAAGGAATCAGGCCCACGGTTCGCCAGCCAACCTCATTGACTGCTATGCTGCCGTAGATATACCAGAGATTGAAGGCTTTGGACTTAGCGACTTTGGTATCAAGGGATTACGACAAGACCCTGGCAAGACCCGCAAGAACGATTCGGACTTCTCGATGCTGAAATATGCCCCCTCGGCAGCACATATCTGCGGTAAGCCCTACACATCGAGCGAGACCTTCACTTGGCTTACGGAACACTTCCGCACGTCACTGTCGCAACTGAAGCCAGACATCGACCTGATGTTCTGTGCCGGCGTGAACCGCATGTTCTTCCACGGCACCTGCTATTCTCCGAAGGATGACGAATGGCCAGGATGGAAATTCTACGCATCTATCGACATGAGTCCCACAAATAGCATCTGGCGCGACGCACCCTATTTCATGGATTACGTCACCCGCTGTCAGAGTTTCCTACAGATGGGCCAGCCCGACAACGACTTCCTCGTTTATCTGCCCGTACACGATATGTGGCAGAAGAACACGGGAAAACTGCTGATGCAGTTCTCTATCCACGCTATGGGGAAACTAGCTCCCGAGTTCATCCAGAGTATTCTGACGATAGACCGTGCCGGCTATGACTGCGACTATATCAGCGACAGGCTGTTAGCAAAGGTGAATCTGAAAGACGGACGGTTAATCACTTCTGGCGGTACCAGCTACAAAGCCATCATCATCCCCACTGGGACAACCATATCCCCAGAGCTAAAGACGCAACTGGAACGTCTCTCGCCTTACGTCATCTATGGTGAAGACACCCAGAAGATGGCTCAATTTGCGAAAGCAGAGCCTATGAAGACGAAAGGACATCTGAAGGCTATCCGTCGCAAGAATGCCAATGGCTACCACTATTTCATAGCCAACCTGACACCGAATGACGTCAACCAGCACCTGAAACTGGCCGTTTCGTTTAAAGCGGCAGCATGGTTCAATCCGCTGAATGGCGATATCCGTGCAGCCTCATTCAATGTCGATGGCATCGATGTCAACCTGCGTAGTGGAGAATCCATGATTCTACAGACGTTTAGCGAGGCTTTGCCTCTAAATGATAAATTAAAAATGATAAATGATAAAAAGTGCGACACGATTGCCGTTAACGGCCCTTGGACACTATCGTTTATCAACGAAGCACCAGAAGTTGACAAGACCTACAAACTGGAAAAGCTGCAGACGTGGGAAACGCTTGACGCTCAGACGGCTGTCACAATGGGTACAGGCATCTATACTACGCATCTCATACTTAAGAAGAGCGACTTTGCCGATGCTAAGGCTTGGAAAATCAACTTAGGCGATGTACGCGAATCGGCACGCGTCTATATCAACGGTATCCTGATAGGATGTGTCTGGTCTGTACCTTTCGAGCTCGACCTGAAAGACGCGCTCCGTATTGGTGACAACGAGATTCGCATCGAGGTAACCAATCTGCCAGCCAACCGCATTAGCGATTTGGATCGTAGAGGCGTGAAATGGAGGAAGATGGAGGAAATCAACGTAGTAGATATCAATTACAAGAAAACATTATATGACCAGTGGCAACTGATGCCAAGTGGTCTCAATTCTAACGTGTCAATAATCAAATATTAATTAAAACGATATGTCAGTAGAAGAAAAATCACAACAAACACAACATCATCACCATGAGCACCACGAGCACCATCATCATCATCACCACAAGGATGATGCCTCTCGCTTCAAGTATGAAGCCCTGACTTCAATACGCAGGAGAAAGCTGTTTGCAAAATGGCTCTATCGTGCACTTTGGGTTATCGCTGGTATTTTGATGATTGCAGTAGTAGCGGTATATACGCTCTAAGCCTAACGGATATAGAAAGCATCCGTTAACTGTCCATACCATTGGGAACGCTGACCAGGGGCATCCTCCAAGATGCCAACACCTGTGTCAATGCATTCTGGTGAATGACGTGAAAACGAGAGCAGAAAGCGTTTGGGAGCCTTTCGCGGCGTAGTTTTTACCGCCCATTCGCTTTTCATGAAGAAGCCTGCCAAAGCGGCCTCTTCCATTATTCTGTGCTTAAGATTAAAAGGCATCACAAGTGAGAACACCCCATCGTCGGTGAGCAATGTCCTTACCGTCTGGAAAAGACTCTCGAATGTCAAGCCAACGGCATGACGAGCCTTTGTACGCTGAGGATCCGGACAAAGGAGCGAATCCTCAAAGAATGGAGGATTTGACACAATACAGTCAAACTGTCCATCAAAATGCAGGATGTCTGACTCTATGATCGTTATCCTGTCGGCAAAAGGCGAACGCTCTACATTCTCAGAGGCCTGAACAGCAGCATCATGATCAACGTCCACTCCTATCACCTCGGCCTCAGGATATCGCTGAGCCATCATCAGAGCTACCAAACCTGTTCCCGTACCAATATCCAAGATATGCTTACCGCCTGGAGCCCAAGCTCCAAGCAAGGTACCATCGGTGCCAACTTTCATTCCACACCGATCTTGATAAACGGTAAATTGTTTGAATTGAAAACAACTGTTTGACATATTCAGTGCGCAAAGATACACATTATTTCTTGATTTAAATAAAGAAAACAGAATTTCCTTTGCAGTTAGCACTATTTTTAGTAACTTTGCACCCTAATTATGCAGTATAAAATCAAAATGAGTAATAATCAGAATAGCAACAAATCTATCTCGATGATTGCAGACATAGAAGGTGATTTCACAGAATTAGTCGAAGCTGAGATGCCTTCTGAATTGCCTATCCTTCCAGTTCGAAACATAGTTCTTTTCCCAGGTGTTGTATGGCCTATCGTGCTGGGGCGTGAATCCAGCATGAAGCTGGTGCGCCAGGCAGAGAAGAACGGCGGATTGATAGGCGTGGTCTGCCAGCGTGACCCTGACGTGGAGATGCCCGTTGATGGCGATCTGTACGAGTATGGTGTATCTGCAAAGGTCATCAAGCAATTTAATCTTCCTTCTGGCTCCTCTACCGTTGTAGTACAGGCGTTAGGACGATTCCGACTGACACAACTGACGCAACTGATGCCATATCTGAAAGGAAAGGTTGTTCCCATACCCGACCTCCATCCAGACAAACATGACAGAGAATGGAAGACGGCTGCCGACGATCTCCGTCGCATGACAGAGGAATATATCTCAATGGTTGACGAGATGCCCGACGAGACGGTGTTTGCCATCCGAAATATCCATCACGACGAGATGATGCTGAGTTTCGTCTGTGCCAATATGCCCTTCACCATTCAGGAGAAAATCAGGCTCCTGAGTGTAGAGACAGTGAAGGAGCGCCTTTTTGGTGCTATGAAAGCATTGAACAGGGAAATCAACCTGCAGAAGCTGAAGACAGACATCCGGAATAAGACGCGTGAGGATATTGACGAGCAACAGAAGAACTACTTCCTGCAGCAGCAGATCAAGAACCTGCAGGCTGAGATGGGTAATGAACAGTCGCCAGAGAAGTCGGAACTGATGCGTAAGGCACGTACGAAGAAATGGCCTGATGATATTGCACGTACGTTCTACAAGGAACTCGAAAAGCTGGATAACCTGCAGCCTCAGAGTCCTGACTTCAATGTGCTGCTGAACTACCTTCAGACATTCGTGTCGCTGCCTTGGGGCGAGTACACCAAAGACGATCTGAACCTTCAGCGGGCACAGCGCATACTGGATCATGATCACTATGGCATGGAAAAGGTCAAGGAGCGCATCCTGGAATATATGTCCGTGCTGTCCCTGCGTGGTGACTTGAAGAGTCCTATCCTCTGTCTCTACGGCCCTCCAGGAGTTGGAAAGACCTCTCTGGGAAAGTCTATCGCAGAGGCCATGAAGCGTAAATACGTCAGAATCTCTTTGGGTGGCGTACACGATGAAGCCGAGATTCGCGGTCACCGTCGCACCTATATCGGTGCTATGCCTGGACGTATCATCAAGAGCATCCAGAAGGCAGGTTCCAGCAACCCCGTCTTCATTCTCGACGAGATTGACAAGGTGACGCAGAACACCATCAACGGCGATCCATCTTCTGCCCTGCTCGAAGTGCTTGACCCAGAGCAGAATACAGCCTTCCACGACAACTATCTGGATGTCGATTACGATTTGTCGAAGGTGATGTTCATCGCTACAGCCAACAACCTCAGCACTATTCCTCGTCCCCTACTCGACCGTATGGAGATTATTGAGGTGAGCGGCTATATCACGGAAGAGAAGATTGAGATTGCCAAGCGTCATCTGATTCCTCGCGAATTAGAGAATACAGGATTGAAGACGCTGCCTGAGAAGCCCAAGTTCAGCAAGGCCGTCATCGAGAAGATGGTTGAGCAGTACACCCGTGAGAGTGGTGTACGCCAGCTGGAGAAACAGGTGAACAAAGCCATGCGCAAACTGGCCTACAAACACCAGTTGAACGGCACTATCGAGAACTGGAAGATTACTCCTGAGTCATTAGAGGACCTGCTTGGCAAACCACCTTTCTATCGCGACATCTATCAGGGCAACAGCTATGCTGGTGTCGTAACAGGTCTCGCATGGACCAGCGTAGGCGGCGAGATACTCTTTATCGAAACCTCGCTGTCGAAAGGCAAGGGTTCGAAACTTACCCTCACGGGTAATCTGGGTGACGTGATGAAGGAATCCGCTGTGCTGGCTCTGGAATATGTCAAGGCTCATGCCGACAAACTGGGTATCGACTATCGCATCTTCGAGAACTGGAACATCCATATCCACGTGCCAGAAGGCGCTACGCCAAAGGACGGTCCGTCAGCAGGTATCACCATAGCTACCTCTATCGCTTCGGCTCTGACCCAGCGAAAGGTACGCAAGAATACCGCTATGACTGGCGAGATAACCCTTCGTGGCAAAGTGCTCCCCGTTGGTGGCATCAAAGAAAAGATCCTGGCAGCCAAGCGTGCAGGCATCACCGATATCGTGATGTGTCAGGAGAACGAGAAGGACATCCTCGAGATTCCTGAGATGTACCTCAAGGGCGTGAACTTCCACTATGTGGAGAACGTACAGGATGTTTGGGATTTCGCCCTGACAAAAGAGATTGTGGAACACCCGCTTAAATTCGAGATTGAAGAAGAAAAGGAGAAGGAGAAAACGAAATGACGTTTGAACTACAGCATACCGACCCCTACAGCAGTGCCAGAACCGGCATCATCACTACTGATCACGGACAGATCAAGACTCCTATCTTTATGCCCGTAGGAACGTGTGGTAGCGTGAAGGGCGTGCATTTCTCTGAACTGCGCGAGCAGGTGAAGGCTCAGATCATCCTGGGCAATACCTATCACCTCTACCTGCGTCCAGGTCTCGACACCCTTCGCAAGGCAGGCGGACTCCATAAGTTCAACACATGGGACCGTCCTATCCTGACCGATTCTGGCGGTTTTCAGGTCTTTTCGCTGACAGGCATCCGTAAACTGCGCGAAGAGGGATGCGAGTTCCGCTCTCATATCGACGGTTCGAAGCATATCTTCACACCAGAGAATGTGATGGATACGGAGCGTATCATCGGTGCCGATATCATGATGGCTTTGGACGAGTGTCCTCCAGGCGAGAGCGACTACCAATATGCCAAGAACTCTTTGGCACTTACACAGCGCTGGCTCGATCGCTGTATCAAGCGTTTCAACGAGACAGAACCGCTATACGGACATCATCAGACCCTCTTCCCTATTGTTCAGGGCTGCAAATACAGAGACCTGCGTCAGGAAGCAGCCAAACATGTGGTAGACCGACTGGGAATGCTCAACGACGGAGGCGGTGCCTCTATCGGAGGACTGGCCGTTGGTGAACCTACCGAGGTGATGTACGAGATGATTGAGGTGGTGAACGATATCCTGCCTAAGGATCGTCCACGCTACCTGATGGGCGTTGGTACACCTCAGAATATCCTGGAAGCCATCGAGCGAGGCGTTGATATGTTCGACTGCGTGATGCCTACCCGTAATGGGCGCAATGCGATGCTCTTCACCTATCAGGGTACGATGAATCTGCGCAATAAGAAGTGGGAGAATGACTTTTCACCTATTGATCCTGAAGGATGCGACATTGACCGTCTTCACTCCAAAGCCTACCTGCATCATCTCTTCAAGGCGCAGGAGCTGTTGGCACTACAGATAGCCAGCATCCATAATCTGGCCTTCTACCTGCGACTGGTTACCGATGCCCGTCAGCATATTGAGCAGGGTGACTTCTCACAATGGAAGAGGAGTGTTATTGACAATCTTGGACGTAGAATATGAAGAATCTTCTGGCACGAATCCTACCGCGTCTCGACCGCTATATCATCAGCAAGTTTATTGGAACGTACATTTATTCCATCTTGCTGATAATCAGCATTAGTATCGTATTTGACTTTAATGAGAACTTAAACAAATTCGCTACTTATCATGCACCTTGGAATGCCATTATATTTGACTATTACGCCAACTTCGTCCCCTATTTCGCCAACCTTTTCTCCCCCCTCTTTGTATTCATAGCTGTCATATTCTTCACGTCAAAGTTAGCTGGCAACTCAGAAATCATAGCCATGCTGTCAGCAGGCGTCAGCTTTAAACGACTGTTACGTCCATATATGCTCTCGGCTGCCATTATCGCTTTGGTAAACTTCTATTTCGGAGCATACATTATTCCTCACGGCAACGTAGTGAGACTTAACTTCGAGACGCAATACAAGAATAAGAAGCGAGTGACATCGGCCAGTAACGTACAGTTGCAGGTGGCACCAAACGTCATCGCATATCTCCAGCAATACGACAATACCACGCGACGGGGATATGGCTTTTCGCTTGACAAATTTGAGGACAAGAAATTGGTAAGCCACATGACAGCCAATGTGATCCAGTATGACACGATTTCAGATTCAAGATACCACTGGAAGGCCATCAATTATAAGATACGTACGCTAAAGGGACTTCGTGAGCATATCAAGACGGGTACAGAGCTCGACACGATGATTATGATGGAGCCAATGGATCTGGTATTCAGTTCCGGCCAGCAAGAAACCTTTACTTCGCCAGAACTGCTTCGCTATATATCAAAACAGCAAGAGCGAGGCTCCCAGAATGTCATCCAATATGAAGTGGAGTATCATAAACGAATAGCCACTTCATTCGCTTCGTTCATCCTGACTCTCATTGGAGCTTCACTTTCATCACGAAAGCGAAAAGGAGGCATGGGGCTTTCATTGGGCATCGGTTTGGCATTGTCGTTCTCGTACATTCTCTTACAGACCATTAGTGCCACCTTTGCCATTAATGCAGGTATGCCAGCATTGTTGGCTGCCTGGATTCCAAACATCATATATGCCGTTATCGCATATTTCTGCTACCGGCAAGCGCCAGATTAATTTACGATTTGACAATTTTCTATTTACAATTTACGTTTGAATGACATTTGAAGAAACATATTTGAACGATAACATCCTCGATGCGCTCTATGATATGCATTTCGAGGAGATGACCCCTATTCAGGAACGCTGCATTCCAGAGATTCTGGACGGCTACGACGTATTAGGAGTAGCACAGACAGGCACTGGAAAGACGGCTGCCTATCTGCTTCCTATCCTGTCGATGCTCGATGATGGCGGCTATCCTGACGATGCCATCAACTGCGTCATCATGTCGCCTACACGCGAGCTGGCTCAACAGATTGACCAGGCTATGGAGGGGTTTTCCTACTATCTGCCCAATGTAAGCAGCATCGCCGTCTATGGCGGTAACGACGGTTCACGCTTCGACCAGGAAATCAAAAGCTTGCGAGGCGGTGCACCCGTTGTCATTGCTACCCCAGGACGTCTGCTCAGCCATTTGAAGGTGGGCAACCTTGACCTCTCGCGTACCTCTTTCTTTGTATTAGACGAGGCAGACCGTATGCTCGACATGGGATTCATGGAGGATATCCTGAAGATTAACAGTCAGCTGCCTCCCACCTGTCAGAAGGTGATGTTCTCGGCTACGATGCCTGAGAAAATCCGCGAGTTGGCTGTTTCTTTACTGAACAATCCCGTGGAGGTAAAGCTGAAGGTGAGCCGTCCGGCAGAAAAAATCCACCAGATGGCCTATATCTGCTACGAGCCTCAGAAAGTGGGCATCGTAGAAAACATATTCAAGCAAGGCGACCTGAAACGTGTCATCATCTTCTGTGGCAAGAAGGATAAGGTAAAAGAAATAAACCGCGCCCTCCAGAAGCTTAAAATCAATTGTGCACCTATGCACTCAGACCTTACCCAGCAGGAACGCGACGACGTGATGTATCGTTTCAAAGCCGGACAGGTCGATGTCCTTGTAGCTACCGACATCGTAGCGCGTGGTATTGATATTGATGACATTGGAATGGTGATCAACTATGACGTTCCCCATGACAGCGAGGACTATGTACACCGCATTGGCAGAACAGCACGTGCCGAGCGCGACGGACAGGCTATCACCTTCGTCAGCGATGCCGACTTCCGTTTCTTCAAACCCATCGAGCACTTCCTGCAAAAAGAGATAGAAAAGCTCCCCTTGCCAGAAGGACTGGGCGAGGCTCCCAACTATTCTACCTACAAATCCAACAAGTCGCACGGAACGCATAAGTCCCACCGCTCACGCAAGCCCCATCAATCCAAAAAATCCTCTGGCACGCAATTTGCAGGTAAGCATTCGAGAAAGAAACAAAAGAAAGGAAAAGAATGACAAGTCAGTTTTCACCAAAAGTCTCTGAAATACTGGCCTATTCACGTGAAGAGGCCCTACGGTTGTCATGCAGTAGCGTAAGACCAGAGCATCTCCTGTTAGGGATGATGCGTATCGACAATAGTCCTGTCAGCGATGTGCTCAGCAGGTTTAAAATCAAAAAAGAGGACATCAAATCTGCACTGGAAATAAATGTAAAGAAGGACGTTGGCACCATTCTTACAATGAATGCTCAGGAACTGTTGCTCAACGACCAGGCCTCCAACATACTGAAACTTGCAGTACTGGAAGCACGGCTTCAGCATGATGAGCATGTAGATCAGCAGCATTTGCTGTTAGCCATTCTTCACGACCAGGGCAACAATGGTGCCAAGCATATCATGGAAGAGCACAATGTGACCTACGACAACGTGCTGAATATGTTCAAGGCGCCCAACACCAACGATGCACTACAACTGCCAGAGGATGACGAGGAAGACCCAGAGACACCTACCAGTCAGCATACCACCAGCACCAAGACCGATAATCCCAAAGAGAAGTCGAAGACACCCGTCCTCGATAATTTCTCTACCGACCTCACCCGTGCTGCCATCGACGGCAAGCTCGACCCCTGTGTAGGCCGTGAGCAGGAGATTCAGCGCGTCATGGAGATCTTGGGACGCCGCAAGAAGAACAACCCCATCCTCATTGGTGAGCCCGGTGTGGGCAAGAGTGCCATCGTAGAAGGAATGGCTCAGATGATTGCCTGGCGCAAATGCTCGCCCATGTTCTTCAATAAGAAGATTGTGAGCCTCGATATGACTGGCGTTGTTGCCGGAACCAAGTATCGCGGACAGTTTGAAGAGCGCATCCGTGCACTATTGAAAGAGATAGAACAAGACCCCAACATCATCGTCTTCATCGACGAGATCCACACCATCATCGGAGCCGGTTCTACGCCTGGCAGCATGGATGCCGCCAATATCATGAAGCCCGCTCTGGCACGCGGCACAATACAATGCATCGGAGCCACCACGCTCGATGAATACCGCAACAGCATTGAGAAGGACGGTGCACTGGAACGCCGTTTCCAGAAGGTGCTCGTAGAGCCTACTACACCAGAACAGACCCTGCAAATCCTGCACAACATCAAGGATCGCTACGAAGAGCATCATCATGTGGAGTTTACTGAAGATGCCATCCGTGCATGTGTCACATTGACAGAACGCTATGTCACCGAACGCGCTCAGCCCGACAAAGCCATCGATGCGATGGACGAGACGGGGGCACGCGTACATCTTAGGAATGCCAAGATTCCACCTGAGATCGACGAGATAGAGAAACAAATCGAAACTGTAAAGAACAGGAAACACGACGCTGTGGCCAATCAGAACTATGAGTTGGCAGCCAGCTATCGTGACAATCAGCTGCAGTTGGAGAAACAACTGGCCGACGTACAGGCAAAATGGATGTCGAACAACAGTGAAGACCGACAAACTGTCACCGATGCCGAGGTGTCTGATGTCGTGTCGATGATGACAGGCATTCCCGTGCAGCGTATGGCAGAGAACGAGGGCGTGCGCCTGAAGAATATGGCTCCTACACTCAAGGCCAGCGTCATTGCTCAGGATGCCGCTATCGACAAGATGGTGAAGGCTATCCAGCGCAACCGCGTAGGACTGAAAGCCCCCAACCATCCTATCGGAGCCTTCATGTTTCTGGGTCCCACAGGTGTCGGTAAGACCTATCTTGCCAAGAAGCTCGCAGAGCAGATGTTCGGTTCGGCCGATGCTCTGATACGTGTCGATATGAGCGAATATACAGAGTCGTTCAACGTCTCGCGCCTCATTGGTGCACCTCCAGGATATGTTGGCTATGAGGAGGGAGGCCAGCTTACCGAGCGTGTGCGCCGCAAGCCCTACTCTATCGTCCTGCTCGATGAAATTGAGAAGGCTCATGGAAATGTGTTCAACCTCCTGCTTCAGGTACTCGACGAAGGCCGCCTCACCGATGGAAACGGACGCTTTGTGGACTTCCGCAACACCGTCATCATTATGACATCCAACGCCGGTACCCGTCAGCTCAAGGAGTTTGGCAACGGCATAGGCTTCACCGCCTCCACACTGGGACTCAACATGAACGAGAAAGACCGTGAGCACGCCCGCAGTATTGTACAGAAGGCACTCTCCAAGCAGTTCTCACCCGAGTTCCTCAACCGTCTCGACGAGATTATCACCTTCGACCAGCTCGACCTGGAAGCCATCAAGCGCATCATTGACGTAGAGCTCAAGGGACTCTATAAGCGTATCTCAGAAATGGGTTATCACATACAGCTTACCGATGCCGCCAAGGAATTTGTGGCTAACAAGGGCTATGACGTACAGTTTGGTGCACGTCCTTTGAAACGAGCGATCCAGAACTATATTGAAGACGGAATCTGCGAATTAATCCTCACCGACAGCCTTTCTGCAGGTGCCATTATCAACATAGACAAGCATCCGGAAAAAGAGGAACTTTTATTCAATACTGTTGAAAATCCAGGGGAATAAAGCTCTTCTTGAATAGTATTATCGCGAAAAGTCTTAAAAACTGCTAAATAATCGGTCATTTGTTTGGCCGATTACTTTTTTCTTTGTACCTTTGCACCCGCAAACGAAAGGATTGCAGTGAACATATGATGGTGCCTTAGCTCAGTTGGTAGAGCATCGGACTGAAAATCCGTGTGTCCCCGGTTCGATTCCTGGAGGTACCACTCCTCCTTTCATTATGAATCCCGCGAAAGTCGCAAGACCGTAGCGGGATTTTTCTTCTTTTCACTTATTTCGTATCATCCTCTCGGCTCAAATTAAGCATGTCAGCGTATGTTGGTAACAGATGTAACAGATGAAAAAGAGTTTTTCTGAAACTTCCGCGTACGTCTGCGCGCAGACGTACGCGCGAGAAAGTTAAGAAAACAAATGTTACCATCTGTTACTGTTACCAACCAAAACGATGCCACTTCCCACTCAAAAGTAAGCCACTTATAAAAAAAAGTAAGCCACTTATAAAAAAAAGTAAGCCACTTAGCAATCAAAAACGATAGAGAAAGGGGGGCAGAAGAAATTTTTTCACTTTTCACTCTTCACTTTTCACATTTTATTGTACCTTTGCACACACAAATCAGGAAATGACAAAGATGAAAAAGTATATCTGGATATGGATGGTGGCAGCCCTTGTGCTGACGGGCTGCGGCAGTAAGCAGGAGGCAGGCGGCAATATGGTGCAGGCAATGTTTGACAGCAGCGACAAGACGCTCTACGGCTTGGCCTGCGACGGATGCAACGACACGCTGGTGATATTCCTGCGCTTGCCCTATGACAGCAGCGACCCCGATACGCTGCATATCCTGAACGCGGTGAAGAAGCGTCAAGTGATGGGAAAGATTCACATTGGCGACAAATTGGCCATCATGAGAAACGAGGCTGACTCCACAGTGGCCGACCTGGTGATAGTCACCGAACAGCTCTTGGGACAATGGCGCTACCTGGTATTCCCCACCCTGCATCATCGTGCAGACATGGAGGGCAACACCGAGCGTCAGAAGATAGCCCAGCTGCCAGACTCCATCAAGGCTCTGCTGGAGATTCCCAGGGAATACGGGATGGACATCAAGCACGACAACATGATGTATAACGTAGGGTCGTTCCAACGCGTGAAGACATCTGACGAAGAAACGCCCGTTGACTATCCCATCGCAGAAGTCTTTAACGAGTGGAAGATATTCAACGGACGATTAGTGATGCTGAACTGTCAGGCCGACTCTTTGGGTGAGATGCAAGTCGTTGCATCTGATACGGCAGACATAGAACTGCTTGAGGCCGACTCGCTGGTGATGCGCTTCAAGGACGGCCTGCGCTGCTATTATCGGAAGGTGGACGAGCCGAAGGAATAGAGCCGCTGCTGAGCCAGCTGCTCGTACTTCGTGCCAGGTCGGCCGTAGTTGGCATAAGGATAGATGCTGATGCCGCCACGGGGTGTGAAAAGGCCGATGACCTCGATGTACTTGGGATCCATCAGCCGCACGAGGTCTTTCATGATCACGTTGACGCAGTCCTCGTGGAAGTCGCCGTGATTGCGGAAGGAGAAGAGGTAGAGCTTCAGGCTCTTCGACTCCACCATCCTTTTATCAGGGATATACAGTATCTTGATTTCTGCAAAGTCGGGCTGGCCGGTAATGGGACACAGGGAGGTGAACTCAGGACAGTTGAACTGCACCCAGTAGTCGTTCTCAGGATGCTTGTTCTGGAAGGTCTCCAGCACCTCAGGAGCATAGTCAGACTTATATTCAGTCTTGCGGCCCAGCGTCTGCAGGCCTTCGTTTTCTCTTGTACTCATACTGCCTAACTGCTTAATAATTAAAGGTATAGACAACGGTGTCGCTACCACGCTTCACAGTGAGTGTACGGATACTTTTGTCGCCGTTGAGTGCCGGCTCCACGGCGATATCCACATCCTCGTGCCTGGCCTTGCTGATAACCTCGCTGTTGCGGGCATAGCGGAAGAGCGACAGCAGCAGATAGGGGTCGCACTCCTCGACACCCAGCAGCAGCTGATTGGCATCTACCGTCTGGCAGCGGTTGTCAATGCCGGCATAGGTGAGTCCCAACTGTAGGGTACGCTTGTCGTTCTTATAATAATACAATGAATCGGCATTATGCAGGCTGTCAGGAGCCAGGCTGCACCCGTTATAGCCGAAGCGATAGGTCACACAGGTGTTTGCCTTCTGGCCGAGATGCTGGAAGTTGAACAGATAGTTGGCTGAAACGGGCATACCCGTACTCTTGTCATAGCGCAGAAAATAGCCAATGGTGTCGCTGGCATTGGTCAGCTTCATGGGCTGGAAATCGTTCTCGCAGGAAACGGTGAACGTCTCGTTGTTGTCCGTAACAGTCATCTGCATGGCACGATCGTCGTAGGCAATCTGGAGTTGAGCCAGCGTCTGACCCGCCTTCTGGATCTTCACAGCCGTAGGACGATGGTTGGCATCGTAGCTGAGGTCGATGCTGCTGCCGTCGCTACCCGTGATGGACTTCACGTCAGCGGCACTGCCCAGAGAACCGTCGCCGCGAGTGGCATACTGTATGAAAGCCAGTGAATGACGGGCTTCGCCAGGATGGCTGGTGTCGTTGATTTGGATGCCTGCCATGCGGTTCTGGCCTGTAGTGTTCTGCGCAAACGTAAGGCGCAGGGCATAGTCAGTATAACCTTTACCATTAAGAGTAGGCACAGTGAGCCAAGAGTTGTCGCAGCCGTCAAGGTCTGTGATATCCCAGTTTCCATAGCTCCAGAAAATGAGCGAATCGCTGGTATTGTTGGCATAATAATAGTTGACTGCCGACGTGGGTTTCTCTATCGAGATGCCTGCACGATAGGTCTCGTCGTTGCTCAAGCACGATGTCATCAGCACTACAGCTGCCATCAAACTGAAAAAGGTTTTCATTGTTTTCATTTTTCTATTTTAGTCGATTCTATTGAGTTAGTTACTCTTCTTCTTCATCGTCATCATCGTCCCAACTGTCGAAGTCGAAGCCCGTGAACCCCTCCAACGACGGCATCACGAAGGCATCCATCTGTCGACGGTCTTTCTTCGTGGGGCGACCCGTGCCGCGAGCCCTGTCCACGAAGCCGCTGATACGGCTCATCTCCAGCAGCTCGTACTGCTCCTGCGGAGTCACGTTCTCGTAGATCTCAGGAAGGAGTTTGGCACCAACGCGCTGCTCTATGGTCTTCAGAATTTTGAACGAATAGGTCACAGGAGGCTTACGCACGCTGACGGTATCGCCCACCTTCACCATGCGTGCCGGTTTCACGTTGACTCCGTTCACGGCCACGCGTCCGTTCTTACAGGCATCCGACGCAATGGTGCGGGTCTTGAAGATACGCGCCGCCCACAGCCATTTATCAATACGGGCGAGCCCACCCAAGCCCTCCCCAAGGGAGGGATGTTGATTTCCTGATGCGTCGCTACTTTTCATACATCTTTTTTTACAGGTTTATTGGGTAGCAAAACATCCCTCCCTTGGGGAGGGCTTGGGTGGGCTTTTCCCAGCTTATTATACTGGTTCATCGTGATATCGATACCGGCGAGCACAAAACTCTTGATAATATCGACAGCCAGGTCTATCGAGGGTTGCAGCTCATTCAGTTCATCGTCGCTATAGCGACCCAGCACCCAGTCAATCTGCCCGCCTCGCGCATACTCATTTCCTATACCCATACGCAGGCGAGCATAGTCCTGCCCGATGAGCTGCTGGATATGTCCCAAGCCGTTGTGACCGCCATTCGAGCCGCTGGCCTTCAGACGGAACGCACCCAGAGGCAAAGCCACATCGTCGGAAATCACCAAAAGGTGCTTCTGGTCGATATTCTCCTTATTTAGCCAATAGCGCACGGCATTGCCGCTGAGGTTCATATAGGTAGAGGGCTTCAGCAGAAAGACCTTGCGCCCCTTGAGCGATGTCTCTGCCACGAAACCGTAACGGCGGTCATCAAAAACGATATTGGACGCCTTTGCAAAAGCGTCCAATACCATAAATCCAGTATTGTGGCGGGTCAATTCGTATTCAGAGCCTACGTTGCCCAAGCCTACAATCAAATACTTCTCCATCTTACCTCTGATTACTCAGCAGCAGCGGCAGCAGCCTTAGAAGCACGAGTCTCCTTCACTGAGCATACTACAACCTGAGCAGGAGTAGCCAGCTTCAGACCTTCGAAACTCAGCTCACCAACCTTGATAGCCTTACCCAGACCCAGATTTGTAACGTCGATATTCAGAATCTCAGGAATCTGCTTGTAAGGAGCGGTAACGTCGATCTTGCGGATAGAGAGGTTCAGCTTACCACCCTCGCGAACACCCTGTGCCAAGCCGTTGAGCTTAACGGGAATACCCACGGTGATGTCCTTAGTATCTGTCACCTCGTAGAAATCTGCGTGAAGCAGAGCATCGGTAGTGGGATGGAACTGCAGCTCCTTGATGATTGCCTTGTGCTCAGCACCGTCGATGTTGAGGTTCACTACATACACATGAGGAGTGTACACAGCCTTGCGCAGCTCAGGGAAAGAAACAGTGAACGACAGAGCCTCGGGCATACCGTTCTCACCCTTCTTCTCACCATACAGGTTACAGGGAACGAGACCTTCCTTACGGATCATCTTAGAAGCCTTCTTGCCAGTCACATCACGCTTCTGGCCATTGATTGCGATTTCTTTCATAATGTTTGTGTTACTCTAAATTAAGTTGTTTGACATATTTTTTTTTGACTTAATTCGCCATCACACGAAAAAAGCGGGTGCAAAGGTACGAAGAAAAATTGACAAACGACAAGTGATAACAGAAAAAAAATAAAAAAAAGTTGATTTTCTTGTGTAATAGCGGGAAAATGACTAAATTTGCATCCGCTATAAAACAGACATACGTATGATTAATAGAGAAATCATTAGAATTAAGATTGTTCAGTTAACCTACGCGTACTATCAAAACGGTAACAAGAACATTGACGCAGCAGAGAAAGAGCTCTTCTTCAGCCTTTCCAAAGCCTACGACTTGTACAACCAGTTGTTAGCACTCATCGTAGCAATTACCAGAGAATCACAACGCCGTCAAGAGGTGCTTCAGGGGAAGGCCTTACGAGAAGGCACAAAAGTTCCATCGGCAAAATTTGCTAACAACCGCTTTGCACTCCAGCTGGAGAGCAACATTCAGCTGCGCGAATTCCTGGAGACGCAGAAACGCCACTGGAGCGACTATCCCGAGTTCGTTGGCAGAATGTTCGAGCAGATAGAGCAGAGCCAAATCTACCAGGAATACATGGCCGACAAGGAAGACAGCTATGCTGCCGACAGAGAAGTATGGCGCAAGCTATACCGCACCTTTATTCAGGAAAACGAAGACATCGACCAGCTGCTGGAGGAACAGAGCCTTTACTGGAACGATGACAAAGAAGTGGTCGACACCTTTGTGCTGAAAACCATCAAGCGCTTCGACGAGAAGAACGGCGACAAGCAGGATCTGCTGCCAGAATACGACTCAGAAGAGGAAAGAGACTACGCACGCCGCCTGTTCCGTGCCACCATACTCAACACCAACGAATATCAGCGCATGATGACAGAAGCATCACAAAACTGGGATTTCTCACGTCTGGCATATATGGATGTGATTATCATGCAGATAGCCATTGCAGAGATGATGACATTCCCAAGCATACCCGTCAGCGTGACTATCAACGAGTTCGTGGAGTTGGCAAAATACTACTCCACACCACGAAGCGGCGGCTATATCAACGGAATGCTCGACACCATCGCACGACACCTGATATCCACAGGCAAACTGCTCAAACAAATAAACGAGAAATAACCACAATTACAAACAACAATATTAAAGTAAGACAATGTTCAATTCTATTCTATTACAGGCCGCACAAGGCGGACAAAGCATGATGCCAATGCTTCTGATGATGGTGGCTATCTTTGCTATCATGTATTTCTTCATGATTCGTCCTCAGCAGAAACAGCGCAAGGAAATCCAGAAATTCCAGAACGAATTGCAGGAAGGCACAAAAGTAGTCACTGGAGGCGGCATCTACGGCACTGTCCATAAGATTGACATCCAGAATGGCACCGTAGAGGTGAAGATTGCCAAAGACGTGATCATCACTGTCGACAAAGGCTATGTGTTCAAGGATATGGCCAGCACTGGTTTGCAGAAATAAGCATCTACAGACGCATTGCTATGCCACTGGGACTCAACACAACCATACGCACTATCAGAAATTTCCTGTTCAGCAAAACGAACAGGGAATTTCTGCTTTTTTTGTTCTTTCTACTCGTTGCTGGACTCTTCTGGCTGATGATGACACTCAACGAGACCTTCGAAAAAGAAGTGAAATTCTATGTGCGATATGTACATGTACCTCAGAACGTAGTACTCACATCTGGCGATATAGACAGCGTACGCATCAATGTCAAGGACAAGGGGTTCAGCCTGCTGAGTTATATTCACAGCGCAGACAACCAGCCCATAGACATAGACTTCACCAAGTATGCCGGCAACAACGGAACAGGATCGGTATCTGTCATTGACCTGCAGCGGTTCTTTGAACACAGACTCCCAGCATCGGCAAAAATCATCAGTATAAAGACAGAAAAGCTCGTGTTCTATTACAATCACGGCGAGCAGAAAAAAGTACCCGTAAGATGGAGAGGACACGTCGTTCCTGATCCACACTATTTCCTGTCAAAGACTGTCATCACACCTGACAGCGCCACCCTGTTCTCATCGCGTGACAAGCTTGACAGCATAGACTTTGTCTATACAGAAGAGCTCAACTATGCCGACTTCCACGACACACTGTCCATTCAAAGCCAACTGCACAGCGTCAGTGGAGTGAAGATGGTGCCACAAAAGGTCAGCATACAATTCCTTACCGACATACTCACAGAAGAAACCATAGACAGCATACCCGTCGTAGGCATCAATATGCCGGAGGGGAAAATGCTGCGAACATTCCCCGCACGCGTATCCGTAAAGATTGTAACGGGAATGAAAAACTATCGCACTCTGAATGCTAACGATTTCTACGTAGTTGCCGACTACAAGCAATTCTCCGACAGCAAGTCGGCGAAGTGTCCCATCATGCTAAAACGCATACCTGAAGGCATCTCAAAAGCAACACTCGAAGTCAAGCAAGTAGATTATCTCATAGAAGAGCACCCATGAAGATTGCCATCACTGGAGGAATAGGAAGCGGAAAGAGCTATGTATGCCGGCTGCTGGAACAGCGTGGCATCAGCATCTATGACTGCGATAGTGCAGCCAAACGGCTCATGCACACATCAGAACCCTTGCGACAGCAACTCACAGAACTCATAGGCCCAGACACCTACGACAATGAAGGCCGTCTCAACAAAGCTGTCGTGGCTCAATTCCTACTACAGTCGGAAGAGAATGCCAAGGCTATCGACAATATCGTTCATCCTGCGGTGGCTCACGATTTCCAAAATAGCGGATATCAGTGGATGGAGTGTGCCATACTGTTTGAATCTGGCTTTGAACAATTGGTAGATCGCATCATCGTCGTAACTGCACCAGAAGAAGTTCGTATTAATCGCATTATGCATCGTGACGGAATAAACAGCGAAAAGGCCCAAGAATGGATTAACAGACAGTGGTCACAGGAGAAGGTGAGGCAAAGGGCTGACTTTGAAATCGTCAACGACGGCAAGCAAGACTTGAATCAAAAAATCAACGACATCATCCTGTCGCTATCAAAAAACAACAACGTAATAACAAAATAACGATATAACGTAATAACGATATAACGTAATAACGAAAAAAATAAAAGAACAATGAAAGAAACAATTTTAGCCATCTCTGGCAAACCAGGACTCTACAAACTCGTTTCACGCGGAAAAGGCAACCTTATTGTCGAAGCACTTGACGCAACACATCGTCGTCAGCCTGCTTTTGGCACAGACCGCATCACATCACTTGGCGACATTGCCATGTTTACCGATGACGAGGACATTCCCCTGATGGATGTCTTTGAAAGCATGAAGAACCTTGAAGAAGGCAAAAAGTCAAATGTTGACTATAAGAAAGCCAGCGGCGAAGAACTCCGTGAATACTTTGCCAAGATTCTGCCTAACTTCGATCGCGACCGCGTGCAGAACAGCCACATCAAGAAGCTTATTCAGTGGTACAACATCCTGATTGAAAACGGCATCACCGAATTCAAGGATGCTGAGGAAAAGAAAGAGCAAGAATAATAGCAAAAGAAACAAACCAAGAATGAGGGAGTGTCAAAATTGGCACCCCCTCATTTGTCTTAGTATAACCTTATATAAAAAGGTGTCTATGAGAGGAATCCCAACAGAGCACCAGCAGCAACGGCAGAGCCTATCACACCTGCAACATTGGGACCCATAGCGTGCATCAACAGGAAGTTATGACGATCGTACTCTAAGCCCATATTATTTGAGATACGAGCAGCCATAGGCACAGCACTCACACCCGCATTACCAATCAGCGGATTCAGTTTCTTGTCCTTTGGCAGGAACAGGTTCATCACCTTGACAAAGCACACACCACTGGCTGTAGCTATAGCAAAGGCAAAGGCACCGATGGCAAAGATAAAGATGGTGTTGAGTGTGAGGAACTCACTGGCTTGCGTAGAGCAGCCTACGGTAAGTCCCAACAATACAACGACGATATCATTCAGCGCACTGCCAGCTGTCTTAGCCAGACGGGTAGTCTTTCCACTTTCCTTCAGAAGATTACCAAAGAAGAGCATACCCAACAGAGGCAGTGCAGAAGGTACGATGAACGTCGTTATCAGCAATCCGATGATAGGGAACAGGATACGCTCTGTCTGACTGACCTGACGCGAGGGTTTCATCTTGATCACACGCTCCTTCTTTGTGGTGAGCAGACGCATCAATGGGGGCTGAATCAGCGGAACAAGTGCCATATACGAATAGGCACAAACGGCAATGGCTCCCATGAGGTTGGGCGACAGCTTCGACGAGAGGAAGATAGCGGTAGGTCCGTCGGCACCACCGATAATCGCAATACCTGCTGCCTGATTAGGCTCAAAGCCAAGTACCAAAGCCAGCATATAGGCACCGAAGATACCGAACTGTGCTGCAGCACCAATAAGCATCAACTTAGGATTTGCCAATAGAGCAGAGAAATCAGTCATCGCGCCAATACCCAGGAAGATGAGTGGTGGATACCATCCCTGACGCACACCCTGATAGAAGATATTCAAAACGGAGTTGTCCTCATAGAGCCCTATCTCCAAACCGGCATCAGCACGGAAAGGAATATTTCCAAGAATAATACCCAGACCGATGGGAACGAGCAGGAGCGGTTCAAAATCCTTCTTGATGGCAAGATAGATAAAGACGGCTCCTACTACTATCATGATGAGATTTCCCATCGTAGCATTAGCAAAGCCCGTATAGGTGAGAAACTCGTTGAAATTCTGAATAATGAAGTCCCACATAACAGCTTATCCGATTGTGAGCAACACAGCACCTTCCATCACCGTGTCGCCTGGTTTCACTAAGATTGAAGTCACCTTACCAGAGGTCTCGGCCTCTATGTTGTTCTGCATCTTCATAGCTTCGAGCACCAAAACGGTGTCGCCTGTGTTAACCTGCTGACCAACCTGTACCTTCACATCAGTAATGGTGCCTGGCAGAGGAGCCTTGATAGATGTGCCAGAAGCCATAGCTCCCCCTGCTGCCCCAGTAGGGACCTCGTCTGCTTTCTTTGCCGGAGCAGGTGCAGCACTGGATACCGGTGCTGGTGCTATCACTGGCTTTTGAACATTAATAGTAGGATGCTTGGCAGCATTGATAGGCTGCTGCATCTCTACCTCGAAAGGTATGCCGTTGACATTGACCTTGGCAATATTGCCCTCTACTTCGGCAATCTCTACTTCGTAGTCGATGCCTTTTACTTTATATTGATACTTGTTCATGGGTTAATGGAGTTCTGGAGTTGTTGGGATATGTGGAGCTGTATGATTTGTGGGAGTGATAGGATCATGGAAATGCGTCATCTGGCTGTACTCATCGTCCCAGCCTGTATCCTTGGACTTGATGGTAATGACACCACTTTCCACATCATGAACATCATCCTGATATTGACGAAGAGCCATTCCGATAACAGCCATATAGACTTCCATATCAATGCCCTTCTTGTCAAAGCCTTCCTGAAGAAGATTACTGGTCTTATGTCCCATTTCAACAGTCTTCTCAACTGTCTTTTCGACAGTGACGGTAATAGGCTTAACGGGTTGTTTGTGAGCAATCTCCTTAGCTGCCTCAGCATGACGCATGATGATGCCGAAGATGGTGAAAAAGATCCACAACAGAGCCAAACAAAGAAACACGATGCCCATTGCCATAAATGCCATCGCAAAACCATGAGGATCCTCTTCCTTGAACTTGTCAATTTTACTACCGCTCTTATTGGTCTGAATGGCGTTATCATGACCAGGTGTCACTAAGTTGCTCTCGCAGACCTGCCACTGTCCGTTGATACGAGCATACGACTGGTTAGGCTGCAGACAAGGCACGGTGACAGAGTCTATCAATTCCACGCCATTACCATTGTAAAGGGCAATAAACACAGCACCTGTAGAGTCGACAGGCAAAGAGAGATGCAACTTGCCCTGTGCTGGGTCGGAGTTGCAGAAGAACAATAGGTGCTTGCGAGCCCCCATGTTGGTACGGTCATCACCATTGGGGATAATTACCATACGCGAGATGCGTTCTGGAGCAGAGAGCTTGGCGTCGAGTACATCACGTGTACTGGCCAAGTACATACCTCGCACATTATATGTGGAGAACGATGTATTGGCCAGTTCTATCCAAGCTTCCCTATGTCCGAACTCATCTTCAATGCTCGCGGTATTCGATGTCATCACCTCGTTGATAACGATGTTGCGGGCACCTTGTCCGAACACGGTCATCGCACTGGTGAACATCAGTGCCGAGAGCAGAAGTCTTAAGTTAGTCATTGTAAAGCATATTATTATATAAGTTCATCATTGTTAAGGCTACAACCACCCGCAGAAGAACAGCACTATCAACTGTGCCGTGAGGATTCGCAAGAACATTGCCAACGGATAAACCGTGGAGTAGCCTACTGCGGGAGCCTCTTTCGAGCAGATGCTGTTAGCATAAGCCAGTGCAGGGGGATCCGTATAGGTACCCGCCAGCATACCTGCAATGGTGAAGTAATTGAACTTCATGCGACGGGCTATGGGGCCTATTATTAATATAGGTATAACCGTTATCAGGAAACCTGTCAGGACATAAAGCAAACCATCACCCTCAACTACCGTTGAGAAGAAGGAAGCACCAGCCTTGATACCTACCGAAGCCAAGAACAGCACCAGTCCTATCTCGCGCAGCATCATATTGGCAGAGGTAGTGGTATAGGTAACCAGATGGATCTTATAGCCGTAGCGACCTATCAGGATAGCGATAATCAGCGGACCACCTGCAAGACCCAATTTCACAGGAACAGGCATTCCTGGTATAGCCAAAGGCAGCGAACCAAAGATAAGACCAAGGATAATACCCACGAAAATAGTGGCAATATTAGGATGGTCAAGACGCTTGACGGAGTTACCCATCTTATTGGCTACACGGTCTACTGCGTCTTCAGGACCTACCACCATGATACGGTCGCCCACCTGAAGGGGAAGCGAGCCAGAAGCAAAGAGATCCATTCCATGACGTGTGACACGAGTTACGTTGACACCATGAACGCTTGAGAAATGCATCGAAGCCAATGTCTTACCATTGATTTCAGAATTGGTAATCAAGATACGCTTTGACACCAATGGCTGATCTGACTGCTCAAAGTCGATATCGAGCTTAGGACCGATGAAAGCCATGATGGCCTCCTGGTCAGCCTCAGCACAGACAATCAACATCTGGTCACCCAAGTGGAACACTGTATCACGGTTAGGAATGCAGAGTTCGCCCTCATGCACCAGGCGAGACACCACGAAGTCACGATTCAGGAAGTCGTGTACCTGAAGCAATGTCTTGCCCTCAAGATACTTATTGGTCACCTCAAGATGCATCTTGTAAGGCTTCTTGTTGGCATTTCCTTCCTCCATAGCTGCCAGTTCCTCCTCTTCTTTCTCCAGCTTCACCCGACACAGATAGCGCACCACGATGATAGCACCAATGATACCAAGCACACCAAGCGGATAAGCACAGGCATAAGCGGAGGCAATCATTGGAGCATCGCTGCCAAACACGGAATTCAGAGCTTCATTCGCAGCACCAAGACCAGGGGTATTGGTAACGGCACCGTACAGTGTACCTACCATCATAGGCAGCGCATTGATATCATGCTTGCCATAGAAAAAGATGAAATAGCAGGCGAACATCACAAGGACATTCAGAAGAATAGCCGACATAGCAAGTCCATTCAACCTAATGCCTGCCTTACCAAAACTCTCGAAAAAGCCTGGCCCCACCTGCAAACCTATCATAAAGACAAAGAGGATAAGTCCAAAGTCCTGTATGAAGGTGAGGGTTGACTCTGGTGCGGCAAACGGTGATTCAGGACAGTAAATCTTGTAAAGATGTCCCACCACAATACCCGCAAAGAGCACAAAGGTAACGCCTAATGAGATGCCGAATATCTTTATCTTTCCCAGATATACACCTACGGCAATGACAATGGCATAGAGCATCGCTATATGAGCGACTGACTCTGTGTTAGAAAAAAGATTAACAAACCAATCCATATATCTTATTTTTTAAGAGCCGCAATAGATTCCAACAATGAAGCAATCTTCTCTTCAGAGTCAGCCAGCTTCTTACGCTCCAAAGCCACAACGGCCTCAGGGGCGTTGGCCACAAAGCGCTCGTTAGAGAGTTTCTTCTCCACACCAGCCTTGAAGCCCTGTAGGTGTTTGAGCTGAGCTTCCATCTTCTCAATCTCGGCAGCTACGTCAATCAGGTCGCCAAGGGGTACAGCATACTCATCGGTACCCACCATAAAGGCACTGGCTGTTGCATCTTTCTCAGCAACAACATTGATAGCACTCAAGTTGCCCATCTTTGCAATAATGTCATTGTAGGCCTCAACATGATTCTGACCTACCACCTGAAGGGCAAGTTGCTCTTTGGGAGCGATATTCTTCTGGCTACGAACAGTTCGGACACCAGAGACAACAAGCTTCACCTTCTCGATATCAGCAACCTGCTTTTCATTCTCAGGAGTAACGGCACCCAAAACGAGACTGTCGCGCATGATGCTCTCACCAGCCTTACGTTCATAGAGGGCCTGCCACAGCTCTTCTGTGATAAACGGCATGAAAGGATGCAACATCTTAAGAAGCAGTTCGAAGAAACGAAGCGTTGCCTCATAGGTATCGCGGTCGATAGGCTGCTGCACACCATCCTTATAGGCAGGTTTGATCATTTCCAGATACCACTGTGAGAACTCATCCCAGAAGAGTTTGTAGACCGTCATCAATGCGTCGTTAATACGATACTTTGAGAAGTGATCTTTCAGTTCCTCGTTAGCCTGCTTGATACGAGCTTCCATCCAAGCAGTAGCAATCTTATTTGTAGCTGTGGCAGCACCATCAGCTACCTGCCAGCCCTTCACCAAACGGAAGGCATTCCAAATCTTATTATTGAAGTTACGTCCCTGCTCGCAGAGAGCCTCATCGAAAAGGATATCATTTCCAGCAGGTGCAGAAAGCATCATACCCATACGCACGCCGTCGGCACCGAACTTCTCAATAAGTTCAATGGGGTCAGGTGAGTTGCCAAGTGACTTCGACATCTTACGTCCCAGTTTATCACGAACGATACCAGTGAAATATACATTCTTGAAGGGGAAGGTTCCCATATATTCCTCACCAGCCATAATCATACGAGCCACCCAGAAGAAAATAATGTCGGGACCTGTCACCAAGTCACTGGTGGGATAGTAATATTTGATTTCCTCATTGCCAGGGTTGTTGATTCCATCAAACAGAGAAACAGGCCACAGCCAAGAAGAGAACCAGGTATCAAGGGCATCCTCGTCCTGACGCAAATCGGCATCAGTTACTTTCGCATCCTTTTGCTGAGCCAGTTTCAGAGCCTCCTCACGTGTTGCAGCCACTACGTAGTCATCGTTGTCGTTATAATAATATGCAGGAATACGATGTCCCCACCATAACTGACGGGAGATACACCAGTCCTGGATATTCTCCAACCAGTTCTTATAAGTGTTCTTATACTTGGCGGGATAGAACTTCAACTCATCGTTCATCACAGGAGGAAGGGCAATATCAGCAAAATGCTGCATCTTCAGGAACCACTGAAGTGAGAGACGAGGTTCGATGGCTGTATCAGGATTACGTTCAGAGTATCCCACCTTATTAATATAACCCTCTATCTTCTCCATTAAACCAGCCTCCTGCAGGTCTTTTGCAATCTGTTTACGGCAGTCCATACGATCCATACCTACGTAAATTGGACTTTGTTCCGAAATAGTACCATCAGGATTGAAGATGTCAATAGTCTCCAGATTATGAGTCTTACCCAACATATAGTCGTTGGTGTCGTGAGCAGGAGTCACCTTCAAGCAACCTGTACCAAACTCGATATCCACATAACGGTCTTCTATAACAGGAATCACGCGATTAACCAGAGGAACGATGACCTTACGACCCTTCAGCCACTGGTTCTTGGGGTCTTTGGGGTTAATACACATGGCCGTATCACCCATGATGGTCTCAGGACGGGTAGTAGCAACAACGGCATAGTAGCCTTTCTCATCCTTGTGGATAATGTTACCCTCAGCCTTAAAAGACTCTTCATTGTCAAGCACTGTGAGTCCGTCAACATAATACTTCAAATGGAACAGATGACTCTGCTCCTCTTTGTAGACAACCTCCTCAGTTGAAAGAGCTGTCAATGCTTTGGGATCCCAGTTGACCATGCGGAGTCCACGATAGATAAGTCCCTTGTTATAGAGGTCAACGAATACTTTGATAACGCTCTCCGAACGCTTTTCGTCCATTGTAAAGGCTGTGCGATCCCAGTCACAACTGGCACCCAGGCGACGCAACTGTTTCAGAATGATGCCTCCATGTTCGTGGGTCCAGTCCCAAGCATGCTCCAAGAACTGCTCACGTGTCAAGTCGCGCTTCTTGATACCCTGCTCAGCCAGTTTCTTCACCACCTTAGCCTCAGTGGCGATAGAAGCGTGGTCTGTACCAGGCACCCAGCAGGCATTCTTACCCTCCATACGGGCACGACGCACCAAAATATCCTGAATCGTATTGTTCAGCATATGACCCATGTGAAGCACACCCGTCACATTTGGGGGGGGGATAACGATAGTATAAGGCTCGCGACCATCGGGTTTTGAGCTAAACAGTTTATTATCCAACCAATACTGATACCATTTACCTTCGACCTCTTTTGGGTCGTATTTGCTAGCAATTTCCATACCTATTTAATAATGCTTTCTCAAATTTGACTGCAAAGGTACTAATTTTTTCCAAATGACACAAAAATTTTGCAGTATTAAAAAAGAATTTGTACCTTTGCATCAGATAATTGATATATATCTGCCCAAAATGCATACAAGAGAAGAACAAATGAAGGCTTTCGGTCGTCTGTTGGACGTGCTGGATCAATTGCGCGAGAAATGTCCCTGGGACAAAAAGCAAACCAACGAAAGCCTGCGTCCCAATACAATTGAAGAAACATTTGAGTTGTGTGATGCCATCATGAAAGATGACATACATGAGATTATGAAAGAACTGGGAGACGTGCTGATGCATACCTGTTTCTATGCAATGATAGCTCGTGAGAAAGGACAGTTTGACATTGCAGACGTGCTCAATACGGAAACAGACAAACTGATATTCCGTCATCCCCACGTCTATCATCACAGTCAAGTGGGTGAGGCAAATCCCAAGCCCCTACCCTATGTACCAGAAAACGATCAGACTGCCGATGAATTCTCAAAAGCAGAGACAAGCAGTGACGTATTGAAGAACTGGGAACAGATTAAACTGAAGGAGAAAGACGGTAACAAGACCGTGCTCTCGGGCGTCCCTTCTGCCCTTCCATCGCTCATCAAAGCCTATCGCATACAGGATAAAGCCCGTAATGTGGGCTTCGACTGGCAGAAGAAAGAGGATGTCTGGGACAAGGTACACGAGGAGTTAGCTGAATTGGAAGCAGAATTAGCCAAGGAAGACAAGGAGAAGTCAACCAATGAACTAGGCGATTTTCTATTCTCAGTCATCAATGCCGCCAGACTCTATCATCTGAACCCCGATGATGCCTTGGAGCGTACCAACCGGAAATTCATTGACAGATTCAATTATATCGAGGCCCACAGCATTCGTGCTGGGAAGCCCCTTACGGAAATGACTCTGGAAGAGATGGATGACCTCTGGAATCAAGCCAAAAAGAACGAACAAATACTCAATTGCAAATGAAAAAGATTTCTTTTTTGATAGTTTTAGCCATTGCCCTACTGGTTATTGCATGCGGCAGGAATAACAATCAACCTTCGATGTCAAATAGCGAAGAACAGATTAGCTACATCCTTCGTGACACAGCCATATACGGATTCTGTGCAGAGGGCTCGGCAATGAACACACTTCAAATTATCACTGATGCCGGAGATACTATCACGGTAAGTACGGCTAAAGCAAGAGAAAAAGAACAAGTATTTGGAGGCTATGCCATAGGTGATGAGATTGCACTCATTGCCAACGCTGATACAACACAGGCCATCATGGTTATCAACAAATCAATGCTCAATGGCGACTGGGTAATGCCAAATCCATTGGATGGGAGCAACGAGACAGGAGTACGTATCTTAAGAGGAGGTGTTTGTGAAAGTATAGATCAAAGTAGTATTATATATAAGACATGGAGAATCTTCAATGGAAGACTCCAGTTCACCATTACCAGAGAAGATGGTATAGATATGGAGGAATATCTTATCTACGACATTGTAAAGCTCACCGAAGAGTCATTAGTACTACGTTCAACTGACGAAGACAAAGAATTATTTGAATACACCCGCCCCAGCGGCGAAGAATATACAGAGAAAGACTTGAAAGGCGTTGAACTTGACGATGGTTACGATGACGAATTTAACATGCAGTAAACAAACATGGAACCATTTCGCATTCATATCCTAGGTTGTGGAAGTGCACTGCCTACAATACGACATCTACCCTCCATGCAAGTGGTGGAATGCCGTGGAAAGTTGTTTATGATCGACTGTGGTGAAGGTGCTCAATTACAATTGAGACGGTCAGGTCTATCGTTCGAAAAATTAGGACATATTTTCATCACACACCTTCATGGCGACCACTGCTTTGGGCTTATCGGCATTATCAGCACATTTGGTCTGTTAGGCCGCACTGCCACACTTCACATTCATGCACCAGAAGAACTAAAGCCAATGCTTCAGGCACAACTGGATTTGTTTTTTAATTATGACATTGGATATCAAGTTGAGTTTCATGCCGTTGACACTACAAAGCAACAGGTCATCTATGAGGATCGTTCCCTAACCATTGAAACCATACCTTTAGAACACCGAATGCCCTGCGCAGGCTATCTGTTCCGCGAAAAACCATTACTCCCACATATCCGCCGCGACATGATTGATATGTATGGTATTCCCATCTCGCAAATCAATAACATCAAAGTTGGCCAGGGTTTTACGTTAGCAGACGGTACTTTCATTCCTCATGAGAAACTGGTGACACCCGCAGATGCCCCTCGCTCATACGCCTATTGCTCTGACACACGCTATATACCCAATTTACATAAGAAAATCGAAGGCATCAATACTTTGTACCATGAGAGCACTTACGCAGAGGACAAAAGGGATGCTGCAGAAAAATACTATCATTCAACTGCCCAACAGGCAGCCCAAGTAGCTCGTGATGCAAAGGTTGGAAAGTTACTTTTAGGACA
This sequence comes from uncultured Prevotellaceae bacterium, assembly GCA_902785695.1. Lineage (GTDB taxonomy): Bacteria > Bacteroidota > Bacteroidia > Bacteroidales > Bacteroidaceae > Prevotella. The sequence continues at coordinate 135,112 of CACZZQ010000001.1, read as the reverse complement.
TTACAGCGCACGTTACAATGACGAAAAAATTCTGCTAAACGAGGCAAAAGATGTCTTTCCGGATGTTTTCTTGACCAACGAAATGCAAGTAATTGATGTATAACTCTGATTTTTTACGGTAAAAAATTTGGATATATCAAAAAAAAGGCTTATCTTTGCGCCAAATCTATAATTGTTTGCATATGCTGAAAAAATTACTTATATTGGTTGCTGTCGTTTCTATGGGATTCTCCATTCCTACTTATGCTGTCAAAATGAAAGCGGAGATGGGAATAGCAGAACTTGTTGATGAGCAATCGCCAACCATATCCATCAATAAGAACACCATTACCGTACAAGGAGGTAACGGGATGGTTCTGGAAGTCGTTTCACTTACAGGCAGGGCCGTTGCTTCATATAAGATTGAGAGTCCTGTGCAAAAAATAGAATTGAACCTGTCCAAAGGTTGCTATATCCTGAAAGTTGGAAAGACCGTACGCAAAGTGACGCTTCGTTAGTTTTCATGATAGCAACAAAACAACCATATCGATGCTCAAGGTGTCATTGACATCTTGAGCAGTTTGTTTCTGAAAGAATAAACCCATTGCATCTTTACACGTCAATTTCTAATAATACAATGCATGTCTATGACGACGAACAACTGAAATCGCTCATCAAAGAACCCAAGACGCGAACGAGGGGCTTTGAGTTGGCGGTGCGTCAATTTAGCGAACAGCTTTATTGGCAGGTACGCCGTTTGGTGTTGACTCACGAGGACAGCAATGATGTCCTGCAGAATGCTTTTCTCAAAGCATGGAATTCCCTTGATTCTTTTCATGGCGACTCGAAGCTTATCACGTGGATGTCACGCATAGCCATTAACGAAGCACTGGATTTTCTGCGTCGCCAAAAGAACCGCAATGCTATCAGCACCGATGACGTGGACTCAGGAATAGCCAATCAGTTGATGGCAGACGAATATTTTGACGGCGACGAGCGTGAAGCACAACTTCAACAAGCCATATCCAGTCTTCCGGAAGTACAACGCACAGTATTCCTCATGCGTTACTACGATGAAATGAAATATAGCGATATCAGCAAAACACTTGGCACGTCTGAAGGAGCTCTGAAAGCCTCCTATCATATCGCCGTGAAAAAAATTACAGAGTTTTTTAAACGATTTGATTAAACCACACAAATTATTATACGTCAGATAATAAAATAAAAGCTATAAAATGAGTAACGAAGAAAAATATCTCCAAAGCAAGATGGGAACGAAGAACCCATTTTCCGTGCCAGAAGGATACTTTGACACGCTTACAGAGCAAGTCATGCAGCGACTACCCAAGCAAGTGGAATCTGTGGGGGACGAACAGCAAAAAGGCTCTGCCATCGTGCGTATGCTTCGCCCGCTACTCTATGCGGCTGCTTGCATGTGTATCGGTATCTTCGGTGTGGCTCTCTATCAGCATCTTGATAATCAGACGGCAGAAGGCGTTCCTGTCATCTCGCATGTTGGCTCCACGATAGAGTTTAACGATGCATATCTCGATGAGGCTACCGACTATGCAATGTACGACAACCAAGACATCTACGCCTCTTTATTAGCTGATATGTAAAGAGAAGAAAGGGAAAGAATATGAAAAGGATGTATTTGGCATTACTATTAATGGCTTTCAACATTATAGCCAATGCTCAGGAAGACAAGATTTTCTCTCCTGCGAAATTTGATGCAGCTCTCCAGCATTTTATTACTACCGAGGCTAAACTGACGCAACAAGAAGCTCTGAAGTTTTTCCCCGTATACCGTGAAATGCAGAGTATGCAACGTCCCCTGTTCGATCGTCAGCGCAAATTGGTTTCCGAACAGCCACAAGACGAAGCCTCATCTCTCAAGGCTATCCGTGAGCGAGACGAGATAGAGATTGAAATGAAACGCATCCAGAAGACTTATCATGAGCGTTTCTTGGAACTACTGCCTGCCTCAAAGGTCTACAACGTCATCAAAGCCGAGGATCATTTCTACAGGAATATGTTCCGCAGATTCAACCACAATCAGAGGTCTCCCCACCCTAAGAGGCAAAATAATAATGCTACAAATCAAAAATGAGTTTTTGAGAACATCTCATCATCATGTCCCAATAATGTTGATCGTATCAACGACTCGCTAATAGGATGCCACGAAGAAGAAAACCTGTTGACAAGGACTTCTTCGTGGCGTTCTTTGATTATATATGTTCGTTTCATGACGATGACCATATTGGTATCAACCTTTTCCAATGACAATTCAAGCATTAGCGCATCGCTCAACTTAATTGCCAGCGAGTCATCAGAAAGAAACAGCATTTGTGACTCTCCTCCCAACTCATTATTCACTGCAGCTTTCATATTTGCATCCATGAAATCCATCATGTCCAACTTCGCGTTCTTTGAAAGATAGGGTGCAATTGTATCTGGCATAGAGCGAAACAGTTCACGGATTGTCTGAGCTGGTGAGATAAGACACGAGAACAGTGAAATAATCAATAAAATAAGACTCTTTTTCATCTTTTCAATTTTTCTTTTTCAACTTTTTACCTTTGCTTTGCCAATTGCATCATCATCACTGCTGACAGACCTGCTGTCTCTGTGCGTAAGCGACTCTTTCCAAGATCTACTGATACAAATCCAGCCTCAACTGCCATCCTCACTTCATCAATAGAGAAATCACCCTCAGGGCCTATCAATACCACCGCATCCTCATCAGCCCCACCTTTCCGCAGTTCGTCGAACAGGTTCACTCGTTCCAACTCATCATAACAATGAGCAATATATCGACATCCCGTAGAATGACGCTTGACAAAAGCCTTAAAGCTCTCCAAGTCATTAAGTTGAGGCATATAAGCCTTACGGCTCTGCTTGACTGCCGACACCACGATTTTTTCGATACGTGACAGCTTTAACGAGCGTCGCTCAGAGAATTGGCAATCCAAGAACGACAGTTCATCAATACCCACTTCCACAACTTTCTCCGTCATCCATTCAATACGATCCATCAGTTTCGTAGGTGCAATAGCCAGATGTATATGTCCTTGCCATTGTCGCTCTTGGGGGAGCGATTCCACAATCTCGTATAGACAATGTTTCTGAGAGGCCAACGTCACCTGCGCACGATAGAATGTACCCTCCCCATCCATCAGCATCATCTCGTCGCCGACAGTCATACGTAGCACACGCACTGCATGAACGGCCTCATCATCAGGCAGTTCCAATGCGTGAGCCGCATCAGGCACATAGAAATAGCGTATTTCCTTCATGGATGTCGTCTTTTTATCTCATCGCGCAATTGCGATGCTAGTTCGTAATTCTCATTTTCCACTGCATGTTCGAGTGCCATCTTCAAACGCGTCAGATCCATCGTATTAATAGGAATAGCTATGCTCTGCGAATGCTCGTCATACGAAAAACACTGACGTTCAAAAAGTCTATACTCAATATACAAGGGGATATTTGAAATTATACTTAGCAATACAGCATCACTCATTCGCAGACGCACAGAATCACCCAGCTCATTCATCAGCACTACCTGATATTGCCCTTCAAAAAGTCCGCATATCATCATTTCATAAGATGACGGTAACAGACTCAGTAATGTCTCAGGCAACATATTTCGGCATCCTCTTGGATTGGCGATACGTAACTGCAACTGCAGCGCCATTGCCTCATCGCACACCACTGAGAGAGCTTGACGACGTTCCATGTCTGTGAGTACAATCACAGCCATTCCTTCACCACCTACCACCTGTTGCAGGTTCTCAAATCTCAACAGTGTACGCTTCATCCATTCTTATTTCTTCTCAGGATTAAATGCAAAGGCGAACGATACGCCAACCACAAGGGCAAAGGCAGCAAAGATAAACCAACAGGCTTGCCAGTTACCCAACAGGTAATCACCTTCCCACTTACAGAAATGATTCACCACTTCTCCTGCTATCAGAGTACCAATAGTAGCACCAAGTCCATTTGTCATCATCATAAACAAGCCTTGAGCAGAAGCTTTGATATCAGGAGCACACTCCTGATCTACAAAGATACCGCCAGAGACATTGAAGAAGTCAAAGGCCACGCCATATACGATACATGACAGTACAAAGAACGTCACGCCAGGTACTGCAGGATCACCGATACCGAAGAATCCAAAGCGGAACACCCACGCAAACATGGACATCAACATCACAATCTTAATACCAAAACGCTTCAGGAAGAATGGAATCATCAAAATACAAAGAGCCTCACTAATCTGTGAGATACTGGTCAGCAATGTTGCGTTATTTGCAGCAAAAGTATCTGCGAACTCTGGGTTACCCTTAAAACTTGTGATAAACGGACCTGCATATCCATTAGTCACCTGCAGACACATACCGAGTAATGCTGAGAAGATGAAGAACAGTGCCATCTTCTTGGTCTTAAACAGTTTAAATGCATTCAGCCCTAAAGATTCCGCCAATGACACCTTTTTACCGCCATCCTGTTTTCTCAACTTACATTCAGGCAAAGTAAAGCAATAGGCACAGAGCAAGATACTAAGCACGCCAGAAACAAAGAACTGCATATAGGTATATTGAAACTTATGTGCATTCTCTGCCAGTGTGAACGAGAAGGCTCCATCTTCCCAAACAGCACAGTTGACGAACCACATAGTAGCAATGAAGCCAACAGTACCCAACACACGGATTGGAGGGAAGTCCTTAACGGTATCCATACCGTTTTCTTTCAAAATGGTAAACGCTGTTGTATTAGCCAGTGCTATGGTAGGCATAAAGAAGGCCACACTCATTGTATACATCGCAATGAAGAGTGACTTGTTTGGCAACTCATTACCAAAGCCAGCCTGAACACCCATCCACCAACAACCTAACATAAAGACTCCTGCCAGCAGATGGCACAATCCCAACAAACGCTGAGGCTGTATCCATTTATCTGCCACAATTCCCATCAACGTAGGCATGAAAATAGACACAATGCCCTGGATAGCATAGAACCATGCAATGTTTTCTCCTAATCCAGCTTTTCCCAGATAGTTTCCCATACATGTGAGGTATGCGCCCCATACTGCGAACTCCAAGAAGTTCATCACCGCTAAACGTACTTTTGTATTCATAATACTCTAGATTTTTAGTTTCTTTATTCTATTACCTTATTACTATAGTAGGCCCTGAGTAGTCCTTGCTCATCGCGCCTCAAACATATCTGGCCGCCTAACCATTCTGTGTTTGGCATCTCTTGTGTCAATGGGTAACAATTTGTCACCACTCCGCTGGATACTTCTACCACTGAGAGTGTCAACACTGAGTTGTCTTCCAAGACTATCTGATTCGATGCTATCTTTCTGAGTTTCTTCATACTGTTTACTATGGAAACGAATCAACTGAATATTATTGAAGAATAACAGGCGAGTAGTTGACGTACGTTCGCTGCCACCTCCAAAATAGAAATAGCCACGCAATCCCTTAACTATATGATTCTCGTATTCAGGGATACGCATCTGCGTTAAACCTCCTGAAGAAAAGTACATATTACGACTGATGGTTGTATCGTTATCGTAGGTTAAAGCAACATACAACACTGCAGACCGCACTCCATCCTGGCACATAAAATCTGAGATGAACTGGATCAGGAAGCTATCACCTGAATGAAAAGCAGAATCAACTTCCACCTCAAACATCCATCTGTTATATGGGGGAATGGGAGCCATTACATTGGTAGACCTTTCAACCCAGATATTTGCTGTGTCACCAGAGTTGCTTAATGAGGCGAACTTTCCTATTTCACCTTCTGTAGCACCCAATACCAATGCTTGTTCCTCCAGTCGTTCTGCCACACGCTCATATATCTCAGTGAATCTGTCGGCTCGCCTATAATAATAAACAAGCGAAGAGTCGAACTCAGCCTTTGTGACACCATGTTTTTGCATCACTGCCTCAATAAAGAGTGCCTGTTGATAGCTGCGGTTCCCGTATTCTTCATCAGCATATTCTGCCATAGCCTTGGCCATGTGATAGTCAACAAGAATATCCTCCATCTCGTCTGGTTGGATATATTCACTGGGCGTTCCTGGTTTGCAGCCAACCAGCCACAATACAATTCCTACAACTATCAACAGTGACCTGTTCATTTCTTCATCAATGAGAGTTGCGACAGCTCCTTTCTGAAAAACAGCAGCAATGCTACCACACCAACGCTAATACTTGAATCTGCAAAGTTGAATACCGGACTGAAAAAGATAAACTCCTGTCCTCCATAGAACGGGAACCATTCAGGGTAAGTGGTCACAATCAGCGGGAAATAAAACATATCTACGACCCTTCCCATCAAGAATGACTCATAGCCATTGCCAAAGCCTACGAACTGGCTCACATGTCCTATCGCAGACGCGTCGAAACAGAGTCCATAGAACATACAATCAATAAGGTTGCCAGCAGCACCGGCAAGAATCATTGATAAGCATACGATATATCCCCACCTTACATTTGGTTTGCGTGCTTGTTGCCAGATGTAGTAGCCTAAGAAGCTGATAGCTACCACACGGAACAACGACAGCAACAGTTTTGAACCTATCTGCATACCATAGGCCATACCATTGTTCTCGATAAACGCAATATAAAACCAATCTGTGATGCGAATACTCTCATGCAGTTCCATGTGGGTTTTCACCCATATCTTGATAAACTGGTCAATAAGGAGTATGGCGATGATCAATATCACCGCCAAACGTCCTTTGGTAACTATTTCCTTTGCCCTACTCACTTCTGTTGTTTTTCCATTTGCTTTGACTCAACGCTCAACGTAGCGTGAGGTACAGCACGCAGACGCTCAGCAGGAATCAGTTTTCCCGTAATGCGGTCAATGCCGTATGTCTTGTTCTCAATACGCACCAGCGCAGCCTTCAGTCCCTGAATGAACTTCTGCTGACGAGCAGCAAACTGTATGAGGTCTTCCTTCGACTGTGTAGCGCTACCCTCCTCCAATGCTTTGTAGGTGGGTGAAGTATCATCTACATCATTAGAATCCTGATTCGTCAGCGATGCCATCATCAGATCATAATCACGTTTGGCCAATGCCAACTTCTCATTAATTATCTGACGGAACTCCTCGAGTTCCTCGTCAGTGTAGCGTGTTTTCTCCGCCATAAGTCTTAAGATTTAGTTATAGTAATGTTTAATGTAAATTCATCAAATTCCACTGCTTGTCCATTGTTGGTTTCAAGCTTGATCTCATCAGCCAGTACCTGACGGGCGATATAGTCGCCGAAGGCCTTCACAGCATTCGTAGAAGCCTCGTTAGGCTCAATGCTCACGCGAATACGGTCGGTAATCTCCAATCCGCTCTTCTTACGGATATTCTGGATGCGGTTCACCAGCTCGCGAGCCATACCCTCGTTGCGCAGTTCATCAGTCAGTGTGATGTCGAGAGCTACAGTCAGGTTACCCTCGTTGCCTACCAGCCATCCGGGGATGTCCTCGCTGATAATGTCTACATCGACAGCCTCAACCGTGAGATCCTGTCCTTCCACATTAATCATGATGGTGCCTTCCTTCTCCAGCTGAGCAATCTGTTCCTGAGTGAGAGCATCCATCTGAGCGGCAACACCCTTCATCAGCTTACCGAACTTCTTACCCATGGTACGGAAGTTACACTTCACCTTCTTCACCAGGATGCCCTGACCCTCTACGAACTTCACGTCCTTCACGTTCACTTCCTGTAGGAAGATCTGCTTCACGCTCTCAATAGCTACGCGCTGAGCCTCGTCCACAGGAGGAATCATCAGGGTCTGCAGAGGCTGCTTCACCTTCAGGCTCTCCTTACGACGCAGAGCCAGTACGATAGTCGTAATACGCTGGGCAATCTCCATACGCTGCTCCAAGTCTGCATTCACCAGTGCCATATTGGCTACAGGGAATTTTTCCAAGTGCACACTATCCAGCTCACCACCCATATCCGTATAGATACGGTCAGCGAAGAACGGAGCGAAAGGAGCCAACAGCTTTGATACAGTCATCAAGCACTCATACAGCGTCTGATAGGCAGCCAGCTTATCCTCGTCCATCTCCTTACCCCAGAAGCGCTTCTTATTCAGACGCACATACCAGTTAGAGAGGTCTTCGTCCACGAACTTATCTATCAGTCGTCCAGCACGTGTAGGATCATAGCCGTTCATCTCTTCCTCTACGCCTTTCACCAGTGAGTTCAGGCAAGAGAGAATCCAACGGTCGAACTCAGGACGCTTCTCCACAGGAATCTGCGGAGCCTTAGGATCGAAGTCATCCACGTTGGCATACATCGCAAAGAGCGAGTAAGTATTATATAAGGTACCGAAGAACTTACGGCTTACCTCAGCCACGCCCTCTGGGTCGAACTTCAGGTTATCCCAAGGCTCTGAGTTGGTCATCATGTAGAAACGTACTGCATCAGAACCGAATTTATCAATCATCTCAAAGGGGTTCACCACGTTACCCACGTGCTTTGACATCTTGTTGCCCTTAGCATCAAGCACCAGACCTGTAGATATCACGTTCTTGAAAGCTACAGAATCAAAAATCATCGTTGCGATTGCGTGCAATGTGAAGAACCAGCCACGGGTCTGATCTACACCTTCGTTGATGAAGTCGGCAGGGAAAGCCTTATTTTCATCGATGAGCTCACGGTTCTCGAACGGATAGTGAATCTGTGCGTAAGGCATAGAACCTGAGTCGAACCATACGTCAATCAGGTCGCTCTCACGTTTCATTGGCTTACCCGATTCAGAAACCAGCATGATATAATCCACATAAGGACGGTGCAGATCAATCTTGTCGTAGTTCTCCTTCGACATATCGCCAGGCACAAAGCACTTCTCCTTCAACGGGTTGCTTGCCATTACGCCAGCAGCCACAGCCTTCTCTATCTCGTTGTAGAGTTCCTCTACGCTTTCGATGCACTTCTCCTCGCCATCCTCGCTACGCCAGATAGGCAACGGTGTGCCCCAGAAGCGTGAACGGCTTAGGTTCCAGTCGTTCAGATTCTCCAGCCAGTTACCGAAACGGCCACTACCTGTTGACTCAGGATGCCAACCAATAGTTGTATTCAACTGGCTCATACGCTCTTTGCAAGCAGAGCTCTTGATGAACCAAGAGTCGAGGGGATAGTAGAGTACGGGCTTGTCCGTACGCCAGCAGTGGGGGTAGTTGTGTACATGCTTCTCAATCTTGAACGCCTTTCCGTCGGCCTTCAGGTCCATACAGATTGAGATATCCAGTGTCTCGTCCTTGTCGGTGAGGTTCTCATCGTAGGCGTTCTTCACGTAGCGACCGGCATACTTGCCCCACTTCTCCACGTCAACATACTTGCTTACAAAGTCTGTATCAAGGTCTTCAATCACGAAGTACTTACCCTGCAGGTCAACCACAGGACGCTCTGCACCCTTCTTATCGATCAATACAATAGGACAGATGCCAGCTTTCTTTGCCACAAAAGCATCGTCAGCACCGAAGTTAGGAGCGATATGTACGATACCGGCACCATCCTCAGTGGTTACATAGTCGCCGGGAATCACCTTAAAGGCGTCGCCCATAGGCTTAATCATTGGCAACAACTGCTCATACTCCATACCTACGAGATCGGTACCCTTATAGCGACCCACCACACGATAAGGCAGGAACTTTTCTCCCTTCTTATATTCAGGCATTTCCCCACCGTCGGTAATCTCGGCAGCGGTATCGAAGTAAGCTGCCACACGGGCATCAGCCATCACTACGGTGATCTTCTCTGCCGTATAGGGATTATAGGTCTCCAGAGCCACATAGTCAATCTTCGGACCTACGCAGAGTGCCGAGTTGGCGGCCAGAGTCCAAGGCGTGGTAGTCCAAGCCATGAAGTAAGGGGTTCCCCACTGTGCCATCTCGGGCTTGGGGGTCTTCATCTTAAACAGTGCTGTGCAGGTGGTATCCTTCACGTCGCGATAGCAACCGGGCTGGTTCAACTCATGTGAAGAAAGACCCGTACCGGCAGCTGGGCTGTACGGCTGAATGGTATAGCCTTTATAGAGCAGGCCCTTGTTATAGAACTGCTTCAGCAGATACCACAGCGTCTCAATATACTTATTATCGTATGTGATATAGGGATTGTCGAGGTCTACAAAATAGCCCATCTTCTCCGTCAGCTCACGCCACTCAGCGGTGAACATCATCACGTTCTCACGGCACTTCTTGTTGTAATCCTCAGTAGAGATATACTTCTCGCTCTCCTTATTGTCAATATCGGCCTTGGTGATTCCCAGTTCCTTCTCCACACCCAGCTCTACGGGCAGACCGTGGGTATCCCAACCAGCTTTACGCTTCACCTGGAAGCCCTGCATAGTCTTATAGCGGTTAAAGGTATCCTTAATGCTTCGAGCCAGCACGTGGTGGATACCGGGGTGACCGTTTGCTGAGGGGGGCCCCTCAAAGAATACGAACTGCGGACAGCCCTCGCGCTCGTCTATGCTACGATGAAAGATATCCTCTTTCATCCACTTTTCCAAAATGTCGTTGTTAACCTTCGTCAGGTTCAAGCCGTTGTGTTCGGCGAATCTCTTTGCCATATCTTATAAGTACTTATTTTATTTTTGACGTGCAAAGGTACGAAAAACATTTGACATAGCAAAAAAACTAAACTTATAATGTATAAAAAAATACTTATTGGACATTTTTGTATGTTTTTGAACTAAATTCAAAGGTATTATTGAGTTTTTTTATTTACCTTTGCAAGCAATTTCAAATAACCTGATAAGAACTTAAAAACAATGGAAAGAACTTGGAGATGGTTTGGCAAGAAGGATAAGATCACTCTTGCACAACTGAGACAAATCGGTGTTGAAGGTATTGTAACAGCCTTGCACGACGTACCTCTTGGCGAGGTTTGGACCCGTGAGAAGATTCGCGACCTGCGTGAATACATCGAGAGCTACGGCATGCGCTGGAGCGTGGTAGAATCACTGCCTGTGGTCGAGACAATCAAATATGGCGGTCCTGACCGCGATCATCAGATTGAAGTTTACAAGGAGAGCCTCCGCAACCTCTCGGCCGAGGGCATCCACTGCATCTGCTACAACTTCATGCCTGTACTCGACTGGGCCCGCACAGACCTGTTCCACAACAATCCAAACGGTGCCACCAACCTTTATTTCAACTATGCCGAGTTTGCTTACTTCGACATCTATATCCTGAAGCGTCCTGGTGCCCGCGAGGAATGGGAGAAGTTCCAGTTCCCCGAGGGTTGGGGCAAGGGGCGCAGCGTAATCGACGAGTGCGACGAGCTGGCTAAGACAATGACTCCCGAGAAGGATCACAAGCTGGTTGAGATTATCGTTATCAAGACCCAGGGTTTTGTCAGTGGTAACTTCAGTGAGAACGACGAGGCTCCTGTACAGAAGTTCCGTGAGTTCCTCGACCTATACAAGGGTATCGACAAGGCACAGCTCCGCGCCAACATGAAGTATTTCCTTGAGGCTATCATGCCCGTCTGTGAGGAGTGCAACATGAATATGTGCGTTCACCCCGACGATCCCCCTATCGAGATCCTTGGTTTGCCCCGCATCGTACGTACCGAGGAGGATATCCAGTGGTTCCTCGATGCCGTACCCAACAAGCACAACGGTCTGACGTTCTGCGCAGGTTCACTCTCTGCCGGAGCCTACAACAACGTCGTTGAGTTAGCTAAGAAGTTCGCTTCACGCACTCATTTCGTTCACCTGCGTTCTTGCCACATCTTCCCCAACGGTGACTTCACAGAGGCAAGCCATCTGGGCGGACGTGCCGATCTCATCGAGCTCTGCCGCATCTTCGAAAAGGAGAACCCACAGCTGCCTATGCGTGTAGATCACGGTATGACCTTCACCGACGTTCCTGGCGGCGTGATGGATGAGTCCAACCACGGTCACAATGCTGGCTACACCCTTCTGGGCCGTATGTTCGCACTCGGTCAGGTGCAGGGCATCCTTGCTACCGTTGACCGCGAACTTGGAATAGAATACAAACAACCCGGATTCTTTGATTAAAATGCCACATTTGCCACATTTTGACACATAAAACAAAAACTTTTCGCGTACGTCTGCGCGCACACGCAGACGTACGCGTGAGGTTTTTTTAAAAAAATGTGGCAAATGTGGCAAATGTGGCAACTCATAAATAGGCCACTTACGATGCAAAAGTAAGCCACTTTTGAAAATAAGTAAGCCACTTTTGAAAATAAGTAAGCCACTTTTGAAAATAAGTAAGCCACTTTTAAAAAAAAGTAAGCCACTTTTGATAATAAAACGATATGAAACTGAACGACATTTTAACAGGCAACTTTAATGCTGCTGAGTGGGAGCAGAAAGGTTATGAGCTCCCAAAGTTTGACATCAAAGCGCTTCGTGAAAAGACAGCAAAAGAGCCTACATGGGTACACTTCGGAGGCGGTAACATCTTCCGTGCCTTCCCCGCTGCCATCCTGAACGATGCACTGAACACAGGTAAGTATGACCGTGGTGTGATTGTAGCCGAGACCTTCGACTTCGAGGTCATCGACAAGGCTTACGCACCCTACAACAACCTGTCGCTTTGCGTAAATCTTTGCTCTGACGGCTCTATCGAGAAGAAAGTAATCGCATCTGTAACAGAAGCTTTAAAGGCTGACCCACAATTCGCTGACTGGCAGCGCCTTGTTGAGATATTCAAGAATCCTTCATTGCAGATGATTTCCTTCACCATTACCGAGAAGGGATACACCTATAACGAGGCCGACCTGGCTCGCGGATTGAAGCCCGTGTTTGCTATGGGTAAGGTCTGCGCCCTGCTGTTGGAACGCTTCAACGCAGGTCAGCTGCCTCTCACCGTACAGTCAATGGATAACTGCTCTCACAACGGCGACAAGGTGAAGGCAGGCGTCTTTGCATACGCTGAGCGCTGGGTGAACGACGGACTGGTACCCGCTGCCTTCCTTGACTACCTGAAGGATGAGAAGAAGGTGACCTTCCCCTGGTCAATGATAGATAAGATTACGCCTCGCCCTCACGAGAAGGTGAAGGAGCTGCTGGCTAAAGACGGCTTCGAGGACAACGATTATATTGAGACCGAGAAGCACACCTTTACCGCTCCTTTCGTAAACGCTGAAGAGGTGCAGTACCTGGTTATCGAGGACAACTATACCAACGGTCGTCCCCCACTCGACCTGGGCGGCGCGCTCTATACCACCCGCGAGACGGTGGACAAGGTGGAGACAATGAAGGTGACCACCTGCCTGAACCCGCTGCACACCGCCATGAGTATCTATGGCTGCATGCTGGATTATACGTTGATCAGTGCCGAGATGGCCGATGAAGACCTGCGTGCTTTCATCCAGAAGATTGGTTATATGGAGGCTATGCCCGTAGTCGTTGACCCAGGCGTGCTGAACCCCTACGAGTTTATCGGTGCCGTTATCAACCGCCGTCTGCCAAACCCCTTCATGCCCGATGCCCCCCAGCGTATCGCGATGGACACATCACAGAAGCTTCCTATCCGCTTTGGTGAGACGCTGAAGAAATACGTGGCTCGCGGTCTCGACAAGAGCAACCTCGTGCTGATTCCCCTGACACTGGCTGGCTACGCCCGCTATCTGAAAGGACTGAAGGACGACCTGACTGCCTTCGAGCCCTCACCCGATCCTATGTTGGCTGAATTGCAGGCTATCGTAGCCCCATTGGAGATTGGCAAGCCCGAACAGGACTGGAGCTGTCTGAAGACGCTCTACAGCCGCAAGGATGTCTTTGGACTAGACCTCTACGAGGCAGGACTGGGCGAGCAGATTGAAGGAATGGTGAAGGAGCTCTACGCAGGCAAGGGTGCCGTCAGAGCAACACTGCACAAGTACGTAGCAGCAAGATAAGCTGAAAGTCCACTACATGTTATAGACATGCACGCTGGCGCCTTGGGCTGAAGGCAGGAATTTGATGCCCCACCAGCACATCTGCAACAGCGCGAACGATATGACCAATACCCACAGAGCGAGCTTCGGCTTGTGAGTGGGTATTTGTCTGTAATGCACATATACCAGATAGGCAAACCAGGTGATAGCCGCCCATGTCTCCTTGGGGTCCCACTCCCAATAATGTCCCCAAGCCTCTTTGGCCCAGAGTGCTCCAAAGAGCATACCAATAGTGATTAGGGCAACACCGATGTAGACGACATTGGCTAATTGAGAATTGAGAATTGAGAATTGAGAATGCCTCTTCAAAATCTTGAACAGAGCGATGATAGCGGCGGCTGCCATCAGGGTATAGGCCAGCATATAGACGATGATATGGGGTTTGAACCACGGGCTCTGCAAGGCAGGCACCAAGGTGTCGGAATGCAGGATAGGCATAAAATGATGGACGCAGAAGAAGCAGGTTGCTACTAAGGCGAACAACAGGAGTGCTGCTTTCGGATGCTTACGTGTTTGTCGAACGCTTCCCCTCCAGGGTATTGCGCGCAGAATCATCAGCACGGCACCACCCAACATCATGTAGAAGCCAGTATAGACCAGTGGCAGCCAAGGGTCACTTACCAACTCCAATATTGACATCTCGCTCTTGGTGCCCATCTGCGTGTCGTAGCTGTATTGATATATTTTCCATCCGTCCATCTCTGCGGGCTTGTTGACGTCGATGGTAACAGCGATGGGAGCTTTGTCGTGAGGCGTAATGATGATGTCTGATGCATAGCGTTTGGGCTTCCCGTCGTCATAGGTCTCCATGATAAAGTCCTTCAACTCAATGGTGAAGGGCATCTGTACTACCATGCTCTGCTGGTCTATCGCACGAGACTCTGGCACACCTTTCACCGTCACCATCTTCAGTCGCTGCATATCGGCATTGCCCAGTGTGGCAGCGGTCATTGCCAGAAACAATCCCAAATGAGAGAGAAGTGAGAAGTGAAAAGTGAAAAGTGAAAAATGAGCTGTCGCCCACGTCTTCAGCTGTCGAAGGACTGTCAGTCCGAGAATCACGGCGATATAGACGTAAATCAGCACAAATGGCCAGAAATTCAGCATATAGTTGATCCATAAACTCCCCTCGCCCATTGGAGAGGGACCTGGGGTGAGGCTCTTCTGACGCGTCAGTCCCATGATAACAGTCAGCACCACGGCATAGACCAAGGCAGGTACCGCTGCCTTATTGGTGCCGAGGAACTGAAAGGAGCAGACCTTCTTTCTTAGCTGGTGGGAGAGTGCTATCAGCAAAAGGAAAAGAGACAGTACCATCCCATTGACAGGCCAGCGGAAAGCATTCCACACCACAGGGCCGATGCTCAGTTGGAGCACCAGTCCTGCTAATATCAGCCCCCCTCCTATCAGAAAGCCTTCTTTCATTCCATAGGGTTTATTCCACATCCTGCTTTCCATTCTTGGCTGCAAAAGTACGAAAAATTCTTGAACGACAGAGTATGACCAGCATAGAAATCACCAGAAAGATGCCTGTAATATCATAAAAAGACGGTTGAGAGGCCAGTTCGGTACCCCCAAACTGACACTGATACTCCAGCATCCGGTCGATATAAGCATCCACATTCTCCCATCTGCCAGCCTCTATCTCCTTCTGGAGTCGGGGGAATACCTCGCGGATGTATTTCTGATGTTCTGCGCCCAGCGATGCCGGCAGTGCGTCGGCAGGGGCATACCAGACGATGGTGCCGTCGGCCTCATGGTGTGGAAAGAGCCGCAGCGACTGCCAGTTATCATCACGCATAAGGAACTCTACGAAGAGTTGCTCACTGGTAAGGCTGTCGCTTGGCTCCACCACCCGTCGGGCATGGGTACTCAGAGGCATGATGCTCTCTCCATCGTTGATCAGAAGTTGACAGAAATGGGAGGCTTGTTCATTATTCATTGTTCGTAATTCGTAATTATTTTTAGATGCTCTCAATGAATTTCACGATGGCATGACGGTCTTCCTTCGGCAGGTTATAGAACTTTTCTGTTGCACGATAGCCCTGCGACTGCTTAGAGTAACCGTGCCACATAATAGCCTCAATGACTGTACGAGCCCTACAGTCGTGCAGGCGATCGTCAGCACCAGTTAGACGACGGCTCAGGCCGCGGCCCCACAATGGTGTGGTGCGACACCACCCCGTACGGATGTCGTTCTCCATAAACAGCCGATGCTGCACCATATCGGTATAAGGCCAGATGGTCTGGTTGGGGAATTTCGGCAGCAGCTTGGTGTAGTCGCCATCCTTCACCAGCCCATTGGCATCGGCATAAGCCTTTGTCGAAGCATCAACCCACATATTGTCGGCACCCGTCTTCCACGAAGGACGATGGCACTGGGCACAGCCAATCTCAGAGAAGAGTTGTTTGCCACGCTGCACCTCAGAACTATTCAGATTGCGTGCAGCAGGCACAGCCAAACCGCGATGCCATACCATGAACTGATAGTACTGCTTGTCGCTCATCTCGTCCTTGCCGTTATAAGGCGCACCCTGATACAGGTACTTGTCGAAGGTCTCCTTCTTACCTATATTATTACACGAAAGAATCTCGTTGACACGAGCCTTGATACCTTCGTCCGTACCATCGGCATAGTAAGGATACAGCGAACTCAAGGGCGACGAGCCGTGCAACTTGATGTAGCTAATCACCTCGGGGTCTTCACTCTGAGCCTTAGCCCAAGCTGGAGTGGTGTAGAGCCAGTGACGATCGGAGCGTGTTACGTTGGTAATGTTCCAAATGGCGTTGGCACCTGCACCGTCTTGCAGCGTACCACGCGTCATCGCATAGGTGAAACGCTTCAGTGGACCGTGTGAACCATGAAAAGAACCCGTATTGTTGTAGCCTGCACTATAGTAGGCTGAAGACTTAAAGGTACCTGCCTCCTTGTCCCACATATTGGGGTTCATATCCACGAAACGTGCCTCCGATGCCCATTGTTTCTCGATCTCCTCGTCATCGATGGCGTCCAGCAGACCGGTGCCGTAGATACCGATAGTCGATTCCAGACGTACCTCGTAGTCTGATGGCAGAGGATTGGTATTGAAGGCTGTCTGTGGGATGGTCACCTCAGGATAGATGAGCGCATACTGCTCACCATCAGGGAAGGTCATGGGCAGTCCGCTGGGCATCTCGCTGACGTTCTTCCACTGAATCTGAATCTGATTCTCGTCGATAGGTGCCTTGAAGGGTGTCATCGCCTGCGTCTGAGGCATACCCGTCACCTCGCTGATATAACCGGATGACTCGGTGGTATAGCGCACGCCATCAACAGTAAAAGCCTCTTGCGGATGATAGATCACCAACAGATATCCATTGCCCACGGTGTTGGCACGATACTCCGTCTGACGCTTGCCGTGTCCATAGCTGGGGTGACAGGCAATACAACTGCTGCGCACCCAAGCCGGACCGAGGCCCTTACGGGGTGCCTGGTCGATGGTGTAGAGATGTTCGAAAAAGTCTTCACCCACGTTGAAGTCCTCATCCATGCCACTGATGCTGGCCAGAGCAGGGGCAGGAGCTGAATAGCTCGCTTTTTCTGTGGTTCCCAACTCACCGCCAGGTAACCATTCCTCGGCGGTGAAATTACCTGTGGCCTTACCAAACACCTCATCGGCGGATGTCAGGTTTCCCAGGTTTTCGACAGTTGTGCTGTCTTCTTCGGAACATGCTGACAGCACAGAGGCCGTCAGCATGATGAACAAGGTTAATTTTGATATTTTATTCATAAGAGACATATTTTATTCTTCCGTAGTTGATTCCCAGTTGGTGGGGTCGTCGAAGTTCTTGTTCCAGATCACGCTGCAATACTTCACGAAGGGCGACGGCATTCCACCAATCTTATTGATGGCGCTGTTGAAGGCATCCTCTACAGAGGCGTTCATCGCTGTCTGCCCCACAGCAGCAAAGAAACTGTGGAAACTACCCTGAGTAGCATTGCCATCAAGCGAACCCAGCCACACATTACGGATACTACGGATGTTGTCCTGAAAGTCAGTAATGGAGTTGTAACTATAGGGCGACTCCACGTAGGCGACATCACCATTGGTGAAGGGATTGGCTATCTTTGCAGTACCCACCTCATTACAGATGGCCACGCACGAACCCTCGTCGTCACTCAGCACTTGGGCGATAGCATCCTTCAGCGAGGGGAAGGTACTCTTCGAACCTGTGATACCAGCCTTGGTGAGGTTCTCGCCATAGCTAAGACCATTCTCTGTCTGATAGCTCAGACCAGCAGCCTTGACCACAGCCACACGACTGGCGTTTTTCTCGCCTTCCCAAGCCACCTGCAACTGGAAGCAGCGTTCCTTCAGCAGTTTGCATACCTGTTGGGCGTATTTCAACTCGTCGGCACCACTCACGCTCTCGAAGTTCTTGTAAGTATCATTGCCTTGCAACTCGCTCACCTTGCGGTTCTGACCGTTGCGAAAGAGAATGAACTCCAAGGCATGGAAACCCAGGATGGTTGACTCGTCCTCAATCTCGGCCGTCATGCCACCCTTGAAATAGTCAAGCAACTCAGCACGGTCCAGAGGCCATGAGTCGATGGTGGGGTCGATGCTGAAATCAGATGCTGCACCTCCGAGGAAGGCCTCTGAGCGCTCCCAGTGCTGACGGGCAGCCTTGAAGTCGGCACAAGCCTTGTCAATCTGTGCCTGCGTGATGGTGCTTACGGTGAGTCCGTTGAGCGTCTTCTCCAAATCCTCCACATCATCAGCCAAATCGGTATAGGTAGGTACGATGACGTTGTTCACCAGATTGGCAAGCACTTGACGCAGAGCAGTTTCTTGTTCCTCAGTAAGTTGTGCTTTGGCAATTGTCTCATTGGCATTACCCAATGCTGTCACCGTCTGGTCGCAGGCATCGACAGCCTCGATGCCATAGGTACGGTCTTTGTACGAGTCTTCTGACTGACTGTTGTCGTTGTCGTCACTACTACATGATGTAAATGTCATTGCGCCCATCATCAGCGCCATTGCTAGAATAAATTTCGTTTTCATTTGCTTGATTTTTACATTTTATCATTATTACATTCTTACATTTTACAGAAAGAAACCCTCATATGCCACGCTGATGTTCACCGCAGGCTCGTCGTTGTAGGCACTCTTAAGGAAGCGCTTCGAGAATTCTGCCTTGACCACAACCTCGGGCAAGGGGAAGTAGTTCACACCTACGGCCATGCGCTTTACCGCCGTATAATTGTAGTTGATACCTTTGCTGGACGAGGCATAGGGGTCATATTGTTCGTAGCGTCCAAAAAGATAGAAAGCCCCCCTCTGGCTCCCCCTGTAGGGGGAGGAAGGATACAGAAATGACATGATATCGTAACCGGCTTCGATACCTACTGCGTATGCATTCTTGCTGACGAAAGCCGAGTGATGATAGGGTGACTTCTTGTTCACGCGGTTATAGAGGTATTTCAACTGCTCGGCATCGCCCAGATAGCCGTAGTCGGCCTGACCACGCACTATCCAGTTGTGACCGCGATAGGTGAAATCAACAGCACCTAAGGCCACCGTACCCTTATAGGTGTCATCCACGCCAGCGGCATTGCGCGGATAACTATTGCCGATGGATTGACAATAATAGCCCGACACACCAATGCGAAGGCCACGAATGCTATAGTTGTCGAGGCGCAGGGCTACACCATAGTTATTGGCCACATCGTATTCCAGGGGCGACTTCGAGCCATTCTTAATCCAGTTGGTATTGGTGAAACCATCGGCATTGAGACCTGCTAGGAGCTGCGCTTCATAGCGGAAGTCCTTGTAGCGACCGAAGAACGAGGCACCCGTCTGATGCCATGTGGAGGGCATGATGGTATTTTCGCCCTCAGGACGATAGACGGTAAAGAAATTGGTGGGTTCATGGTGGGCGTTATTCAGTCCCACAGGTACCACAATATGACCGAAGCGTAAGTTGGCTGCACGAGAAAAAGTCTTCTGAATCCAGAACTGTTCCAGCTCTATCTCGCCGCCTTTTTCCACTTCCTGCTCCCATTCGCCGCCTTCCTCGTCTTCTTTCTCATAGGCCAGTCCGTTGCCACCGTGCTCGAATTCAATCTCCGTGCCGAAGGTCCAACCCTTGCCGAAGTCGTAACCCAGATAAATCACAGCATGCGGCAAATCGAACTTGCCGTGCGAGGGATCATTTTTGTGCTCCTCAGGTTGCGAATAGCGACTCACATGGTCACTGAAATAATTGCGGCTATAGGTCACCTCACCATAGCCACCCACACTCAGTCGGCTGTCGCCTTTGTGGTTCAGCACACTGTCGCCAGCACTTGTCTGGGCCTGCATACCAAGAGGAAGTAGAGCTAGCAGACAAAGAGACTTAAGGTCTTTCATCCATTTAATTACCTTTAATAATAACAAATAGTTTCTCATTTTCATTTATTATCTAAAATCTTCGCAATTTTTTTGCAAAGGTATGGCGATTCTATGGCAAAGCCAATACCTAAAAATGATGAAACAGCTCTTTTCACCCCTTCTCTTGCTCCTTACCCCTTCAAAAATACCTACTTGTGATTATTGCACAGGTCAGAAAAACTGTCTACCTTTGCACCCAGTAATCAAAAGTTGGTATGAAGAATCAGAAAATGTATGAGGCGGATGACAAGATGATCTCGCTCATCCGCGATAATTACGACTTGCTACAGTCGCTAGGCAGTTTCGGCATCAGCCTGGGCTTCGGTGACAAAACAGTAAAAGAGACTTGTGAGGATAACAACGTAGACACCTATACTTTCTTGGCCGTCGTCAATTACACGATTAATGGCTCTGGCGAATTTGAAAATGATGAAAAGATCAGTGTACCCACGCTTCTTCACTACCTAGAGGCTTGTCATGCCTATTTCCTCGATTTCCAACTGCCTTATATCCGTAGGGAATTGGCAGAATCACTCAATGAGAACGATTCGCTGGCGCGTCTTATCCTTCGTTTCTATGATGAATATGCCCACGAGATTCGTCGGCACATGAAATACGAACAGAAAACGCTCTTCCCATACGTGGAGTCACTATTGTCTGGGAATACCACAAATGATTATAACGTAGACACGTTTTCGAAGCATCATGGGGCAACAGACAAGAAACTGCGTGAATTAAAACTGTTGATTATCAAGTATCTGCCACAAGACGGTCTACACAACAACTTGTTGACCGCTACACTTCACGACATCTACGAGAACGAAGTATGGTTACGCCAGCATGCAATGGTCGAGGACTACATCTTCGTGCCTGCCATCCGACGCTTGGAACAAATGATCAAGCAGAGCGATATTACCAAGAATATATCGGATATGGTGTTTAAGAGTGGTGCCCAGAACTCTGAACAACTCTCTGACCGCGAGCGCGATGTTATCGTAGCACTGGTGCAGGGCATGGCCAACAAAGAGATTGCCGACCATCTCTGTATATCTACAAATACGGTGATTACCCATCGCCGTAACATCGCCCGCAAACTGCAGATACACAGTCCGGCAGGTCTCACCATCTACGCCATCGTCAATGGACTGGTAGATATTTCATCTGCAAAGATCTAATAAAAAAGCCATCGTGTTATTTCACGATATTGAACTTAGCGAACTTCAAGAGCAACTGTTTGGTGCCGACATTACGGAACTCAACAGTTGCTTTTTCGTTGTCGCCAGTGCCTTCGAGCTTCACAACAGTACCAACACCAAAGCGCTGATGCTCAATGACAACACCCTCGCGCAAACCTGACGTTGACGACGAAGGAGCCGATGAGACAGCAGGTGATGATGAGCGGACAGGCTTAAAGCGACCGCCACTGGCAATATCGAGCTGACGCTTGAAGCCAGGACTGAAAGGATCAACCTTTGGCTCAGGACGACACGGAGCTACCTGACGGGGCTTGGGATCAGCACGGAACTGCGTAGCCACAGGACGCGGGTTCTGCATCCACTCCGGTCCTTCCGATGCACGCTGCCAAGGCAAGCGCTGCGACGGTTCCTGTTGCCCAAGGGAACCTTCGACACGCAATAGCGTGGGATCTATATCACGGATGAAGCGTGAAGGGGTATCATATTCCATACGTCCATAGCGGAAGCGGTTCTGCGCACAGGTCAGAATACAATGACGCTCGGCACGGGTGATAGCTACATACAGTAGTCGGCGTTCCTCCTCGAGTTCACGCATGGAGTTGGTACACATAGGCGATGGGAAGATGTTTTCTTCTAAGCCCACAACAAAAACCGTGGGGAACTCCAATCCCTTTGCAGAGTGGATAGTCATCAGCGACACCTTCGGCTGGTCGGCATCGCCCTCACTATCGAGGTCAGTCAGCAGCGCCACCTCCTGTAGGAAGTCACTCAAGGCAATCTGGTCGCCCTGTCCTTCCTCACGACGACTCTCCACGAAGTCCTGCATACCACTGAGAAACTCTTCCAGGTTCTCCTGACGGGACAGATCCTCAGGGTTGCGACTGGAATAGATATCCGCAGAGATACCACTCTCCATGATGATTTCGTGGCCTAACTGGTAGGCATCCTCTGTTTCCTGGCGGGCACCCCACCCCTCTATCAACTGACGGAAGGCCTCTATCTTCTTGGCGGTGCCAGAAGCTATCTCCAAATGGAAGAGCGAAGGCTGTTGGATGACAGCCCACAAAGACACGCCGTAAGTAGAAGCGGTAGCCACAATCTTTCCTACGGTGGTATCACCGATGCCACGCGTGGGATAGTTGATGATACGTTTCAAAGCCTCCTCATCATTAGGATTTGCCACCACACGGTAATAGGCTATCACATCCTTGATCTCCTTACGCTGATAGAACGAGAGACCGCCATAGATACGGTATGGGATACCGTCCTTACGCATCTGTTCCTCAAACGAACGACTCTGGGCATTGGTGCGGTAAAGGATGGCAAAGTCACTGTATTCGCAACGCTCCTGGCGACGGATGCGCTGGATATCCTTACACACAATGATAGCCTCTTCCTTGTCGCTGTAAGCAGGTTTCAACTGCAGTTTCTCGCCCTTGTCATTCCTTGAGAAAACATCCTTTGGAATCTGTCGTTCGTTCTTACGAATCAGACTATTAGCAGCCTGTACAATGAGCTGTGTAGAACGGTAGTTCTGTTCCAGTTTGAATAGTTTTGCATTATTATATGAATCTCTAAAACCCAGTATGTTATCAATATTTGCTCCACGAAAACTATAGATACTCTGAGCATCATCACCAACCACGCAGACACGCTGTCGCTCACAGGTCAACTGGAGCACAATTTCCTGTTGGGCGAAGTTGGTATCCTGATACTCATCGACCAACACATACTGAAAGCGCTCCACATATTTCCGACGAATGTCCTCGTGGTTCTGAAAGAGCAGATAGGTCTGCACCAAGAGGTCGTCGAAGTCCATCGCATTAGCCTGACGACAACGCTCGGCATAGCGTACATAAACATCGGCCACCTTGGCTTTCTTCGAATCATAAAGTGAACAGTTTATGAAAGCATCGGGCAGGATTAGATGGTTTTTTGCCATCGATATCTGGTCGCTCACGGAAGAGGGCTTATAGACCTTATCGTCGAGTGCCATTTCCTTGATGATACTCTTCACTAACGAGCGGGAATCACTCTGGTCGTAGATGGTAAAGTTTGAATCATAGCCTATCAATTTAGCTTCAGCCCTCAGGATGCGCGAAAAGACAGAGTGGAAAGTACCCATCTGCAGATACTGGGCCTGCTCCTGCCCTACCAGTCGGGCGATACGTTCCTTCATCTCACGAGCCGCCTTATTGGTAAAGGTCAAGGCTAAGATATTCCAAGGCTTCAGCCCTTTCTCCTGAAGAAGATAGGCTATCTTATAGGTCAGCACGCGCGTTTTTCCAGAACCGGCACCAGCAATCACCAGTGAGGCACCGTCGCAATATTCCACCGCTTCGCGCTGACTATCATTGAGTTGTGAGAGTAAATCCATCATACATTCTTTCCTAAAAATCCTCTTAATGTAAAATACAGCCATTCCTGCAAGCGGAACAGTGTCCATGTGGGCATGACACGATAGCCAAACTTCTTCGTCGTGTTCTGGTCAAGCAATGTCCTGTCAATGCTAGCCCACGTTCTATGGAGCTCTTGCAATCCCCATTGGCGTTCACCTTCCTTCAAGGCTTTGCCATGAACAAAGTAGAACATATAGACTCCCACCAGATTGAGCCATCGATGATTCTCATAGAGAGACAGTATGTCGCGTGAGACTTTCAACTGCAAAAGGACCGATTTCATCGACTCGTTTGCCTTCAGATAATCAAACCGACGCACACTGACTTGATGAGTGGCTGATGAACTGTGCTGACGATAATGATATACGCCTCGGCACCATCCTACTCTGCGAGAGTGAAGGTAATGCAATCGAGTGGTGTTATCATCACTATACAGACGGCATGTCGTATCGTAAGGGAATCGCTGATGAATACTGGTGCGTACCATATATACGCCATGGATTTGCCAGGTGAGACTCATTCTGAAGGCCTCTTCGCCACTTAAAGAGTCAAAATCGGGCAAAGGACAGAACTCTGAGTGATCAGCATAATCCATCGAGACATTGAATAGCACCGTATCCACGCCCTCGTGACTAAAGCCATTAACTGCTTGTTCTAAAGCATCACAGGAATACCAGTCGTCGGCATCCAGGAAACATACATACTCTCCCTTGGCCTGCTTCAATCCTTCATTACGAGCAAAAGCCTGTCCGTGGTTCTCATCCAGATGGATTACCTCTATCCGAGGATCAGCTTTCATGTAATCATGAAGGATAGACAGCGAGTTATCCGTAGAACAGTCGTCAATACAGATAATCTGGATGTCACGAAGCGTCTGGTTCAACAGCGAATCCAGACATTCCTTCAGATATGCAGAAGCATTATAGACTGCCACAAGAACAGTTACCTTAGCCATGCCCATGGAGTTTTGAATTAATTCGTGTTTTAAAAGCATTCCAAAGACCTGTCTTCTGATGCACGATATTGACAGAAACAGCCATGCTGACAAATGCCAGGATAATGCCAATACCCCAAGACACCCAAGCATTATCGAGCCAGGTTGATATATAGACAGCAATACCAAGCGGTAGCTGAATGGCAATCAACTGAATAACTGACAACGACAACCTGTAACCATACTTCACATAAGCATAAGCATATACCAGCAACACATCAACAAAATAGGAGATGCTCAGAGCTACACCTGTGCCTATCAGCCCCCAATAATGATAGCCCACAATGACAAGCAGCACCATCGTTACGTCGAAGAGACCTTCAAGCAACAAATAGCCCATGGAGTTTGCCTTAGCCAACTGCAGATATCCGATGGGCAGAGAAATGGCCTTGAAATACATAGAGAGCACCGCTACTTGCGCCATATTGATAACGGGCAAAAAGGCATTGGTAAACAGTAGAGGAATAACGATAGGCATGAAGACAATCAACAGTGCCAATAGCGGTGAAGCAATCAGCAGCGACACCTCGATCTGGCGGTTTACCATGTCACATATCTGTCGTCTGTCATCTCCTACTGCCGATAAGCGTGGGAAATAATCGGTCTCCATAGCGCTAAACACCATACCGGAATAAGTTACCGCAATCATCAAGCCGGCATTATAGAAGCCCACAGCACCAAGGTCTCCCGTCTTATTCAGAAATGCCCTTATCAGAATCTCTGCGCCACTGCCCAAAATGCCAGCTAACACGAAAGCCACACCCAAGCGAATCATACCCATTCCTTCTCCTAATACTCCATGACTGCCACGAAGTTGCAACGGAAACAGTTTATAGGAATACCAGACAGTTGTCAGCATCATCACAAAGGCCATCATAACGATGACTGGGACAATACCTGATTGTCCGAACGTACTGAATGCCACAGCAGCCATCACCAATGCCACAAAGACATTGACTACTTGTATCAATGCTAATGCACTTAGACGCCGACAACCCTTCAATATAGCCGTCTCGCCCCCAGTCACAGCCATCAAACCCACTGCCGGTGCCAATAGGACGAAGTGGAGCGTGTGATCTCCCCATGAGAAGGTATGGTTCATCAGCGGACCTGCAGCTACGCATACCAGCATACCTATCAGAGCTGTCAGCAAACTCCACGCTCGCACGACCTTGACAAAATGATGTATGCGCTCTTCATCACCAGAATCGAACAATTCCGAGACATGCTTTACTGCACTGAACGAAATGCCGAGATTAGTACTTTGCGAAATAAAGTTTATCGTAGAATTAAACAGGGAGATAAGTCCCATTCCATCAGGTCCGAGAAAGTAGGCAACAACCTTGTTGCGCACCAAGCCAACCAATATACTAAGGCCTTGCACGCCACCAAAGATGCCGACATATTTCAGCACATGTCCATAACTGCCTCTGTCTTTTTCCTTCATCGTTTTAGAATTCAGATGCAAAAGTACAACATTTTTTTGACTTTACATTGGATAGTCTGTAAAAGATAACGCTGAAATACAACATTTATTTTGATTTTCCGTTATTATAAAGAATTATACAGAAAAAAGAATCCGATGGATAATAACTATACCACAAAATGGGTGAAAGGCATCGCATATGAGGTAGCCTTCTGGAACAACGTGTTCAGATGGAGACATACGCTGAAGGGCATGATGGGATGGTCGCACTACGGCGACGTCATCAGCTTGGAAGGCTTTGACGCCAACGCTTACCTCAACAGCTGTCAGGAACCTGTGGTGCTGGACGTGGGATGCGGCATGAGCTATGCCACAGGCAACTTTATTGAAAACGAGAAGGGACGACAACCCATCAACCTGCACTACGTAGACCCACTGGCTTACGACTTCAATGACATCCTAAAGAAACGCAAGAGCAGTCTGCCAAGAATAGAATTCGGTATGGCCGAATACCTGTCGGCATTCTATCCCAACAATGAAGTGGACCTCATCATCATACAGAACGCTCTGGACCACTCGTTCGACCCGATGAAAGGCATCATGGAGGCTATCGACACCCTGAGCCCCAACGGTATTCTCTACCTGAACCACCACCCCGACGAGGCGGTAATGGAACACTATAAGGGCTTCCACCAGTGGAACATCAACTGCGAAGGCGACAACCTCGTGATCTGGAACAAGGAGACAAAACTCATAGTGAACGAGCTGGTGAACACCTTTGCACAGGTGACGGTGAGGAGGCATGACAACGGTCACGTGATTGCCATAATCGCCAAAACAGGCAACAGACCCGCTCATACCGCCGATGACAAAAGAGACATACGCAGGCTGTGCGAGCAGACGATGATGGCATCACGATACTGCAACAAGTCCTGCGCCGTCATCAAAAGCCGACTGAGCTACTGGGGCTACAACATCATTCAGTTCTTCGCACAAGCCATGCCTTGGAGCTTGAAAATGAAGGTTAAGAAACTCATCAAGCAAGCATGACACTGAGCATCATCATACCCGTCTATAAAGTGGAGGAAACTTTGGAACGGTGCATCGGCAGTATTGCCGGTCAGACGTTTCAAGATTGGGAAGCCATACTGGTGGATGACGGCTCACCCGACAACTGTCCGACACAGTGCGATGAGTGGAGCAGGCGCGATGACCGCATTCGCGTTATCCACAAAGAGAACGGCGGACTGAGCGATGCACGTAATGCTGGCATTGCGATGGCGACAGGTGACTATATCACCTTCGTAGACTCGGACGACTATATAGGCACAGACACCTATCAACTACTCGTCGACAAACTACAGAATCATCCTGAATACGACATTCTGGAGTTTCCCATCAGCAAACGATTCGCAGACGGCAAGGATGATATCCTGACGTTTGGAGAGTGCACCTACAACGATGCAAAGGAGTACTGGCTGGAGAGCAAGGCCTATCTTCACACCTATGCCTGGAACAAGATTTACCGACGGGAGCTTTTTCGTGACATACGGTTCCCAAAAGGCGTGCTGTTCGAGGACGCACAAACACTACCCCTTATTCTGCAGCAGGCAAAGGTAGTAACAACAACGGGACAAGGAATGTACTACTACACCCAGAACCCACAAGGCATCACCGCACTGGCACAAGGTCAAGAATGGACATCGTTGCTTGAGGCACACCTGAGAGCCATCAAACTGATGAACCTGTTGGACAACGTCAGCGACCCCGCTGTCGAGGAGCTCTATATGCACATGGTGGACATACAGATACACACCTATGCGCTGACGGGCCTACAGCCCACGCTGCCGAGTATCAGCATCAGACATGCAGGCAACAATAGCTCACTCTCGCACAAGATCAAACTTATAATTCTCAAAACAATGGGAATCAATATATTATGCAAACTCTACAAGACACTACAAATGACAAGAACCAGGTTCTCGTAACCTTCATCATACCCGTTTACAATATCCCAACGGAGATGCTATACGATTGTCTGGACAGCATCCTCAGACTGTCGTTAAGGAAACATGAACGGGAAATCATTGTCGTGGATGACGGTTCAACGATATCGTCTCTCAATAGTCTGGACAACTATCTGGACAATATTATCTATATCCGTCAGAAGAACGGCGGACTAGGAAGTGCCCGCAACAGAGGACTGCAGAACGCTACGGGACAGTATATCCAGTTCGTTGATGCCGATGATGCGCTGATTACCAACCAGTATGAACACTGTCTGGATATGGCCAGGTTCCAATCGCCAGACATGGTGATGTTTGAGTTCTGCAGGAAGGCCAAGAGCCAGAAGGTGTATACTGACCAGAAACTCGTCACTGGCCGTTTCCTCCTGCGCCACCAGAACATCAAGGCAACGGCATGTGGCTATCTGTTCAAGTCGACGATTCTTGGTGATTTGCGTTTCACAACTGGTATCTATCACGAAGACGAGGAGTTTACGCCACTACTCATCCTACGGGCAGGTAGCATTCTGCAAACTGATGCTGAGGCCTACTACTACAGGGTACGCGAGAACTCTATAACAACGAGTGTGGATATACGCAACATGTTAAAGCGCCTCAATGACTTCAAAGCCGCCATTTACCGTCTCTACAACTTTGCTGCAGTCATTCCAGGCAGCGACCGTATGGCATTACTGCGTCGAGTCCACCAACTGACAATGGACTATATCTATAAGGTCATCGTAGAAACACGAAGTAAGCATTATCTTGACCGACGGTTGGAAGAGCTACGCAAGAAGGGACTGTTCCCACTGCCCGACAAGGACTACACAAAGAAATACACGTGGTTTAGAAAACTTACCAACTCAAAAATAGGACTGGCCTTCCTCATGCGTACATTACCACTTATTAATAGAGAACGATGAGGATTCTACTGCTTGGAGAATACAGCAATGTTCACGCCACACTGGCAGAAGGACTGCGCGCACTGGGACATCAGGTTACAGTGGCTTCGAATGGCGACTTCTGGAAGAACTATCCACGTGATATAGACCTCAGCAGAAAGGAGGGGAAACTGGGTGGACTGAAGTTACTGACAAAGGTCTATGCGCAACTGCCGCGATGGCGGGGCTATGATGTGGTGCAACTTATCAATCCCATGTTCCTGGAGTTGAAAGCCGAGCGCATACTGCCCATATACAAATATCTGAGAAAACACAACAAAATGATGGTACTATGCGCAATGGGCATGGACTGGTATTGGGTACACGAGTGTACATACAACAAGCCTCTGCGCTATAGCGACTTCAACATAGGGGAAGAGGCACGTACAATTGAATCTGCCGTAAGGGAGCAGCGCGACTGGCTGGGTACGGCCAAAGAGCGACTAAACAAATATATTGCTGCCGACTGCGACCAGATTATCACCGGCCTTTACGAGTATCAAATATGCTATGAACCCTATTTCAAGGAGAAAACCCATTTCGTTCCCCTTCCCATCAAGATGCCAGTCAACCTCTCACCTCTCTCCCCTGCCGCAAAGCTCCCCAATTGCTCCCTCCTCGCAATTGTCTCTCACCCCTCACCTCTCAGACTTTTCATTGGCATCAGCAAAGGGCGAAGTGCCTATAAGGGAACAGACATCATGCTCAAAGCAGCAGAGGACGTTCTACAGGCTTATCCCGAAAAGATGGAACTCATCAAGGCCGAGGGTGTCCCTTTCAGTGAGTACCAGCAACTCATGGATGGTAGCGATGCCATCCTTGACCAGCTATATAGCTATACGCCTTCCATGAATCCCTTAATGGCCATGTCGAAAGGCATTATCTGCATCGGTGGTGGAGAGCCCGAAAACTATGAGATTATCAACGAACATGAACTGCGTCCCATCATCAACGTACAGCCAACCTACGAAAGTGTCCGTGAAGAATTGGAACAGCTCGTCTTACATCCCGACCGCATCCCGGAACTAAAACGCCAAAGCATAGAATACGTCCGTAAGCACCACGATTATATCAAGGTGGCAAAGGAATACGAAGCACTATATACGCGTCAAAAAAGTCGATAACGCAAATGGCTCATTTATGAGTATTAACCCAACTTTGACCCCTTTTTTCTGATTTTCTAGCTGTTTCCACCCTTTTCGCAGGCTCGCTTGCCTCACTGGGTACTACAAACTTTTGTTTTTCGTCGGAACGGCATCTTCTTGTACTGTAGCCGTTCATAGATGTCTTCTGCCGCTTTCGTCGGATTGCTGCACAGTCGCAGTTTGACTTTCTCGCCAAGAGCATTGACAGCCTCCGTGGTGATGGCCTTCTGCGTTGACATGCGCCGCTTGATTTCCGGCCAGTAGCATGTCTCTCCCGTCTGCCTGAGCTTGTAGCGTATGGTGTTCACTATCCAGTAAGAGAGCAGCCCGAGGAACAGGTGTGCATCCGAACTGTCATCCTTCTGATGGTGTATGGGACGCAGCTGCAGGTCCGTCTTCAGCTGTCTATTGGTACACTCTATCTCACGGATCAGGTTGTAGTAGTCCCACGTTGCCTTCTCGTCGAGCTTGTCGCGGTTGGTGCGCAGGAAGTATATGCCGCTCTGCTTGTCGACGTTCTCAGGGATGGCTATGCGCCACCGGATGTCGGCCATATTCTTCGGGTTCTTCTCGTCGCGGACGTAGTCGATGACATAGTACTTGGATATGGACGGGTATTTCTGTATAGCCATTCCCACGCGCTCGATGACCTTCTCGTAGGTCTTCTTCCCGCCTTTCTTCGTCAGGGCATCCCTGGCCTTTGTCATCTCTGCCTCGAAGCGTTCCTTGAACAGGCGGTTCATCGACGTCTCCTTCATGGCCTTTGCTGGTGAGTTGATCTCCAGGTAGTAGTCACCGCCTTCCTCTTGCCTTACGCGGGTGAGACAGATCTCCTGCTTTTTCGTGTCAAGCACCTTGACGGTCTTCGTGTCTTCTGACAGCTCATAGTCCGACAGACGGGTGCGGCTCACGCACAGGTAGTCGTAGCCCCTGGCCTTTATCTCCCTGAGATTGTCCTCAGTGGCTATGCCTGCATCGAGGCAGACGAGCACACTCTGCTCCGGGTCTGCCGGAACGCGCGTCTTGGCAGCGAGCGTGTCCACCATGTCCGGCAGGGCAAGGCGGCGTACCACTTCCTTGTAGCGGGACATCGCGTCGCCGAACAGGTCCTGCTCCCCCTGATGCTCATGCAGCCACGTCAGGCAGCGACCGATGTCGCGGACATCGTACGGTCCCAAGTCCTCCTCAATGAAGCCAACGGTCAGCATCAGACGGTGACGAGGACGGCCTGACAGGTCGCGGAAAGACTCCTTGATGCGATAATAGAATTCGTCACGCTGAGTCCTCGGATTATAACGTGTCTCGCTGATAAAGTACATTGCGGGGGCAAAGGTACAACTTTTCTCCGAGACTTCTGGGTACTACAATTCGAATTTTGAAGATGCCATCATTGGAAATCAGAAACTTACAAAGCAACACCCGACATTTTTACCCAAGAAATTTCTGAAAGTTTTACATCAAAGGCAAAGTTGGGTTAAGTGGCATACTTACGAGTACTAAATGGCATACTTACAAATGCAAATAGAAATAAAGGCTGTACACCCAAAGCGTACAGCCTTAATTATGTAGAATAAAATTCAATTCACTTAGATTAGTTCTTGAAGAAGTCCTTAACGGCCTCATTAGGAACCATCTGCTCATCGAAGATGTAAGCGCCAGTCTTTGGGCTGCGTACCATCTTGATTACCTTAGAGTAAGCGCGACCATCCTTTGAACCTTCATGGAGGGTAGCAACGGTTTTCTTTGCCATTCTGTCTTACAATTACTTAATCTCCTTGTGAAGAGTCATCTTCTTCAGGATGGGGTTATACTTCATCAGCTCCAGACGCTCAGCAGTGTTCTTACGATTCTTAGTCGTAATGTAACGGCTTGTGCCGGGAAGACCACTATTCTTCATCTCGGTGCACTCCAGAATTACCTGAACGCGATTACCTTTTGCTTTCTTGCTTGCCATGGTCTATTAGTCTCCTATTACTTTAATGTCTTTCCAATCCACGAAGCCATTGGCTACAGCCTGCTTCAAAGCGGCATCCAGACCTACTTTATTAATCATGCGAAGGCCAGCAGCACTGATCTTCAACTGTATCCAGCAGTTCTCCTCTACATAGTAGAATTTCTTGCTGAACAGGTTTACGTCAAAGCTGCGCTTTGTGCGATGCTTTGAGTGAGACACATTATTACCAATCTGTGCCTTCTTTCCTGTGATTTGACAAATCTTAGACATTTCTATCTACTTTAATTGTGATCCTTTTTTGATACTTACTCCAAACAGGGTGCAAAGGTACAACTTTTAATTAAGAATTAAGAAATATGTTTTAAGAATTATCAAAGTCTTAAAGTTTTTTAACTCTCAGGCTCCTCCACTACAGGTTCTTCTGCTTTCAGGAAGTCACAAAACATCTGAATGGCCTTGTTGGTTGCAATGGCCAGATTAATGTCACGGCCATGATCTTCCTCAACCTTACAAGTCACAACCTTGTCAGACGTTCCGCAAGCCAACCATATAGTACCCACGGGAATTTCCTTGGTACCGCCACCAGGTCCTGCCAAGCCCGTTGCAGCTATGGCATAATCCGTATTCAGGGACTTACATGCGCCCTTTACCATTTCTATTGCCACTTCTTCGCACACGGCAGTCTTTTCCTCAAGCAACTCATGCGACACACCCAGCAGGTTCTCTTTCACCTCGTTGACATAGCAGATGATGCCACCCTTGAAATACTTTGAGGCACCAGGTACGGCAATAATCGCCTCAGCGATACGCCCACCCGTACAACTCTCTGCAGTAGCCACCGTCTTTTCGCTTTCCCAAAGCAGCTGGCTGATCTCCCTACTTATTATTCTTCCTTCAAAATCCATATTTTTTCTTTACTTAAATGTCACTTTACTAAATGCAGGTGCATCGATAGGACAGAATTCCTTATCCTGATATTTCAGATGTCCCACGATACCAATCATAGCTGCGTTGTCAGTGGTATAGCTGAACTTAGGGATATAGATATTCCATCCATATCGGCGGGCATGATCCTGGAACGCATTGCGCAGTCCATTATTTGCACTCACGCCACCTGCTACAGCCACATGTTTGATACCCGTCTGCTTCACCGCCAAACGGAGTTTCTTCATCAGGATGTCCACGATAGTCCACTCCAGCGAGGCAGCGAGGTCTTCCTTATGATGCTCTACGAAGTATGGATCATCCTCAATCCACTTACGAAGATTATAGAGGAACGAGGTCTTCAGTCCAGAGAAGCTATAGTTCAACCCTGGTATCTGTGGTTCTGAGAACTGATAAGCCTTAGGATTACCCTGACGGGCCAGTCGGTCGATGATAGGTCCACCCGGGTAGCCCAGTCCCATCACCTTCGAGCACTTATCGATAGCCTCACCTGCTGCGTCGTCAATGGTCTGTCCCAGCACTTCCATGTCATTATAGGCACGCACCAACACGATCTGTGAGTTGCCTCCACTCACCAAGAGACAGAGGAAGGGCAATGGTGGAGGATTAAATTCACCGTCATCTCCATCAATAAAATGAGCCATCACATGTCCCTGCAGATGGTTTACGTCAATCAGAGGAATGCCCAGCGATCGGGCAAAGCCCTTTGCGAAGCTGACACCCACCAGCAACGAGCCCATCAAACCCGGTCCTCGCGTAAAAGCAACGGCTGTAAGCTGCTCCTTTGTAATACCTGCACGTTTAATAGCCTGATCGACTACCGGCACCACATTCTGCTGATGAGCACGAGATGCCAATTCTGGCACCACTCCACCATAGGCCTCATGCACTGCTTGAGAAGCTGTCACATTAGAGAGCAGGACACCATTCTTTAGCACTGCGGCCGATGTATCATCACAACTTGATTCTATACCTAATATATATATATCATCCATCATAAATCACGACTCCATACTACACACGGAAATCGTGTGCAAAGGTATTAAAAAAGTCAGAAACAACCATCATTAACACAATAGTTTTAATCTAAAGACGCAAAAATAAGGAAAAAAATTTGGTCGTTACACCAAATTTACTTATTTTTGCAGCCGATAAACCAATTTCAATAACTCATAAAACCAAAAATTATTGCCTATCGAAACAAAATTTACTTCATAACAATAACACTTAACATATGAAGAATTTTGAAGGAGTAACCGACGAAGAGTTGGCATTGCTCTATGTAAAAGGTAATAATTCTGCGTTTGACGAGTTGCTCAGCCGCACTCAGACGAAGTTATTCACATATATCATGTTCGTAGTTCGCGATCATGACATTGCCGATGACATTTTCCAAGAGACATTTGTCAAGGTCATTACCCGCCTACAAAAAGGCCAGTATACTGATTCCGGCAAGTTCATCTTCTGGATTACACGTATTGCCCATAACTGCATCATGGACTGGTATCGCCAGCAGCAGACAAGCCACATCATCGAAGTGAATGAAGGCAACGACCTTCAGAACCTGAAGAGCGCATCGGTCATGGATATCAGCAAAGAGACTGAGATGATCAACGAGCAGGTATTGCTGGACATCAAGAAGATGGTAGAGACTCTTCCTACACCTCAGCGTGAAGTGGTATATATGCGTTTCTACCAACAACTGTCGTTCAAGGAGATTGCCGATCTCACCGGCGTGAGCATCAACACCTCACTGGGACGTATGCGGTATGCACTCATCAATCTGCGACGCATGGCAAAAGAGCACCAGATAGAACTGGCGCTCTGCGAATACTAAACAACGGAGATTAAAGTTCCTTTAGACTGCGGATAACGGCTTCAGGGTTTTCTGCCTTAAACACATAGCTGCCGCTAACAAGCACGTCAACTCCAGCAGTGACAAGGCGCGGAGCTGTCTCACCCTGAACACCCCCATCAACCTCTATCAGTGCACGACTTCCTGACTGATCTATCAGTTGACGAAGACGCTGCACTTTTTGTATGGTGTTCTCGATGAACTTCTGACCGCCAAATCCTGGATTCACACTCATCAGCAACACCATATCCACATCGCCTATCACATCCTCAAGCACACTGACAGGCGTAGCGGGATTCAGTGTCACACCAGCCTTCATACCAGCTTGATGGATTTCCTGAATAGTACGATGCAGATGCAAACAAGCCTCTTGGTGCACGTTCATCATCATCGCACCAAGCTTTGCCGTCTGCTGAATATAGCGCTCAGGTTTCTCTATCATATAATGCACGTCAAGTGGTTTCTGGCAAATCTTTGCCACAGCCTCAAGAACGGGGAAGCCAAACGAGATATTTGGCACAAACGAACCATCCATCACGTCCAGATGAAGCCAATCGGCCTCAGAACGGTTAATCATTTGAATGTCGTGGTCGAGATGAAGAAAGTCGGCCGCCAATAATGATGGTGAAACTAAAGTCATGATTCCTTTTCTTTTTTACTAATTGAGACAGAATGCCTGCTGATTGACTACCCGATAGGTATGAGCTATTTCCTTTATCAATTTCAGTGTCTTCTCACTCGGATTCATTTCTTCGTAAGTAAATATTTGCATAGGCATCTATTTTTTAAGTTGTTACATTAATGTAACGTAATGCCTTGCAGAATATTATATCAAACGACAGAATAATTTTCAATATCTTTCATTCCATTCAAGAAAGCCTGTGCATCCATACGCTTCTTACCAGCCAACTGCAGTTCATCTATCTGAAGCCACGCATCAGCACATGCCACATAGAGATGCTTCTTGTCTACCAGTAGCTCACCTACCCTACCGTCAACTTTCATATCGGTCTTGGTAGTACGGAATATCTTCAGCACCGTCTCTGCACCCTTTTCATCCTTTAAGGAAGTCCAAGCGCCCGGATAGGGTGAGAGTCCGCGAACGAAATCATACACACTTTTCGCTGGCTGATGCCAGTTTATCTGACAAGTCTCCTTGAATATCTTTGGTGCATGTTTAAGTGAAGAGTGAAGAGTGAAGAGTGAAGAATCATCCTGTGCTATAGAAACAGGGTGACCATTTGCTGATACAATCTTCTCTAATGTGCTCATACAAATCTTTGCACCCAGATGCATCAACCCGTCATACACATACTCCACGTCAGCCTCATCGGGGATAGGGAATCGCATCTGTTCTATGATACGTCCTGTATCGATATCATGATCCAGGAAGAAGGTTGTTACACCAGTCTCCGTCTCACCATTGATGACAGCCCAGTTGATAGGAGCCGCACCACGATACTGGGGAAGCAAAGCGGCATGTACATTAAAAGTACCATACTCCGGCATAGCCCACACCACTTCCGGTAACATACGGAAAGCCACAACCACCTGTAGATTCGCATCATACGAGCGCAGCGTCTCGACAAACGCAGGGTCCTTCATCTTCTCCGGCTGCAGTACGGGTAATCCATGTTCCAAAGCATACTGTTTAACGGGCGATGGCTGGAGCACCGACCCATGGCGTCCCACGGGCTTGTCAGGCTGAGTCACCACAGCCACCACGTTGTACGCATTCTCTATCAATGATTTCAGGGTCTCAACGGCAAACTCCGGAGTGCCCATAAAAATGATTCTAAGGTCTTGTTTTTGCATTTCCATATCGTTTACTGTGTGCAAAAGTACTCAAAAAAATCCATTATATACCCTCTAAGTCAATTATTTTTTGTACTTTTGCACCCAAATTATGATTAACGACATTTATGGCAGAAACAACAAACAGCATTTTACAGAAACTTGACGGACTTGAGAGTCGCTTTGAGGAGGTGTCAACCCTGATTACCGACCCTGATGTGATAGCTGACCAGAACCGCTTCGTGAAACTGACGAAGGAATACAAAGATCTGGGCGATATCATGGATGCCCGTAAGCGATATATCAACTGTCTGAACAGCATCAAGGAGGCCAAGGATATCCTTGCCAACGAGGATGATCCAGAGATGAAGGAGATGGCTCGCGAGGAACTGTCCATCAACGAAGAGTTGCAGCCCAAACTCGAAGAGGAGATTAAGATTGCCCTGATTCCGAAAGACCCTGAGGATGCTAAGAACGTGCAGATGGAGATTCGTGCAGGAACAGGTGGTGACGAGGCTTGTCTGTTTGCCGGCGACCTGTTTAAGATGTACAAGAGTTTCTGCGATTCAAAAGGTTGGAACCTCTCCGTAACCAGCGTCAGTGAGGGTGCTGTAGGTGGCTACAAGGAGATTGACTTTGCCGTGAGCGGTGCCGATGTCTATGGCACGTTGAAATATGAATCAGGCGTTCATCGTGTACAGCGTGTGCCTGCCACCGAGACCCAGGGACGTATGCACACATCTGCAGCTACCGTTGCCGTATTGCCAGAAGCCGACAAGTTTGAGGTACACATCAATGAAGGTGAGATTAAATGGGATACCTTCCGTTCATCGGGTGCCGGTGGTCAGAACGTGAACAAGGTGGAATCCGGTGTACGTCTGCGCTATATGTGGAAGAACCCCAATACTGGCGAGACGGAGGAAATCCTTATCGAATGTACTGAAACGCGTGACCAGCCCAAGAACAAGGAGCGTGCTCTCTCGCGCCTGTACACTTTTATATATGATAAGGAGCACCAGAAATACATGGATGATATTGCCAGCCGTCGCAAGACGCTGGTGTCAACTGGTGACCGCTCGGCAAAGATTCGCACCTACAACTTCCCTCAGGGACGCGTAACCGATCACCGAATCGGCTATACCACCCACGACTTGCAAGGATTCCTCGGTGGCGATATCCAAGCTATGATTGATGCCCTCACGGTGGCCGAGAACGCCGAGCGCATGAAAGAAAACGAATTATAGTCAAGTATGTTGCTGTAATATAGCACAAACAAAACAAAGGAAAGCAATGACACGTCAAGAATTAATCCAGCAAATTAAGCAAAAGCGCAGCTTTCTCTGCGTAGGCCTCGATACAGATCCCAAGAAGATGCCACAGTGCGTCTTTGATTTGCATGATCCCATCTTCGAGTTCAACAAAGCCATCATTGATGCCACAGCCCCCTATTGTGTGGCCTACAAGCCTAACCTGGCCTTCTATGAGGCATACGGCATCAAAGGTATGGAGGCATTTGTAAAAACCTGCGAGTATATCAAGGAGAACCATCCCAACCATCTGATTATTGCAGATGCCAAACGTGGTGATATTGGTAACACCAGTCAGATGTATGCCCGTACATTCTTCGAAGAGTACAACATTGACGCACTGACCGTAGCCCCCTATATGGGTGAGGATTCTGTGACACCCTTCCTGCAGTACGAAGGCAAATGGGTCATTCTCTTGGCTTTGACTTCAAACAAGGGTTCATACGACTTCCAGTTGATGGAAAATGCACAGGGTGAGCGCCTGTTTGAAAAGGTACTGAAGAAGAGTCAGGAATGGGGCAATAGTGAAAATATGATGTATGTTGTCGGTGCCACTCAGGGCCAGATGTTCGAGGATATCCGCAAGGTAGCTCCCAACCACTTCCTGCTGGTACCAGGCATAGGTGCTCAAGGTGGCAGTCTGCAAGAAGTCTGCAAGTACGGTATGAATAAAGACTGCGGCCTGCTGGTCAACTCCAGTCGTGGCATCATCTACGCTTGCAACGATGACCATTTCGCAGAGGTGGCAGGCAACAAAGCCCGCGAGTTGCAGCAAGAGATGGCTGTAGAACTGGAAAAAGCAGGACTCTAAACTTCATCCGTAGTTAAAAAAATATAAAAGTTTTACTGAATAACGGGTTGGCGAGGTTCTATGTTATAGAAAATTAGTACCTTTGCACCCCGAAATGAGTCCGTGGAGGCAGGGTTAAGTGTGTACGGACGTGCACCGCCTTACGGAAAAAACCCTATTTACAAACAAAATTAAATGTACGCAATTGTAGAAATTCAGGGTCAGCAGTTCAAGGCCGAGCAGGGCAAAAAGCTCTTCGTGCACCACATCAAGGACGTGGAGGCAGGCAAGACTGTTGAGTTTGACAAAGTGCTGCTCGTAGATGCCGACGGCGCTGTCAAGGTTGGCGCACCCACCGTAGAAGGTGCAAAGGTAGTAGTAGAAGTAGTGAACCCCCTCGTAAAGGGTGACAAGGTGATTGTCTTCAAGATGAAGCGTCGCAAGGACTCTCGCAAGCGCAACGGTCATCGTGAGCAGTTCACTCAGGTAGAAGTTAAACAAGTAATCGCTTAAGGAGGAACAGCAGTATGGCACATAAGAAAGGTGTAGGTAGTTCTAAGAACGGCCGCGAAAGTGCAGCCCAGCGACTTGGCGTTAAGATCTGGGGTGGTCAGAAGTGTTTAGCCGGCAACATCATTGTTCGCCAGCGTGGTACAAAGCACAACCCCGGTAATGGCGTAGCTATTGGTAAAGACGATACGCTCTATGCTCTCATTGATGGCACCGTGAACTTCCACAAGGGCAAGTTCAACAAGAGCGTCGTTTCAGTTATCCCCGAGGCTGCTGAAGCATAAACTTACAAACAAAAAAAACTTATTCCAAACAAACAATAGAACCCTGTCTCTTACGAGGCAGGGTTTCTACTTTGTTAATGTTTAAAAAGATTATAGTTTCACAGTCTTCTTGACCGGCCTACTCTCATTCTGCAAACGATTCAAAGCAGTCACTACATAGTAGAACTTCGTACGTCCATCCTGATAAGGAAGTTTTAAATATGTGTCTGAGGTCACGGCGACCAACTTTGAGGGATCTTCGATATTCACCTTCTCACCCTTTGCAAAACGATAGACGGCATATTTCGTAGCCTCATCATTCCATTTCTTACTCTTTGGAGCTGTCCAGAACAGGATATAGCCATCACTTGTCCAAACAGGTTTTACCTTACGCGGCTTACCAGGTTTCGTATTGTCAATGAATGGCATCTCAGGTTGTAAGGCCGGATAACGCCAATAATTACGACGCAAAACTTTTCCGTAATTGCCGATATTGTCGACTGCAGCCTTGGCATACCAGAGTACAGTACCTTTCACATTCTGCATCTGCTGACTCAGCCTGCGCTTTTGCTCCTGCTGGCTGAACTTTACGGTACGTTCTATATCCTCACCGATAAACAACGGACGTGCACCTGCATAATCATTCCACCAACGAATCAGTGTGTCGTAGTCAGCTGCCTTATTGCCTATTTCCCAATACACCTGCGGCACACAATAGTCGAGCCACCCCTGATTCACCCACAGAAGGACATCGGCATAAAGATCATCGTAGTTCTGAAGACCATTGGTATGACTGCCGTTAGCATCACTCTTTCTATTACGATAGATGCCGAATGGAGAGATACCTACCTTCACCCAAGGTTTTGCAATATGTACAGTCTCATAGAACTGCTTGATGAAGAGATTCACATTGTT
The DNA here is from genome assembly GCA_902785695.1 of uncultured Prevotellaceae bacterium. GTDB lineage: Bacteria > Bacteroidota > Bacteroidia > Bacteroidales > Bacteroidaceae > Prevotella. The sequence continues at coordinate 94,339 of CACZZQ010000001.1, read as the reverse complement.
TCGTCTCCAGTCACCAATGTTACGGAAGCCCTTACCATACAGCCGATAGATAGCCTCATCAGGAATAGCGACACCTGCCACAGGATATGGATAGAAGTAGTCATCCATGTGGATGCCATCGACATCATAGCGTGTGACAATATCCTTTGCCACCTTACAGATGAAATCACGATTCTCCTTATAGGCTGGATTCAGGATTGTCAAACCGTCATAATCGAAACAGAGTTCTGGATGCTTCACGGCGATATGATTAACAGCCAGTTCCGTAGTGCCCTTGGTCTTGGCACGATACGGGTTAATCCACGCATGAAGCTCCATGCCGCGCTTATGACACTGTTCTATCATCCACTGCAGAGGATCCCAATACGGCGACGGAGCCTTACCCTGCTGTCCCGTCAGGAAACGACTCCAGGGCTCCAACCGACTCTCATAAAGGGCGTCACACTCTGGACGAACCTGAAAAATGATGGCATTAACACCGTCTTTCTGCAACTCATCGAGCTGATATGCCAGTGTCTGCTGCATCTTCTGTGTGCCCATTCCCTGGAACTGTCCGTTGACACATTGGATCCATGCACCACGGAACTCCCTCTTTTGCTGCGCGCTGACGTTTATAGTCAGCAATAAAACCAGTAGTAGAAACAGTTTTCTCATTTTAGATATTCGTAAATCTTTTGTGTCCAATCGGCACCATTCTCAGGACAATAGGTACGTATACCTATCTGACTGGCAGCAGCCACGTTGCGAGGTCCGTCGTCAATAAACAGACACTCCGATGGTGGCACCTGCTCAGCCATCAACACACGATGAAAAATCTCCTGCGAAGGCTTCATCAGCTTCATCTCATAACTCAGATACATCGCGTCAAAATAATAGCCTACGCTATGTCCGCGGCCATCGAACTCCGTGGAGTTCACCCATTCCATCATATAAGGATTGGTGTTTGAGAGCAGAATCAGCCGATAGCCCTCTTCACGCAAACGTATCAGTGCATCGAGATTACGTTGCGGCAACTCCTTGGCATAGCCCTGCCAAGCAAAGGCACACTCCTCGTGTGTTGCCTCACGTCCCGTCAGTTTACCAAACTCCTGACGAAAGGTCTCGGCATCAATCTTACCACCTTCCAAGTCTCCAAAGATGCCCTCTTGCGTATAGGCATTCAGTCGCTGTTCTGCATCTTTTAAGCCTAAGGCTTCAAATCGACGAACCGACTGCGATTGGTCGAGTGTGAGCACCACACCGCCAAGATCAAAAATAATATTTCGTATCATACTTTTCCTCCGCGCCTGCGTGCTTCTTCCAAAGAAAGGATCTGTTGTTGCTCTTCCTTGTACTGTTCGCGCAGGTGCGCATATTCCTTATTAAGTTCTTTCGAATAGACATCAGCATCAGCCATTAGTCGCTGAGCCACCAAGGGGTTCTGCGAGGCATCTTTCAGCCAAACCACAGGACCGCCATAGACAGGTGCTATCTTCAATGCCACATGTAGTTCGCTGGTCGTTGCTCCCCCAATCATAATGGGGATATTGAGTCCTGCCTTCTCCAGTTCCTTTGCCACGTTAACCATCTCTTCCAAGCTAGGTGTGATCAATCCCGAGAGGCCAATCATATCCACATTCTCAGCCTTGGCACGTTCTACAATCTGTTCCGCAGGCACCATCACACCCAAGTCAATAACCTCATAGCCATTACAAGCCATGATGACCCCCACGATATTCTTGCCGATATCATGCACATCACCCTTAACGGTAGCAAGGAGTACTTTGGGATTTGAGGTTTGAGATTTGAGGTTTGAGATTTGAATATACGGCTGCAGTATCTCTACGGCCTGCTTCATCGTTCGTGCCGTCTTCACCACCTGCGGCAGAAACATCTTTCCTTCGCCGAAACGACGACCTACCTCGTTCATGCCTGCCATCAGCGGACCCTCAATGATATCTACCGCACGCGGATACTTTTCAATTGCTTCTTTAAGGTCAGCCTCCAGCGTTGCACTGCCCCCCCTGATGAGAGCCTCTTGAAGACGTTCCTCCAGGCTGAGGTTCTTCACCTCACCCGTTTCCTCCGTTGCCGATGATACCTCTTCAAGGCCCATCAACTGGTCAGCTGACTCTGGCCTACGGTTCAGTACTACATCCTCAATCAATTGAAGCTGATCCTTCGGGATTTCTTCATAGGTGACTTTAGTAGAGGGATTCACGATACCGAAGTCCATACCCTTTTGAATGGCATGATAGAGAAATACGGCATGCATCGCCTCACGCAGATAGTTATTGCCACGGAACGAGAACGAGAGGTTGCTGACACCACCGCTGACATGAGCCCCTGGCAGGTTCTGTCGAATCCACTCCGTAGCACGGATGAAGTCCACAGCGTAGGCATTATGTTCCTCCATACCCGTTGCAATGGCCAGCACATTAGGGTCGAAGATGATATCCTGCGGTGCAAAGTCTACCTTCTCTGTCAGCAGTCGATAGGCACGCTCTGCTATCTCTATACGACGCTCGTAGGTGGTTGCCTGTCCCTGTTCATCGAAACACATCACCACCACAGCAGCACCCATGCGTTTAACATCACGGGCATGACTCAGGAAGACCTCCTCACCCTCTTTCAGCGAGATACTGTTCACGATGCTCTTACCCTGTACGCACTTCAGTCCGGCCATGATGACCTCCCATTTACTGGAGTCGATCATCACCGGCACACGGGCTATCTCAGGCTCCGAGGCAATCAGGTTGAGAAAGGTCACCATCTCGGCCTTTGCATCCAGCAGACCATCATCCATGTTGATATCGATGACCAGTGCACCGTCGTCCACCTGTTTGCGGGCTATCTGCAGTGCCTCATCGTAATTCTTTTCCTTGATCAGTCGCAGGAACTTTCGTGAACCAGCCACGTTACAGCGTTCACCCACGTTGGTGAAAGCCGTAGGTTTCAGTACATCCAGTCCGCTGAGCCACATATCCGTGGACTGCTCCGCTGGCTGATGCGGCTGTTTGCCAACTGCCAACGGCACATATTTCTCGATAAACGCAGGCGTAGTGCCACAGCATCCACCCACGATATTCACCAGTCCTTCGTTGATGAATTCTGCGATCTGCGGTGCCATCGTCTCTGGTGTCTCATCATACAAGCCCAGAGAATTAGGCAGTCCTGCATTCGGATGCGCACTGATATAATAAGGCGCACGGCGCGCCAGTTCCTTTAAGTAAGGCTTCATCTGACGGGCACCGAACGAGCAATTCAAACCGATGCTAAAAATGGGGAACGACGATACGCTGGCAAGGAAAGCCTCAAGCGTCTGACCACTCAGTGTGCGACCTGCCGCATCACTGATCGTGACACTCAGCATGATAGGCACCTCACACCCCGCCTTTTCCCGCGCATGAATGGCTGCATCAATAGCCACCTTCGCATTCAGCGAGTCAAAGATGGTCTCTATCAGGATGGTGTCCACCCCACCCTCTATCAGACCTTCCATCTGCTCCATGTAAGCCTCAAAGAGCTCATCATAGGTCAACTCACGACGAGCAGGGTCCGATACATCTGGCGACATGGAGCAAGTCTTGTTGGTAGGGCCTACGGAGCCAGCCACAAAACGTGGTTTATCCGATGTGGAAAACGCATCAGCGCACTTGCGGGCCATGCGTGCCGATGCCAAGTTCATCTCCTTGGCATAAGCCTGCAGGTGATAATCAGCCTGGGAAATACGCTGTGCATTAAACGTATTCGTAGAGATAATGTCTGCCCCAGCCTTCAGATAACGCTCAAAGATATCCTTAATCACATCCGGTCTCGTCAGGTTCAAGACATCATTATTGCCTTTCATCTGTCCAGGGATATCCTGAAAACGGTCGCCCCTGAAATCCTGTTCGTTAAGTCCGTACTCCTGTATGACGGTTCCCATAGCACCGTCAAGAATCAGTACGCGTTTAGTTATTTCGTCTTGTATCATTTATAAACTTTCATCGCGCGGTCTATCTCGCGACGGTCTTCTTTTTCTTTCAATGTCTGACGCTTATCAAAAGCCTTCTTACCTTTACACAGCGCAATATCCACCTTGGCCCGCCCGTTCTCGTCAATCCACACCAGCGTAGGCACAATGGTGTAACCCGTCTGCTTCGTAGCACTCTCCAGTCGGGCTATCTCACGGCTTGTCAACAGCAGTTTGCGGTCACGTTTCTGCTCGTGGTTATTGTATGAGCCATAGAAATACGGGCTGATGCTCATACCCTTCACCCATATCTCACCACGGATAATCGTGCAATAGGTGTCTACAAGACTGGCCTTACCGGCACGGATTGATTTGATTTCCGTACCCGTGAGCACGATGCCAGCGGTAAATTCCTCGATAAAGAAATACTCAAAGGCAGCCTTGCGGTTCTTTATCTGTACAGGACTCTTCTTGCGAAGTTCCTCTTGTTGTTTATTCATTCTACTACTACAAATTTCTCAACATTCTCATCTACGTAAAGCGCAATCTCTTTCGTCCAGCGCTCTTCGTTCTCTATAAACATATCATCGTAATCGTCGAACTGCGGATACTGTTCAAACAGCGCCATAAACTCCTCGTCGGTGCAATCCTTCTCCAGTGCCTCACGGTTCTCCAGCCACAGCGTGTGTACCTCGTAGAGCATCTTCGAGAGGTCGCGCATATGCCACATCTTATTCAGTGCCTTGGCAAAGGGGTTCTTGAAGATGAAGGGCCCGTAGCCATTGTGAATCAGCTGCACAAACCCACCATCCATCACCTCCTGATGAAGCGTGTCCCAACAGAGCAGCGTCATCTGATCGGCATTCAACTCCTGCATCGTCTCAGCAGTCGGTTCACCTCCTACTGCCTCGCGTAGCGCATCGATAAACACTTGAAGGAACGCATCCATTCCCTCCAGGGCGGCATTGCTCAAATCCTGATCTTTTACGATTACTTGTTTCATACGACTGCAAAGGTACGAATAAGTGAGAGAAAAACCAAATATATTTGAGTTTTTCCGATTATCGCTATGAAAAAGAAGATTTCTGAGAAGCCCACGGGCGCTCTCGCAGGAATACGTCTGCCATCATAAGTAGAAAACAAACGACAAAGAAACGCTCGAAATATCGTTTTCTTGGGCAGAAAACGATGTTTTCTAACGCAGAAAACGATGTTTTCTAACATAGAAAACGATGTTTTCCAAAAAGCATAACGATGTTTTCTGTAGTTTTATTTTGTATTGTTCAGGCTATTTAGTACCTTTGTACCGTTTTTATAATAGCAGAGAAAACTAAACGTATGCTGAAAGACAGAATAACAGGATCAAAGGCACTGATGAGAGCCTTGCAGGCAGAAGGGGTGAAGACCATCTTCGGCTACCCGGGTGGAAGCATCATGCCTGTCTACGATGCACTCTATGACTATACAAGAGGCGAGAAAAAATGTTTTGACCATATACTGGTGCGCCACGAACAAGGTGCCACCCATGCTGCCGAGGGCTATGCACGCGTGAGTGGCGAGGTAGGCGTAGCACTGGTGACAAGCGGCCCTGGCGTAACGAACACGCTGACGGGTATTGCCGATGCGATGCTGGACTCCACGCCTATCGTGGTGATTGCCGGCCAGGTGCCTATCGGTGCGCTGGGTACGGACTCCTTCCAAGAAGTAGACCTCGTAGGCGTGTCGCAGCCTATCTCGAAATGGAGCTATCAGATACGTCATGCAGAAGATGTGGCATGGGCTGTAAGCCGAGCGTTCTATATCGCCAGAACGGGAAGACCCGGTCCTGTGGTGCTCGACTTCCCCAAGAATGCTCAGGTGGAGGAGATTGACTGGGAGCCCAAGAAATGCGACTTTATCCGCTCGTATGTACCATACCCCAAGCTCGACAATGAGGCTGTACGTCAAGCTGCCGAACTGATTAACAACGCCAAGCGTCCGCTGGCACTGGTGGGTCAGGGCGTGGAACTGGGTAATGCACAGGAGGAGCTGAAGGCCTTCCTTGAGAAAGCCGACATCCCTGCCGGTCGCACAATGCTGGGTCTCTCTGCCCTCGCCTCAGACCATCCGTTGAATGTAGGTATGCTGGGTATGCACGGCAACTACGCCGTGAACCTGAAGGAACAGGAGTGCGACGTGCTGATTGCCATCGGTATGCGCTTTAGCGACCGTGTGACGGGCAACCTGAAGACATACGCCAAGCAGGCGAAGATTATCCATCTGGATATAGACCGCAGCGAAATAGACAAGAACGTGAAGACCGACGTGGCCGTAGTGACCGACTGCAAGGAGTCGCTCCCTGCACTCACCGCTTTGGTCAATGCGAATAATCACAAGGAATGGCGCGACTCGTTTGAGCCACTTAATAATAAGGAACGCGTGAAGGTGATAGAGCCTGCCATCCATCCCAAGGAGGGGCCGCTGCTGATGGGCGAGGTAGTAAATGCGGTAGCACAGCAGGCAAAGGACGATGCCGTACTGGTAACGGATGTTGGTCAGAATCAACTATTTGCTACCCGTTACTTCAAGTATCACCATAAGCGCAGTATATGCACCAGTGGAGGACTTGGAACGATGGGCTACGGTATGCCAGCAGCCATAGGAGCCACCTTCGGAGCACCCCAGCGTCAGGTGTGTTGCTTCATGGGCGACGGCGGTTTCCAGATGAATATCCAGGAGTTGGGTACCATCATGGAACAGAAGGCAGCGGTGAAGATGATACTGATGAACAACCACTACTTGGGCAACGTGCGACAGTGGCAGGATATGTTCTGGATGCGCCGCAAGTCGTTCACCAAGATGATGAACCCCTGCTATGAGGCCATCGCACAGGGCTACGGCATCCCCTACATTGCCGTGACCGACCGTAAGGATTTGGCAAAGGCCGTAGAGCAGATGCTAAATACCGACGGGCCGTTTATCATGGAATGTGCCATCAAGGAGGACGATGACGTGCTGCCAATGACACCTCCAGGCATGGATGTTGACAAAATGATGTTGGAGGTATAGGACTCTCCACCAACCCCTCCCTGAAGGGAGGGGAGTAATTACCAAAATAAAAAAAGAGAAAATGGAAAAAAATAAAGAAGTGAAAAGAGTATCTACTCCCCTCCCTCGCAGGGAGGGGCAAGGGGAGAGTCTTTTTACCCTGTTGGTATACTCAGAGAACGTGGCAGGTATTCTGAACCAGATAACGGCTGTATTCACACGCCGTCAGGTGAACATCGAGAGCCTGAACGTATCGGCATCAAGTATTCCTGGCGTACACAAATACACCATCACTGCATGGAGCGACGAGGATCAGATTATCAAGATTACGCGTCAGATAGAGAAGAAGATTGACGTAGTGAAGGCCAACTATTTCACCGACGACCAACTCTTTATCCGTGAAGCAGGACTCTACAAGCTCTCCACAGACAAGGTGCTGGCGAATCCGGAGATTTCACGTACCATTCGCCGTTACGACGCTACTATCACAGAGGTGAACCCCACCTATACCATCGTGATAAAGAGCGGCAAGACGGACGATATCATCGAGCTGTTCCGTGCCCTCGATGCCTTCGACTGCGTGCTGCAATATACCCGTAGCGGACGCATCGCTGTAACGCGCGGGATGCAGGAGCAGGTCAGCGCCTTCCTGGAAGAACGAGAGAGTAGTGAGAAGTGATAAGTGTATGGAGAAAATAGGGAAATACGAATTTATGGCTGAGCCGTTCCATTGCGACTTCGCAGGGCGACTCTTCATGGGTCACATGGGCAACCATATGCTCAACGCAGCCGACTTCCACTCTTCGGCACGAGGATTCGGCATGAAATACCTGATGACCATCAACCGCTCGTGGGTACTCTCACGACTGGCTATCGAGATGGAAGAGATGCCCGTGCAATACACGAAATTCAATGTTGAGACCTGGGTGGAATCGGCCATGCGATACTTTACCAGCCGTAACTTCGCCGTAACAGGCAAGGATGGCAAAGTCTATGGCTACGGACGGTCTATCTGGGCCATGATAGACACAGAGAGCCGTCAGCCAACGGATATCTTCTCGATAGACAATGGTGCCATCAACGACTGGATAGTCAGCGACAAGCCCTGTCCCATCGACAAGGGCACTCGTGTAAAGATGTCTGACAATGCGGAACTGGTGCACACCATTGACACCTATTACAATGATGTAGACATCAACGGACACATCAACTCTGTGAAATACATTGAACACGTACTCGACCTATGGAGCGTTGACTGGTATCTCGAATATGCCGTCAAGCGATTCGAGGTTGCATACGTAGCCGAAGCACATGGCGGCGACAAGCTGTCGTTCTATCGCGAGAAGACTGGCGACAACGAGTTTTGTGTGAGAATAGTGCGCACAGATGGCACAGAATGCTGCCGATGCAAGCTTTCTTTTGCAAAATTATCTTAATATTTGGAAGAAATCTTTGGTATTTTCACGGAAAATGCCTAATTTCGACCCCACAAATTTGAATACCTATAACCTAAAAACTATAAAGTATGAAAGTTTATCAGACAAACGAGATTAAGAACATTGCATTGCTTGGCAGTGCGGGTAGCGGCAAGACTACTCTTGCCGAAGCAATGGTTTACGAGGCCGGCATCATTAAGCGCCGCGGCACCGTAGAAGGTAAGAACACCATGAGCGACTATTTCCCTGTGGAACAGGAATACGGCTACTCGGTGTTCTCTACTGTTTTTCATGTAGAGTGGAACAACAAGAAGCTCAATATCATTGACTGTCCGGGAAGCGATGACTTCGTAGGTGGTGCCATCACCGCCCTGAACGTCACCGACCAGGCCGTCATCCTCATCAACGGACAGTACGGTCCCGAGGTAGGTACGCAGAATGCCTTCCGCTATACCGACAAGCTTCAGAAGCCCGTCATCTTCCTGGTGAACCAGTTGGATCGCGACAACTGCGACTTCGATGCCCTGCTGAACAACATGAAGGAGATCTACGGCGACAAGTGCGTACCCGTACAGTATCCTATAGCTACAGGCGCAGGCTTCAATGCCGTTATCGACGTGCTGTTGATGAAGAAGTATTCATGGAAGCCCGAAGGTGGAGCTCCTATCATTGAGGACATCCCTGCCGACCAGATGGACAAGGCCAAGGAGTTGCACGCTGCACTTGTTGAGGCTGCCGCTGCCAACGACGACACATTGATGGAGAAGTTCTTCGAGAGCGAGAGTCTGACAGAGGACGAGATGCGCGAGGGTATCCGCAAGGGACTCGTTACACGCTCTATCTACCCCGTATTCTGCGTTTGTGCAGGCAGGGATATGGGCGTACGCCGTCTGATGGAGTTCCTGGGCAACGTCGTTCCTTTCGTTAGCGAGATGCCAAAGGTTCGCAACACACGTGGAGAAGAAGTCAATCCCGATGCAGCAGGTCCTACCTCTCTCTATTTCTTCAAGACTGGTGTTGAGCCACATATCGGTGAGGTGCAGTACTTCAAGGTGATGAGCGGAAGCGTGAAACCTGGCGATGACCTGACCAACGCAGACCGCGGTTCAAAGGAGCGCATCGGTACAATCTATGCCTGCGCTGGTGCAAACCGTATTCCTGTGGATGAGTTGAAGGCTGGTGATATCGGCTGTACCGTGAAACTTAAAGACGTGAAGACTGGTAACGCTCTCGACGGTAAGGACTGCGAGTGGCGCTACGACTTCATCAAGTATCCTAACTCTAAGTACTCTCGTGCTATCAAGGCCGTCAACGAAGCTGAAACCGAGAAGATGATGGTAGCTCTGACCAAGATGCGCCAAGAGGATCCCACATGGGTGGTTGAGCAGTCGAAGGAACTACGCCAGATCATCGTTCACGGACAGGGCGAGTTCCACCTGCGCACCTTGAAATGGCGTATGGAGAACAATGAGAAGATCAAGATTGACTATCTGGAACCGAAGATTCCATATCGTGAGACCATCACAAAGATGGCACGTGCCGACTATCGCCATAAGAAGCAGTCAGGCGGTGCCGGTCAGTTTGGTGAGGTTCACCTGATTGTGGAGCCCTACGCAGACGGTATGCCCGATCCAACATCGTTCACTATCAACGGTCAGGAGTTCAAGATGAACATCAAGTCGAAGGAAGAGAAAGACCTGGAATGGGGCGGCAAGCTCGTGTTCATCAACTCTGTGGTAGGTGGTGCCATCGATATGCGTTTCATGCCCGCTATCCTGAAGGGTATCATGGAGCGTATGGAACAAGGCCCATTGACAGGTTCGTATGCCCGTGACGTGCGCGTCATCGTCTATGATGGTAAGATGCACCCCGTTGACTCTAACGAACTCTCGTTCATGCTCGCTGCACGTAACGCCTTCAGTGCTGCCTTCCGTGAGGCTGGTCCTAAGGTGCTGGAGCCTATCTACGACCTCGAGGTTTACGTACCATCTGACTACATGGGTGATGTGATGAGCGACCTGCAGGGACGTCGCGCTATCATCATGGGTATGGACTCTGAGGCTGGCTATCAGAAGCTGAGTGCCAAGATTCCTTTGAAGGAGCTCTCAAGCTACTCTATCGCACTGAGTTCTATCACAGGCGGTCGCGCTTCGTTTACCACGAAGTTCGCTTCTTACGAGCTCGTTCCCAACGATATACAGCAGCAGCTCATCAAGGAGCACGAAGCTGAACTCAAGGACGAAGACTAATCATCTCCGACATCAATATGAAAAGGGGCTCTTGAGCAACTCAAGGGTCCCTTTATTTAACTGAAAAGAATGAAAAAAGTCATACTGTCGATACTACTCATCATACCGCTGGCCGCCAATGCCTGGCACAGCATCAAGATGCCTAACATCAAGAGCCTACAGGTCATACTCAACGATGACTTCGAAGCTTTGCCTGTGTTGCAACTCAAAGGCCATGATGTGATGCACATCAGTTTCGATGAACTGTCGCATAACTACCGCCGGTTCACCTATCGTGTGGAGCCCTGTAATCCTGACTGGACACCAACAGAGGGACTTTTTGATGCTGACTGGCTTGAAGGTATCAACGATCAGCCTATTGACGAGTATGACAACTCCATTAACACATCGGTACTCTATACCCACTACGCCTTCGACTTCCCCAACGAGCAAACCAACGTGCGCATCAGCGGCAACTACCGCCTGCACATCATGGATGACGAGACACAGGAGGATGCCGCAGTCGTAGAATTCAGAGTACTGGAACCAATTACAAATGTTGGACTTGGTATCACGACCAATACTGACATTGACCTGAACGACCGCTACCAACAACTCAAGATGACAGTTAAACTCAACGGGCTTCGCGTCATTAGGCTTGACGAGGAGCTACAGACATTCGTCATGCAGAATGGACGCGAAGACAACATGAAGGTCAACATCAAGCCCAACTACATCACCAGCCAGAGCCTGCAATGGGAACATAACAGACAGCTGATATTCGATGCCGGAAACGAGTACCATAAGTTCGAGGTACTTGACCCACGACACATCTCAATGGGCTTAAGCGATGTGATGTGGGACAAGGAAACAAACACTTGGCACGCAATACCCTATCCCTGCGAACAGCGCAGAAGTTATCTTTACGACCAGGATGCCAATGGTGCTTTCCTGTTAAGAAACAGCGACAACTACGATGCAGAGCGTACATCGGAATATGTCTATATCCATTATTTCCTTAAGTCCCTGCGCAAATACGACAATGCCCATATCGTGGTCAACGGAAGATGGACTACAGAGCCATTGGATAACTACATCATGCGATACGATGAGCTTGAACAGACATACAAGCTAACTGTCATGCAAAAACTGGGCTACTATAACTATCAGCTGTTACTGATGGATCTTGACGGCACCACACACACACTACCCGAAGAAGGCAGTTTCTTCGAGACAGAAAACAGCTATCAAGCCTTTGTCTACTATAAGGCCACCTCGGAACGTGTATGGCGCTTGGTAGGATTTCAGGAAATCGTTTTCAAGCCACAATAATCATTGATTTCCATCATTCTTTAGGCGTAAGCTTAATCAGCATCAAGATAGCCTCGGCACTGCCCTTGGTTATCTTGTACTCTGTATCTGCGGTAACCGAAATAGGCAGCAATTCGTAGTAAGCACCTTCAGCATTCTCAGCGCCGCTAACGGTAGTCTTCTCACCATTGATCTTCACGTCACGACCAGGCTTTACCGTAGCCAAAACAAGTACCATATTGTAGTCCTTCTGAGGGGTGAAGACAACAGAGCCCTTACTATCGAGTTTCTCACCTTTTTTATAATAGGTGCCATCATAGGTTATCTTACCGTCGCCATAGTTTTCGGCAGCAGTAAACATTGCATTAGACGATGAACCGTTAAACGTAACAATGACAACACTATCCTGAGACTGAGGGTCTGGATCGTCGCCACCAGGTTCAGGAGTCGGTTCATCGCCGCCAGGCTGTTCGTCACTATATTCATCCAAACAGTAGATCTTCACCAGCGAACTGGCATAAGCTTCCAACTTGTTCGAGAGGTCAAGGATAACATCGTAGTTGGCATCCTCGGTAGCGTTATCAAATGTATACTGGAAATCACCATGATTACAACGGCCTGCACCATAGTGTCCTGTAACAACAGCAGGCACATCGGCGGCGGCATCAGGGGAATAGCTATAGAAGTCACTGGCGGTATCGAAGTTATTATAACCGGTGCCTCCCTGTAGCGTTACCACCTCTGAAGGAATCTGCTCATTACGGTTCTCTACCACGTAGGCATCGAAATGCTTACTATATGTAGCATCACCTGCAATATAGGGTTCAAAGCTTTTCTGTCCCGTCATGTAGTTGTCAAAGGCTTTGATGATACCTCCATCCTCATTGGAAAAGGTCCCCTTGGTATCAGCAGCAGAGCCTACACCATTATGTATATCGGAACCCTGCTTAGAGATAAGCATCGGGTACTTACAGTTGCGATAGTAGTTCTTCTCTACAAAGACACAGGAACCGGTAGTGGCACCGACACCATATTTGGAATTTCCGTCAAAATAGTTATTGTAAACATGTAAGTGTTTGGACTTACGCACACGCGGATGACGAGAGTCAGAGTGATCATACCAATTGTGACGATAAGTGACGAAGTCCACCTCATCACCGTTGGAATTGAGATTGCACTTGCCGCTATCCCAGAAATGATTGTCGCTGACGGTGCAGTAGAGAGTACCCTTCACATCAAAAGAGCCATCGCCTTTTGCTTTGTCGCCGCCCTTATTCTTGCCATAGAAGATATCCAGATGATGACCCCACACGTGTTCATTGTCGGTATCAAAGCTGATACCGTCTTCCTCATGCATCATCACACCAAAATTACGCAACTCTACATACTTGCAGGCACGCACCAACACACCGAACCCGTGGAACGTAGCATCACTGCCAACGCCCTCAATAGTGAGATTCATATTCTGTCCTTTTCCCTTTACCTGAAGACCGATAGCACTACTGCCTAGCTCATCCATATCGGCCTTTTTCAACAAACCTATGACACGCACAACGAGCGGACGGGTCTCAACACCTTTCTCATAAGCCTGAATGATGTTCTGGATACCTGTACGCGTCTCCATTTTGCCCTTATTGTCTACCTGCATCTCGAGAGATACCGTCTTAGCATTCGCCTTGCTGACATAGATAATGCGAGCTCCGTTTTTCAGCGTACCATCGTTGGTATAGGCACCGATACCGGATGAAGCGTTATAGTGGGCATAGCCGTCGCGGTTGAAAGATTTCACTGTGAGGTTGTCAACAATAGTAGCAGCTTCATTTACCTCGGTTTCATCGACTACAGGCACCACCTTCATCGCATAGTCACCTGCTTTGAGACCCATTGCATCAGCACGATTATGGGTGCCGTAACTTCGGATAAGCTGATTGTCAATCTGGGTAAAGTCGCTATATTGTCCACCCTTCACATAGACGTGATAAGAGGTCGCACCGATGAAATCGGCAAATAATACGTAGGCTGACTCTAACCAGCCCTTTGCCTCTGTAATCTGAACAGCGTTTTCGGTATTGACTCTCTTGGAAAAGGCTATTGAATATACGCTGCCGTTGAACACATCCGAGCCACCAGAAGTAGTGGTCACTGTGACCTTGTCAGAATGATGGTCAAGGTCAATAGAAGAGACACTGGAGGTGTTGTAGCATTTCTTGTCGCCAGACATTAGGGTGACAAGTGCTTGATTGACAGTAAAATCGCGTGCTACTGCATGATTAACTACATCCTGTGCAAAAACACTTATCTGGAAAGACAGTGCACAAGCCGAAAGAAATAACTTTTTCATCATACTTACAAGGTCTCTTATCGTTTATGAAACATTAGTCAATAATTTATCGAGATGCGTGGAATCCATCCATCAGGTCATACTTACGCACCATCATGCGGTTATAGATATGACGAAGCCATAAAGGATGAGCCAGTGTGAAGACCAAGCCTATTACACCTATTATGATATAAGCCACCTCCTCGCTGAACAGCAGGATGAAAAGCGACACCAAAGCTATCGGAAGAAGCATGGCTCCCATCTCGATGATGAGCTGAATACCATTCTCTGTGTTGTTCTTGCCAGTCAACTTCTCATTGAGTGGAAGAGTCTGTTTGTTATAGACTGCCAACTGGAACATCATAAAATAGGTTAAGCCGCTGCTTATCAGCATGTAGGCCAGAATCATCAGAATGGGAAACTTACCTGCAATGACAGCTGGCAGCATCAGCACAAGAGGAATAAGCAAGATAGCTACGTGAATATAGTACTTAGCACGAAGCAGCATAAGAATATTCTCCTTATGGGTCATCAGCAAGTCAATATAATTGCCCTCAGGACACATCACCTTGACAAGCGTCATCAGACCATAGAGACCGAAGCAATAGAAGCACCAGAAATTGAGCATCATCTTGCTATCATAGATTTCAGTGAACGCTATAATCAGCGAGAGCACAGAAATGAGCACTATGCTGGTGATAACACGAGAGCGGATGGCCTTATTACGCATCATAGACTTCAGTTCCAGTTTCATGTACTCGCCACTCAGGCCAAAACCATTGAGAAAACTAAACTGGGTGACACTCTTGAGTGATGTCTCACGCTTCTCCTGACGCTGCAACTCACTACGCACATAGTGCAACTGCACCATACGGTTGACCCAATATAACAACAACAACACAGCAAAACACAGGAAAGGATACCACCATGATACAGAAGCTTCGCAAATAAAGTCCATCTGACGTTCAAACATATCTTCGTCGAAAAGCAGCGTAAGCCAGCAAGAAGCGTAAACCACTATCGGCAATAGGACCCACAGAAGCGAGCGTCCCATAAGGGTGCGCACCAGCAGGTAGAACTGGCTATTGGCCATAATCAGGAACAGGCCACAGAGAATAGTTGAAACAGCCACAAAGAACGACGCGCCACCACAGAAGATAACGAAAGCATAGGGAATAAAAAGTGCCAGCCATACCAAGCTGAAACCAGTGAACACGGAATTGACCAGATAGACATTAATGATGCTCCTAAACGGAACAGGTTGCAGAAGATAAGGCTTTACCACCACTGCTGGTGTCTGCTGAGCCATGAAGCGCAGTGCGAAGTCGATAACTAACCAAAGCGGCATCAATGCCAGCATAAGTCCGAAATCACGGCCTTCAGAAGCAGGAAGTCCCATCATCGTACCAATGAAAATCAAATAGATAATCATAAAACCTGCGCCAAAAGCCATCATCACACGAGCCACAATGCTCTGCTCGAACGCTGGGCTTCTACGCAAAGCTAAGCGGTTTTGCTTCCTTAAGAGGAGAAATAGTTTCAGAAAATTCATTCTAAAATCTGTCACTGGAGTAAATATTTATCTAAGGTCAATCACCTCTGCTGTGGGGAAGTCCTTTGAATTGAAACGGAACTCGGCATCCGATAGTTTGGAAGTTGTCAGGTTGCTGATGACAAACGAAGTCCACTTCTGTTTTTGCAAAAGCTTTACTTCTGTTGGATTGTACGTTTTTTTGTCTATCGTAATAAACATCTCTTTCACACGACGTGATTGATCGGTAGCAGTAAGATGAACGGTAAAAGCAGAAGCTGACTGTGTCATCGTATACTCATAACCCTTCTTGTACATATTGACAAAGTTATAGGGATTGAGCACCTGAAGCTGGGTCTCGGAAGGGGTAGTCACGTTGACCTCTTCGTTTTTCGACATATAAGTCCACAGAGTCTTACCATCAAACCACAACGTAGCCATAGGCGTAGAAGCATGAAACATCTTTCCTTTGACGGCAATTTTTCCACTGGCATCTCCATACTGTGCACTAGTCATCGTGAAATCCGCCTGTACGCCATCACGAGAACTGACCTTTGCGGCACACTTGTCGAGCACCTGTTTAGCTGACTGGGCCCGCATAGTTGTAGTCATTAGCAAGCCAGATATCATTAATAAGGCAAAAACAATCTTTTTCATATTCTTCTTATTTATAATAGTCATATATTATTCGACGATTGTTCATCTCAAAGCGTTTAACATATTCTCCAAACTAACTTCATCCTGAATCAACACTTCACGGGGCTTTGACCCGTGAGCAACACCTACAATACCAGCCTTTTCCAACTGATCCATCAATCGGCCTGCACGGTTGTAACCAATAGCGAACTTACGCTGAATAAGGCTCGTTGAACCGCTCTGTTCACGAACAATAAGACGAGCTGCATCATCGAACATCGGGTCAAGATGACTCAAATCGGCATCGTTGCTACCTGAACTCACAGCTTCGCCATCGCCAACAGGAGGCTCAGGCAGTTCGTAAGGTTCAATATATCCCTGTTGCTGCGATATAAACTGATTGATACGATCAACCTCAGGCGTATCAACAAAGGCACACTGCACACGCACAGGATCGTTACCCTGTAGATAAAGCATATCACCGCGGCCTATGAGCTGCTGTGCACCCATACGGTCAAGGATTGTTTTCGAGTCGATGCCTTGACTCACCTTGAACGCGATGCGTGCTGGGAAGTTGGCCTTGATAGTACCTGTAATGATATTCGTCGTTGGACGCTGAGTTGCAATAATCATGTGAATACCTACAGCACGTGCCTTCTGGGCGATACGGGCGATAGGAAGTTCTATCTCCTTGCCTGCAGTCATTATCAAATCGCCGAACTCATCGATTACCACAACGATATAAGGCATATATCGATGTCCCTTTTCCGGATTCAACTTACGTGCAATGAACTTACGATTGTAGTCCTTAATGTTACGCTCACCAGCTGCCATCAGCAACTCATAGCGGGCATCCATCTCTACACATAGGCTCTGAAGCGTACGAATAACCTTCGACGTATCGGTGATTATTGGCGTACTGGCTTCATCAGGCAAAGCTGCAAGGAAGTGTTTATCAATGCTCTTATAGATTGAGAACTCCACCATTTTGGGGTCGACAAGTACAATCTTCAACTCAGCAGGATGCTTTTTATATAATAAAGAGGTAAGAATAGCATTTAAACCAACTGACTTACCCTGACCAGTAGCACCTGCAACCAGAAGGTGAGGAGCCTTTGCTAGGTCAAACATAAACACCTCGTTAGTAATGGTCTTACCCATAGCACATGGCAGTTCCATTGTTGTTTCCTGGAACTTCTTTGAATTAAGTATCGATTCCATCGACACAATATTGGCCTTTGCGTTTGGCACCTCAATACCGATGGTACCCTTGCCCGGAATAGGCGCGATGATACGGATACCCAAGGCTTTAAGACTAAGGGCTATATCATCCTCAAGGTTACGGATCTTTGCGATACGGACACCCTGGGCGGGCGTAATCTCGTAAAGTGTAATAGTAGGACCAACGGTTGCACGGATGGAAGAGATCTCAATACCAAAATTACGCAGCACTTCTATGATGCGGTTCTTATTGGCATTCTGTTCTTCCATATCAATATAAGGTTTGCCGTCACTCTCATAGGTCTGCAAAAGGTCGAGAGTTGGATAGTGATAATTCTCAAGATCGCGCTTAGGATCATAGGGCTCCATATTCTCGTAAGTCGTATCAGACACATCGTCCCCATCAGCCTTCTCTTCCTCACCAGCCACAACGACATCCATATCAGGATTAGCCAGATTATCTGTCTCTGCTGATTCCGTAGTGACTACAACATGGTCATTGACATAATCCGACTGAGGATTAAACTCTATTTCTTCCTTGATAGGATCATCATAGACAAGGGGATCATCTGCGGTCTGAATCAGTTTTTCGTATGAATCATCAGCAGTAACCTCACCATTCTCGTGAACGGTATTGGTTATCGTGAACTTCACTTTCTGAAGGAATTTTGTCGGATTTAGGATTTTGCGAATCCAAACAACTGTCTCATTACTAACGTAAATCAGAAAGCAGACAGCCACTAAAGCAAGAATTGCAACTAAACCTGGTATACCAACATAGCACTCAATGAATTTGCCTATATATATTCCATGTTGACCGCCTAAACAAAAATGACTTTCGGACACCAGAGGTGTAACAAACATTGCAAGTAACACCGATGACCAAATCATCAAGACACCGATACACATAAACCATTTAAGTAAAGATACCTTATAAGCCTTAATCAGATGAAGTGCCAAGAGTAAAAGGAACAGGGGAATGGCAAAAGCTGCGATACCAAAGCACTTGTTCATAAAGAAAAAAGACATCCATGCTCCCAGACTACCTATAGCATTCTGGAACTTCATCCCTTGATTGGAAAGATCACCTTCCCGTATATTCTCAATAATACTTTGATCGAAAGCACCAGTAGAGAAGAATGACACGAACGACCACGTCATACAGACAGACACCGCAAGTAGTATAGCACCTACAACGAAATGTAACCGCTCATTCCTAAAAAAGTCAATTATTTTTGAAAAACCTACCGTCTCGGAAATTGAAGTATTCAGATTGTTCCCCTGATTTTTTCTGTTTCTTTTCTTATCTGTGACCTTTGACATTTTCTTGTTATAAGTTAATTCTTTTGCAAAGGTAGAAAATAAATATGAAATAAAGAGTATGATTTAGGAAATATTTTGTATTTTTGCACCTCGAAAACGAATGACGATGCTTAAAACAATATACAACAAGTTCAACAAGTCGCTGATTCCACCGCTTCCTGTGGCGCAGTTTGAAGGAAGAATAGTGGTGATTCTAACAGCAGGAGAGACAGAAAAGGCCGTCAGATATCTGATGACACAGCCCATTCTTGGCTTCGATACTGAAACACGGCCTTCATTCAGAAAAGGGCTTCAACATAAAGTATCATTGCTTCAAGTATCAACACACGACATCTGTTTCCTATTCCGTCTCAATCACACAGGATTAACACCTGCACTCATCAGACTGCTTGAAGACGAAACTATTGTCAAAATAGGTCTTTCATGGCACGATGACATTAACTCACTTCGCAAACTGGGAACATTCAAAATCGGACATTTTATCGACATTCAGGATCATGCCAGAGACTTAGGTATTGAGGATTTGAGTCTTCAGAAACTATATGCCAACCTTTTCGGACAGAAAATAAGCAAACGCCAACAACTGAGCAACTGGGAAGCTGACATCCTCAGCGACAAACAAAAGCTATACGCCGCTACTGACGCATGGGCTTGTATTATGATTTACGAAGAAATTATAAATCTCAAAGAATCAAAAAAATACAGATTAATAATTGAAAAAGATAATAATGAAAAAGATATATCTAAAAAGGGGTAAAGAGGATAGTCTATTAAGATTCCACCCTTGGATTTTCTCTGGTGCGATCCATCATATTGACAACGAAATTGAAGAAGGTGATGTGGTGCGCGTCGTATCAGAAAAAGACGATTTCATCGCTGTTGGACACTACCAGCAGGGTTCTATCGCCGTTAGGGTACTAACCTTCAAGGATGTCGATATAAACGATGAATTTTGGCATTCTCGCATTCAGTCGGCTTTCAATATGCGTAAATCTATAGGACTAATAGGCAACTCCAATACCAACGCATTTCGATTAGTTCATGGAGAAGGTGACCTTTTGCCAGGATTAATCGTAGATGTCTATGGCAAAACAGCAGTGATGCAGGCACACAGCATCGGTATGCATTTAGCAAGAAAGGCTATTGCCAACGCTATTGCCAACACCATGAAAGGGCAGGTGGAAAATATCTATTACAAAAGTGAAACAACCCTATCTTTCATGGAACCAGAAAACGGATTCCTTTTTGGAAATAGCGAGGACAACATCGCCGTTGAAAACGGGCTCAAATTCTATGTTGACTGGCTAAGAGGCCAGAAGACTGGATTCTTTGTTGACCAACGAGAGAACCGCGCACTTCTTGAGAAATATGCTCAAGGGAAACGCGTACTGAACATGTTCTGCTATACAGGAGGTTTTTCTTTCTATGCTATGCGAGGAAAAGCTGAAATTGTTCATTCCGTTGACAGTTCTGCAAAAGCCATAGAGCTGACAAGACAAAACGTAGAGTTAAACTTTCCAAACGACAATCGCCATCAAGCCTATTGCGAAGACGCATTCAAGTACCTGGAAAGTATATCAGCCGACAACGACAAATCATACAATCTCATCATACTCGACCCGCCCGCCTTTGCCAAGCATCGCGGTGCCCTGCACAATGCACTGAAAGGCTACACCCGGCTAAACGAAAAAGCCTTTGAGAAGATTGAAAAAGGAGGCATACTTTTCACTTTCTCTTGCTCACAGGTGGTGACAAAAGACAACTTCCGAAATGCGGTATTTACTGCTGCTGCACAGGCAAAACGTAAGGTTCGCATCCTGCACCAGTTGCATCAACCCGCCGATCATCCCATCAACATCTACCATCCCGAAGGCGAGTATCTAAAGGGCTTAGTTCTTTATGTTGAATAAAGTTAAGGCATACATCCACAAGTATCACCTGCTCGATGCCAAAAAGTGCTACTTGGTTGCACTGAGTGGAGGAGCTGACAGCGTCTGTCTTCTACTATTACTCAAGCAATTGGGTTACCATATTGAAGCCGCGCACTGCAACTTTTTGCTGAGAGGAGAAGAAAGTTACCGTGATGAGCATTTCGTTAAAGCTCTATGCGAAACGCAGGGTGTAGAACTGCACACTATCCATTTCGACACAAAGACTTACTCCGACGTACATAAGATTAGCATAGAAATGGCCGCACGTGAACTGCGTTACCGTTATTTCGAGCAACTTAGACAAGACGTCGAAGCTGACGGAATCTGCGTGGCTCACCATCAAGACGATTCCATTGAAACCATTCTCATTAACCTACTTCGTGGAACGGGCATTCATGGACTCTCAGGCATCAAACCACGTAATGGCCACATTCTCCGACCACTGCTTTGCATTAGCAGAACTGATATCGAGAATTGGCTTAATGAGAAGCAGCAAGGCTACGTCACAGACTCCACAAATATAGAAGATTTCACACTTCGAAATAAATTAAGGATCAGTATTATACCACAGTTATCCTCTACCATACCTTCTGTAAGAGAAAACATCTTAAAATCGGCGCAACACATTAGTGAAGCGACTTTGATTTACGACGATTATATCACGCACACTCTTCAAAAGATAGTCATTGACAATACCATTGAAATCAAACGATTAAGACAAGAGCCCTCACCCGAAAGCATTCTCTATCAGTGGCTAAGCCAATACAACTTCCCTACGGCTGTTATTGAGAGCATCAGCCAGTCGCTATTATTGCCACAAGCTGGAAAAGAGTGGTCTTCGCCAACACATCAGCTGACCATACACCAAGGGCATTTAACATTGGAAGAACTACAAAAGCCGTTATCGGAGCTTAAGATTCCAGAGCCTGGAACCTACATTTATGATGAACAAACGAAAATCCGCATAGAAAAAAAAGACGGCATACATATCGATAAAGAGTCCAATATAGCCTGTCTCGATGCATCAATCATACAATTCCCGATAACTCTACGTCCGGTAAAAACAGGAGACCGCTTCCACCCTTTCGGCATGAAAGGGTCAAAACTAATTAGCGACTTTCTAACCGACAGAGGTCTCTCCATTTTCCAGAAACGACGCACGTTAGTCCTCTGTAATAACCAGGGACAAATCGTATGGGTCGTCGGCCATAGACCCGATGCTCATTTTTGCATCACAGAAGCCACGAAATCGACTCTGACAGTGTCACTTCAATAATCCTCTTTTCATTTTTTAACACAAAAAAGTGATTCTTTTGAGAACAACTTATTGATATTTTTTGTAACTTTGCATCCGCAAAATAAGACAGTTTACACGTATAAGCCTAAATATCAGGCAGTTAGTTTAGAATTTTGAAGAGAAAGAGATGAGACAACTAAAAATTCAGAAGAGTATCACAAACCGCTCCAGTGAAGCACTTGACAAGTATCTTGTAGAAATCGGCCGTGCCCCCCTTATCAGCATTGATGAGGAAATTGAATTGGCGCAGAAGATTCGCAAGGGAGGACTGGAAGGAGAACGCGCAAAGGACAAACTGGTAACTGCTAACCTCCGATTTGTGGTATCTGTTGCCAAGCAATATCAGCATCAAGGACTAACCCTTACCGACTTAATTGACGAAGGTAACATTGGTCTTATAAAAGCTGCCCAAAAATTCGATGAGACCCGCGGTTTTAAATTCATTTCTTATGCCGTATGGTGGATTCGTCAAAGCATCTTGCAAGCAATCGCTGAACAAAGTCGTATTGTGCGTCTACCATTGAACCAGGTTGGCTCTCTCAACAAAATAAATCACGAAATCAACAAATTCGAGCAGGAGAACCAGCGTCATCCTTCTGTCAGTGAGTTGGCCGAGATGACTGATCTTGACGAAGAGAAGATAGGCCAATCCATGCAGGCAGACAGTCACCATGTATCGATTGACGCACCATTTCAGGATGGTGAAGACAATTGTATGCTTGATGTAATGGCAAGTGGTGATGATAGCCGTACCGACCGTCATGTAGACCATGAGTCAATGGCTCAGGAACTTAACTCCGTATTATCAAGAGTGCTAAAAGATCGCGAGATAATTATTATCCGTGAATGTTTCGGTATTGGTTGCCACGAGAAGGGTTTGGAAGAAATTGGCGACGAACTTGGGTTGACACGTGAACGCGTCCGCCAAATTCGCGAAAAGAGCATCGCTAAGCTTCGCGATTCCGGCAATGCAAAAATTCTAATGAAATACCTCGGATAAAATACTATCGACAATGAGATGAAACGCTTACTGCTAACCATATTCATCTCCTTAACTATATCGACAACGGTGACCAGCGCAAATCAAGTAGATACGCTGGTCATGAGTCGTTTATTTAACTTTATGCACCAGTATGAGGAGGATCTTGATGGGTTTACCACTAATGTCTACGCCAAGCACCTCTTTCAAGTAAACAAACGCAACATAGGACTCCTGGCCATCCCATCGATGTACTCTATTTCACACGGAGAGAGGACTTTTGTCTGCGAGGAATACGGTCGTTTCACATTTAAAGGCATCGGTGAATACGAGAACAAGCGACAGGTTTATTGCACCACCATACCACATAACCGTCGGACAATGTCAGTGCTTTTCAAATACCTGACTCCAAAGTTCTATAACGTCACTATCTACGATGACCATATTCTATCACCGTTCTGCAAAGAAAACGGAATCTATTATCAATATCGTACGGTGCCTTTGGCAAACCATCAAGTACGCCTTTATTTCCGTCCACGCATCGTACGAAACACTCAATTGGTACGAGGCAAGGCTATTATTGACGAGCGTACAGGACGCATTGAGCAGGTCGAAATGGAAGGCGAATTTGACATGATAAAATTCCAAACACTTATCATGATGGGCGATAAAGGAGCTCGTGCCCTGCTGCCAAAGATATGCCAAACCAACATTTCATTCAAATTCGGAGGTAACAATGTTTCCTCACAATTTGAGGCTGTTTTTGATTGCCCTGTCACCCTACCCGACTCTGTTGATGTGGAAGGCGACCGATTGTTGATGGACTCTATCCGACCTATCAGTCTATCGGAAGACGAGCTATTGGTATACGAAGACTTTGACCGCAAGCATGGTCTTCTGGTAGATGAAGAGCCAGAACAGAAGCCTGATACTCTGGAAGTGACACTGGCATGGGTAAAAGAAGACGAGCAACTTCAGGAATCCTCAACCCGTCACCATGATTATTTAAAAGAAATTGGTTGGGATATCATTGGTGATAAACTGATTAACGGCATTAAGTCTAAGTCAGATAAATTAAACTGGAGACTGTATCCCATTATTGACCCGCAATATATCAGCTATAGTCAGAGCAAGGGTTTATCGTATCGAATAAAGCTAGGTGCCCAATACCGATTCTCAGAGAATGCATGGCTAAACTTCAACCCACATGCTGGTTACAATTTCAAATATCGTGAATTCTATTACTGGGTCCCTATCAGCCTACAATACAACCATAAGCTGGATGCTGGCGTTGACCTGATTTTTGGCAACGACCACCGTATAGGCAGTTCGGTGATTCTGGACGAAATAAAGAAGGAACGAGGCGACCTGCCTGAACTGGAAAACATGAATCTCAACTTGTTTGATGACAACTACATCCGATTGCATCATCATATTCAGCCAAAGAAGTGGCTGCGAGTTGAGACGGGTCTGGTCTATCACTACCGCACTGCGCTGAACGCTTCTGCAATGAGAAATTATGGAAAAGAGTCAAGCTATTATTCACTGGCTCCTTCATTGACCCTCAACCTACGTCCTTGGGAGAAGGCACCAATGCTTTCTCTTGATTACGAACGCGGCGTGAAGGTAAACCACAAATACATCAATTACGAACGGTGGGAAGCAGACCTCTCTCATAAACATCAACTGTGTCGCACCCAGATGCTCAATCTTCGATTAGGTGGAGGTCTCTATACTACCAAGGACAACGACTTTTTTATGGATTTTGCCCACTTCCACGATAACAATCTCCCTGGCGGTTGGGACGATGACTGGGCAGGCAATTTCCAGTTGCTCGACTCACGTCTTTACAACGAGTCAAAATATTATCTCAGAGGAAATATATCTTTTGAGACACCGCTTATGGTTGGTTTTCTCGTACCAGTAGTAGGCCGTTATGTTGAACGCGAACGACTTTACCTCAGTACACTGAGCATTCAGCATACTAGGCAGTATTCCGAGTTTGGCTACGGCTTCACATGCCGCTATTTCTCTATGGGACTCTTCAGTAGTTTTCTCAATTTTGATTACCAAGAGATGGGCTGTAAATTCACATTTGAACTATTCGGCCGATGGTAACCCCTCTTGTTGTTTACAAAGCCAGCGCAGGAAGCGGAAAGACTTTCACGCTCGCTGTTGAGTATATCAAGTTACTCATTAAGGATCCTCAGGCATATAGAACTACCTTAGCCGTAACTTTTACGAACAAAGCAACAGCTGAGATGAAACAACGAATCCTAAGCCAGTTGTATGGTGTATGGCGAGGGCTTGAGGATTCTAAGAATTATTTTGATGCTATCTGCAAAGATCCCGACATCAACCCCTCTATTGTCCCTAAACGTGCCGGTATGGCACTCCAGAATATTCTGAACAACTACACGTATTTCCGAGTAGGAACCATCGACGCATTCTTTCAATGTGTGCTCCGCAACCTTGCTCGCGAACTTGAACTCACGGCAAATCTACGTGTAGGTTTGAATGACAAGCAAGTAGAAGAGCAAGCCGTTGACCAACTGATAGAAAGTCTGCAAGCCAACGACCTGCTGCTGCAATGGTTGCTGAAATATATCATGGAGACTATCAAAGATGACCGTTCGTGGAATGTTATCTGGCAAATCAAGAAATTCGGTCTTACCATTTTCCGTGACTACTATAAAGAGCAAAGCGAGAAGCTACATTCGGTGTTCAACGAGAAATCATTCTTTGACAAATACACGAAGATGCTTCGTGACATTCGCGATGATGCATCAAGGAGCATGAAGCAGATTGGTGATTCGTTTTTCGATACTATTCATGCAGAGGGTCTTGATGTCGATGACTTTGCCAAAAAAGACAAAGGAATCTGCTCTTTCTTCAGGAAATTACAAGAAGGGAACTTCAGCAAGGACATTGTCAATAAGACCGTCGAAGCCTCAAAAGGAGATCCGTCGAAATGGTACACAAAAGACAATGTTCATAAAGAGCAGATTCATACCCTTGTCGAGAGCAAGCTCATAGGTATTTTGAATACCGCTACCGAGGAGCAGCCACGACAATGGCACCGCTATCAGTCTGCCGTTCTCACCTTGCGTCATCTAAGCCAACTGCGACTATTAGGTAGCATTGAGTCTAAGGTGAGTGAGCTCAACAAAGATGCCAACCGGTTTCTACTCTCCGATACGCAACAGTTTCTAAGTTCCCTTATCAGCGACAGCGACTCACCTTTTATCTTTGAGAAAATAGGTTCGCACCTTGAGCATATCATGATTGATGAATTCCAGGACACTTCAACAGTTCAATGGAAGAACTTCAAGGTGCTTCTCAACGAAATCATGAGTCACAATTCGTCGAGTCTCATCGTTGGAGATGTCAAACAGAGCATCTATCGCTGGCGTAGCGGTGACTGGCGTCTCTTGGCTGACATCAAGAGTGAGTTTGCCAACGGCGAGCAGCTTATTCACGAGGAGCCTCTGAGAACCAACCATCGTTCAAGTGTCAACGTCATCGAATTCAACAATCAGTTCTTCAAAGAAGCAGCTAAAATAGAAGGTGTATCAGTCTATGGAGACGTCAAACAGGAGTTTCCCGAGGACAAGCCTCATGCCGGACGAGTAGACGTTTATCTGTTTCCATCATCCGACTACGAGAAACACACGCTTGACGCAGTCACCGAACATATTTCGGAACTCCTTTCACGAGGTGTGAAATCCAAGGACATCGCCATTCTTCTACGCTCTAACAGCAATATTGCTTTGGTTGCAAATCATCTGATGAACGCGTTGCCCGATGTCAGCTTAGTCAGTGACGAAGCCTTCAGGCTTGATGCTTCACCAGCTGTCCAGATTATTATCCAGGCACTGAGGCTCCTGACTCACCCCTCTGACCTGATAACGCGTGCATTCCTGGCAAAGGCGTATAGTGGAGATATAAAAGGTGTACTTCCAGAAGCGTTTGGGCCACATCTGTTGCAGAAGCCGCTCTACGACCTCACCGAGTACCTTTACACCATATTCAACTTAAAAAGTATAGTGAGCCAGAGCGGTTATCTCTGTGCATTCTATGATCAGGTCATCAGCTTTTCGGGCGAGAAATCTTCCGATGTCAATGCATTCTTGAAAGAATGGGACACTACTTTGTGCTCTAAGACCATCCAGTGTCCTGACGTTGATGGCATTCGTCTCCTTTCCATCCATAAATCCAAAGGACTTGAATTCGACCATGTGATTATCCCCTTCTGCGACTGGAAGCTGGAGTTGTCAGATATTCTTTGGTGTGTTCCGAAAGGAGAGAAATTCGACGAACTTCCCTTAGCTCCCATTGACTACAGTGAAAAGGGTATGCAAGGCACCATCTACGAAAACGACTATATGACTGAGCACCAACAGCTTACTGTTGACAATCTCAATATGCTCTATGTGGCTTTCACCCGAGCCGTGGACAGCCTTCTTGTTATAGGAAAGCGCAAGTCGAAGGGTTCTCGTTCGGATATTATAGAACAGGTACTTCCTCATATCCAGCTACCTGATGCCACTTTGGAAGGCATGAACAGCGAGGGCCATCCTATCGTTTTCATCTTCGGCACGATGCCCTTTAAAGCAGAGAAAGTCAAGGACAAGAGCCACCACCCCAATCCGTTCGTCCGCACCAGCACCCTGATTCCCGTTGAGATTGAGTCATACGACCTCAAGTTATCATTCAAACAAAGCAACCAGAGTAAGGAATTCATCGCCAACAATGACGATGACGAGGCAACCCAGCAAAGCAACTATATCAAGATGGGCAACGTGCTTCATCATGTCTTTGCCCACATCCGCACAGCCAATGATATCGAGCAAGCGTTGCAGGGAATGGAGATGGATGGCATTCTCTATGATGCCAGCCTTCCCCCCGCTCAAATTCGCAACATGATTCGTAAGCGTCTGGCTGATCCCCGTGTGGCAGAATGGTTCTCGCCCAAATGGACGCTTTACAATGAATGTACGATTCTGTTGCCTGATGGTGAAGAGCGTCGTCCCGACCGCGTTATGACCGATGGCAAGAATACCGTTGTCATAGACTTTAAGTTCGGAAGGCAGCGTGAGGAATATCGTCAGCAGGTACTGGAATACATGAATTTGCTGTCGCAGATGGGCCATCATCACGTCACTGGTTTCCTCTGGTTCGTTTATAGTAATCAAATCATCGAAGTCGTATGAAGACCTTTTTAGAATATGTAGCCGAGGACATCCTTCAGAAATACGGCACCGATTTGTCACGCATTGCCATTGTCTTCCCCAACAAGCGTGCCGCCCTTTTCCTGAACCAATATCTGGCCGGCAAGTCAGGTTCCCCGATATGGAGTCCTTCCTACATCACCATCAGCGACTTGTTTCGCAGCTACAGTCGTCGCACTGTGGCCGACCCCATCAAACTGGTATGCGACCTTCACAAATCATTCATTTCCCAGACAGGCATCAACGAATCACTTGACCATTTCTACGGCTGGGGCCAATTGTTGCTGGCCGACTTCGATGATATAGACAAGAATATGGCCGATGCCGACAAGGTCTTTGCCAATGTCAGGGATATCCATGAACTGGACGATGTGAGCTACCTCAGCCAGGAACAGCTTCATGCCATCCAGCGTTTCTTCAGCAATTTCTCCGATGACCAGAATACTGAACTCAAGACCCGCTTCCTTCAGTTATGGTCAAAGATGGGGGCTATCTATCACGACTTCAATCAGCGTCTCTCCTCTCAAGGCCTTGCCTACGAAGGTGCTCTCTATCGTGAAGTAGCCCAGTCCGACCTCACATCGGGTGCCCAACTCTCCAACTACAGCAATTATCTCTTTGTGGGTTTTAACCTGATTCAGAAAGTAGAGCAACGCCTTTTCAAGACGCTACGTGAACAGGATAAGGCCTCTTTCTATTGGGATTTCGACCTCTCCTATCTGAACACCCATGATGCCGGCTTTTATATCAAGCAGCAGATGGTGGATTTCCCATGCGAGCTGGACATCACCGACAAATCCATCTACGGTTGTTTCGATCATCCGAAAGAAATACGCTACATCTCTGCCACGACGGAGAATGCGCAAGGCCGATACGTCAGTCAGTGGCTACGCGACGCTCATCGGTATGCCGACGGCCGTCAGACGGCTATCGTCATGTGCAACGAATCCCTGCTGCCTACCGTGATTCACTGTCTGCCCGATGAAGTTGACAAAGTCAATCTCACCACGGGCTATCCTTTGTCGCAATCACCTGTCTCGTCGCTGATTCAGCAATTAATAGACCTGCGTATTCTTGGTTACGACCGCAAGTACCAAAGATTTCGCAAGCGTTATCTGGACGCGACGCTTTGTCACCCCCATCTTTCCTCTATCCCCGCAAAAGAATCCCGTGATATGCTCACCGACACCTCCAAGCCCTTGTTGCCTTGGATTCTTGGCATCCTAAAGCGCATAGGCCAGAGCACCGATGATACCGACCCCTTGTTCCAGGAATGCCTGTTCCGTGGCTACACCCTCATCAACAGGTTAGACACCCTTGTCAACGATGGCGACCTCATTGTCAACGACAACACCTTGCAACGCCTAGTCAGTCAACTTGTTCAATCCACTTCCGTTCCCTTCCACGGTGAACCGATAGAGGGCATTCAGGTGATGGGCGTTCTGGAAACGCGCAACTTGGACTTCCAGCACGTCATCCTCCTTTCCTGCAACGAGGGCAATATGCCTCGCGGTGTCAACGACACCTCGTTTATCCCCTACACCATCCGCAAGGCTTACGGTCTTACCACCATCGACCACAAGGTTGCCATCTATAGCTATTACTTCCACAGGCTTCTGCAACGCGCATCTGACATCACCATTCTCTACAACAACAGCACCAGCGACGGACAGACGGGCGAGATGTCTCGGTTCATGCTACAGCTGATGGTCGACAAGCATTACCATCGACACCACATCCAGTTCCAGACCATTCAGGTACCAGCCACCATCCAGCGCAGGACGCTGCATATGATACATTTGACGCAGAAACGCCAGCCGGCCTTTCTCTCGCCTACAGCCATCAACACCTACCTTCGCTGTCCCCTGCGTTATTATTATAAATATGAGTGTGAGCTTGCGGAGCCTGAGAAAGACGATGAAGAGACCATCGACAACCTTAGCTTCGGCAATATCTTCCATGAAGCGTCACAGTCACTCTACGAACGACTGATGTTCAAGAGCCGCCAGATTCTGAAAAGCGACATCGAAGAGTTGCTCAAGCAACGTGTTGATATAGAGCGTGCTGTGGATGAATCCATGAAGAAAGAGTTGAACTTCACTGACCTCAGTCCGTCGTCGCTCAACGGTCTGCAGCTGATCAACCGCGAGGTACTGATCCATTATCTCTGCCAGCTTCTGACCATTGACCACGAACTGGCTCCCTTCAGCATTATCGGACTGGAGACCGATGTCAAGGGTCCCCTCCAGACACCCCATATCCGCACCACCATCGGAGGTCGCATTGACCGTCTCGACCGTATTGTCAAGGACGGTCAGGAGCGTATCAGGGTCATCGACTACAAGACGGGCAGCCGTGCAGTGAAGCCACTTGCCGACGTGGATGCTATTTTCAGTCAGGATAATCTGGCCAACCATAGCGACTACTATCTGCAGACCTTCCTCTATGCCTCCTTGGTGAAGCAGCACTATGCTGACAAGCCGGTGTCACCCGCCCTGCTGTTCATCCAGCATTCCGGGGGTGCCCACTACGACCCCACGCTCTGCTTTGGCAAAGAGCCCATCACGGATGTAGCCCCCAGTATTCCACGTTTCATGGAACTGCTCAGGGCTACCGTGGACGAGATGTTCAATCCGTCAATCCCTTACCATCCTACGTCCGATCGCGACCGCTGTTCCGCCTGTCCTTACAAGCTTCTCTGTTCTTAGAAATTATACGAGAATCCCAGGGAAGAGTATTCCTTGAACTGCCAATATCCGAGGTCTTCGTCACGATTGTTGGCATCGTCGAATCGTGGGAAGAGGAACAGATTAGCCGAAATATACTTTGACACCTTGAGCGTGAAGGTATTTTCCCATTCAAGTTCTGAACGGTGATAGCTGGAGAATCCATAGAGTCGGGTTTTCCATACCACGACGTCATTCAGCTGCCACGTCAGCGATGCCGTGAGCTGCGAACCGAAGTCTGTCAGCGAATGGGTGTGGCGGTCGGTCTTCACGCCGAAGCTTTGTGCAAGATCGGTGCGATCCACGTATCGGTAGTTCACAGCCAGGGGCGACATGTTGATGGTTCCCGTGAGTTTCTTGTTGAATGCCTCTACCTTGTAATCCATACCAAGACCGACGCTCAAGTTGAATGGCGACATGAAATCCGAGAATATTTTCTCGTTATTCGACTTCACGCCATGATAGAACTGCGTGTAAGCCAGCATCTGCAATGTGTAATACCAGCGGTTGGCAGCCTGCAGGCCAATCTTTCCTGTATATCGAATGAGGTCTTCATTGGTCTTGAACTTATGCAATGTGTCCGACGGAGAAGTCTGGAATCCCAGCTTCATCTCCAGCTTGTTGTCCCACTTCCATTTCGATTTGTTGTCATAGTTGGCTTCCAGTGTCAGACTTCCCACGGCAGCCTGATTGCTCTCGCCGCCCTTGTACCAGTTGCCCGACACATAGTTCTGCATAAACTGAAGATAGCCGTCACCCTTGTATTTCCAGAAGTTGGGCTTTTCCACCACCACTTCCACGGGTTCTGCCTCTGGCACTTCTGGCATGGGAGCCGCCTGTTCCACCATCTCAACGGTCTGCATGACAGGAGTTTCCATGATGTCCTGGCGCAATGTTCCCGCCTCCTGCCGCTCCGTCTCCGTGAAAGCGACCAAGTCTGGACGGTTCAGATAGACGTGCATCAGAGCCTGGTCGATAGCCTGACTCACCTCGTCGGGATCATCGGAATTGATGTTAAGTTGATGACTGGCCACGTTGTGATAGAACGTGAGCGGTGAGAACAACCTATAGTACAAGGCGTTGTTTGAACCCTGCGGTTCCGCAGCTCCGACGCTTAGCGCAGAAGCCGCTACAATAAATAATGCTAATTTTCTCATAACTGCTTGCAAAGTTATATTTTTTTTTCGTAACTTTGCACTTTGTTTTTAAAAAAGTAACAAATAGCAAATAAAAGATATGAACAGAAACACTTTAATTGGCTTTAGTCTCATTGCTTTAGTACTGATTGCTTTCAGTTATTGGAACTCCCCCTCCCAGGCAGAGATAGAAGCCTACCAACACGAAC
The DNA here is from genome assembly GCA_902785695.1 of uncultured Prevotellaceae bacterium. Taxonomy (GTDB): domain Bacteria; phylum Bacteroidota; class Bacteroidia; order Bacteroidales; family Bacteroidaceae; genus Prevotella. Next base: position 61,863 of record CACZZQ010000001.1, on the reverse strand, counting down.
AAGACAGCATTGCCGCCGTTATGGAGGCTCAGAAGGCTCAGAAGGCCGTTCAGAAAGCGGCGAACATCCAGCAGGCCGTTGCTGCTGTTGACTCAGCCGCCCTTTTCTACCCTTCCCTGACCGATTCCCTTGCAGGTGTCAACAAGCTGATAACCCTGAAGAACGACTCTCTGGAGCTGGCGTTCAACACGCAGGGCGGTACCATTGCCAGCGCACGCATCCTGGGTCATAAGGACACTTTGAACAACATGGGCGTACAACTCTTCACCGAGAGCGGTCAGCACATGAACTTCATCATCAAGGGCCTGAAACAGTTTGTCAACACCAGCGACCTCTATTTTGCACCTACGCAGGAGTCCGACGGTTCTCTGACGATGACGGCGAAGGCTCAGGGCAACGGCCGTCTGGTGTTCAATTACCGTCTGGGCCCCGACTATATGCTCCATTTCTCCATACAGGCCATCGGCCTTGGCGACCAGCTCGACCCGACGAGCAAGGAAGTGACGATACTCTGGCAGGACTCTTGCCGCCAGCAGGAGCGCGGTTTCTCGTTCGAGAACTACCGTTCTGCCTTGACGTATAAGTTCAGCAATGGCGGTACCGACTATCTTAACGAGACATCCGACAAGCGCGAGAAGACTGAGGAGCCCATTGACTGGGTGGCATTCAAGAACCAGTACTTCTCGGCAGCCCTCATCTCCAAGGATGCCTTCACCACCGGTGCCGAGCTGGTTAGCACCCCTCAGGACAAGAGCACGCGCATTCTGAAATACTACGAGGCTCGCCTCACCACGAAGTTCGACCCCTCAGGTCTGCAGTCCTCTGAATTTGAGATGTACCTGGGCCCCAACGACTTCCGATTGATTCAGGACGTAGAGAGTCAGAGCGAGTTTGGCAAAGACCTGGAACTGGAGCGTCTGGTATATCTCGGCTGGCCTTTGTTCCGCTTCATCAACCGCTGGTTCACGCTCTACGTGTTCGACTGGCTCACGAAGTTCGGTCTTCCCATGGGTATTGTGCTGATACTCATCACCTTGCTTCTGAAGGCCATCACCTATCCTATGGTGAAGAAGAGCTATATGTCGAGTGCGAAGATGCGCGTCTTGAAGCCGAAACTTGAGGAGGCCACCAAGCAGTACAACAAGCCGGAAGACCAGATGCAGAAGCAGCAGGCCATGATGGCCCTCTATGCGAAATACGGTGTATCGCCCCTTGGCGGCTGTCTGCCGATGCTGATTCAGATGCCTATCTGGATTGCGATGTTCAACTTTGTGCCAAACGCCATCCAGCTGCGCCGCGAGTCGTTCCTATGGATGGAAGACCTGTCTACCTACGACCCCATCCCCTTTATCGGCCAGTGGAACACCGACCTCTGGCTCATTGGCGACCATCTCTCGCTGACCTGTATCCTGTTCTGCGTGAGCAACGTGCTCTACAGCTACATGACCATGCGCCAGCAGCGCGACCAGATGGTGGGTCAGCAGGCCGAGCAGATGAAGATGATGCAGTGGATGATGTACATCATGCCGGTGATGTTCTTCTTCATGTTCAACGACTACGGCTCGGGTCTTAACTTCTACTATTTCATCTCGCTGTTCTTCTCGGCCGCCATCATGTGGACGCTGCGCAAGACCACCGACGATGCCAAGCTTCTGGCTATTCTGGAGGCGAAATACAAGGAGAACCAGAACAATCCGAAGAAGTCCAGCGGGCTGGCTGCTCGTCTGGAGGAGATGCAGAAGAAAGCTGCCGAGATTCAGAAACAGCAGCAGATGCGTAAGTAAACCATAACCCCATCATATTCATACTACAATGAAAATAGGCTTCGACAACGAGAAATACCTCAAGATTCAGTCCGAGCACATCCGTGAGCGCATAGCCAAGTTCGATGGTAAGCTGTACCTGGAACTTGGCGGCAAGCTCTTCGACGACCACCATGCCTCCCGCGTACTCCCCGGCTTCAAGCCCGACAGCAAGCTGTGTATGTTTGCCCAGCTTCGCAACCAGTTGGAGATTGTCATCGTGGTCAGTGCCGAGGATATTGAGAAGAACAAGGTGCGTGCCGACCTTGGCATCACCTACGATGAAGACGTGCTGCGCCTGCGCGAAGAGTTTATGAGCCGCGACTTCATGGTAGGCTCCGTAGTGATTACCCACTACAATGGCCAGAACGCTGCCGACCAGTTCCGTCACCGCCTGGAGCGCATGGGCATCAAGTCGTATGTCCATTACCTCATCGACGGCTACCCCCACAACGTGGAGCTCATTGCCAGCGACGAGGGCTTTGGCAAGAACGACTACGTGGAGACTTCCCGTGAGCTGGTCATCGTCACCGCTCCAGGCCCTGGCAGCGGCAAGATGGCCGTATGCCTCTCTCAGCTCTACAACGAGAACAAGCGGGGCATCCGTGCCGGCTATGCCAAGTTCGAGACCTTCCCCGTATGGAACCTGCCCCTGAAGCATCCCGTGAACATTGCCTACGAGGCAGCCACTGCCGACCTCAACGACGTGAACATGATAGACCCCTTCCATTTGGAGGCCTACGACAAGATAGCCATCAACTACAACCGCGACATCGAGATCTTCCCCGTGCTCAACGCCCTGTTTGAAGGCATCTACGGCGAGAATCCCTACAAGAGTCCCACGGATATGGGTGTCAACATGGTGGGCTTCTGCATCAGCGACGATGAGGTGTGCTGCCAGGCCAGTCGCGACGAGATTATCCGTCGCTACTACGATGCCGCCAACAAGATGGCCGATGGCAAGGACAACGACAAGGAGATCAACAAGATACTGCTGCTCTTCAATCAGGCAAAGATTACCACCGCCTATCGCCGCGTCACCGTGGCCGCTCAGGCCAAGCAGGAACTCACAGGCCACACGGCGGCAGCCATAGAGCTTGAGGACGGCACTATCATCACCTCGAAGTCATCGCCCCTGCTGGGCTGTTCGGCTGCGCTCTTGCTCAACGCCACGAAGCATCTGGCAGGCATCGACCACGATGCGAAGCTCATTCCGCAGAGCCTCATAGAGCCTGTTCAGAAGACCAAGATAGAGTATCTGGGCGGCCGGAATCCCCGTCTGCATACCGACGAGGTGCTGGTGGCCCTCAGCGTATTGTCGAAGGACGATGAGCAGTGCCGCCGTGCCTTGGAGCAACTGCCGCGTCTGCGTGGCTGTCAGGTTCATTCCACCGTGATGCTCTCCGAGGTTGACCGCAAGATATTCAAGAAATTGGGATGCGGCCTGACTTGCGACCCAGTAAGAAAAAAATAACTGAAGACCTATGAAAAAATTATTAGCTATCGGTGCCGCTGCCCTGCTTCTCACGGCTTGCGGACAACAGAAAGAGAACAGCGAAGTGAATATCCAGAAACAGACCATCCAGTTGGAAGGCGACCAGATGACGCCCGAGGCACTCTGGGCCATGAGTCGCATCAGCGGCTATCAGGCCTCGCCCGACGGCCAGCACATCGTTTTCCAGATGGGCTACTATAGCGTGGAGGAAAACAAGAGCCATCAGGTGCTCTGGATGATGAATGCCGACGGAAGTGAGCAGCGTCAGCTCACCACCGATGCCGACAACGAGACCGACGCGCAGTGGCTTGACAACGAGACCGTGGCCTTCCTCCGTGGTGGCGAAGTGTGGCAGATGAACCTCGACGGCAGTGCTCGCAAGCAGCTGTCGGAGACCGAGGGCAAGGTTGAGGGCTTCCTCTTCTCGCCCGACCGCCAGAAGGTCATCGTGCTGCAGAGCATACCCTTCAACGACATCATCAAGGCGCGCCCTGCCGACCTGCCAAAGTCCACGGGCCGCGTGGTCACCGACGTGATGTACCGCCATTGGGATCACTACGTGGAAAGCATACAGCACCCCTTCGTTGCAGAAGTCAATTCTGAATACTCCATTCTCAATTCTCAATTAACCGACATCCTGGAGGGCGAGCCCTACGAATGTCCCATGGAGCCTTTCGGAGGTATGGAACAACTGGCATGGAGCACCGACTCCAAGCAGATAGCCTACACCTGCCGCAAGAAGACCGGCCTGCAGTATTCCATCTCTACCGACTCCGATATCTTCCTCTACGACGTGGAGAAGAAAGAGACCACGAACCTCTGCAAGCCTGCCGACTATCAGGAGCCTGCCATCGAGCCTTCAAAGACCATGAGCCAGCAGGCCGTCAATGCGCCCGAGAACCTGCAGAACCTGCCCGGCTACGACCAGAACCCGAAGTTCTCGCCCGACGGACGCTACCTGGCTTGGACATCGATGGCACGCAATGGCTACGAGGCCGACCGTCTGCGCCTCTGCTGCTACGACCTTCAGACTGGCGAGAAGCGTTTTCTCACCGAGAGCTTCGATTCCAATGTTGATGACTACTGCTGGGCTCCCGACTCGCGTACCTTATATTATGTAGGCGTATGGCACGCTACGGAGAACCTCTACAGCACCAACCTTGAGGGCGAGGTGAAGCAGATTACCAATTATCAGGCCGACTTCGGTTCGCTGCAGATGCTGGGCGACAAGCAGATACTTGCCGAGAAGCACTCGTACACCGAGCCTGCCGACCTCTACGTAGTCACCCCCGACGACCCCAACAACGGTGTGGTGATAGCTCAGATTACCGAGGTCAACAAGGACATCCTCGACCAACTGGGAAAGCCATCCGTGGAGCAGTACTGGGTACCCACCACAGATGGCAAGCAGATGCTCACGTGGGTCATCCTGCCTCCTCATTTCGACAAGACGAAGACGTACCCCACCCTGCTCTTCTGCGAAGGCGGTCCTCAGAGTCCCGTCTCCCAGTTCTGGAGCTACCGCTGGAACTTCTTCATCATGGCCTCGCATGGCTACGTCATCGTGGCTCCCAACCGCCGCGGCTTGCCCGGTTTCGGACAGGAGTGGCTGGAGCAGATCTCGGGCGACTGGACGGGTCAGTGTATGCAGGACTACCTGTCGGCCATCGACTTTGCCTGCGACGAGCTGCCCTATGTTGACCGCGACCGTCTGGGAGCTGTTGGTGCCTCCTTCGGCGGGTTCAGCGTGTACTACCTTGCCGGCCATCACGACGGACGCTTCAAGTGCTTCATAGCCCACGACGGTGCTTTCAACCTCGAAGCGATGTACACCGAGACCGAGGAGAACTGGTTCTCGAACTGGGAGTACGACGATGCTTTCTGGAACAAAGACCAGACGACACGCGCCAAGAAGACTTACGACAACTCGCCCCACCGCTTCGTTGACCAGTGGGATACGCCAATCCTCTGCATCCACGGCGAGAAGGACTACCGCATCAATGCCACTCAGGGCATGAGTGCCTTCAATGCCGCCCGTATGCGTGGCATCGAGGCCGAGCTGCTCATCTTCCCCGACGAGAACCACTGGGTACTGAAACCCCAGAACGGCATCCTCTGGCAGCGCACCTACTTTGAATGGCTCGACCGCTGGTTGAAGAAATAAAAAATGACAATGACATGATGACATCGTGACATTAAGGTATATCCATAATTTGAGAAAAATGTGGAGTAGAATATTTATAATATATTTTATATATATTATACATATTATTAAAATCTGCATATTCGCAGGTGCTTAATGTCACGTTGTCACGATGTCACTGTCACGAATCTGGGTCACCTTAGCAATATCAATAAGTAGCACACTTTCAACGTAAAATCAATAAACTTTAACCTCCTAACTTTATAACTTAAACCTCCTAAACACAAAATTCGCTTCACTCTTCTGAGCAAAGCGAATTTAATGTTTAATGTTAATGTGTCTAATTACCCTCCGAAGTTGTCGTACATGATTGACTCGGGATCTACACCGAGGGAGTCGAGCATAGAGACAACAGCCTTCGACATGGGGCCAGGACCACACATGTAGTACTCGATATCCTCGGGAGCCTCGTGGTCCTTCAGGTAGGTGTTGAGCATCACCTGATGGACGAAGCCCGGGGTGTACTTCACGCCAGCGGCATCTGCAGCGGGGTCGGGACGGTCGAGAGCCAAGTGGAAGTGGAAGTTGGGGTACTCCTTCTCCAAGCCCAGGAAGTCGTCAAGGTAAAAGACCTCATTCAGCGCACGTGCACCGTAGAAGTAGTGCATCTCGCGATCGGTGGTGTGCAACGTCTTTGTCATGTGCATGATCTGAGCACGCAGAGGAGCCATACCGGCACCACCACCAACCCAAATCATCTCCTTCTTTGAGTCGAAGTGTGGGTGGAAGTCGCCGAAAGGACCACTCATAATCACCTTGTCGCCGGGTTTCAGCGAGAAGATGTAAGATGAAGCGATACCTGGGTTCACATCCATGAAGCCACTACGATCGGCCTTGAATGGAGGTGTGGCGATACGCACGGTCAGCATGAACACATCACCCTCGGCAGGATAGTTAGCCATTGAGTAAGCACGGATGGTGTCCTCGGGGTTCTTACACTTCAATGGGAACAAACCGAACTTCTCCCATGCAGGCAGATACTCGTCGCCAATCAGAGACTTGTCGAAGTCCTTATCGTAGTCGATGCAATCGAACTTAGGAATCTTAATCTGAGCGTATGAACCAGGCAGGAAGTCCATGTGAGCACCAGCAGGCAACTGTACCTTGAACTCCTTGATGAAGGTAGCCACGTTCTTATTAGAGATAACGGTACACTCATACTCCTTGACACCCAGGATAGACTCATCTACATGTATCTTCAGGTCGCCCTTTACCTTACACTGGCAACCCAGACGCCAATGGTCCTTGATCTGCTTACGGGTAAAGTGTGGCTTCTCTGAGTCGAGAATCTCACCACCGCCCTCAAGCACCTGTACCTTACATTGTCCGCAAGAAGCCTTACCACCGCAAGCTGAAGGCAGGAAGATGCCGTTCTCGTTAAGTGTTGCCATCAGGTTGTTACCCTGAGGAACGTTGAGCACGCGATCGCCATTGACGGTAATATTCACGTTGCCGCTGGGAGAAAGGTATTTCTTCGCAACGAGCAGAAGGATGACGATAGCTAGGATCGTCACCAGGAAAACGATAATACTATTTACTATAAACATAACTGTCGCCCTCCTTAGATTTTAAGACCACTGAAACACATCATCGCCATAGCCATCAAACCCACGGTGATGAAGGTGATGCCAAGACCCTGAAGAGGCTTGGGCACATCACTATATTGCATTTTCTCACGAATGGCACCCATAGCCACGATAGCCATCGTCCAACCGATACCTGAACCCAGCGCATAGACAAGTGCATCACCTACACCGGTGATAGCCTTTGTCTCAGAGGGATCGAGCAGGATGCGCTGCTGCATGAACAGCGAAGCACCCATGATGGCGCAGTTCACTGCAATCAGAGGGAGGAAGATACCCAGAGCTGCATAGAGCGATGGTGAATACTTCTCGACTGTCATCTCCACCAATTGTACCATACCGGCAATAACGGCAATGAAGAGGATGAACGAGAGATAGCTAAGATCCATGCCGAAGATGCCGTCCTCAGAGAGCACCTTGGTCTGGAGCAGATAGTCAACGGGAACGGTAACCAGCAGCACGAAGGTAACTGCGAGTCCAAGTCCCAGTGATGTCTTCACATTCTTTGATACGGCAAGGAATGAGCACATACCGAGGAAGAACGCGAATATCATGTTGTCGACGAAAATCGACCTAAAGAATAAACTTATTGCGTGTTCCATATCTTACTTCTCCTTATAAAAATAAGCTCTATGAATCCAGATAACGATGCCTACCAGAATCAAAGCCATTGCGGGCATCGTCATCATGCCATTATTAAAATCCTTGCAGTCGATAATCTGGAAGCCCAGCAGCGAACCGCGTCCGAAGAACTCACGTACTGCACCCACGATAATCAGGATCATGGCGTAGCCGATACCATTACCCACACCATCGAGGAATGAAGGCCAGGGCTTGTTCTGCATGGCAAACGCCTCCAGACGTCCCATGAGGATACAGTTCGTAATAATCAGACCTACATAAACTGAGAGCTGTACGCTAACATCATAGACGAAAGCCTTCAGAATCTGAGAGACGATAGTTACCAGCGCTGCTACGACCACCAGCTGCACCACGATACGGATGCGGTTAGGAATGGTGTTGCGAAGGATAGAGATAATCACATTGGCAAAAGCCGTAATCACCGTAACGGCAAGTCCCATCACGATGGCAGGCTTCAACTGACTGGTCACAGCCAAGGCCGAGCAGATACCCAGCACCTGCACCAGTATAGGATGATCGAGGTTCAACGGATTGGTGAAAGCCTCTTTATTTTGTTTACTGAATAATGCCATATTAAAATTTAAAAATTAAAGAATTTAAAAATTAAAATATTACTCGCTGAGCAAGAAATCCTTGTAATTAGCCAACTTCTCCTGCAGCATCTTACTCACAGCCGTAGAAGTTACGGTAGCACCAGTAACGGCATCCACCGTAGTCTCGTTGTTGACGGCTTTCTCAACAGAGAGGGCAATGGCATCACCTTCAGCAGCAAAAATCTTCTTGCCCTGGAACTTAGCCTGCCAGTCGGCATTGTCCTTGATCTCTGCACCAAGACCTGCCGTCTCGCTCTCGTGGTTGAAGTAGGCACCATAGACGGTGTTCTTGTCGCTGTCGATAGCCAGGAAACAGCTGATGCCGCCCCACATGCCCTGTCCCTTCAAGGGGAGCACATACTTCACATCACCATTCTCAAGTGTGCAGACATAGACTTTCTGAGCCTCGTCGAACTTCACAATCTTCTCGTAAGTAGCATGAGCCTCTTCATCGCTCAAGCAACGCAGGTTCAGCGAATTCAGAATCTGCTTCTCTGTATCAAGTGCCACGTTAGCGTCCTGCTTCTCCTTCAATGAAGAAGATACGAAAGCCAGCAAGAAAGCCACGATGAGCACCAGAATCGTACTATATATAATAATGTACGTGTTGCTGTTTGTATTCAGTTTCATTTGGTACCTCCTCTCTTCATACGTTTTGAAATATTACGGTCAACCACGAAGTAGTCGATGGCAGGTGCAAACATATTCATCAGCAGGATAGCCAGCATCATGCCCTCGGGGAAACCTGGGTTCATCACGCGAACCACGATGGCTACGACACCTATCATGAAACCATAGATCCACTTACCACACTCCGTACGGCATGAGGTAACAGGATCGGTAGCCATAAACACGGCACCGAAGCAGAAACCACCCAGAGCCAAATGTGTATACCAATGGATGTTTTCGGGCATCATACCCAGATTCTCAAATAGCAGGCCCATCACGATGCCACCGGCAAACACGCTCAACATCGTCTTCCAAGAAGCGATACCCGTGCAGAGCAAAATAACGGCACCAATGGCGATAGCGATAACCGAGGTCTCACCAATAGAACCAGGAATCAAACCATAAACGGCATCCATCGAGAAGGTATAGTCGCTGAGGTTAGCCAGCGGTGTAGCACCAGAGAAGCCGTCGGCCACCTGACCACCAAAACCAAAGATAGGACTATCAGCAATCCAAGCCTGGTCGCCCGTCATCTTCTGAGGATATGCAAAGAAGAGGAAGGCACGAGCCAGCAAGGCGGGGTTGAAGATGTTCATACCCGTGCCGCCGAAAATCTCCTTACCAAGAATAACTGCGAAGGCAACGGCAATAGCCAGCATCCACAGAGGCAGGTTCACAGGAACAATCAGGGGAATCAGAATACCTGATACGAGGTAACCCTCCTGAATCTCCTCGCCCTTCCACTGAGCCCAGGCAAACTCGATACCCAGACCAACGGCGTAGGAAACAACAATCTTGGGCAGTACTGCCATCATACCGAAGATAAACATATCCATGAAGGATGCGTCAATGCCCGATGCGATAGCATTCTGATAACCAACATTATACATACCAAAGAGTAAAGCAGGCATCAAAGCGATAACCACCATACTCATAATACGCTTCGAATCGATAGCATCGTGGATATGGACACCCTTCTTCGCTGTTGTATTAGGTACGAAGAGGAAGGTCTCAAATCCATCGAAGAGGCTACGGAAAGCGTGCAGCTTGCCTTCCTTCTCGAAGGAGGGCTTCAGCTTATCGAGATAATTTCGTAATGCTTTCATTTAAATTAAACATTAAAGATTAAACATTAAAATTAAGCATTCTCTTTACGGAGGTTATTCAACCCCTCACGAACAATGCGCTGGAGTTCCAGCTTCGAAGAGTCAACAAACTCTGCCAGAGCAAAGTCTTCTGGAGATACTTCATAGATACCCAGCTGCTCCATCTTGTCGATGTCGCCGGCAATGATGGCCTTGATGAGGTATTCACCATAGATATCCATTGGCAGCACCTTATCGTACTCGCCACTCATAATCATGTGGCGCTCGCCACCCTTTACACGGGCATCCAGAGCGTACTCTTTCTTACCGAAAAGCCAAGAGAAATAACTGCGGTTCACAGAGAACTGACCGAAGCGGGGCATAATCCAACCCAGCATCTCGTTATTGTCATCACCCTCGGGAATCACGGTAATCTCGCTGCTATGTGCACCAAGGAAACCATCCTTAGAAGAAATGGTACCCGTGAGCACGTTACCATTAATGATACGCACGGAGTGGTCAGCATCGTAGCTGTTGCTCAGAAGCGTAGAAAGCTCCTCGCCTACCAGCATATCCACGTAGCAGGGTTTCTTCACCTCGCTACCGCAGAGAGCAACGGTGCGGGTCAGATTTACCTTACCCGTATTCAGCAGACGACCAATGAACAACACAACGGTAGGATCGCCGATAGTCCAAACCACCTCACCCTTGTTTACTGGGTCGATGTTATTGACCTGTACGCCTACATTACCTGCAGGACACTTACCCTTGAATACATTATACTCCAAGTTGTCAAAAGTTGAGAGTTCTGAAAGGAGAGAAGAATTCTCACCAAAGCCCACATAGGTCTTCGCAATCTTTGAAAGCGCAATAAGACCCGTCTGGAAGTCAGCAACCTGACCCTTCACCTCGAACTCGAAGCTACCAGCCAGAGGCTTGTCGCGCAATGCTGATACGAAGATAGCCTTCGGCATCACAGAAGGATTGGTGGAGATAGCGTAAGGCAGCTGGTTGATATAACCAAAGAGACCAGCTTCGAGAAGGGCGTCAACGACAGCCTTGCCGTCCATCTTCGTCACATCCTTCTTACCAAAATCCACATACTGCTGCTCAGCGTCGGCTTCCACCTTCACGCAAAGCACCTTACGACGTTCGCCACGCTCCACAGCAGTAACCTTACCGCTGACAGGCGAGGCAAAACGAACTTCGGGATAGAGCTTGTTTACGAACAAAGCATCCCCGGCTCGGACCACATCACCTTCGCGGACAACGACCTTGGGAACGACGCCTTCGAAATCGTCTGGCACCAAAGCGTAGTGCCCGTTCGATTTGAGGTTCATTTTCGTTTCCTCAGCTTTTCCTTGAAGGTGAATGTCTAAGCCTTTACGTAGCCTAATAACATTTGCCATATCAAATAAAATTGGTTTGATTGTTCCTTTTGGCTTGCAAAATTAATAAAAATTAGGCTAAAAGAAAAGAAAAAGAAAGGAAAAACACGGTATTCGAAACTTTTGTATTAAATTTGCACGTAATTTTATGGCATTATGTCAATAATTGCCAACTGGAATTGACAGAAGAGGTGAAGAAAGTCAAGCATATCATCAACTGGACGATATGGAGCCTGATGGCTCTGTACGTACTTGTGTTGGTATTGATTCACGTTCCCTCGACCCAGCGTTTCATAGGCCGACAAGTATCAGAAACGCTTTCTGAGGTGTTAGGCACCGATGTCAGCATCGACCGTGTGGAACTGGGATTCCTTAATCGCATCATCCTTGATGACGTGACGATGCTCGACAAAGAGAACAAGGAGATGCTTCGCGTAGGCCGACTGTCGGCAAAGATAGACCTACTGCCTCTTGTCAACGGCAAAATCTCCATTTCATCGGCACAACTCTTCGGAGCTCATGCACAGTTCTATAAAGCCGACTCGTTGGCTATTCCTAATTATCAGTTTGTGCTCGACTCGCTGAGTTCCAACGACTCGACAAGCAATAGTGCTTTGAACCTGCGTATCAACTCGCTCATCATACGCCACTCAAGCGTATCCTACGATCAATACGACATTGCTGAGACCCCAGAACAGTTCAACCTCAAGCATTGGAAGCTCAACGACATCAGCGCACATGCCATCGTGAAGAGCTTACATGAGGATTCTATCAACGTCAACATCAAACGTCTGGCTTTCAATGAGAAAGCAGGCCTCAAGGTCAACCGTCTCTCGCTATGGGTGGAAGCCAATTCCAATCATGCCCGACTGAAGGATTTCAGACTTCAGACACCAGGCTCCGACATTGGCATCGACTCCATTCATGCGACCTATGACAAAGACCGGTTTGAAGACACTTTCAGATACCAGGCCTTTGTCAACGTACCCAGATTGTCAGCAAAGGATTTTGCCTGTTTCCTACCCAGCCTCAATGCTTTCACGCAGCAATTTGCCGTCAAGACCGAGGTCAACGGCTCTGTCAACGACATCAGCTGCAAGTATCTGACCATATCGTCCGACGATCATTCACTTGAAGTGCAGGCCATGGGAGATGTCAGCAATCTCAAACAGCAGCCGAAATGGTCTGTTAAAACGTCGCACATTGATGTCAGCTCGCAACTGATGAGCCAATGCAAGCAAGCCTTCAACGAAATACCCGATGAGGTGATGCGGCTGGGCGACATACACGTTGACGGCGTTTCGGAAAAGGCAAACGACGGAAAGTCGGACTCCTATGCCAACATCCGAACAGACATCGGCAACGCAACGGTGAGACTGGCCGTCAACCAGGACAACCGTTTTGACGCTACTATCGACACGAAGGCATTCGATCTGGGAAAACTCACCGACAACAACGACTTTGGCAACATTGCAACGCAAGTCAACATCCAGGGAACAAAGGATAACATCACTGCCGAAGGTATCGTAGACTTGTTTGAATACAAGTCGTACCACTATCAGAACCTGACGTTCAACGGCAACTACAAGAAAGACAACATCAGCGGAAAACTAAGAATCAACGACCCGAACATACAGGCCGAACTGGAAGGCGAGTTGCTGAAAGGCATACGCTCCACCATCAAACTCATCGGACATATCAAGGACTTCAAACCACGTGCGCTCAACCTCTCAGACAAATGGGGCGACTCGCGATTCTCGGCCCATCTCAATGCCGACTTCATTGCCAGCGACATCAACGATGCCGAGGGTGACATCAGCCTGAACAACTTCGAGATGCACTCCAACGACTCCATTGGCGACTATTACCAACTGGAAAAACTACACATCCATTCGGGCTACGAAGACGGCATCCACTTCATGAGACTCAAAGGCGACATGGGCGAGGCTGAGATTCAGGGCAACTTTGACTGGCAGACACTGCCTCAGAGTTTCGTCAACTATACGGCATCGCGACTCCCTACCCTGCCCAATCTGCCTAAGGCAACGAAGGCTACCGACAACAACTTCATTGTCAACCTCCAGATCAACGATGTCGACTGGATACAAAAGCTACTGGGCATTGCCATCAGTTTCGAGCGTCCACTGACACTCCACGCTGCCGTTGACGACCAAGCCAACCTATTAGATATAGAAGGCACACTGCCGAAGTTCACCTATAACGGCAGCCAGTACCAGGATTTGCTCGTCAACATCGGATCCAAGGGCGACAGCACCAACTATCTGATCAATCTCACAAAGGTGATGGAAGAAAGCAATCTGATGAACCTGGAACTGGAAGGCGAGGCCGCCGACAACAACATCTCTGCCACCTTCCGCTGGAACCAGTCAAACATACTGGAACCTGAAAATTCCATGAACGGCACCATCAACACCGTTACCCAGCTGTATTCCAATGACCAGAACATCCCAGAAGCCCACATTCGCATACTGCCTTCCGAAATGAACGTCAGGGAAAAGCCATGGATGCTGGAGCCATGCGACATCTACTATTCCGAGAAGAAACTCATGGTTGACCATTTCTCGCTAAGCCACCAGCGGCAGCATCTCTATATCGACGGCATCGCATCCAATTCGCCCGCAGAGTCCATCACTGTTGACTTGAAAGAACTCGATGTGGCATACATACTGGATTTAGTAGACTTCCATTCCGTTGACTTCGACGGACTGGCGACAGGCACGGTGAAGGCTATGCAGGTGTTTGGCGATTTCCGCGCCAATGCCGACTTGACCGTAGAACAGTTCAAATTCCAATCAGGACGTATGGGAACACTCTTGGCCAAAGCCGAATGGAACACAGATGCGCAGCAGATTGACATCAAGGCGACAGCAGACAACGGGCCTGGTTCTCAGACGCTTATCGATGGCTACGTATCGCCTGTGAGAAGCGACATCATGCTTGACATCACCGCCGATGGCACGAACATCGAGTTCTGCCAGTCGTTCACCAGCTCTTTCCTCAACGAAGTGACAGGTCAGGCTCACGGACGCGTCATTCTGTCAGGGCCATTGGACGAGCTCAACCTCACAGGTCAGATCGTTGCCGAAGGACAAACCACCGTCACAGCACTTAATACTACCTACACCTTGCCGCAAGACACCATCACACTGAAGCCCAACGACATACAGTTCAACCACTGTACCATCAAGGACCGTGAAGGGCAGACGGGGTACGTCACAGGACATATCCGGCACGAAAACTTCTCGAACTTCACCTTCGATGTCGATATTGAGGGCGAAAACCTTCTGGCTTACGACTTCCCAGATTTCGAAGATGGCAGCATTGTGTGCGGAACGGTTTACGTGACCGGCTCGGCTAACATTCACGGGCATCCTGGCGAGGTAACTATCAACTGCTATGCCACCCCAGAGCCACGTTCCACATTCGCCTATAACGCCACCAACCCTGATGCAATCAGCAACCAGGAGTTTATCACATGGAACAACGATGCCGACAATTTAAAGAAGAAGAATGATGAGAGTATTCATGAGACACTGGCCACATCGACCAACATCTACATCAACTTCAATATCAACGCCATGCCCGAAGGTACACTACGCATCCTGATGGATGCCAATACCAACGACTACATATCGCTCAACGGTACTGGCAACATCAAGGCTAACTTCTATAACAAAGGCCCGTTCACCATGTTCGGAACATATACCGTAGAACGAGGCACATACGGCATCACCATTCAGAACATCATCAAGAAGAACTTCAACTTCCAGGATGGAGGTACTATCGTCTTTGGAGGCGACCCCTTCAATGCCAATCTGAACCTGCAAGCACAATATACCGTCAACGGAGTATCACTCTCAGACCTCAATCTGGGCAACTCGTTCAACAATAATACAGTACGTGTGAACTGCCTGATGAATATCTCTGGCACACCGGGGGCTCCGCGTGTGGACTTCGATTTCGAACTGCCTACCGTCAATGCCGAGGAAAACCAGATGATACGCTCTGTCATCACCAGCGAACAGGAGATGAACCAGCAGGTGCTCTATCTGTTGGGTATCGGACGTTTCTATACGCAGGGGGCCAACAACGCACAGTCACAGCAATACGGACAGACGCAACTCGCTATGCAGTCGTTCCTCTCAGGTACCGTGTCTTCACAAATCAACGAGGTGCTCTCACAGGTCATCAAGTCCAACGACTGGAACTTCGGTGCCAATATCTCCACTGGAAATGAGGGGTGGCATAATGCAGAATACGAAGGACTGGTCAGCGGACGTATGCTCAACAACCGTCTGCTCATCAATGGACAGTTTGGCTATCGCGACAATGCCACCCAAGCCACACCCTCGTTTATCGGCGACTTCGACATCCAGTACCTGCTCAACCGCAATGGAAACCTGGCAGTGAAAGTCTATAATCAGACCAACGACCGATACTTTACCCGTTCATCGCTCAATACGCAGGGTGTAGGACTGATTATGAAGAAGGATTTCAACGGCATCAACGACCTGTTTAATCTGACAAAAAAGAAATACTGACTGTTCTTGGCACGGATTTTGCTCTTTCGCATATCGAAATTACAAAAATAACAACAAAAAGATATGCAAAAAGGTAACATCGGGGTTACGACCGAGAACATTTTCCCCGTTATCAAAAAGTTTCTCTATAGCGACCAAGAGATTTTCCTGCGCGAAATGGTATCTAATGCCGTTGACGCCACGCAGAAGTTGAAGACCCTAAAGGAGAAAGGCGACTACAAAGACGAACTGGGCGACCTGACCGTTCGCGTAAGCCTGGATACCGACAAGGGCACCATCACCATCAGCGATCATGGTATTGGCATGACTGAAGAGGAGATTGACAAGTACATCAATCAGATTGCCTTCTCAGGCGTTACCGACTTCCTTGAGAAATATAAGGACAACGCCAACAATATCATCGGTCACTTCGGTCTGGGCTTCTACTCTTCCTTCATGGTTTCTAAGAAGGTAGAGATTATCACCAAGTCTTGGAAGGAAGGTTCAAAGGCTGTGAAATGGAGCTGTGATGGCAGTCCTGCCTATGAGATCGACGATGCTGAGCGTGCAGACCACGGTTCGGATATCATCCTCTATATCGACGATGATTCAAAAGAGTTCCTCGATAAGAACAAGCTGGAGCAGTTGCTCAACAAATACTGCAAGTTCCTGCCCGTACCCGTTGCCTTCGGCAAGAAGCAGGAATGGTCTAAGGAAGAAAGCAAAATGGTAGACACCGCCGAGGATAACATTATTAATAATGTGGCTCCACTGTGGACGTCGACTCCTTCAACGCTGAAGGACGAGGACTACAAGTCATTCTATCGTACCCTCTACCCCATGCACGACGAGCCTCTGTTCTGGATTCACCTGAATGTTGACTATCCCTTCAACCTCACGGGTATCCTCTACTTCCCTCGCATCAAGAACTCGCTGGAGCTGCAGAAGAACAAGATTCAGCTCTACTGCAACCAGGTATTCGTAACTGATCAGGTAGAGGGCATCGTACCTGAGTTCCTGACCCTGCTTCATGGTGTCATCGACTCACCCGATATCCCACTGAACGTATCGCGTAGCTATCTGCAGAGCGACCGTGAGGTGAAGAAGATCTCTACCTACATCACCAAGAAGGTATCAGACCGCTTGAAGGCTATCTTCAACGAGGACCGCAAGGCTTACGAAGAGAAATGGGACGACCTGAAGCTCTTCATCAACTACGGTATTCTGACTGAGGAGAATTTTTATGATCGTGCAAAGGACTTCTCTCTGTTCAAGGATACAGAGGGCAAGTACTTCACCTTCGACGAGTACAAGACCCTCATCGAGGCTGCCCAGAAGGACAAAGACGGCAACCTGATATATCTCTATGCCACCAACAAGGACGACCAGTACTCATACATCAAGGCCGCTCAGGACAAGGGCTACTCAGTACTTCTCTTCGACGGACAGCTTGACGTACCCTGCATCCAGACTCTGGAACAGAAGTTCGAGAAGAGTCGTTTCACCCGCGTGGATGCTGACACCGTGGATCACCTGATTCAGAAAGAGGACAAGCCCAAGACAGACCTGAGTGACAATGAACGTGACAATCTGTCAGCCGTATTCCAGAGTCAGATGCCAAAGCTCGACAAGGCCGAGTTCATCGTTGAGGTCAATGCTCTTGGTGCAGAGCAGCGTCCTGTAGTCATCACCCAGAACGAGTGGATGCGCCGTATGAAGGAGATGAGTCGCTATCAGAGTGGCATGGGCTTCTACGGTCAGATGCCTGACACCTTCAACATCGTGCTGAACAGTGATCACCGTCTCATCAAGGACGTCCTTTCAACTTTCAACTCTCAACTTTCTACTGAACTTCAGCCCATCGAGAGCGAGATCAAGGGTCAGGAGGCCCGTCTGGCTGCCCTGAACCAGCAGACAGAGGGTAAGAAGCCTGAGGAGATCTCACAGGAAGTGAAGGACGATAAGGCCAACACCCAGAAGGCTATCGACGAGCAGAAAGACAAGAAGCAGAACATCATCAACGGCTTTGCTGTTAATAACGACATCGTTCATCAGCTCATCGACCTTGCTCTGCTTCAGAACGGTATGCTAAAGGGCGAAGCATTGGATAAATTCCTGCAGCGCAGCGTTGAACTTATCAAGTAGACATTACAAAATAAGCATCTTTCATAGGGGACGGGAGTTATTCCGCCCCCTTTCTTTGGTATAAAACAAAAATTTTTCTCCCCTTTTTTAGGTATTTTCCCGATGATTTTGTAACTTTGCAGCCACGAAACAATAATCACTATTTTAAAATAGGTAACAATGATTTATTCGTTGTGGCC
Source organism: uncultured Prevotellaceae bacterium (assembly GCA_902785695.1). Classification (GTDB taxonomy): domain Bacteria; phylum Bacteroidota; class Bacteroidia; order Bacteroidales; family Bacteroidaceae; genus Prevotella. Next base: position 43,538 of record CACZZQ010000001.1, on the reverse strand, counting down.
AAAGGCCCCAACCACGGTCCTGCTCCCATCCCCGAAGAGGGCAAGTGGATTCAGGCCAAAGAGATCAAGGACATTTCGGGCTATACCCACGGTATTGGCTGGTGCGCTCCTCAGCAGGGTGCTTGTAAGCTGAGCCTGAACGTGAAGGACGGCGTTATCCAGGAGGCTCTTGTTGAGACCATCGGTTGCACCGGTATGACTCACTCAGCTGCTATGGCTTCTGAGATTCTGCCTGGTAAGACCATCCTCGAGGCTCTGAACACCGACCTCGTTTGCGACGCTATCAACACCGCTATGCGCGAGTTGTTCCTGCAGATCGTTTACGGACGTACACAGAGTGCTTTCTCTGAGGGCGGTCTCGTAATCGGTGCTGGTTTGGAAGACCTGGGTAAGGGTCTGCGTTCACAGACTGGTACACTCTATGGCACTGTTGCTAAGGGTACCCGTTACCTGGAGCTGACCGAGGGTTACATCACCAAGCAGTTCCTGGATAAGGACAATCAGGTTTGCGGCTACGAGTACGTACACCTGGGCAAGATGATGGAAGCCATCAAGGACGGCATGGATGCCAACGAGGCTGTGAAGAAGTTCACCGGCTCTTACGGTCGTACCACTGCTGAGCAGGGAATTGTTAAGGCTATTGACCCACGTAAAGAGTAAGGAGGAAACAGATTATGATTAGAAAAGTATCATTCGAGAGCTACGAGCGTCGCATCAATCAGGTGCTGGCTGCTCTGAAGGAGAACGGCATCAATAGCATTGAAGAGGCTAACGAGATTTGCGAGAAGGCTGGCGTTGATCCCTACCAGATGTGTGAAGAGACCCAGCGTATCTGCTTCGAGAACGCAAAATGGGCATATGTATGCGGTGCTGCCATCGCTATCAAGAAGGGCGTTAAGAGTGCTGCTGAGGCTGCCGAGGCTATCGGTATCGGTCTGCAGAGCTTCTGTATCCCCGGTTCTGTTGCTGACGACCGTAAGGTAGGTCTTGGTCACGGTAACTTGGCTGCTCGTCTGCTCCGCGAGGAGACCGAGTGCTTCGCATTCCTGGCTGGTCACGAGAGCTTCGCTGCTGCCGAGGGTGCCATCAAGATTGCCGAGAAGGCTAACAAGGTGCGCAAAAAACCCCTCCGCGTCATCCTGAACGGTCTGGGTAAGGACGCTGCTATGATTATCAGCCGTATCAACGGTTTCACATACGTTCAGACTCAGTTCGACTACTACACTGGTGAGGTGAAGGTCGTTAAGGAAGTTCCCTACAGCGACGGTCCTCGTGCTAAGGTAAAGTGCTATGGTGCTGACGATGTTCGTGAGGGTGTTGCTATCCTGTGGAAGGAGAACGTTGACGTATCTATCACTGGTAATTCTACCAACCCCACCCGCTTCCAGCACCCCGTTGCTGGTACCTATAAGAAGGAGCGCGTGCTTGCTGGCAAGCCTTACTTCTCAGTAGCTTCAGGTGGTGGTACCGGTCGTACACTGCACCCCGATAACATGGCTGCAGGTCCCGCTTCTTACGGTATGACTGATACTCTGGGCCGTATGCACTCAGACGCTCAGTTCGCAGGTTCTTCTTCTGTTCCTGCTCACGTTGAGATGATGGGCTTCCTGGGTATTGGTAACAACCCAATGGTAGGTGCTACCGTATCTATCGCCGTGGAGATCGACCTGGCTCTGAACAAGAAGTAAAAAGGTCATCGACTGAATAAATGATGAGTAGGAAGGAAACGACATCGTTTTCTTCCTATTTTTTATGATGCAACTCTTCAATTCTAAGTGGCATACTTACAATAGCTAAGTGGCTTACTTATTATAAAAAGTGGCTTACTTATTATAAAAAGTGGCTTACTTATGATAGCTAAGTGACATAGTTGTGAAAAATACAGATACAGAGGTAACAGATGTAACAGATGTAACAGATGTTTTTTAAACTTTTCACGCGTACGTCTGTACTTATATATACACGCGCACGCGCAGACGTACGCGGAAAGTTTCAGAAAAACACATTTCCATCTGTATCTGTTACGCCTCATGGGGCTTCGTGGCAGTTAAAAATCATTAAAATTCAATCCGTATGCAATCACTTCGAACAGATTCTCAATAATATTGAGTAACTTTGCATCCGTTTTGCCCCACAGTGGGGAAATAGGAGTCAGGACAGGCGCTGACACCTATCTAATATTAACCAATTAAAAACTGTCTGAGAAACGTCTGTTCAGACAACAAAATGCCCACTAAAGGGCGCAAAGAATTTTTATGTCAGAATTAACAAAGAACGTTCAGCCGTTGCAGGACTTCAACTGGGACGAGTTTGAAAATGGCACCGTAGCCAACGTGAGCAAAGAAGAGCTTGACAAGGCTTACGATGAGACCCTGAACAAAGTTGCCGATCATCAGGTTGTTGAGGGTAAGGTCATCTCAGTTGACAAGAAGGAAGTAGTCGTCAACATTGGCTACAAGAGCGACGGTATCATCCCCGCTGGCGAGTTCCGCTACAACCCCGAGCTGAAAGAGGGCGACGTAGTGGAAGTCTATGTGGAGACCGCTGAGGACAAGAAGGGCCAGTTAGTACTTTCTCACAAGAAGGCTCGTCTGAGCAAGGCTTGGGACCGCGTGAACCAGGCTCTCGACGATCAGGAGATTGTACAGGGCTACATCAAGTGCCGCACGAAGGGCGGTATGATTGTAGACGTATTCGGCATCGAGGCCTTCCTGCCTGGCAGCCAGATTGACGTTCACCCCATACGCGACTACGACCAGTTCGTTGGCAAGACAATGGAGTTCAAGGTAGTGAAGATCAACCAGGAGTTCCGCAACGTGGTTGTTTCTCACAAAGCTCTTATCGAGCAGGAGCTCGAGGCCCAGAAGCAAGAGATTATCTCTCGTCTGGAGAAGGGTCAGATCCTCGAGGGTACTGTCAAGAACATCACCTCTTACGGTGTGTTTGTTGACCTCGGTGGTGTTGACGGACTCATCCACATCACAGACCTGTCTTGGGGCCGCATCGACGATCCTAAGAAGATTGTGGAGCTCGACCAGAAGATCAATGTCGTTATCCTCGACTTCGACGAAGAGAAGAAGCGCATTGCTCTCGGCCTGAAGCAGCTCACTCCTCATCCTTGGGATGCTCTGGATGCTAACCTCAAGGTTGGTGACCACATCAAGGGCAAGGTTGTCGTTATCGCTGACTACGGTGCATTCGTAGAGGTTCAGCCCGGCGTTGAGGGTCTGATCCACGTTAGCGAAATGTCATGGAGCCAGCACCTCCGTTCAGCTCAGGAGTTCCTGAAGGTTGGCGACGAGGTAGAGGCAGTGATCCTGACCCTCGACCGCGAGGAGCGCAAGATGAGCCTCGGCATCAAGCAGTTGAAGGAAGATCCCTGGGAGACTATCGATGTTAAGTACCCCATTGGCAGCAAGCACACCGCTAAGGTTCGCAACTTCACCAACTTCGGTGTATTCGTTGAACTGGAAGAGGGCGTTGACGGCCTGATCCACATCAGCGACCTGAGCTGGACCAAGAAGATCAAGCACCCCAGCGAGTTCACTCAGGTAGGTGCAGAGATCGATGTTATCGTACTCGATATCGACAAGGAGAACCGTCGTCTCTCTCTCGGTCACAAGCAACTTGAGGATAATCCTTGGGATGTCTTCGAGGAGAAGTACACTGTTGGTTCTGTTCACACTGGTAAGATCACCGAGGTGCTCGAGAAGGGTGCTGTGATCTCTCTGGAAGAGAACGTAGAGGGCTTTGCTACTCCTAAGCACCTCGTTAAGGAGGACGGCTCACAGGCTCAGCAGGGCGAAGAGCTTGAGTTCAAGGTGATTGAGTTCAACAAGGACAGCAAGCGCATCATCCTGAGCCACAGCCGCACATTCGAGGATGCACAGCGTGAGGAGAAGCGCGCCGCTCGCAAGACTGCCGCTCCTAAGAAGAAGGAAGAAGGTCCGAAGATTGAAAACGTAGCAGCCGCTACTTCACTGGGCGATCTCGACGTACTGGCAGAGTTGAAAGCTAAGATGGAGAAGGGCGAATAATTCACGTCCAAACTACAGCTAATATAGCACAGGAAGTCTGGCTCCGAAAGGATGCCAGACTTCTTTCTTTTTAAATATTCGTTAAAACTACAGGCCGATAGCCACCAAATTCATTTTTTATTATTAATTTTGTATGCTATTTTGCCGTAATAGGCGTTTATAGCCCCTGAAGCGATCATAAAAGAATAATAATATAATGAATTTTAAATGGAATTACGAACCACCGACACCAGAACGGAAGCAACTCGCTGAAGAGTTGGGCGAAAAGATAGGGATGCATCCCGTACTGGCTCAACTGCTCATACAACGAGGCATCAAGACGGAGAGCGCAGCCAAAAGGTTTTTCCGTCCCATGCTCAACGAGCTGATTGACCCGTTTCTGATGAACGACATGGACATTGCCGTTGACCGACTGAACGATGCCATGGGACGCAAAGAGCGTATCATGATCTATGGCGACTACGACGTTGACGGATGTACAGCCGTTGCTTTGGTCTATAAGTTCCTGCTGCAATTCTACTCAAACATTGAGTACTACATCCCTGATCGCTATGAAGAGGGCTACGGCATCAGCAAGAAAGGACTGGACTATGCGGCAGAGACAGGCGTGAAACTGATTATCGTGCTCGACTGTGGTATTAAGGCTATCGATGAGATTGCCTACGCCAAGTCGCTTGGTATTGACTTTATCATCTGCGATCATCATGTACCCGATGATGAGTTGCCATGCGCGGTAGCCATCCTCAACCCCAAGCGCACTGACTCCACCTACCCATTCAAGCATCTATGCGGATGCGGTGTCGGATTCAAGTTCATGCAGGCCTTTGCCAAGAACAACGGTATCTCGTTCTCGCAGCTCATCCCCCTACTCGATTTCTGCGCCGTAAGTATTGCCGCCGATATCGTACCTGTAGTTGGAGAGAACCGCATCCTGGCCTATCACGGATTGAAACAGCTCAACCAAAACCCATCCGTAGGACTCAAAGCTATCATTGAAATCTGCGGACTGACAGGAAGGGAGATTACCATGAGCGACATCATTTTCCGTATAGGACCGAGAATCAACGCCAGCGGACGTGTTCAGAATGGCACAGAAACCGTTGACCTGCTCGTTGAGAAGGATATGCAGAAAGCACTCTCAGAAGCCATCCACATCAACGAATACAACGATCAGCGTCGCGACATTGACAAACAGATGACCGAAGAAGCCAACCAAATTGTGGCTCGTCTGGAAAGTCAGGAACACCAGTCGGCTATAGTGCTCTACGGTGAAGGCTGGAAGAAGGGGGTTGTAGGCATCGTGGCTTCACGAATGACTGATATGTATTTCCGACCTACGGTGGTACTGTCGTGCAACAACGGTATTGCATCAGGCTCAGCACGCAGCGTAGCAGGCTATGACATTTACGATGCCATCAAGAACTGCCGTGACCTGTTAGAAAATTTCGGTGGCCACACTTATGCCGTTGGATTGACACTCCGAGTAGAAAACATACCTGAGTTCCGACGCAGGTTCCAGAAATACGTCAGTGAACATATTCACATCAAACAGACAGAGGCAACACTGAACATCGAGGCCGAGATAGATTTCAAGGATATCACGAAGAAACTACACAACGACCTGAAACGCTTTGCGCCCTACGGACCAGAGAATCCCAAACCGATATTCTGCACCAGTCACGTCTACGACTACGGTACTTCAAAGGTCGTGGGCAAACAGCAGGAGCACATCAAACTGGAACTGGTTGATTCGCAGTCGAGCAACGTGATGAACGGCATTGCCTTCGGACAAAGTCAGGCAGCCAGATACATCAAGTCAAAGCGTTCGTTTGACATCGCATATACCATAGAGGAGAACATCTACAAACGAGGCGAGGTACAACTACAGATAGAAGACATTAGACCGTCAGAGGAGTAATAAGTGATGAGTGATAAATGTCATCTCATACTGAAGAAATACTGGGGATACGATGATTTCCGAGGCATACAGCAGGAAATTATCGAATCCGTTTTAGCAGGTCACGACACGTTGGGACTGATGCCTACCGGTGGAGGAAAGAGTATCACGTTCCAAGTTCCAGCCATGGCTCTGGAGGGGGTCTGTATCGTTATCACACCACTCATTGCCCTGATGAAAGATCAGGTGAGCAACCTGCGTCGTAGAGGAATACTCGCCTCTGCCATCTATTCAGGTCTTTCGCACGACAACATCCTTCAAACCTTAGAGAATGCCATCTTCGGAGGCGTGAAGATACTGTATGTATCGCCAGAGCGACTGGCTGCTCCCTTATTCCAGGAAAAATTCCGCCACATGAAGGTCAGCTTCATCTGCGTTGACGAAGCACATTGTATCAGCCAGTGGGGCTATGACTTCCGCCCTTCATATCTGTCAATCTCTGACATCAGGAAAGAGAAACCCGACATACCTATTCTGGCACTGACCGCAACAGCAACCCCTGAAGTCATCGACGATATACAACGACGGTTGAACTTCCGCGAGAAATGCGTCTTTAAGATGAGTTTCATGCGTAAGAATCTGGCCTACATCGTCAGACATACCTCCAACAAAAGCGCCCAACTAATCCATATACTGAACAGAGTCAATGATTCTGCCATTGTCTATGTTAGAAGCCGACAGCGAACCAAAGAATATGCCGATACACTCAACAGTAGCGGCATTAGCGCAACATACTATCACGCAGGACTGGAGAACACAGAGAAAGACCAACGTCAGAAAGCGTGGCAAGAAGACAAGGTACGCGTGATGGTGGCAACTAATGCCTTTGGAATGGGCATCGACAAGCCCAATGTACGCTGCGTCATCCATATTGACTGTCCAGACTGTATAGAAGCCTATTTCCAAGAAGCCGGACGCGCAGGACGCGACGGAAAGAAATCGTATGCCGTTCTGCTCTATGACCACAGCGACAAAGCGAAGCTGCAAAGGCGCATCAACGACACCTTCCCTGATAAAGCGTTTATCAGACAAGTGTACGACCAACTGGCTTATTTCTATCAGATTGCAGTAGGCTCTGGCTATAATGCCATCTTCGAATTCCCCGTAGAGCGATTCTGCAGAGTATATAGGCATTTCCCCATTCCCACCATCTCTGCTCTCAACATCCTGACACATGCAGGATATATTGAGTTCAAGGAAGAAGATGAAGCTCAGTCACGCCTCATGTTCTGCATCGAACGCGATGAACTGTACAGACTTCGCGGCAATGATCCTCAGGAGGATGCTATCATCGTAGCCCTACTGCGTAATTACACAGGATTGTTTCAAGGCTATCAATATATTGACGAAGGAGTGCTGGGAGAGCAATGCGGCATTTCGCAGCCACAAGTATATATGATTCTACGTTCACTTACCCAGAAAAGAATACTCAACTTCATCCCACAAAAGCATATTCCCTTTATCCGCTATGCCCAACGGAGAGAAGAGTCAGAACGACTGGTGTTCCCAACTGCTATCTATGATGACTTGAAGACCCGTTTCTCACAGCGTATAGAAAAGATGCTGGAATATGCCAATTGTGAAAACATCTGTCGCAGCAGAATGCTACTCAGATATTTCGGAGAGACGAAATCCGAAGATTGCGGACAATGTGATGTCTGCTTGAATGAAAGGCATTCCTTAACGCCATCGTCCTGACAACATCAGCGTTAGCGGTGGTCTATTACCTTATAACCCTCCTTATATCTGTCGGCGGGGAATACGAACTGCGCATCCGACACATTTCCTGAACGGAAATTGCTGATTTTAATCTTCACCCAAAAGAAAGCCACCTTTAACTTCAGGTATTTTGGGGTTAAGGTCTTCTTATCGACAGTAGCCACAACCTCTTTGACCGTACCTTTGGCGTGTTTCTTTTGTTTCAGATCAAAAATGAGGTTCTCACCTTCCTCATGCATTGCATAAGTAAAATCATCGAGCGAGAACTTGAACTTACCCGAATACTTGTCCTTCTTGTCGGAGTTGGCATGATGAATAGCTATCGTCTTCTTCTTTTTCCACACCATGTAGGCCGTAACACCATCGTTCCAGGTGTTCACACGTTCATCTGAGAAGCATTGTTTCTTACCCTTATACCAAATGACACCATGAGTCTTGTATATGCCAATAATATTGACATCATAGCGAAGGGTTGAACCCTGAGGGCCAAACACCATATTATATATTTTCACGAATTCATGACGGGCATCAGTTTGTGCTGCCCCAGCAGTCGCACCCGACGCTGAGACAGCACAACAGAACAGGAAGAAAAGCGTACTTAGTATCTTACTCATCACTTACTCATCCTGCCGCTTTATTTCACCGTGACCGTCAGCGGCTCACGTATTCCACGCATCGTCCAGTCTATGCGTTGCTGCCATTCTGACTGCGTACGCACGTCAAACTTTGACCATGCGGAACCGAAATAATAGGTATAGGGTTCACCAGTATAGTTGTCCACAATGCCAAGTGCATGACCTTCGCCTCCACTGACCTTCTGCTTCATAGGCAGCACCTTGGTCTCTCCTACGCCATTGGGGAATAGCGCAGCCACAAAGAGCTGGCAGTTGTTCACTGGGACATTATCCGTTGGGTCTGCATACTGTACATAGTCCTTACCAAGCACTATACCTTGTTTGGCTTCTGAATGGATTACGACACCCGTAGCAAACTCCAGAGGCATCGTGATACCATCGTACCAAACCGTTGTCTTACAGAAATTCGAACCTTTGTCAATGGAAATAATACGATGCTCCGTCACAGTATCACCCTCTACGACTGTAGGTTTATAATCAAGTTGTACCGTCATACGCAGCGGACCCATATCAATCATTTTGTAGTCGTTAAAGCAGTAGGGATAGACAAGTTCATCATCAACCATCAAGGCTGGTGCACCACATCCCAATGTCGCACCCACCTTATACAGATCAGAACCGCGACCGTGATCATGATGATAGGAGTTCAGCCGATAGAGCGAGTCACCTCTTTGACGGTTCTCCTTACGCAGTCGCTCCACCTCTGGCATCATCACAACATCCTCTATCCAATAACGCTGGTCAAGCACCAATTCGGGCGTGTTCTTTGTCCACACATCTGTTCCAAAACTCTTCTCGCCTGTTTTTTGCAACGCAGGACCATAGACGCGATATGCCCCACGGTCGTTCTCCCATGCAAAGTCATCCTTGCGCTCAGGGAAGATGCGACCGTAACAGACAGTCTTGTAGTATTTGGGCGTTCCACGTCGGATGGTGAAGGTCTGCTTACCTTTGGGACAGACACCTGCTTCGATGAGAATCTTGCCTTCGGAAGACAACTGATAGGGAACCTCCAGACCAGCCACATCACAAACGATAAACTGGCGTCCACCGTGAATATCCAGTTTCTTGAACACAGAGTCGGCACTAACCTCTATCACCTGCTCACGATATTCGTTGGCAGTATTCTCCACAGTCACCTTCACTTCGGCCTTATTCTTCTTGGAATCCTCATAGCGCAGATGCTCACAGGCAGCCAAGAGAAAGGCGCCTGTACCGAAATTCGCCTGCGAACGGGCATTAACGGTCTTTGTGGGATCGGGCTTTTCACCGATGGGCTGTACATAACCCACACTACCATCAGGCTGCAGGGCCGTTTGAGTAAGATATTTCCACGCTTTCTCAATGACGGGTTCATAAGTCGAGCGATTCAGCAAGCCATTATTGACCCCCCATAGCATACCATAGGTGAAGAAGGCCGTACCAGATGTCTCAGGTCCAGGAGCATCTTCTTCGCAAAGCATTGAGCGACTCCAATAGCCATCAGGCCGCTGTACGCGAGCCACTCCTTCAGCCAGTTCACGGAAACGCTGTTCGAAGAACGGACGGTTCTTGTAATCCTTAGGCATATCGCTGAGTACTTTTGCCAATCCTGCCAGCACCCAACCGTCACCGCGAGCCCAAAAGCTCTTGCCACCGTTACATGCAGTTTTCACTTTAGGCCAGATATACTTGGCATCACGGTAATAGAGCTGCTCGTCCTTATCGTACATCAACTCATCAGCCCATTTATAGTTTTCGTAGAGTTTATCCAGATATTTCACGTCGCCAGTAATCACATAGAGTTTGGTAAACACAGGCATCACCATATAGAGCGCATCTGCCCACCACCAGAAATCATTCTGAGGCTGACGCACTTCATAGTCCATCACTTCGATAGCACGGGCTATCTTGTAGTCATCGGGCTGATACCGATAGATATCCATATAGGTCTGGAAACAGATCTGCCAATCACCGAAGAGCACGAAGTCCTGTCCCTCGCCGTAAGTCTTATACTTCCATTTCGAGGAATCCTTCTCTCGCGCCCCCTGCCATTCGTTATAGCGGGCCCAAGTGTCACTGTAAGCCATCCATCGGGCTACACCAAGCAACTTATAAGCTTCCATATTCCCGGTATGGTAAGCCGCCTCGTCCCAGAATGAGCGGACTCTCGGGTTATGATTCTGCTGCCAATAGTCGTTAACCTTGGTTATCATCTCGATGGTAGAGAGAGGCTTTTCAACCTGACGCTTCTTTTTCTTTGCATCAGCAGTGAAGCATACAGCCAACACAACTAATAATAATGTAAGTCTTTTCATGTGGATTATAGTTTTATTGATTTAATTTCTCGTTAAAGAAGTTTACACACTGACGGAACAGATGGTTACGCGTATTGCCACCAAAGATACTGTGATTCTTATTGGTATATACCAACTGTCGGAAGTCCTTGTCGGCCTGTACGAGCGCATCCATATAGACAGCACTGTTCTGATAATGCACATTGTCATCAGCTAGTCCATGAACGAGCAAGAGCGCACCGTGCAGTTTTTCTGCACGGGCTATGGGACACACCTCATCATAGCCCGATGCATTCTCTTTAGGCGTACGCATGAAACGCTCTGTATAAACGGTATCATAGAAACGCCAGCAAGTGGGAGGTGCGATAGCCACACCACAACGGAAAACGGGACGTCCCTCAGACATCGACATCAGCGTGTTCCATCCACCATAACTCCAACCCCAGATTGCGATGCGGTCTTTATCGACATACAACTGCTGCCCCAACCACAGGGCTGTCTCCACTTGATCTTTAGCCTCCAGTTCACCCAGTCGCAGATAGGTGCATTTCTCAAACTCAGCTCCTCGTCCACCTGTACCACGATTATCTACGCAAACGCAGATATAGCCCTGCTGACAGAAGTACTGCTCCAAGATAGCTCCCTGACCACTCATACCAATGCCCCAGGCATTCTTCACCTGCTGCGAACCAGGTCCACCGTACTGATACATAATGACGGGATACTTCTTATTGGGATCAAAGTTCTTTGGCTTCACCATATAACCGAGAAGTACCACATTTTCACTGGTTGTAAAGAAGATGTATTCCTTTTGGCCCATATCGTAGGAGTCGTACTTCTGTTTCAATTCTTTATTATCAACAAGGGTTATGAGCGTCTTTCCCTGGTTATTACAAAGGGAATAGACTGAGGGATTATTCATATCGCTCCACTGACAGAGGAAACTCTTGAAGTCTGCAGAGAAGATGGCAGAGTTCCAACCATTCTTTTCAGTCAGGCAGTCCACCTTACCGTCCTTATGCGACACATAGACCTTCTGATCGGTAGGTCCATCGTTGAGGGCAGCAAAATAGAGGTCGCCCGTCAATTCATTGTATCCGTAAACATCAGTAACAATAGAATGTCCCTTTTCACCCACACGAATGGACTGATTAAAATCGCCAACACTGCGCACCAGTTGTCCGTTGAGATTATAGAGGTAAATATGGTTATACCCATCGCGCTCACTCGTCAAAACCAGGTGTCTGTCGGTGATAGCAAGATTGGCAAAGACATTCTCGTTGATATACTTTTCCACTTTATCCTCGATAATCAGCTGACAGACAGTGCTCAGTGGATTCACTGCATAAATCTTCAGACAGTCTTGATGACGGTTCAAGGTAAAAGCCAACACCTTCGATGCATCGCTCGTAGCCTTGATACGGGGAATATAGCCGTCGGCATCAAGAGGGAGCTGCATGGTACGTGTCTGATGGCTCTTAATATCATAGCTCAAGATACTCACCTTCGAGTTATCATCGCCAGCCTTCGGATACTTATAAGTATAAGCATAAGCACCTTTGTTTTCCTCATCCAGATGGAACATCGGCATCGAGTATTCCTTCACCTGCGACTCATCATAGCGCACCCATACAATCTGCTTGGAGTCGGCCGTGAATACCATCGATGAATTAAAAGAGAACTCCTCCTCGTTCACCCAGTCGGGAATACCATTGATGACCTCATTAAACTTGCCGTCCTTCGTCACCTGACTCTCAGCATTATTGTAGAGCAACTTTACAAGGTGGATGTTATTGTCACGTACAAAGGCCACCTGTTCTCCGTCAGGACTCCAGACAGGTGTCTGCTGAGGGCCACCATCGGAAAGCGGTTCCAGTTTGTTGTTAGTAATATTGAAGATATAGTAGACAGCTGTGAACGAACGGCGATAAATGCTTTTCGTCTGTGTCTGAATCAGCATACGGTTGCCCTTAGGACTCATCACATAGCCATCCACCTTGTTAACTTTGGCACCTCTGGCTTTCTCTGCATCAAAGAGTACAGCCACCTGCTTTCCTGTCTTAAAGGAGTATTGCACAATTTGCTTGCCGTTGGTCGAGATCTGTGTGTATGTCTCACCGTCAGCCATCGGATTCACGGCTGCGATCGTCTGCTCTCTGAAAGCCCCCTTTGTTATTTCCTTAAGGTCAAGTCTCTGTGCTGCAACAATTTGGCTCATCATAGCCCATAAAAATGCAGCTGTTATCATCACATTTTTCATCTCTGCTTATGAATTTTGAAGCAAAAATACGAAAAATCCGTGAATTACGTAAAAAGTATCTCCAAATAATTTCCGTTATTGATGATTTTTAGCATTCAAGAGTTGCTCGACACTTACTTTCGGATGCGCTTTCATGTACTTTTCCACATTCGCCACTTCATCATTAGTAAATACCTTACGCTTCGTCACCTTATTTACCACATACAGTATCTTGCCCATATGTTCATGGCGCAGAGCCGCTGAGTCGGCAGCTTCCTCAGACATCGGATAGTGGCGCAGCAGATAGAACGCCAGGCAATCAGGCACGATATAGTCACGTGTCATTGTACTACGCTGCCTTTCCGTATAGTCATAACGCTGATAGATGGCATTGTCGGCTCCCAGATACTTATCCAATGCTATGCCCACCAGCGTATCGTCTACTACAATACTCTGATCCAGCGAGCCTATCTGCGCATAGACACGTGGCACCGTTATGCCAGGCAACAAGCGTTTCAGTTCATTGAATGCATCGGTCAGCAGAACATTCACATCTTCAATATCGGCATATTGCACACTCACCTCACGCATCAGAGCCTGTAGTGTGCTGTCTTGGAAGAAAAGCAGGAAGCGTGAATTGATATCAGGCTCATCCACCATTCCGAGCTGCAACACGTCCTCTATCAGTATGCGGGTCTCGGCAGGATACATCGTCTTCATCTGCTGAAGGGCAGCAAAGTCACCAGTAGTCAGATACTGCAACTCTATCCTGTCAAAGCGTTCTATCACCAACTCACCCTTCTTGCATTCTTCGTCAGCAGTACGAAAGTTCCACTGACATCCAATGCAAGCACATAAAGCCAAGAGCAGTATGAGATAGATATTCTTCAACGCCTACTTTATCGTTTGTTAAATTCGGATGCAAAATTACTAAAAAACCTTGAATTATCCAAATTTTAACCTAAAATTTTTTAACAAGAATCTTCTATTACGCACTTTTCTGTTACTTTTGTAGAAACTAAAACATCATGAAATATCTTATTATAGCTTTTTCGCTTTGTCTCAGCATGGAGATAAGCGCACAACAGACATTCAAAGTAAACGTATATAATCCTTTGAAAATGGAGCGAAGCGACCAGCCCGTCGTTCTTTCGCTTGAGAAATACGGTGAGGTGCGCTCTGCATTGGTGAAATGCGGTGAGCAGGAGATTCCCTGCCAACTGGACGATATCAACTTGGATGAACAGTTCGACGAACTATGTTTCTTTGCCGACCTGAAAGGCAAAGAGCAAAAGACCTATACTATCTCACTTTTCAGCGAGGGCGAGCCTCGTCCCTACACTGCACGCGTCTATGCAGAGATGGTGATGCGCAACGACAAAGTGAAGGAGAAAAACAAGCACAACAACTTCGTGTCGAGTTTAACCGTTCGCGGTGACTGTGCTAACTCCTATAACCTGCTGCACCACCACGGAGTGGACTTCGAGAGTGAGCTCAACGGCATTCGTATATATTTCGACAAGCGTCAGACGCTGGATTTATATGGAAAGTTCCAGAAACGGCTGGAGCTGCAAGCCACACAGTTCTATACGCAGGATGACCAGAAGAAGGAAGGCTACGGCGACGATGTGCTGTGGGTAGGTAATACCTTCGGATTGGGTGCCTTTCGTGGATGGGACGGCAGTGAGCCTACGATGATTGACCCTGTAAAGAACCGTACCCAGCGCGTTGTTTCCTACGGGCCGCTACGCACCATCATCGAGATTATAGACCAAGGATGGATGCTGCCTGTCAGCAAGAAACGTGTCAACATGACCCTTCGCTATACCCAATATGCCGGTCATCGCGATACTGACGTGGATATCATCTTCAACCAAGACACAGAATACGAACTGTTCTCCACGGGCATCATCAACGTGAAAGGCTCGGATGAATTTTCCGACCAACAAGGGCTGCGTGCCTGCTGGGGTACCGACTACCCCTCTACAGACACCGTAAAATGGAGTCGCGAGACGGTGGGACTTGGTATTCTGATTCCCCGTCAGTACATCGTCAGCGAGGAGAAAGCCAACAAGGATAACTATGCTTTTGTGGTGAAGCCGAAGGGCAGGACAATGAATTACAAGGTCGTGTATTGCTCTGACAACGAGACATTTGGTATGCACTCCGCAAAGGAATGGTTCGATTGGCTTAAAGTATGGCGTAATGAGGTTGACAGCCCCGTTATACTTTCATCAGTTCAGCCATAATCATATCGCTGACAAAGAGTCCCTCACGGGTCAATCGAAGACAATGACCGACGTGTTTCAGGAGTCCGTCGACAATATATCTTTGTGCTTGATGCAAACAATAGTCAGCATATTCTGGTGAGAATTTTTCGAGCGAAAGACCGTTGGATGTCCTAAGGGCCGTCATCACTATTTCGTTGTAATGATTGTCAGGGGTGAGCAGTTCGTGTTCCGCACAGGGCTCACCTTTTTCCATGCCCTCCATATACTGCATGATATCCGCTACGTTCCATTGTCGGTTTTTCCCGTCGAACGAGTGTGCGGCAGCTCCCAATCCAATGTAGGGTGTCTGATTCCAGTAGCTGCTGTTATGACGAGAATGAAAGCCTGGCTTCCCCCAATTGCTAATCTCATAATGCTCAAATCTTGCCTCAGATAAAGCATCTATCAGTCGGTAGTACATCGCCCGGCTCACCTCCTCATCGACCTCGCTCACCTCGCCTCGCTCCAGCATTTTATAGAGTAGTGTGCCTTCCTCGTATTGCAGGGCATAGGCCGACAGATGCTCTACGTTGATCCCCACGACCGATTGTATGTCACGCTCCCACTCTTCCATCGTTTCGTTGGGAAAGCCGTACATTAAATCCACACTGATATTGCCTATGCCAGCCTTTCTCAGACGTTCTACGGCCTGTGGCACTTGTTCTGCCGTATGTCGCCTTCTAAGGAACCTTAGACGCTCTGGCGAAAAGGTCTGCGCCCCCATCGACACGCGGTTTACGGGCAGCGAAGCCAGCACTCTCGCGAACTCGTCGGTCACGTCATCAGGATTGCACTCTATCGTCACCTCGGCTTTCGACGACACATCAAACACCTGATACATATGTGAGAAGAGCTGTCTCAGCTGATCCTCAGACAGTTGCGAAGGCGTTCCTCCTCCCAAATACGCCGTCTCTATCCTCTCACCTCTCACCTCTCGCTCCGCACCTCTCAGTTTCATCTCCCTACACAAGGCATCCACGTATCGTTGCCTCAGCGACATTGACGTGGTGGAGTAGAAGTCGCAATACACGCAGCGACTCTTGCAAAATGGAATATGGATATACAGGCCAGACATATCTATTTGTTCACGTAACACACATTGACGATGCAAAGTTACAAAAAAAATCCCTTTTACTTCCTCAACTTTTCACTTTTTGTTACCTTTGCACTTGAAAAAGAAAGCATTATGAAGACAGAACTGATTCTCGTAGGGCGCACCGTGAACAAGCATTTCGTTGCCGGCATTGATGACTATGCAGAGCGCATCAACCATTATATGCCCTTTGGCATCACCACCATCCCTGAATTAAAGAGCACGAGAAACCTCTCTGAAGAGCAGCAGAAGACTGCCGAGGGCGAACTCATCTTGAAACAAATTCAGCCCCAGGACACTGTGGTGCTGCTTGATGAGCGCGGCCGTGAGCCCCGCAGCATCGAACTGGCCTCGTGGCTTGAACAGAAACGCCATACGGCCCGCCGACTGGTCTTTGTCATCGGTGGACCGTATGGATTCTCGCCTGCCGTCTATCAGCGTGCCAACGAACAACTGTCGCTCTCACGCCTGACGTTTTCACATCAGATGGTGCGACTTGTGTTTACAGAGCAGCTCTATCGTGCCTGTACGATTATCAAGGGCGAGCCTTACCATCACGAGTAGGCAACGCTATCTTCACGCTCTTCATGCCGGGTAAGGATGCCGTTAGCATCACGTTGCCAGTCTTCTGGCAACGTGAGCGCAGTATGACCGTACAGGTGCCGTTATAGAGGCTTCGCTCATGGCCTACAGTCATCTCGTTAGAGTTAATGTCGCCGTTCACCACGCCTACGATATCCGCATCGCCTTCAACGGTGAATGTCACCTTTCCCAACGCCGTTGGCACCCTGCGGCCTTTCTTGTCGGCAGCCACTATCTGCACATGCTGCAAGTCCATGCCGTCGGCCTGCCATTCGTTATTGTCGGCTTCCGCCTTCAGGCTCACGGCCTCGCCCGTAGTCTCTATATGATGACGAGCCACCTCGCGTCCGTCTTTGCGTGCTATAGCCATCAGTTTACCTGGCTGATACTCCACATCGTTCCATCGTATCTGGTTCCTCAGCTTCGCATCGTTCACGTTGTTCTGCTTCTTGCCTAAAGACTTTCCGTTGAGCACCAGCTCCACCTCGTCGGCATTGGTATAGGTGATAAGCTGCAGCTTCTGCCCCTCCACCCTGTTCCAATGGTCGCTCATGCCGTCATTTCCTGTCTGCACACCGTTCCACATCTGGTCGCCTTTCTTGTCGATGACAGCGATATGCACTACGGGTTCGTCGGGTTTGAAGAAGCTCTTCATGTAGTAGGCCTTGGACTTGGGGTTCAGTTCCAGGTCGAACACACCCTGGCTCCATCCCTTTGCAGGCCATCCCTGACTCTCGCCCAGATAGTCGATAGCTCCCCAGTAGGCCAGTCCTATGACCTTATCGAGATTCATCTCAAAGTAGTTCTGTCCCATAGCAGCCACAGAAGCCTCACTCTGGTAGAACTTCATCCAGGGGAAACGGTGTCCGTCGCCAGGGAAGTACATATATCTATAGTTGTATGCCTGCACATCGGTAATCATTGCCAGGTCGCAAGGCAGCGAATCGGTCTGCCAATTGCGATAGCGGGGATGCATAGCCACGGTGACCAGCCGGGTGGAGTCGTAACGCTGAATCAGCGTCTTCATCAGTTTATACATGGTTACGCCGAAATCATTATACGGCTGGTTGGGATCTTGCTGAAGTTCATTACCCAGACTCCACATCACCACAGAAGGTGAATTTCTGTCGCGCTTCACCCATTCTGGTACATCCTTCTGCCAGAGTGCCTCGAAAGCCACTCGTCCACCGGTATGCTGTCGCGTCCACTTATCGTACAGTTCATCGACCACCAGGATGCCATTTTCGTCGCACAGATTTATGAACTCACGGCTGTAGGGATTGTGGCTGGTGCGTATATGGTTGATGCCGTATTGTTTCATCAGCTTGATACGCTTCTCTATGGCACGCGGATAGGCGGCTGCTCCCAGCGCACCCAGTGAGTGATGGTTGGCATAGCCTTTCAGCAGCACTTTCTTGCCGTTGAGCAGGAGTCCCTGTTCAGGCGTTATCTCTATGGTGCGAATGCCGAAACGCTCCTGATACGTATCCACCGCTACCCCCTTCTCATTGTAGAGTGTTGCCTTTAGAGTATATAGGTTCGGATGCTCCATGTCCCACAGCTGCGCATCCGGAATCTCCACCTCTACCAGTTGCTGCTCTACGATACGTGTAGGCGTTGAGCGACGCATCTCTACCCTGCCCTCGTACACCGTCTTTCCCTGCGGATCCTGTATGCTCAGGGCTATAGGCATCTTCTTATCTTTTCCCCTGACGTTCACCTCTGCCGCGATAGTCACAAAACGGTTCTCACGCGTGGTGATCTGCAGCGGATGACGCTCGAAGAAGAGTTCGCGGTTGGTGCTCACCAGACGCACATCCCTGAAGAGCCCGCCGCCGGTGTACCATCGCGAATTATTAGGTTCGCGCGTATCGGCACAGACAGCAATCACGTTGTCCTGCCCTATGTTCAATTCATTGGTCACATCTATCTGGAAACCCACGTAGCCATAGTCGGTACCGCCCACACACTTACCGTTCACATACACGTCGCCCACATACATGATGCCTCCGAAATCGAGCAGCAGTCGGCGGCCTTTCAGCGAGTCGGCAGGCGTGAGGTGCAGCCTGTACCATCCCTTGCCCATTTCCTTGAAGCCCCGGCTCGACAGGCGGCTCTTGATGTTTGCCGCAGGGTCGTTGTTGTCTGCCTTCTCGTCAGCGGCAGGAGCCACCCACGGCTGTTCTATCTGGAAGTCGTGAGGCAAGTTCACCCTGCGCCACGCCTTGTCGTTCAGCCCTACCGCCTCGCCGTTCTCTACGTCGCCAGCATGGAAAAGCCATCCGAAATCCAGGGTCTCAACACTCCGCTGAGCCATAGCCCCACCTACGCCCATGATAGCCAAAGCCAGCAAAACCAATAATCTCATTCTCTTCATTTTGATTTGTTTGTTTTTAGTTTCGAGTACAAAGGTACGAAAAAAAAGACACACACGAACAATATACGCCATATTTTTTTGTAAGTATGCCATTTAGCACTCGTAAGTATGCCACTTATGATCATAAGTATGCCACTTACGATGGCTAAGTGTGCCACTTACGATGGCTAAGTGTGCCATTTACGATGGCTATGTGTGCCTAATGAAAGAAAAAGAAAGCTATAATTGAAAGAATTGTAGCTATAATTCTTGCGATAATAGCTACAATTCAAAAAGGATTTGGCCTAAATTTATTTATTTCTTGGTGCGGACAGCATCAAGGAAGTCGGTCATTTTCTTCAGGTTCTCGGCAGAATACATACCCATACCGTGACCGCCTTCCGGCTCCAGAGTAATCTCGGTCTTAACGCCCAACGCCTTCAGGGAGTCGTAGAGCTTCTTACCCTGACAGCAGGGAACAACATTATCCTTCACGCCGTGGAACACAATGAGGGGTACATCGTCCTTGTCGATATAAGGAAGAAAACTGACGGAGAGGTATTTGTCAGGATCTACGTCCTTCTTGCTATTGACAAGGGCATCCTCAGGACTTGAAGGGCCGAACGACATATGTTCGCCACATTCCATATCGGTCACGTCAACAGGACCTGACCAGTCGCAAGCGGCATTCACGAAACTGCTCTCCTTGGTAAAGTTGCCCACAGCACCTTCGATATCCAGTTCTTCCTTACCCACCTTGGTCTGACCCACACCGTTGGTAACAGCACAAAGGGTAGCCAGATGACCACCAGAAGAGAAGCCAGAGGTAGCGATGAACGAAGTATCGAACTTATAGGTCTTTGCCTCGCCACGAATAAAACGTACCACAGCCTTGATATCATTAATCTGTGCAGGCCACTTGGCATCGGCACTGGAACGGTGGTTAGGACAAACAACAGCATAGCCGGCTTCGAGGAGCGACTTCACGATGGTACCTATATCGGCTGCACCTTTGCTGCTGTTTGAGAACCAGGCACTGCCATAGACGTGTACCACGACAGGATAAGCGGCCCTCTCCTGCTTGGGCAGATAAATGTCGCAAGTATGGTAGGCTTTGTCATCGCCTGCATAGTTAACATCCTTCCATTGCTGTGATGTCTCGATGTTGGCTTGCTGCTGGAAGCCTCCAAAGCCTCCTGCCGGCTGCGCCATCAAAGAAGTAGCGCTGAGCATTGCTGCACTACAGACAATCGTCTTCAGATAATTCTTCATAGGGCTTGAAAAATTTATAATGAATAACAGGTTTTTAATTCAGATTTTTCTTTACTGATGTCAAAGAAGATGAATGGTTTAATACATTCACGGCAAAAGTACATATTTTATTCCAAATAACGAAAGGATTCGGGTGGGAAGATACGTTTTGACACAAATTTGAAACATTTTCTTACATATATTATATTAAAAAGGTGTACCTTTGCAAGCAAATAACTAAGAACGATGAAAAGAACATTTTTTCTTCTATTGCTGGCCATATTACCCATTTGCATGATGGGGAGCAACACGTTCAAGATAAAGGAGGCCAACATCTGCTACGATGAGACAGAATCGAAACAGGTGAAGCGAGCCATCGCAGATCTGCAGGCAGACATCAAGTTGGTGACAGGAACCTCCCCTGCCATTTCCGGAAAGGGACGTATTGTCGTGGGAACCTACGGCAAGAGCAAGACGATAAAGAAACTGATCAAACAAGGCATTGTGAAAGAAGCCGACCTGAAAGGCAGGTGGGAAAGCTACGTCCTCACCATGACCGATGAGAAAGAACCTCGTCTCGTCATTGCAGGCAGCGATACCCGTGGCACCATATACGGCATCTATGAGCTCTCAGAACGCATTGGCGTATCGCCCTGGAATTGGTGGGCCGATGTTCCTGCAAAGAAGAATCCAGATGTCAGCATCGAGATTCGAAACGACTATTACGCATCTGGCGAGCCAGGCGTAAAGTATCGAGGCATCTTCATCAACGATGAGGATTGGGGATTGAAGCCCTGGGCAACCAACAACTACGAGAAGGAACTTGGCGATATAGGCCCCAAGACCTATGCCCGCGTCTGCGAACTGCTGTTGCGTTTGAAGGCCAATATGCTGGCACCAGCCATGCATTCGTGTACAGGTGCATTCTATTCGCATCCCGAAAGCAAGGCGGTGTGCGATAATTATGGTATCATTATCACCACCAGCCACTGTGAACCCTTGCTCCTAAATAATGCCGCCAAGAGTGAATGGGACAGCAAGCGCGACGGTGAATGGAACTACAAGACCAACCCTAAGACCATCTGGAAGAAATGGAACGACCGTCTCAGTGAGGCTGCTCAGTATGAGAACATCTATACCACAGCCATGCGCGGTGTTCACGATGAGGGACTGAAAGGCAATCTGCCAATGGAAGAGCGAGTGCAACTGATAGAAAAGGTTATCAAGGAACAACGCGACCTGTTGGAAAAGCATACTGGCAAGAAAGCCACTAATATCCCCCAGATATTCGTACCTTATAAGGAGACAATGGATATCTACGAGAACGGTCTGAAGGTACCCGATGACATCACGTTGGTTTGGGTGGATGACAACTACGGCTACATGAAACGCGTAGCCAATCCAGAGGAGCAGAAACGCGCTGGTGCCTCAGGTGTGTACTATCATCTCTCTTATTTAGGAGCACCCCACGACTATCTATGGCTCAACACCACCCCACCCGTCTTGATGTACGAGGAACTGAAGAAAGCCTATGATTGCGGTGCCGACCGCTACTGGCTGCTCAATGTGGGCGACATCAAGCCCATGGAACTGGGTATGCAGACCTTCTTTGATATGGCATGGGATATCAGCCACAACGATGATGGCAATTTCACCATAGAGAAAGCCTACACACATCAGGCTGAATTTCTGGGAAACACCTTTGGCAATCACACCTCGCAGTATCAGAAGATTCTTGATGACTACTACCGTTTAGCATGGAGCCGCAAACCAGAGTTCATGGGATGGGAATATCAGTGGGATGATCAGGCACACACAGGACTGAAGCCTACAGAGTTCTCATATCATCATTATGACGAAATCCAGCATCGACTGGCCGACTATCAGCGCATCAGCGATGAGACAGAACGTATGGCCGACAAACTAAGCGTTGAAGCCAAGCCTGCCTTCTTCGAACTATTGCAATTCCCCGTTCAGGGAGCCTATCAGATGAACCGTAAGTTTCTCATGGCTCAACTCAATCGGGAACTGGCAGCCGAAGGACGCTATGCAGAGGCCAACTGGGCTGCCCGACAAATGGAAGAAGCCTACGACAGCATCAATGCCCTTAACCGCCGTTACAACAAACAGCTCAATGGCAAATGGGACGGGATGATGGCACTCTCAACGAGTTTTACGTCCACCTGCCAGTACTACCAGAAGCCAGAGGTGAAACACTTTGAAAGTGCAGCAGAGAGAGCCGTCGTTCTAACACCAATGAGGATTCAAGACATTCAAGATTGTATGGTTATCGACTTGAAGACGTTCCACCAGCAAGGCGATAAAGAAGAAGTTAGAATAGTCAACGGTCTTGGCTACGATGGAGAGGTTCTTCAGTTTGGCGACCCCACAAAAGGTTCCAAGGACAGGAGACCTAAGTCCGTTGAATACGAGTTCACTGCCCTCACCGACTCTGTCGATGTCATCATCTACAGCGTACCCTTCTGGCCTCTCTACAAGGGCAAGACAAACCGCATCTTCGTGAACATAGACAACAATCCTGTACAAATCTTTGAAAACAAGTTCAAAGAATACGACCGTACATGGAAAGACCAAGTCATGCGCAACGGTACCATCTGCCGTCTGCGTTTTGCCATCGACAAGAACAAATCCCGTCATAACTTGATTATCTCAGGCGACCCAGGACAAATGGTACAGCGCATCATCATTGACTGGGGCGGATTAAAGCCCTCATACATCGGACCATCATTATAAAAAACAAGCCCATGCGTCGAATATATTCTATCGTCATCATACTTCATTCAGCCCTTGTCCTGGCATTCAGTCAGACAGGCGTGTTCATACCCTCCGAGCGTTTCTCCAGTGCACTTATCAACGATATGTGTCAGGACAAATACGGCTATATGTGGATAGCCACCGACTACGGTCTGAATCGCTACGACGGCTATAATTTCAAAACATATTTCCACAACAGTAATGATTCTACGTCGCTGAGCAGCAACATTGTCACCAGCCTTTTTCAGGACAGCAAGGGACGTTTCTGGGTAGGCACGCGCACAGGCCTTTGCCGTTACGACTACACAACAGAAAAATTCACCAACTACCACTTTGGCGAAAAGAACGAACCACGTGTAACTGCCATTATGGAGAGAAAGGGCAACAACGAGTTGCTGGTGGGTACGTCAGGTCGCGGCTTATATACCATTACGGACGAAGACAAGGTAGAAAAGATTGAAGGCGGTTATTCCACACCTGGTGGCAACTGGTATTACAACACCATGACAGAAGACAGTCAGGGCCGTTTCTGGAAGTGCGGCTACGGCAATGAGGTAACCATGATGGACAGTCAAGGCATTAGCTCGTTCTTTGTCAATATAGGCATCGTTGCACGCATCGTGGAATTTGGCGACGAAATGCTCATCATCGGAATGAACGGTATTGCCAGCTATCACAACGGACAGGTTTCCGATGCCAATATTGAAATGTCGGCACTAGGTAGCAAAGATGTTATCATATGCTCCGCCAAGCAAGACCATTTTGGAAACATCTACATAGGAACACGTGGCGATGGTCTATTCCGCCTGCCTAAAGGTAGCAAACAACTGGAGCGAGTAGAATGCACCCTCTTAGGCATCAATCTGAACACAGCAAAGATATTAACGATTAACGAAGACCGCTACGGAAACATCTGGCTTGGATGTCAGTCAAAAGGATTGGTCGTTCTGCCTAGTCAGCAACCACAGTTCGCCTCGTGGAGTTTCACAGCCCAACGCTACTTCATCGGTTCTACCATCACCTCTGTCTGCAGGGGCAATGACGGATTAACATGGTGCACCGTACAGGGCAGCGGTGTCTTTGCTTTCGATAACACTGGACGCATCGTAAAACATCCTACTGCTCCCACCACAACTGAATACATATTCTGCGACAAGAAAGGACAATACTGGTTAGCCACCAACGAAGCAATATTCAGTTACCAGCCAGCCACAGGTCAATACCAGCGGCTCATCAACCTGGAAGCCGAGAAGATAAATGCCATCATCGATGACGACGAGGGCAACCTTTACATATCGACCTACTCACGCGGTTTCTGTATTTACAATCCTAAGACAGGACAACTGAGAAAATTTAACGGCACCGATGCCGAGAGCACCAGAGGACGCCTTTGCAACAACTGGGTAATGGCTATGCTACGCGATAGGAAAGGGCATATCTGGCTCGCCACTTCTGCTGGTGTTTCCTGCTATGACCCCAAAGAAAACAGTTTCCACGCACTCGGTTTCGATTTGCTGATGGACGGTATGATTTGTTTCTCTCTTTGTGAGACACAGCAGGGCGACATCCTCATAGGTACCGACCAAGGATTATACTGTTATACGCCCGGACAAACGAAAGCAAAACCATTTGCAGAGGACAGCACCTTGAACGATAAGACCATCGCCTATATTGCTGAGGCACTGAATGGTGATATCTGGTGTGCTACGTCAATGGGAATATGGCAGTATGACACAAGGAAGAACAAGTTCATAGGTCACGTCAACGGCAACGGACTTACCGCTAAGGAGTATATCTGCAGCGTGGGAATGCATACCAATGATGACGTAATCTGTTTCGCCAACAATGACGGTCTTACAGTGTTCTATCCGTCACAAATCACTGGCAGTCATAAGCAACTGAACGAAGTGAAACTCACCGCACTCTCTGTTGCAGGGAATCCTGTCAGTCCGTTTGACGACTGCTACACAGTATCTTACCTCGACAATGACATAGCACTGGAGTTCTCGTTGCTCGACTTCAACAACCCCAGCAACATAATTTACGAATACCGCATCAATAACGAAACTTGGCAACAGAACCCTGAGGGTCAGAACGCCATCAAGTTGAGTCACTTGCAACCTGGCACTTACAATATCGAAGTCAGGGCAATGTCGGGTACAGCCTATTCTCCAATCAAAAGCATCACATTGAAGGTGACACCACCCTGGTATCGTTCTACATGGGCACAGGTGATTTATATCTTTGGGCTGATAGGGCTGATAGGGCTGATGGGCTATAGCTACAGGCGACGTGCCCATCGTCTGATGGCAGAGGAAAAGATGCGTTTCCTTATCAATGCCACCCATGACATCCGCTCTCCATTGACCATCATCATGGGAGCTATTGGAAAACTGAAGGATATCAATATTGATGATATAGCCCCCCCCGAGGAGATCTCAAGACTCAAATCACAAATCTCGAACCCAGTCGATACCATCGACCGCAATGCCCAGCGACTCTTACAACTGGTCAACCAGATTCTTGACCAGCGCCGATTGGACAAGAATCAGATGCAGCTACACTGTCAGGAGACAAACCTTGTAGACTTTATCAGCGGTATCTGTAAGCTCTATCAGTTTGGTGCTGACCAGCGCGGCATCGCCTTTAGTTTCGAACACGAGAAAGATCATGTATTGGCTTGGGTTGACCGAATCAATTTCGATAAGGTGATATCCAATCTGCTCTCTAACGCCTTCAAATATACCTTTGACAACGGTGAAGTGAAGGTTGTCTTACGTGAGACGGAAAAGAACATTGAGATAAAGGTTATAGACGACGGCATGGGATTTAAAGACGAGAACCCCGACCGTCTGTTCGACCGATTCTATCAAGGAAAGAACTCTGCCAACCTGGGCATTCAGGGAACGGGTATCGGGCTGAACCTCTGCAGGGCTATTACGGAAATGCATAGTGGCAACATCAAGGCTCTTCGCCGTACAGACAAGCAGGGAGCCTGTTTCGTAGTTACTATTCCAAAGGGTAACAAGCACTTGCGTCCTGAACAAATAGTAACGGATAGTCCTGTACGCGAGGTCCTCTCTTCGGGTACCAAAGGTAAGAAGTCCTTCCGTCAGTTCCGTATACTAATCGTTGACGATGAACCTGAAATCGCACGCTACATCATTTCCGAGTTAGGCGACCGTTATAAATTTGAACATGCCGTTAACGGGAAGGAAGCCCTGAAGATGTTGCTTACTGATGAATACGACCTTGTCATCAGCGACATGATGATGCCTGAGATGGATGGACTCACTCTGCTCAAACATATTAAAGACAACACCAACATCTCACAGATTCCCGTTATTATGCTCACTTCGAAAGCTGAGGTGGAACATAAACTGGAAGGACTGAGAATGGGAGCCGATGCCTATATGGCCAAACCATTTGATATGGAGGAACTGCATATCCAGATAGACAACCTTATAGCAAACATTCACCGACTGAAGGGAAAGTTCAGCGGAGCCCTAAAGCAGGAGGAACGCATAGAGCAGGTGGAAGTGAAAGGCAACGACGATGCACTCATGGAGCGCATTATGCGCTCAGTTAATGCCAATTTCTCTGACCCAGACTATACTGTTGATACGATGGCCAACGACGTGGGCATCAGTCGTGCACAACTACATCGAAAGATGAAAGAGATAACAGGTGTCTCCACAGGAAAGTTCCTGCGTAACCTACGTATGGAACAGGCCGCCCGACTGCTACGAGAAGGGAAAATCAATGTTTCTCAAATTGCCGACCGCGTTGGCTATGCCGACCAAGCACACTTCTCCACAGCCTTCAAGACTCATTTCGGGCAATCACCGTCGGAATACGCCGAATCGCATAAAAGCTAATTTGAAACCACCGAAGCCATAAAAACTCAGCAACTCATCCCCCAGTATGGTTGTAAAGCGGTTTTCCCCGACATCACCATCACCGCCACCGCAGATGACCCTAACGGCACCATTGAAAAGGTAGAGTTCTACGATGGCACTACACTTCTCGCTACCTGCACCAGCAAGCCCTACAAGGCAACCTTAACGGGAGCTAAAGCAGCTAAGCATACACTGAAAGCCGTAGCCACCGACAATGACGGTGAGACAAGCACAGCATCGGTTGAAGTAACGCTACAGGCACCCACGACACTTACCGTATCATCGGATTTCAAAGAGGCCAATTCACTACCAGCAGGATGGACTACCTACGATAGCAGCGAACGTCGCGTAGGCTACAGTAGCGGCTATTCTTCAGGATGTCGCGTACTGCAGTTCACAGGCTCTACTAAAGGATTCAATTACGGGCTTTACTTGCGCAATATCAATGGCAAGGCCCATCAGGGTTGGGCAAAGTATGGACTTAGTGACGGAGGCACCACACTCAGTCTGGCTCCAGGTCACTACACGATGAAATACAAAATCTGCAATTGGAATATGGAGAACTTTGGCACTGTTGAACTATGTGTCGAGAAGCGGACCGGCAATACGAGCAGCGCCAATCAGGAGTACACACCGAACATCAACATCGGCAATAGGCCCGAAAACAACTTCAGCAGTCCTCAGCAGCAGTCCTTTGAATTTGATATTACTGAGCAGGGAGATTACGTCATCGCCATCTACTCGGCAGCATCAGAATGGAGCGACTGCATCATAGGGCAACTTTCGCTTACTGCCAACAGTTACGTAGCCACAGGCATCAAGGACATAAACTACCCTCAACCACAAACAGACGTATTATATGATTTAAGCGGATATGGAATAAAAAACGACTATCAATTGAGTAAAGGAATATATATCAAGAATGGAAAAAAGTATCTGATAAAATAAAGAAAGCTATAGGAATAGAAGAAAAAAACTATCTGATATTTTTCCGCATAACCATGAAACATTTCCCTCCACGGAAATGTTTCTTTTATTTGTACCTTTGCATCGGAATTAGTTATCCGTAACTAAACGCAATGTTAAGAATGTAGGTGTTTTAGTTAGTAATAAGTATAGTAATTATGGTTGTAAAATATGGCGCGTAGTGATTACGCGCCATATTTTGTTCCATTTCTAAATAATTTGAAACAAAAAGAGAGGCCTTTTTCAATTATTTGTTGTAATTTTGCCACCAAAATAACTAAAGGCTAAACATAATGACAAAAAACAAACGTATCAAGAGGCTGACAATGATATGTCTGATGACTATGACAGTCCTCAGCACATGGTCACAAAACCCTATTATCTACGACCGCTACACTCCCGATCCTGCACCATACGTACATGGTGATACACTCTACCTTTTTGTTGACCACGATGAAGACGTGACAGAAAATAATTACTTTACCATGAAAGACTGGTTGCTCTACAGCACCGTCGATATGGTAAACTGGACTTACCGCGGCACTCCCATCACCTCAAAGACTTTTTCCGCATGGGCTAAGCAGGACAACGACTGCTGGGCCAGCCAATGCATTGAACGCGATGGCAAGTGGTACTGGTACTGCACTGCAACCATCAAGGGACAGGCCTTTCCTGGCATCGGAGTAGCAGTAGCCGACAATCCTGCAGGTCCATACAAAGACCCCATTAAGAAGCCACTGGTGCAAGGATGGTTCAAGATTGACCCTTCCGTGATTATTGACGACAACGGGCAGGCTTACCTCTTCTATGGTAACAATATGCTATGGTATGCGAAACTAACCAAGAAGATGACTGCAATCACAGGTGGCGAGATTGAGGTGAAGACGAAGGACGAGAATGCCTTTGGCCCTTTTAAAGGGTATGACGACAAGAACAATCCTAAAACCAACTTCGAAGAAGCCTCCTGGATCTATAAACGCAACGGGAAGTATTATCTGGAGTATGCTGCAGGTGGTGTGCCTGAACACTGGGCCTACTCTACAGCCGACAAGGTGACAGGTCCTTGGACCTATCAGGGAAAGATTTTAGGTCAGGCCGATAATAGTTTCACGATTCATGGCGGTAGCGTAGAGTTTAAAGGACATCATTATATGTTCTACCATAACGGGAAGCTCACTGGCGGTGGTGGATATAAGCGCTCTACTTGTATTGAGGAATTCACGCCCAATGAAGACGGCACTATCCCCAGCATTAAGTTCACTACTACAGGTGTTGACCCTGTGCAGACATTAAACCCCTTTGAACTGCAGGAGGCTGAAACTGTCAACAAGTGTAGTAATGTACGCTGTGAGGGTAATTACCAGAAATGCTATGTGACCAATATTAGCAAGAATGGTAATATTAGGGTGCGCAATGTAGACTTTGGCGAGGTCGGTGCCCAGTCATTTAAAGCCATCGTACGCTCTACTGCCGCTACAACACTGGATATTCGTATTGGCAGTAAAACCGTTGGAAGCATCAAAATAGATTCTACTAATGGAGAATGGCAGGAAGTGACCTGTGACCTGACGACATCCGTCATGGGCATACAAAAATATCTGTATTTCTATATAAAAGGCTCTGATAAGTTGACCTTTGACTTTGACAGTTGGCAATTCTTTGAGAATCCAACAGGCATTACTTCTCCTTTCTCTCCTCTCCCCTCTTCCCTCTCCCCTCTCTATGATCTATCAGGACGAAAAGCAAACAACAGGGGCAAGTCTTCTATCAAGATTCAGGAAGGAAAGAAAATCATTACCAAGTAGATATCATAAGAATATATATGAAACATTTTCTGATATTCGCCCTAATGACATGGGGCTACACGACAACGATGGCACAAACGAAGGTGCTCTTTGACGACAACTGGCAATTTACCCGTAACGGAAAGACTATTACCGTTAACCTGCCCCACGATTGGGACATCTACGAGGGGCCAAACCCTGCAACAGGAGCCACGAAAGAAGGTGGTGGCTGGTTCCCAGGTGGAAAGGGCGAATATCGTAAGATGTTTAAGACGCCTAAGGCGGACATCGTGACATTGCACTTCGAGGGTGTTTATCAAAAGGCCGAAGTCATTATCAACGGACAAAAGGCAGGGCAACATGCCTATGGCTACACACCCTTCACCGTCGATATCACACCTTATTTAAATAAAAACGAGCGTGATAATGAGGTTATCGTTAAAGTCAATAACAGTGAACAGCCTAACTGTCGTTGGTATTCCGGCTCTGGCATCTATCGCCATGTGTGGCTGGAGACGAAAGGTAGGCGTTATATTGATGAATGGAGCGTTAGGGTGACAACACCCGACATCCATACAGTAAACCTCAAAGCCGATGTGGTCATGGAGGATGGTTCACGCAAACCGGTTGAGAGGACCATTCATGTGAAGAATCCCCATTTGTGGTCGACTGATGATCCTTATCTTTATCATACAACGATTGAAGCTGAAGGAGATGTCTTGCCTGTCACTTATGGCATCCGCACCATTGAGTATTCTTCCGAGAAGGGGCTTATACTTAATGGCAAGCCGATATTAATCAATGGAGCTTGCGTGCATCACGATGATGGTGTGCTGGGGGCGATGGCCTTTGATGCAGCCGAGATTCGTAAGGTGAAACTGATGAAAGAGGCAGGTTTCAACCTCATTCGTACGGCTCACAATCCCACTACTCGTGCCTTCCTCGATGCCTGCGACTCGCTGGGTATGCTTGTTATTGACGAGGTTTTCGATGGCTGGCGCACACAAAAGAATCCTTACGACTACTCTACACTCATCGATTCGTGCTATCGCGAGGATATCCATGCAATGGTACAGCGTGACCGCAACCACCCCAGCGTTATCTGCTGGAGCATCGGCAATGAGGTGATTGAGCGCAAAGATATCCGTGTGGTCACTACTGCCAGGAAGCTCAAAAAGGCTATCCTTGAAATGGATAATACTCGCCCCGTTACGGAAGCCCTTTGTGCTTGGGATAATGACTGGGAAATCTACGACCCACACGCAGAGGTGCTCGACATCGTGGGCTATAACTACATGATTCACAAGCACAAGAGTGATCACGAGCGCGATCCCAAACGCGTGATGTGGCAGACGGAGAGTTATCCTCGCGATGCCTTTAAGAACTGGGCATTGGTGCACGAATATCCTTATATCATTGGTGATATCGTGTGGACAGGTCTCGACTATCTAGGCGAGTCAGGTATTGGTCGCTATTACTACGAGGGTGAACGACCAGGCGAGCACTATGTGAGCGGTGGACAGCCTGACTGGCACGGTGCTTATTGCGGTGATGTGGATATCACTGGCTGGCGCAAACCTATTAGTCACTATCGTGAGATACTATGGAAAACCAAGAATATGCCAATGCACGAATGGAAGGATGGGCAGATGAGTTCCACACCTATAGAAGATGATGGCTTATATATGGCTGTAAAGGAACCTGATGGCTATCACGGAAAGATTCATCAGACGGCCTGGAGCGTCTGGCCCACATGGGAGAGTTGGAATTGGCAAGGCTGGGAAGGGAAAGCTATCGATGTGGAAGTCTACACGAAAGATCCACAAGTTAAACTCTTCCTCAACGACAAGCTCATCGATACCAAGAATGTTAACCAAAGCACGGAGTTCAAGGCGATCTTCCAAGTGCCTTACGAAGCAGGAACACTACGTGCTGAGACCTGTTGGGGACGTATCAAAACACTCTCTACCGCTGGCGAACCAGCAGCCTTGCGACTGACGGCAGACAAAAATAGCCTGAATCATGATGGTCAGGACCTTGCCTTCATCACCGTTGAGGTTATCGACAAGAATGGCAACATCTGTCCAGATGCTGCTATCCCCTGCGAGGCCATCGTGAAAGGACAAGGCAGTATGTTATCTTTTGCCTCTGCCGACCTGAAAGACCGCGAGCCATATACATCGCCCAAGGTGACCACATGGAAAGGACGTGCCCTGCTCGTTGTGCGTAGCATGCAGAAGAGAGGCAAAATTCAGGTTAGCATCAAGAGCAGCCTGCCAACAGCAACACTTAATATAAACAGTAAGTAGTTTAAGGGATGAAAAAAACAATATTAGCAGTGATGATGGCTTGCACCGCATGCGGTAGTCAGGCGCAGGTCTCGAATCCCGAACCGTGCGGTCCAATACCTTCAGAGAATCAACTGCGTTGGCAGGATATGGAGATGTACGCCTTTATCCATTATTCACTGAACACGTACACCGATCAGGAATGGGGTTTCGGCAATGAAGATCCGAAGTTGTTCAACCCCAGTAATCTGGATTGCCGTCAGTGGGCGCGAGTGTGCAAACAGGCAGGCATGAAGGGCATCATCTTCACCGCTAAGCACCACTGTGGTTTCTGCATGTGGCCTTCGAAATATACGGAGTATTCGGTGAAGAACTCACCGTGGAAGAATGGTCAGGGCGACGTAGTGCGTGAACTAGCTGAGGCTTGTAAGGAAGAGGGATTGAAATTTGCAGTCTATCTCTCGCCTTGGGACAGAAACCATCCTGAGTACGGCAAGCCGGCCTACGTAACCTATTTCCGCAACCAGTTGCGCGAGCTGCTGACGGAGTATGGCGATATCTTTGAGGTATGGTTCGATGGAGCTAACGGAGGCGATGGCTGGTATGGCGGCGCTAACGAAACGCGGCGTATAGACGGAAAAACCTACTACCAATGGGCAGAGACATTCCGCATGATTCGCGAGTTGCAACCCAATGCTGTTATCTGGAATGATGGTGGTGATCGTGGCGACCTGCGATGGGTCGGCACTGAGGCTGGCAATGTTGGCGAGACCAACTGGAGCCTGCTGAACAAAGAGGGTGATGTGCCCTACCAGATGCTACACTACGGAGTGGAAGATGGCGACTCCTGGGTAGCCGCCGAGACGAACACCAGTATTCGTCCGGGGTGGTTCTACCACGAAACGGAAAACGAGAACGTAAAGAGTCTGTCGAAACTGATGGACACCTACTATAAATCGGTGGGGCGCAACTCTTGTCTGCTGCTCAATTTCCCCATTGCTCCCAACGGGCGCATCCACCCCACAGACTCCCTGCGAGGTATCGCCTTCAAGAAAATGATTAACGAGGTATTCAAGACCGACCTCACCAAGACGGCGCTGCAAACGCCACTGAACATTCCTAAAAAGCAGGGAGAAGATGTCTTGGCTCTACAAAAAGCATGGGGTAGTGGGAGACTCATTGAGTTCTTGAACCCCACCACCTTCAACCGCTTTGTAGTGGAGGAGGATATCCGCTACGGACAGCGGGTAAAGAAATTCTCGTTGGAGGCTGAGGTCGATGGACAGTGGGTGCCCTTGAAGGATGAACTCGTGGAAAATGGAGATGGTTTGACGACCATCGGTCATCGCCGTATTATCTGTTTTCCCACCGTCACCGCCACTCGTCTGCGCTTCATCGTCACCGATGCCAAGTGCGACCCAATCATCAAGAAGGTGGGCATCTATCTGGCACCAAACATTACACAAGACACGCCAGATGCTGGCGAGAAACATGCATCAGATTATTATATCTTCTTTGGAGCCGACAAGATGATGTTTGTGACCCTCAACGACGAGGCAACGGTAACGGGTTTCCGCTATCTGCCACCACAAGATTCGAAGGAGGGTCTCGTTACCCACTACCGCATCTCTGCCACTACCGACTGGCAGAAGTGGGAGACGATTGGCGAGGGAGAGTTCTCGAATATTGTGAACAACCCCATCTGGCAGACCGTACGCTGCAAGCCCACTCGTGCAAAGGTTATCCGTGTGGAAGGTCTTCGACTGGCACAAGGCGAGCGAATGAGTTATAGTGACGTAGAAGTAATAACTGAAAAATAAGATATATGAAGAAACTATTAACAACGATGTTGATGACAGCTGCTGTGGTAGCTGGCAATGCGCAAGACAAACTGTATGCCGACGAGTTTCCCCTTGGTGATGTAACTCTGTTGGACGGTCCGCTAAAGAAAGCACGCGACCTGAACATTGAGACGCTGCTGAAGTACGATGTTGACCGTCTGCTGGCGCCCTACCGCAAGGAGGCGGGGTTGGAACCAAGAGCCAAGACCTATCCCAACTGGGACGGGCTCGACGGCCACGTGGGTGGTCACTACCTGACGGCGATGGCTATGAATGCCGCCACGGGCAATGAGGAGTGTCGCCGCCGCATGGAGTACATGATCAGTGAACTGCAGCTCTGTGCCGATGCCAACGTCAAGAACCATCCCGACTGGGGCAAGGGCTACGTAGGCGGCATGCCCAACAGCGAGCGCATCTGGTCGAACTTCAAAAAGGGAGACTTTGGCGTCTATTTCGGCTCGTGGGCACCATTCTATAACCTTCATAAGATGTACGCCGGTTTGCGTGACGCGTGGTTGTATTGCGGCAACGAGCAGGCCAAGACACTTTTCCTAGGCTTCTGCGACTGGGCTACCGACCTCACGGCAGGCTTGTCGGACGCTCAGATGGAGCGAATGCTAGATAACGAGCACGGTGGCATGAACGAGGTGCTGGCCGATGCCTATGCCATTACGAAAGAACCCAAATATCTCTTCGCTGCCACGCGTTTCTCGCACCGTCGACTGCTCACACCCATGTCGCAGCGCCAAGATTGTCTCGACAATATGCATGCCAACACGCAGGTACCTAAGGTCGTGGGCTTCGAGCGCATCAGCGAACTTTCAGGGAGCGAGCCTTTTCACGAGGCTGCCAACTACTTCTGGGACATTGTGACGGGCGAGCGTTCGTTGGCTTTTGGCGGTAACTCGCGTCGCGAGCACTTCCCCAGCAAGGAGGCTTGCATCGACTTCGTCAACGACATCGATGGCCCTGAGACCTGCAACACCAACAATATGTTGAAACTGACCGAGGATATGCACCGTCGTAACCCCGAGGCCCGCTATGCCGACTACTACGAATTGGCCACATTCAACCATATCCTCTCCAGTCAGCATCCTGAGCACGGTGGCTACGTCTACTTCACTTCCGCCCGTCCCCGTCATTATCGCAACTACTCGGCACCCAACGAGGCCATGTGGTGCTGCGTGGGCACTGGTATGGAGAATCACGGTAAGTACGGACAGTTCATCTATACCCATGTGGGTAATGCACTTTACGTGAACCTCTTCGTAGCCTCTGAGCTGAATTGGAAGGAAAAGGGCCTCACCCTGAAACAGGAGACGGCATTCCCTTACGCAGAATCGAGTAAGATCACCATTACCAGTGGAAAGGTCGAGTTCCCCCTCTTGGTGCGCTATCCTGGTTGGGTAAAGCCAGGTGATTTCAAGGTTAGCGTCAACGGCAAGCCCGTTGACATCATCAGCGGCCCGTCCAGCTACGTCACGATCAATCGCAAATGGAAAAAAGGCGACGTCGTTGAAGTGACGTTCCCCATGCACAACAGCGTCAAATACCTGCCCAACGTGCCGCAATATATCGCCCTGATGCACGGCCCTATTCTGCTCGGCATGAAGACAGGTACGGAAGACTTGGCACATCTCGTGGCTGACGATAGCCGTTTCGGACAGTATGCCAGTGGTAAGAAGCTCCCCATCAACGAAGCGCCTATCCTCGTCAACGACAACATCGATGCGATAGCAGAGCAGATAACCCCCATTGATGGACAACCATTGCACTTCATGTTGAAAACGAAGATGGAAAATAGTATCTCTGGCATACTCCAACCCTTCTTCGAAATCCACGACTCACGCTATATGATTTACTGGCTCGCACTGACAGAGAAGACGCACAAGGACTATCTGGAGCGTCTGGCACGTGAAGAGCAGGAGCGTCAGGCCCTTGAAGCTCGCACCGTTGATAAGGTGCAGCCTGGTGAACAACAGCCCGAGACTGACCACAAGATGGAGACCGACCGCTCCAACACAGGTAATACCAACGACATATTCTTCCGTGATGCCCGCAACGGTCACTATTTCAGTTATTTGATGCAGACAGGCGGTGAAACCGAACTAACCCTCCGTCTGACGTTCTGGGGACAGGACGAATGGCGTACGTGCGAGTTCGATATTATGGTTGACGACCAACTGATGTGCAGCGTGAACAACACCCACAAGTGGCGTACCTCGCAGTTCAAGACCGAGGACTACCCCATCCCTGCTGATCTCGTGAAGGGTAAGACCCAAGTGCGCATCAAGTTTGTAGCAAAGCAAGGCAAGCAGGTGGGCGAAATATACGGTGTGCGACTTATCAGACAATGACAACCAAACACTTAGAAGATACAATGAAAAAGTCTGTTCTTTCATTTCTGATGCTGGTGGGACTCTGCTGTTCCCTCTCTGCACAGGACAGCGACAATACCAATCGTTTGTGGGATGACAAACCCGCCAAGATATGGCTGGAGTCATACCCTATCGGCAACGGTCGACTGGGCGGCATGATTAAAGGCGGTGTTGTAACCGACGAAATTCAGCTTAATGAAGACACCTTCTGGAGTGGCGGTCCTCATAACAACAACAGCACTACAGCACTCAGTAGTCTGGACAAAGTACGCCAACTGATTTTCGAAGGCAAGGAGAGTGATGCCGAGAGCCTCATCAACCAGAAGTTCATCAAGGGACCTCACGGTATGAAATACCTCACACTGGGCAGTCTGAAAATCGTTCATAAAGGCATTAAACTTGCTGGTGCCCAGAATTACGAACGCGAACTCGACCTGCAAAGAGCCGTCTCGACGGTCAATTTCGACTATGAAGGTCACCATTTCCGCAGGACTTCGTTCGCCTCTATGACTGACAGCGTCATTGTGGTATATGTTGAGGCCGATTCACTCAATACGTTCACACTGAAGCACTCTGCCCCGTACCAAACCAGCTATACCAAGAGCAACGACGGTATGACAGCTACTATCAACGGAGTAGATCATGAGGGCATTACCTCCAAACTAAAAGCAACACTCAGATATCAAGTGAAAAGCGACGGAACCGTGACTTACAACACTGATGGCACAGTGAGTGTTACGGACTATACCAAGGCTACCATTTTCATCACTGCCGCTACCAATTATGTAACCTATAAAGACGTAACGGGAAATGCCTCGAAAAAGACATTGTCGTATCTGAACGGTGCCAGTCAATTCAACTTTGAAGAGCTGCTGAGTCGCCATGTGGAGGCTTATCAGCAACAGTACGGTCGTGTAAAGCTGTATCTGCCTTCAACATCCAATAGCCAGTTGACCACAGAGAATCGCCTCAACAAGTTCACGGGCAGCAAGGACTGGGGTATGGTATCACTGCTGTTCAACTACGGTCGCTACCTGCTTATCAGCAGTTCGCAGCCAGGCAGTCAGCCAGCCAACCTTCAAGGACTATGGAACGACAAGCAAGATGCACCTTGGGACTCGAAATACACCATCAACATCAATGCCGAGATGAACTATTGGCCTTCTGAGGTGTGCAACCTCACAGAGACTAACGAGCCTTTCTTCAACATGATACGTGACCTGAGTGAGACTGGGGCTATCACTGCGAAAAAAATGTATGGATGCAGCGGTTGGATGGCCCATCACAACACCGACCTGTGGCGTATAGCAGGCCCTGTCGATGGTGCGTTCTGGGGTATGTA
Source organism: uncultured Prevotellaceae bacterium (assembly GCA_902785695.1). Taxonomy (GTDB): domain Bacteria; phylum Bacteroidota; class Bacteroidia; order Bacteroidales; family Bacteroidaceae; genus Prevotella. Next base: position 5,850 of record CACZZQ010000001.1, on the reverse strand, counting down.
TCCCAACGGTGGTGCTTGGCTTGCCACCCACTTGTGGCAGCACTATCTCTATACAGGCGACAAGGACTTTTTACGCCAATGGTATCCCGTCATTAAAGGTACTGCCGACTTCTATCTGGACTACATGGTACCACATCCCAACTATGACAACTGGTTGGTAGTAGTGCCTTCCGTCAGTCCAGAACAAGGACCTGCAGGCAAGTCTACACCTATCACCGCCGGTTGTACGATGGATAATCAGATTGTGTTCGATGCGCTTTCAAATACGCTGCGAGCAGCCCTGATTTTAGACGAAGATACTTCTTATATCAACCGTCTTACCTCTACCCTCTCCCAGCTTCCTCCCATGCAGATTGGCAGTAGGAAGCAGTTGCAGGAGTGGCTCATCGATGCCGATGGCAGTGAAAAACAGCACCGCCACATATCGCATCTCTACGGTCTGTTCCCCTCAAATCAGATTTCACCCTATAGCCATAACGAGCTCTTCGCTGCTGCCAAGCAGACGCTGACCGACCGTGGCGATGCTGCTACAGGATGGAGTCTGGGCTGGAAGATCTGCTTCTGGGCTCGTATGCTCGACGGCACCCATGCATTGACTATCCTGAAGAATATGCTGAAGCTATTGCCTTCTGATGATGTGACATCACAATATCCCGATGGCCGAACCTACCCCAATCTCTTCGATGCTCACCCGCCCTTCCAGATTGACGGAAACTTCGGTGCCACAGCTGGTATTGCCGAGATGTTGCTCCAAAGTCACGACGGTGCCATCCACCTGTTGCCGGCTCTACCCTCAACATGGACACAAGGCAGCGTTAGCGGACTGAAAGCCAGAGGAGCCTTCGAAGTAAATATGGAATGGGAAAACAGCACACTTGCGAAAGCTGTCATCCGCTCTGCTATTGGAGGCACGGCCCGTCTTCGCTCATACGTAGAATTGGAGGGTGAGGGGCTTACACCTGCCGATGGCGATTGTCCCAATCCGCTCTTTGCCCCTGCCGATATTAAGGAACCCCTGCTGGCAAAATCGCTCACTTCAAAGCCGTCGCTGAAAGTAAAACAGGTATATGAATACGATTTGCAGACCGTTGCTGGCGGTGAATACCATATCTTCAAGAAAGGCTATGTGGAAACTGGCATCAAATCTCCGCTCGGCCGAAGGACGCTTGCTACCGAAGGGACGCAAGAAGCCTCTAACATTAAATCTCAAGCCATACACGACCTGGGCGGCCGACAGTTTGGTATCTCCCAAAAAGGCATCAACATTATTAACGGAAAGAAAATCATCAAACACTAAATACAATGAGTAAAATTTTAACTTTACTGATTACCGTATGCAGCACCATGATACTGCAGGCTGCGAAAGTAGAGAAAGATGTCACCATCAAGGTAGACGGTGAGAGCCGCACTTACAAGCTCTACGTACCTAATAACATCGAGGACAACTGTCCGTTTGTGCTGTCACTCCACGGTGCCAATGGAGGCAGCAACGACAAGAGTCCCTTCGGTACTGATGTCGCCGATTGGGCGGGATGCATTGTGGCCTACCCGCAAGGCAAGCCGACTCCTTTTCCCATTGGTTTCGGTGGATCGGCTAACGGCTGGACAGCCACTGGCGAGGACAACTTCGACGTGAAGTTTCTGAAGGCAGTCATCGAGGATGTGGCATCGAGATATAAGATTGACCGCAAACGTCTCTACTGCTGCGGATTCTCTAATGGTGGTATGATGACCTATGCCTTGAGCAACGTCTGCAGCGACATCTTCGCAGCCTTTGCCAGCATCAGCGGATACCCTATCAACGAGTTCCACCTGCGTCACACCGGGTGGCGTCCCGTGCCTTTCCTGCATATTCACGGTAAGGCCGACAATTTCGTGTTATATGAAAAAATGCCTGCCATCGTAGATGAGATGGTGGCCCGCATGGGTGCCAATCCCGTACCAAAGAAGACCATCGTCAGTGGCAAGTATACCAAGAGCATCTACGAGGCCGCTGAAGGCAGCTTCCCTTATGTCTATTATGAGATGGACGGTATGGGCCACAGCCCCTATACTGGCAATACTGATGAAGGGAACTCCTCAAAGACCATGTGGAACTTCTTCAAGCAGTACACCCTTGATACTCCTTGCGACACCACATTGAAATGGTGTCCCCGCATTGAGGAAGAGGGCTATACCCCAAAGAACCACGGCTGGACGATGAACAGCCAAAAAACGCTGCTCAAATTCGGTGGTACACAATATAACACTACGAACAAGAATGTCTATCGTTCCTTGCAGTTCGACAACGGCTTCTACAAACTCCATTTCAAGAGTGAAGGTAGCGACACCATACAGATTGCTGTCAACATTCAGAAACTCACGGGCAAGAAGAACCTGATATTAAGCGACACCATTTCTGCCAACGGTGAAGCCAACCTCTATTTTAAGGTAGAAGACGGCTGGGGTGAGTACAAGTTGACCATTACCCGTCCGTCATCAACCGATGTCATTACTATCACGGATATTGTCATCAACTCTGTCACTGAAGAAGAATTACTGGAAGCCAGCATTCAGAAGCCCTCTCATCGCCAATCAGTCAGCAACGACCTCTTCACTCTCACAGGCATGAGGGTGAAGAATCCCAAGGCAGGCAACATCTATATCAAAAACAACAAGAAGATATTCTTTGACTAATTAAAACCAACATGAAAAGATTACTATCTCTGGCTATCATGGCCATCGCCCTGACACAGGCTCATGCGCAGCAGGACGTAAAGATTGAGTTCATGACTCCAAGTATCGTACACGTAGTAAAGGGACAGCCCACGAAGTCACTCGTGGTCATTGCTCAACCAGAAAACGTGAACATCACGAAGAAAGGCAACGCCACATCGAGCAGCCAGCTTACCGTGAAGCAGGACGCTCAGGGCAACCTGACCTTCCTCACCGCAAAAGGCAAGGTGCTGCTGCGCGAAGAGGGCTGGAGCCTGATCAGGAAAAACAGCGACGAGTGGGAGGTGAGCCAAACATTTAAACTCGATAAAGACGAGGCCATCTACGGACTGGGTACCATCCAAAACGGTAAGATGAATCGTCGCGGTGAGAAGAAACGCATGGAACAGTCGAATCTGGAGGACTTCCAGAACGTGCTGCAGAGCATCAAGGGCTGGGGTCTCTACTGGGAGAACTACTCTCCTACCCTCTTCGAGGATAATGCTAACGGTATGACGTTCACCTCAGAGGCCGGCCAAGGCGTAGACTATTACTTCATGTATGGCGGCAGTGCCGACGGCGTTATTGCCCAGATGCGCCACCTCTCTGGCGACGTACCTATGTTCCCCCTATGGACCTACGGCTTCTGGCAGTCTAAGGAGCGCTATAAGAGTGCGAAGGAGACCGAGAGCATCGTTGACCAGTATCGTGCGCTCAACGTACCCCTCGACGGTATCATTCAGGACTGGCAGTACTGGGGCTCTAACTATCTGTGGAACGCTATGGACTTCCTCGCCGAGGACTTCTCTAACGGAAAGCAGATGATTCAGAACGTACACAAGAAGCACGCCCATTTCATGATCTCTATCTGGGCCAGCTTCGGTCCTATGACCCAGCAGTTCCGCGAGCTCGATGCAAAGGGCCTGCTCATGCCTTTCGAGACCTGGCCCCAGAGCGGTATCTCGCACGTATGGCCTCCTGTGATGAAATATCCTTCTGGCGTGAAGGTTTATGATGCCTTCCACCCCGAGGCTCGCGCTATCTACTGGAAATACCTGAAGACCCTCTACGACTACGGCACTGATGCCTGGTGGATGGACTCTACCGACCCCGACTTCTTCAACCCAAAGGAGAGCGACTATGCTCATAAGGTCTATGGCGGTACTTGGCGCTCACAGCGCAATGCCTTCCCCCTGGAGACCGTTCGTGGCATCTATCAAGCTCAACGCGACACCCCTCCTTCGGAGGGGACGGGGAAGGCTAAGCGCGTCTTCATCATGACTCGCTCTTCCTATGCCGGTCAGCAGCACTACGGTTCAAATATGTGGAGCGGCGACGTGAACTCTTCATGGGATATGCTACGTAAGCAGGTGCCTGCCGGCCTGAGCTACTCACTGACTGGTAACCCCAACTTCAACACCGACATTGGTGGTTTCTTCTGCGGTTCCTACAACACCAAAGGAAGTGGTTCTGCTCCCAAGAACCCTCAGTTCCAGGAGCTCTACGTGCGCTGGATGCAGTACGGACTGTTCTGCCCTGTATTCCGTAGTCACGGTGCCGACGCGCCTCGCGAGATATGGCAGTTCGGTCAGAAGGGCGAACCCGTCTATGATGCCATCGAGAAACAGATCCGTCTGCGCTATCGCCTCATACCTTATCTCTATAGCACCGCTTGGCAGGTTACCTCAAACAACGACAGCTATATGCGCCCATTGTTCAGCGACTTCGCTGCCGATAAGAACGTATGGAACCTCACCGACGAATTCATGTTCGGTCGTAGCATCCTTGCTGCTCCTATCGTGAACCCACAATATACTGAGGAGAAGATAATCCGCACGGATGCGATGACTGGCTGGAACCGCCAGAACGCAACAGACGGTGCCAATAATGGTGCCATCGACTTCACTGCCACTAAGACGGCTACGAAGTATCTGCCGAAGGGAGCCACATGGTATGACTTCTGGACAGGCAAGTACTACGCAGGTGGTCAGAACGTGACCCTTGAGACCACCCTCGACCGCGTACCCATGTTCGTACGTGCAGGCAGCATCCTGCCCCTCGGTCCTGAGATGCAGTATGTAGGCGAGAAGGCATGGGACGACCTCGAGTTGCGCATCTATCCAGGTGCCAATGGCGACTTCACCCTCTATGAGGACGAGGGCGACAATTACAACTACGAAAAGGGTCAGTATGCCACCATCGCCTTCCACTGGAACGATAAGGCCCGCACCCTCACCATCGACGAGCGTAAAGGCAGCTATCCCGGTATGCTCACGAAGCGCCACTTCACCATCGTCACACCTGAAGGAAAGCAGAAAGCCGTAGACTACGACGGACAGAAAAAGCTGGTTAGCATCGCAAAATAGCCCCAAAGCAAGCTGGCCGACCAAGGTCAGCAGATCGGCCGACCCGGGTCAGCAAGTCGGCCGACCAAGGTCAGCAGATCTGCTGACCCGGGTCGGCCGGTTACTAATCATGCTCTTTCAGGTTCGCTTTGGCGGCACTTTCCGATTCGTAATATAATCGTTTGTCAATCGTCAAACTGCACATTCATACCTTCGGTAGGTGTCCTTGCCTCACTTTCTTTTTCATAATCCAGATGTTTTAAGTTATTGTATTTTAATTGTCAAGATTCTATTGAGGTTAGTTTATAGAATTACCCTACAAATTTAACTATTTTTTTCGAAATTATCGACAACCAGCAAGCCATAATTTGCAAAATTTACATAAAAACCAAACGAATTAATAGACATTGACAATTATTTTTATACAAAAGACAATACGACACAGATGGACAGTGGACACATTTGCCACATTTGACACATTTTTTTATAAACTTTCACGCGTACGTCTGTACATATAATACACACGCATACGCGCAGACGTACGCGAGAAAGTTTAAAAATGTACTGTCAAATGTGGCAAATGTGGCAAATGTCCATCTGTATTTTTCATAACTATGTCACTTAGTGCTCGTAAGTATGCCACTTATTTTCATAAGTAAGCCACTTTTTTTTGTAAGTAAGCCACTTATTTTCATAAGTATGCCACTTTTTTGGCGTATAGCTCATTTTGCAGGGTATTTTTGAGTGGTAGGTAGTCAATAGCTCAAATTGCAGGGTGCATTTCTTCGTTGAGTCTTTGGTACATCTGAGA